>NZ_CACSKB010000028.1 GCF_902706225.1 Microbacterium sp. 18062
GTGATGCGTTCGAGAACGCGGGCGGATGCGGCGGGGGCGGCATCCCCGATCTCCCACGCGCCCTCGAGCGCGTCGAGGGCGCGTGGGAAGCGGGCACCATCGTCCGCCGACAAAGTGAACAGCGGCTGTCCCGCGGCGACGGGGTCGCCGGGCTTCGCGTGCAGGTCGATGCCCGCGGCGTGCACGACCGGGTCCTGCGGGCGCGCGCGCCCGGCGCCCAGCCGCCACGCGGCGACGCCGAACGGAAGGGCGTCCAGACGGGCGACGACTCCGGACCGGGCCGCGGTGACCGTGTGGATCTCGCGGGCGACGGGCAGTTCCGCATCCGGATCGCCGTCCTGCGCGACGATCATGCGCCGCCACGCGTCCATCGCCCGGCCGTCGCGGAGCGCGGCCTCGACGTCGACGTCGGGGAGCCCCGCGAGCGCGAGCATCTCGCGGGCGAGGGCGACGGTGAGCTCGACCACGTCGGCGGGGCCGCCGCCGGCGAGCACCTCGACCGACTCGCGCACCTCGTTCGCGTTGCCGATGGCGAGCCCCAGCGGCGTGTTCATGTCGGTGAGCAGCGCCGTCGTCGCCACGCCGGAGTCCGTCCCAAGCGCGACCATCGTGCGGGCGAGCTCGCGCGCACGGTCGACGTCCTGCATGAACGCCCCGGAGCCGAACTTCACGTCGAGCACGAGCGCCGCCGTGCCCTCGGCGATCTTCTTCGACATGATGCTCGAGGCGATGAGCGGGATGGCCTCGACCGTGCCGGTCACGTCGCGGAGGGCATACAGCCGCTTGTCGGCGGGGGCGAGCCCGGAACCCGCCGCGCAGATGACCGCACCGACCGAGGCGAGCTGGGCGAACATCTCGTCGTTCGAGAGCGCGGAGCGCCATCCGGGGATCGACTCCAGCTTGTCGAGCGTGCCCCCGGTGTGGCCGAGACCGCGGCCCGACAGCTGCGGCACGGCGACGCCGAACGCCGCCACGAGCGGGGCCAGCGGCAGGGTGATCTTGTCGCCGACGCCGCCGGTCGAGTGCTTGTCGACCGTCGTCTTGTCGAGGTCCGCGAAGCTCATCCGCTCGCCGGAGGCGATCATCGCGTCGGTCATCACCCGGATCTCGTCGCGGCCCATGCCGTTGAGGAGCACCGCCATGGCGAACGCCGCCATCTGCGCGTCGGTGACGTACTCGCGGGTGTAGGCGTCGATCATCCAGCGGAGCGCGTCCTCGGGAACGGCTCCCCCGTCGCGTTTGGCGCGGATGACATCCACCGCGTCGAACGCCTCCACGGTGTTCGACGACGACGCGCTCGACGACGACGACGCGCTCATCGGCGGTTCTCCTCGAGGTCGCGGGGACCGAAGGCGTCGGGCAACACCTCGTCGATCGTGCGGATGCCGGACACGGTTTCCAGCAGCATCCCCGGCAGTGCGAACTCGAACAGCAGCTGACGGCAGCGGCCGCAGGGCATGATCGTCTCGCGGTCGCCGTTCACGCAGACGAAGGCGACGAGCCTGCCGCCGCCGGTCATGCTCAGCTCCGAGACGAGACCGCACTCGGCGCACAGGCCCACCCCGTACGAGGCGTTCTCGACGTTGCACCCCGACACGATGCGGCCGTCCGACACCAGCGCTGCAGCCCCCACCCGGTAGCGGGAGTAGGGCGCGTAGGCGCGCTCCATCGCCTCGTTCGCCACGAGACGCAGGTGGTCCCAGTCGATGTCTGTCACAGTCGCCTTCCGATGGTGGAGGATACGCGGATGCGGACGGCGCAGCATCCGCGCGGGCGTCAGCCCTTGATGTACGGTTTGCCGGATGCGGCGGGGCCGCGGATCTGACCGGCGAAGCCGGCCACCGCGAGGATCGTCACGACATAGGGCAGCATCAGCATGAACTCGCTCGGGATCGGCGTCTTCAGCACCGTCAGCAGGTTCTGCAGGTTGGTCGCGAATCCGAACAGCAGCGCGGCGAGGGTCGCCTTGATCGGGTCCCACCGGCCGAAGATGACGGCGGCGAGGGCGATGAAGCCGAGCCCCGCGGTCATCTCCTTGCCGAACTGCGGCACCGACACCAGCGTGAAGTACGCCCCGCCGATGCCGGCGATCGCGCCGGCCAGCGACACGTTCCAGAACCGGGTCGAGTTCACCCGGATGCCGACGGTGTCGGCGGCCTGCGGGTGCTCGCCGACCGCGCGCAGGCGCAGGCCCCATCTGGTGCGGTACAGCCCCCACGAGACCGCGACCACGGCGATGAACATCAGGTAGACGATGAAGGTCTGGTTGAACAGCACGGGTCCGATGATCGGGATGTCGCTGAGCAGGGGGATCTCGATGCGCGTGAAGCGGATCGGCCGGTTCAGCGCCTCCTCGTCGGGCACGAGCAGTGCCCCGTAGAGGAACCCGGTGAGACCGGTGACGAGCACGTTGAGGACCACGCCGACGATGACCTGGTCGACGAGGTACTTGATCGCGAAGGCCGCGAGGACGAAGGCCACCAGCACGCCGCCGATCATCGCGCCGATCAGCCCGATGAACGGGTTGCCGGTGACGCTCGACAGGAGCGCTGCGGAGAAGGCCCCCAGCAGCAGCTGGCCCTCGATCGCGACGTTGACGACGCCCGCGCGCTCGCCGATGACGCCGCCCAAGGCGCCGAAGACCAGCGGCACCGACAACGAGACGGCGCCCACGAGCAGACTCGAGACCGGCACGAGCCCGTCGGCGGCCGCCCAGACGAGAAAGGTGAAGACGGCGAGGACGCCGAAGACGATCGTGAGCCAGAGCGGAGGACGACGGTAGGACCACGCGTTCCACGCCGAGAGGCCGGTCAGCACCACGAGCACGCCGAGCAGGATCCAGGATGTCGCCGCCGTGGGCAGCCCGATGTTCGGCAGGGCGATCGCCGAGGACGCATCGCCGAGCCGGAACGTGCTGATGCCGTCGCGGGGCGCGGCGAGGAACAGGACGGCGAGCAGCAGCGTCACCGCCGCCAGGACGAGGGGCGCCTTGAGATGCCGCTCCTTGACCGTCGCGAGATGGATCGTGCCGTCGGAGGATGCCGTGGGGGCCAGAGCGCTCATGCGGCCACCCCCTTGTCCGCGACGGGTCCTGGTCGACGCTTGGCGGCCTTGCTCCGTGTCTTGGCGGCCTTCTCGGCGTCGGTCTTCGGCAGGAAGAAGATGGTGCGCAGCAGCGGGGGCGCCGCGATGAACAGCACGATGAGGGACTGGACGACCAGCACGATGTCGACCGGGATGCCCTGCGCCTGCATCGAGAACGAGCCGGCCTTGAGCGCGCCGAACAGGATGCCCGCGGCGAACGTCCCCCACGCCCGGCTGCGCCCGAGCAGGGCGACCGTGATCGCGTCGAAGCCGATGCCCGCGTCGATGCTGCCGCTGAAGCCGGTGGTGACCGATCCCTGGATCTGGTTCATCGCCGCCAGGCCCGCGAGCCCGCCGGCGAACAGCATCGCGTAGATGTAGACGCGCTCGACGCTGATGCCGTTCGCGCGGGCCGCGTGCGGGTTGTCGCCAACCGCCCGCATGCGCAGGCCCAGGCTCGACCGCTCGATGACCCACCAGACCACCAGAGTCGCGAGGACCACGACGACGAAGCCCCAGTCCAGGCCGGGGAAGGCGGCGCCGAGCAGCTCGGGGAACCGCGCGGTCTCGGGCGTCGCCGAGGTGATCGGCTGGTTCGTCCCGGGCTTCTGCAGGAGGCCTGGTGTCCGGATCATCCACGTGACGAGGTAGAACGCCACGTAGTTCAGCATGATCGTGAGGATCACCTCGTGGGCGCCCGTGCGGGCCTTGAGCAGACCCACGAGGCCGCCCCACAGCGCTCCGCCGACGATGCCGGCCAGCAGCGTCAGCGGAAGGTGGATCCACATCGGCAGGTCGAGCTGGAAGGTGACGAGCGCGGCGAGGGCCGCACCGATCAGCATCTGGCCGCGGGCGCCGATGTTGAACAGGCCGACGCGGAAGGCGAGGGCGACCCCGAGACCGGCGGCGATCAGGGGAGCGGCGAAGCCGAGCGAGTTGGTCAGCGGCCGGATCTGCGCGGCGAAGTCCGCACCCCGGGGGTTGAACACCGCCCCGCGGAAGAGCGCCTCGTAGCCGCCGTACACCGCGCTCCAGATCGCGGCGAGAGTGTCTCCGGGCCGGGCGAAGAAATAGCCCGCCGCCTCTTGGACGTCCTCGTCGGTGAAGGCGATCAGGATGCCGCCGACGATCATGGCGAGCACGATCGCGAGCAGGGTCGTCACGGCGCTGCCGCGCAGCAGCTCCTTGATGAACACGTTCGAACGCGGCGGCGGCGCGGGCTCACCCGTCAGCGGGCCGCGCACCTCCGGCAGCTGTTCGGCGGGGAGGCCCCGCGTCGCGTCGTCGGCACCGGGGGTCGTGCTGCTCACAGGGCCGCCTCCGAGTCTGTGGCGCCGGCCATCATCAGGCCGAGGGTCTCGCGGGGGGTGTCGCCGGGGACGATCCCGACGATCGTTCCGCGGTACATGACCGCGATGCGGTCGGCGAGGGCGGCGACCTCGTCGAGCTCGGTCGAGACGACGACCACCGGGATGCCGGCATCCCGCGTCTCCACGATGCGCGTGTGGATGAACTCGATCGACCCGACGTCCACGCCGCGCGTCGGCTGCGCGGCGAGGAGCAGCCGCAGCTCGCGGCTCATCTCGCGCGCCAGCACGACCTTCTGCTGGTTGCCGCCGGACAGCGTGCCCGCCGGGGTGTCGGGTCCCTGCGTGCGGATGTCGTACTCCGCGATGCGGGCACGCGCGAACGTGTCGAGCGCCTGGCGGCGGATGGTCCCGAACCGCACGAACTCAGAGTCGGAGGAGCGGTCCAGGATCAGGTTCTCGGCGACCGAGAAGCTGCCGACGAGGCCGTCCTCCTTGCGGTCCTCGGGGACGAACCCGACGCCCTCGTCGAGGATGCCGCGCACGCTCTTGCCGACCAGCTCCACCCCGCCCAGGGTGATCGACCCCTCGACGCGGGCAGCCAGGCCCACGATGGCCTCCACCAGCTCGGTCTGCCCGTTTCCCTGGACGCCCGCGACCGCGACGACCTCGCCGGGGCGGACGTCGAAGGACACCGAGTCGACGACGACGGCGCCCGACGGCGTCAGCACGCGCAGATCGCGCACTTCGAGGCCCCCCTCCCCGATGCGAGGCGGATCCTTGTGCACCGTGAGCTCCACCGCGCGCCCGACCATGAGCGAGGCCAGCTCCGCGTTCGTCGCCGTCGGCGACGCCTCACCGACGACCCGGCCGAGCCGGATGACGGTGATGCGGTCGGCGACCTCGCGGACCTCGCGCAGCTTGTGGGTGATGAAGACGATCGAGGTGCCCTCGGCCTTGAGCTGGCGCATGATGCCCATCAGCTCGTCGGTCTCCTGGGGCGTCAGCACCGCCGTCGGCTCGTCGAACACGAGCACCTTCGCGTCGCGCGAGAGCGCCTTGATGATCTCGACGCGCTGCTGCACCCCCACCGGCAGATCGCCGACGAGCGCGTCGGGATCGATCCGGAAGCCGAAGCGATCGGCCACCTCGCGCACGTGCCGACGCGCCGCGGGCAGGTCCAGCGCGCCGAGGCCCTTGGTGTCCTCGTGTCCGAGCATGACGTTCTCCGCCACGGTGAACACGGGGATCAGCATGAAGTGCTGGTGCACCATGCCGATGCCGGCGGCCATCGCCTCACCGGGTCCGCGGAAGTACTGGACCACGTCGTCGAGGAGGATCTCCCCCTCGTCGGCCTGGTAGAGGCCGTAGAGGACGTTCATGAGCGTCGACTTGCCGGCGCCGTTCTCACCGAGGAGCGCGTGGATCTCGCCCGGCCGGACGACCAAGTCTATCCGATCGTTGGCCACCAGAGAACCGAAGCGCTTGGTGATGCCCCTCAACTCGAGCTTCATGACGGCCAATCTAGCGAGAAGGAACGGGTGGCGGACGGAAGCGGGGCCGGGAGGATGCTCGGCATCCCCCCGGCCCCGATCTCAGCGGTTCGTCACGGGGAGTTCGGGGACTCCACCGTGATGTCGCCGGCGATGATCGACTCCTGGAGCGTGGCGAGCTCGTCGACGAGGCCGTCGGGCAGCTGCGACTCGAAGTCGTGGAAGCTCGAGAGCTTCACGCCCTCGTTCTCGAGCGTGCCGACGTACGGCGTGACGTCGAAGTCGCCGCCGGCGGCCTCGATCGTGGCGTCGTAGACGGCGACGTCGATCGCCTTCATGATCGACACGAGGGTGAGGTCGGCGACACTCGTGTCGGCGACGGCGAGGTCGCTGTCGACGCCGAGCATCACCGTGTCCGTTCCGCCGTCGCTGATGGCGGCCGCAGCGCTCTGGTAGATCGGCCCGCCGACGGGCAGGATGACGTCGACGCCCTGATCGAGGATGCCCTGCGCGGTCTGCTTGGCGGTGTCGTTCGCGGCGAAGCCGCCGGTGAAGGCGCCCTCCTGCGTCTCGGTGTCCCACCCGAAGACCTCGACCGACCCGGACTTGTCCTCGTTGAACTTCTCGACGCCCAGCTCGAAGCCGTCCATGAACACGGCCACCGAGGGGATCTGCATGCCGCCGAAGGTGCCGACCTTGTTCACGCCGCTCTGCGCCGACCATGCCGCCGCGGCGTAGCCGCCGAGGTAGGACGCCTGTGCCGTGTCGAAGACGAGGGGCTTGATGTTGGGCGCGTCGGTGGTGCCGTCGAAGTCGTTGTCGGCCCAGTCGTCGATGATCGCGTAGTCGAGATCGGGGTTGGCCAGGGCCGACTCGACGGTCGCGGCCGAGAGGTTGAAGCCCACGGAGACGATGAACGTGCAGCCCTCCGAGACGAGCTGCTCAAGGTTCGGGACGTAGTCGTTCGCGGTGGTCGACTCCATCTCGATGCCTTCGACGCCCAGCTCGTCGAGGGCGCGGTCCATGCCCTCCTTGGCGGACTGGTTGAACGACTTGTCGTTCCAGCCGCCCTCGTCGGAGATCAGGCAGGGCATGAAGCCGTCCACGGCGTCGGCGTCACCGCCGCTCGTCGCGTCGGTCTCGGGTGCCGAGCCGCAGCTGGCCAGGGCGAGGACGAGCCCGGCGGCGGCAGTGACGCCGGCGAGCTTCTTGGTGGTCGAAATGGTCAATGCTGCCTCCACATTGATGGCCCCGCGGATCTCGCAGGGAACGTCTTGAAGTTACCGATTGTGACGTCGTCTCGACGCTCTGCACCCGCCCGGGACGCGAATGGTTACAAAGACGCAATGTATCCGTCACCGGAGGGGCATCGTGCGCGATCGGTGCCGGACGGGCGGCGTTCTGCGGCGAGAGCCTCCTCGTCTCGCTCCCTGAGCCAGGAGCGCAGCTCCCGGACGAGGGGCAGCGGCCGTGCTCTCGTGCCCCACGGAGGGTCCCGCAGGTCTCAGAGCACGTCGCCCCGACCGGTGAGCTTCAGCGCGTCGACGACCTGCTTGACCCGCTGCGCGTGCTCCGTGGTGGTCACCAGCAGCGCATCGGGGGTGTCGACCACGACGACGTCCTGCACGCCGATCAGGCTGATGACCCGCTGCGTCTGCGAGACCACGATGCCGCTCGAGGCGTCGGAGAGGATACGCGCGTTCTCCCCGAGGATCGCCAGATCGTTCTTGCGCCCGTTGGAGATCAGCTTGGTGAGACTGGCGAAGTCGCCCACGTCGTCCCAGTCGAAGTGACCGGGCACCACGGCGAGACGCCCCTTAGCCGCGGCGGGCTCGGCGACCGTGTAGTCGATCGCGATCTTCTTCAGCGCCGGCCAGATCCGGTCGACGGCGGGACCGCGGCGGTCGCGGTCGTCCCAGGCGTCGGCGAGCTCGATGAGTCCCGCGTGCAGCTCGGGCTCGTTGGCAGCGATCTCGGCGAGCAGCACGTCGGCGCGGGAGATGAACATGCCCGCGTTCCACGAGTACGCCCGGTCGGCGAAGTAGGCCCGCGCCGTCTCGAGGTCGGGCTTCTCGACGAAGCGCTCCACGAGCGCCGCCTCGGGGGCGCCCTCCACGATCAGCTCGTCAGCCCGCTTGATGTAGCCGAAGCCGGTGGAGGCCTCGGAGGGCTGGATGCCGATCGTGCAGATGTAGCCGGCGCGCGCGACCTCGACGGCCTGGCGCACAGCGAAGTCGAACACCCGCGCTCCGCGGATGACGTGGTCCGCCGCGAACGAGCCGATGACCACGTCCGGCTCACGCCGGACGAGGATGGCGGCTGCGAGGCCGATGGCGGCCGTCGAGTCGCGGGGCTCCGACTCGAGGAAGACGTTCTCGTCGGGGATGCCGGGCAGCTGCTGCTCGACCGCGGCCCGGTGCGCGCGCCCGGTGACCACGGCGATCCGGTCGTGGCCGGCGAGCGGCTCCAGCCGGTCCCACGTGTCGCGCAGGAGCGTCTGCCCGGAGCCGGTGAGATCGTGCAGGAACTTCGGCGCGTCCGCTCGCGAGAGCGGCCACAGCCTGCTGCCGATGCCGCCCGCGGGAATCACGGCGTAGAAGTCGTCGATAGGAGTCCCCATGCCGCCCAGCGTAACCGGCGCGCGCGCCGGCGACCGACGCGATCGCGGATCTCACCGAGATATCTCGACGTCGAGATAGTTAGGTTCGCCTAAAGGGCGCCGACGCGCCCGGCCGAATATGATGTCACGCAGCGCCCGAGTGACGCCAGGGGCCGGGTCCCCGGGGGCATCGACGGCCCCGCACCGTGTTCGATCAGGGAGGACGACCGTGTCGGCACCAGCACGCGTCACACCATCGGTTACCCAGACGACCTCGAAAGTCCCCCGCGGGACTCTGTACCGTGGCAACGAGGGCATGTGGTCGTGGGTCCTGCACCGGATCACCGGCGTGTCGATCTTCTTCTTCCTGCTCGTGCACATCCTCGACACCGCCCTGATCCGGGTGTCGCCCGAGGCGTACAACGCGGTCATCGGCACCTACAAGAACCCGATCATGGGCATCGGCGAGGTCGTGCTGGTCGCAGCCATCGCGTACCACGCGTACAACGGGCTTCGCATCATCCTGGTCGACTTCTGGTCGAAGGGCGCGCGCTACCAGCGTCAGCTCTGGTGGATCGTCCTCGGCGTCTGGGCGGTGACGATGCTGGGCTTCGCCCCGCGCCACCTGATGAACGTGTTCGCCTCGACGGGAGGCGGCCACTGATGAGCACCGCGATCGCCGACCCCCGCTCCGCCTACTCCGCACCGCGCCGCAAGGGCCCGAACCTCGAGAAGTGGGGCTGGATCTACATGCGCGCCTCCGGCGTCGTGCTGATCGTCCTGATCTTCGGGCACCTGTTCGTCAACCTCCTCACCGGCGACGGCATCCATCAGATCGACTTCGCGTTCGTCGCCGGCAAGCTCGCCTCCCCCTTCTGGCAGTGGTGGGACGTGCTGATGCTGTGGCTCGCGATGATCCACGGCGGCAACGGCATGCGCACGATCGTCAACGACTACGTCACGCACAACGGCACGCGTCGTGCGCTCGTCTGGGCGATCTGGATCGTCTCCGGTTTCCTGATCGTCCTCGGCACGCTCGTCGTCTTCACGTTCGACCCGTGCCTGGGCGTCACCGCGGACAGCATCCTCTGGGAGCGCTGCCAGTAGGCCCTCGGCACGACGGCCGCAGAGTACAGATCGCAACGCGCCCCGAACCGCGCGACACAACGGACACAGCGACACAACGGACAAAGAGGCATCCTTCCCGTGAGCAGTCATTCCACCGAGGACACCGTCATCAAGGACGGCGTCTACTACCACCAGTTCGACATCGTGATCGTCGGCGCGGGCGGAGCCGGCATGCGCGCCGCCATCGAGGCGGCCCCGGGCGCGAGGACGGCGGTCATCTCGAAGCTCTACCCGACCCGCTCCCACACGGGCGCGGCGCAGGGCGGCATGGCGGCGGCGCTCGCCAACGTCGAAGAGGACTCGTGGGAGTGGCACACCTTCGACACGGTCAAGGGCGGCGACTATCTCGTCGACCAGGATGCGGCGGAGATCCTCGCGAAGGAGGCCATCGACGCGGTCATCGACCTCGAGAACATGGGCCTGCCGTTCAACCGCACGCCCGAGGGCAAGATCGACCAGCGCCGGTTCGGCGGCCACACGGCCGACCACGGCAAGAGCCCCGTGCGCCGCGCGTGCTACGCCGCCGACCGCACCGGCCACATGATCCTGCAGACGCTGTTCCAGAACTGCGTCAAGCTCGGCATCAACTTCTACAACGAGTTCTACGTGCTCGACCTGATCACGGTCGAGGAGGACGGCGCCACCAAGGTCTCGGGCGTCGTCGCGTACGAGCTGGCGACGGGCGATCTGCACGTCTTCCAGGCGAAGGCGATCATCTTCGCCACCGGCGGCTTCGGCAAGATCTTCAAGACCACCTCCAACGCCCACACCCTCACCGGCGACGGCGTCGGCATCGTCTGGCGCAAGCGGCTGCCGCTCGAGGACATGGAGTTCTTCCAGTTCCACCCCACCGGCCTCGCCGGCCTCGGCATCCTCCTCACCGAGGGCGCGCGCGGCGAGGGCGCGATCCTCCGGAACGCGTCGGGCGAGCGCTTCATGGAGCGGTACGCGCCGACCATCAAGGACCTCGCCCCGCGCGACATCGTCAGCCGGTGCATGGTGCAGGAGGTCGCGGAGGGCCGCGGCGCCGGCCCCCACAAGGACTACGTGCTGCTGGACTGCACGCACCTCGGCGCCGAGGTGCTCGAGACCAAGCTCCCCGACATCACCGAGTTCGCGCGCACCTATCTCGGCGTCGATCCGGTGGTCGAGCCCGTGCCCGTGATGCCGACCGCGCACTACGCGATGGGCGGCATCCCGACCAACAACGACGCCGAGGTGCTCAGCGACAACACCACCGTCGTCCCCGGCCTCTACGCCGCCGGCGAGTGCGCCTGCGTCTCAGTGCACGGCTCGAACCGTCTCGGCACGAACTCGCTGCTCGACATCAACGTGTTCGGCAAGCGCGCCGGCAAGAACGCCGTGAAGTACGTGCAGACCGCCGACTTCGTACCGCTTCCCGAGGACCCGGCGAAGGAGGTGCGCGAGCTCATCGAGGGCCTGCGCGACAACCCCGGCACCGAGCGCATCGCCGTGCTGCGCAAGACCCTGCAGGACGAGATGGACCGCAAGGCCCAGGTGTTCCGCACCGACGAGTCGCTCGGTGAGGTGATGGTCGTCATCGAGGAGCTGCGCGATCGCTACCGCAACGTGCACGTGGACGACAAGGGCAAGCGGTACAACACCGACCTGCTCGAAGCCGTGGAGCTGGGCTTCCTCCTCGACATCGCCGAGGTCGTCGTCGTCGCCGCACGCAACCGCAAGGAGAGCCGCGGCGGCCACATGCGCGACGACTACCCGAAGCGGGACGACGAGAACTACATGCGGCACACGATGTCCTACCTTTCGGGCGACCCGCACTCGTCGCACCCGGAGGACCACATCCGCCTGGATTGGAAACCGGTCGTCATCACCCGCTACCAGCCGATGGAGAGGAAGTACTAGGCATGGCCGCCACCGCGATCGCCACCGCCCCGGCGGAGACTCCGGTCGTCGAAGAGACGAACGACTCCGGCATCCAGGCATTCCTCGTGACCTTCATCGTGCGCCGGTTCAACCCGGAGCTCGACGAGGAGCCGCGCTGGGTCGACTACGACGTGGAGGTCTACTCGACCGACCGCGTGCTCGACGCGCTGCACAAGATCAAGTGGGAGGTCGACGGCTCGCTCGCGTTCCGCCGCTCGTGCGCCCACGGCATCTGCGGGTCCGACGCGATGCGCATCAACGGGCGCAACCGGCTGGCGTGCAAGACGCTGATCAAGGATCTCGACATCTCGAAGCCCATCTACGTCGAGGCCATCAAGGGACTTCCGCTCGAGAAGGACCTCATCGTCGACATGGAGCCCTTCTTCGCGTCGTTCCGCGACGTACAGCCGTTCCTGATCTCGAACTCGAAGCCCGAGCCCGGCAAGGAGCGCTTCCAGTCGATCGTCGACCGTGAGCGCTTCGACGACACCACGAAGTGCATCCTCTGCGCCGCGTGCACGTCGTCCTGTCCCGTGTTCTGGACCGACGGGCAGTACTTCGGCCCCGCCGCGATCGTGAACGCGCACCGGTTCATCTTCGACTCGCGCGACGACGCGGGTGACGTGCGCCTCGACATCCTCAACGACAAGGAGGGAGTGTGGCGCTGCCGCACCACCTTCAACTGCACCGAGGCGTGCCCCCGCGGCATCCAGGTCACGAAGGCGATCGCCGAGGTCAAGCAGGCCGTCCTGCGCGGGTGAGCCCCTCCCCACCGCGAGACTGCATGTGGGCGCCGAGACCGTGGGGTTTCCCCGCTGTCTCGGCGCCCCGTTGCAGTCTCGAGGCCCGTCCCCTCCGCGGACGCGGAGGGGACGGAGGGACCGTCTCGGGGTCAGGCGGCCGGGGGATGCCGCGTCCTCCGCTCGCTAGTGTGGCAGGGTGAGCGATAGACGGGACCGACCCGAGCGCGGCGAGAGCCCCCGCCCGATCCTCGAACCCGACGACTCGCTGCGCGCCCGGTGGGAAGCGGGCCAGGCGTCGCTCCGCGAGCGCTTCGACGAGCCGCTCGAGCGCGCCACGCGGCTGACGAAGAAGACGCTCGCCTGGTTCCCCATTCGAGTCTGGCGCCACTTCCTGCAGCACAACGGGTTCCTCCTCGCCGCCGGCATCAGCTACCAGTCGCTGTTCACGATCTTCGCGGCGATCTACCTCGCCTTCGCGATCGTCGGCACCTGGCTGGGCGGCAGCCCCGAGGCCGTCACCCGGCTCATCGCCATCATCAACAGCTACATCCCGAACCTCATCAGCGATCACGGACTGGTCAGACCCGCGCAGGTGCAGGAGATCGCGGCCAGCTCGGGAAGCCTGCTGACGGTCACGGGCATCGTGGCGCTCGTCGTCATCGTCTGGACGGCGATCGGCTTCGTGACCTACACCCGCCGCGCCGTGCGCGACACCTTCGGTCTCCCCTACGACGCTCGCAGCTACGTGCTGCTGAAGGCCCGGGACCTCTTCGCGGCGCTCGTGTTCGGTCTGGCGCTGCTGATCGGCTCGGTGCTCGTCCAGATCACGACCTGGGCCCTCGACCTGGTGCTCTCGCCGCTCGGATGGAGCAACGACTCGACCTGGTCGGGCGTCCTCGTGCGCACGCTGACCCTCATCGTCGCCTTCGGCATCAACGCTGTGGCGCTCGCTCTGCTGTTCCGCTTCCTCACCGGCACCTCACTCAGATGGCGACGGATCTGGCCCGGCTCCCTCCTCGGCGGTGCCGCTCTCGCGGTGATGCAGGTCGCAGCCGGCCTTCTCCTGCGCTACACCCCGTCGAACCCGCTGCTGGCCACGTTCGCGATCTTCATCGGCTTCCTTCTCTGGTTCCGCATCAACGGCATCGTCATCCTCGTCGCCGGCGCGTGGATCGCGGTCGCCACCTCCGACCGTGACCTCCCGCTCGTCGAGCTGTCGCCGCAGGAGCGGGCCCGGATGGAGCGCCAAGCGCTCAGGGTGGCCGCTCACGTGCGACTGCGTGATGCCGAGACCGCGCTGGCGTCCGCACCGTGGTGGCGCAGACCCCTCGCGACGCGCGACGTGCGACGGGCGCGCGCTGAGCTGACGGCGCTCGGCCCGGCCGACGACGATCCCGGGCTCCGGCTGCGCGACCTCCTCGACTGATGCGCGCCGGTCCTGGCGCTCTGTCTCGCTGCGATCGCTCAGCGACCGGGCTTTCCCCATCCCGCGGAGGGCCCTGCAGGGGCGATGGATGCTCAGTCGGTGCTGTCGCTCACCGGCTCCGCTCGAACGTGACCCGGCCATCCGCAGTCTGGATCGCATGCGCCGCGAACGCGACGTAGACGCCGGGCACGACGATCGACACAACGAGCGCGGCCGGCACCGCGAGGGGCAGCACGCCCGGCGCCAGCACGACATCGAGCACGAAGTTCACGATGAGCGCGATTCCGCCGAATCCGATCATCAGGGCCAGGATGGCGCCGAACGCGGCGCCATACGCCGGGAACCGGCGAACGAGCGCGTTCGCGACGGCGAAGACCGCCCAGGACCCGACATGGTTCAGGCTAGGCGCAGCGGCGGCGTGTCGGAGCCCCGCGTTACGCTGGCAGACGTGCCTCGAACCATCCGCATCGCCTCTGTCAACGTCAACGGCATCCGCGCCGCCGTCCGCAACGGCATGGCCGGATGGCTCGATCGGGCGGATGTCGACATCCTCACCCTGCAAGAGGTCCGCGCAGAGCGCGAGCATGTCGACACCGCGCTGCCGGGCTGGCACATCGTGCACGACGAGGCACTGGCCAAGGGCCGTGCGGGCGTCGCGGTGGCCAGTCGACTGCCCATCTCCGGTTCGCGGACGAAGCTGCCGCCTGAGCCCGCCCAGTCGGAGGGGCGCTGGCTCGAGGCCACCTTCGACATCGACGGAGAGCAGCTCACCGTCGTCAGCGCCTACGTGCACTCGGGCGAGGTGGGCACCCCTCGTCAGGAGGCCAAGTGGGCGTTCCTCGATGCGATGACCGAGCGCCTGCCGCAGCTGTCGGCCGATGGTGCGCTGGCCGTCGTCACGGGCGACCTGAACGTCGGCCACCGCGAGCTCGACATCAAGAACTGGCGCGGCAACGTGAAGAAGGCGGGCTTCCTTCCTCGGGAGCGCGCCTACTTCGACCGCTTCTTCGGCGAGGCGGGGAGCGACGTGACCGGGGTCGACGGATCGACCGGCACGGGCCTCGGCTGGATCGACATCGGGCGCCGCTTCGCCGGCGAGGTCGACGGCCCGTACACGTGGTGGTCGAACCGGGGCCAGGCCTTCGACAACGACACCGGATGGCGCATCGATTACCACGCGGCCTCCCCCGCCCTGGCGGCCCGGGTCGTCGACTACCGCGTCGCGCGCGCCGCCGCGTACGCCGAACGCTGGAGCGACCACGCCCCCGTCATCGCGGACTACACGCTCGGGTGCTGACGGCGCGGCGGATGCGCGACCCAGACCAGTCACGCAGCGGGTGGGCGACCCATCCGCCCCGCCTAGAATCGAAGGCGTGAGCAAAGCGCGCCTGTACTCCGGAATGCAGCCCTCGGCCGACTCCCTCCAGATCGGCAACTACATCGGGGCGCTCATGCAGTGGCGTGACCTACAGGAGTCGTACGACGCGTTCTTCTCCGTCGTCGACCTGCACGCGCTCACGCAGCCGAACGACCCGGCGGAGCTCCGGGAGAAGACCCGTCGCACAGCGGCCCAGTACATCGCGGGCGGCATCGAGCCGTCGAAGTCGACGCTGTACGTGCAGTCGCACGTACCCGCGCACACGGAGCTCGCCTGGGTCCTGTCGACCATCACCGGCTACGGCGAGGCCGGCCGGATGACCCAGTTCAAGGACAAGTCCGCGCGGCACGGCGCCGACGCGACCAACGTCGGCCTGTTCACCTACCCGGTGCTGATGGCGGCCGACATCCTGCTGTACCAGACGAACATCGTGCCGGTCGGCGACGACCAGAAGCAGCACGTCGAGCTGACGCGCGACCTCGCCGAACGCTTCAACGCACGCTACGGCGAGACCTTCCGCGTGCCGACACCGGTGATCCAGCAGGAGACCGGCCGCATCTACGACCTGCAGAACCCGACGTCGAAGATGTCGAAGTCGGCCGAGTCGGATGCCGGCGTGCTGTGGCTGCTCGACGACCCCGCCAAGAGCGCGAAGAAGATCATGCGCGCGGTCACCGACTCCGAGGGCGTCGTCCGCTACGACCGGGAGACCAAGCCCGGCGTCTCGAACCTGCTGGTCATCTACGCGGCCCTCACCGGACGCCAGATCCCGGCGATCGAGGACGAGTACGCCGGTCGCGGCTACGGGGACTTCAAGAAGGGCCTCGCCGAGGTCGTGGTGAACGAGTTCGGACCCGTGCGCGAGCGCGCGCTGGCACTGCTCGACGACCCGGCCGAGCTCGACCGGGTGCTCGCCGCGAACGCGCGGAAGGCCGCATCCGTCGCCGACCGCACCCTCGGCGACGTGTACGACCGGATCGGCCTCCTGCGCCGCAGCTGACCCGAAGGTCTCCCCGGAGGGGCAGATCTCGCATCCTTCGTTGGTCGTCAGCGACCCAGGCCGCTGCTACGCCGCGACCCGCGGCGGCGGGCCGGCACGCGTACGGCTCCGTGCGGCCGTGCAGAGATCCGTCAGGCCGTGCGGAGATCCGTCAGGCGATGGGCTCCGTCAGGCCATGCGGGGAAGCTCCTGGTCCGCGAAGCGGATGTGATGCTCGGCAAGCTCCGCCGCGACCTCGGGCTCGTGACGGACTATCGCGTCGAACAGCTCCTCGTGCTGCGCGTGCAGTCGCTTCGCGAGGCCTGTCCAGTCGGCGTGCCCGTGCAGCGCCGTCAGGATGCGGGCCGTCAGCGACTCGCGGATCGCGATCGTCATCGACGACACGAGCCGGTTCCCGGTGGCCTCGGCGATGGCGACGTGGAACGCGGTGTCGGCGTCGTTGAACGCGTCGGGCGAGACGTCGGAAGCGGCGCCGCGCTGCAAGGCCTCCCCGATCACCGCGATCGCGGCAGCGTCGGCGTTGCGCGCGGCCAGCGCGGCGCTCGAGCGCTCGAGCGTCACCCGTGCGTCGACGACGTCGCTGAACGGGAAGTTCGCGAGCGCCACGTGCAGGCGGAGGAAGCGGGTGAGTGCACCGTCCGGGAGCGCGGCGACGAAGGTGCCCGCGTCCGCGCCGGAGCCCACGCGAGAGCGGAGAACCCCCTGGCCCTCCAACACGCGGACGGCCTCGCGCACGCCCGCGCGGCTCACCTCGAGCCGCGCGGCGAGCTCACGCTCGGGCGGCAGCGGATCGCCCACGACGAGGGCGCCCGCCATGATCTGATCCTCGATCGCCTGGATGACCAGCTCATGCGCACGACTTCGCGCGACGGGAGCCCAATCGGGAATGCGCTCGTAGACCACGTCCTCATCCTCCTGCCGCGCACGAGGCGTCGAATTGACGCGGCCAGTGCACGCCAATATCCTAACAGCAGAGGTCAGACCACCCGAAACGCGCCGGATGAGGCGCCCCCGTTCCGTTCGAAGGACGTCCATGAGCGCCATCCGCCGGCAGCTGCCCAATCCCGTCGAGCTCCTGGAGCTCATGCAGTTCAAGAAGCCCGATCTGAACGGCAAGCGTCGTCGTCTGTCCTCGGCGTTGACGATCGAGGATCTGCAGCGGATCGCGAAGCGCCGCACGCCCGCGGCGGCTTTCGACTACACCGACGGCGCGGCGGATGGCGAGATCTCGCTGGCCCGGGCCCGTCAGGCGTTCGAGGACGTGGAGTTCCATCCGTCGATCCTGCGCGATGTCTCCACGGTCGACACCTCCACCACCGTCTTCGGCGGCCCGTCTGCCCTGCCGTTCGGGATCGCCCCGACCGGCTTCACCCGCCTGATGCAGACCGAGGGCGAGATCGCGGGCGCGGGAGCGGCTGCCGCCGCGGGCATCCCGTTCACCCTCTCGACCCTCGGGACGACCTCGATCGAGGACGTCAAGGCCGCGAACCCCCACGGACGCAACTGGTTCCAGCTGTACGTGATGCGCCAGCGCGAGATCTCCTACGCCCTCGTCGAACGCGCCGCGAAGGCGGGCTTCGACACCCTGTTCTTCACCGTCGACACCCCGGTCGCCGGTGCCCGCCTGCGCGACAAGCGCAACGGGTTCTCCATCCCGCCCCAGCTCAGCGTCGGCACGATCCTCGACGCGCTCCCCCGCCCCTGGTGGTGGTACGACTTCCTCACGACGCCCAAGCTCGAGTTCGCGTCGCTGTCGGCGACCGGCGGCACGGTCGGCGAGCTGCTCGACTCCGCGATGGACCCGTCGATCTCCTTCGACGACCTCGCCGAGATCCGCGCGCTGTGGCCGGGGAAGCTCGTCGTCAAGGGCGTGCAGAACGTCGAGGACTCCCGCCGTCTCGCCGATCTCGGCGTCGACGGCATCGTGCTCTCCAACCACGGCGGACGCCAGCTCGACCGCGCCCCCGTGCCCTTCCATCTCCTCCCCGACGTCGTCCGCGAAGTCGGCCGCGACACCGAGATCACGATCGACACCGGCATCATGAACGGCGCCGACATCGTCGCCGCCATCGCACTCGGCGCGAAGTTCACCCTCATCGGCCGCGCCTACCTCTACGGCCTCATGGCCGGCGGCCGCGCCGGCGTTGACCGCACCATCGAGATCCTCGCCGAGCAGGTCGTACGCACGATGAAGCTGCTGCAGGTGTCGGAGCTCGCAGAGCTCACCCCCGCGCACGTCACCCAGCTGCAGCGGCTCACCCCGCGCGCGGACGCCGCGAGCATCGTCTCCGTCTGATCCGCGCCGCTCCGGCATGCGCCCGCATGACAGGATGGGCGCATGCCGGAGATGCCGGAGGTCGAGGGGCTCGTCGCCTTTCTGGGCACGCGGCTGCCCGGCCGTGTGGTGACCCGGGCGCAGGTCGTCGCGATCTCCGCTCTGAAGACGTACGACCCGCCGCTCGAGAGCCTGCGGGACACGACCGTGACGGCCGTCGCGCGGCACGGCAAGTTCCTCGACGTCCGCACCTCGGGAGCGGATGCGGATGCGCATCTGGTGTTCCATCTCGCGAAGGCGGGGTGGCTGCGCTGGTACGACGTCCTGCCACCGACACCCGTGAAACCCGGCCGCACGCCCATCGCGCTGCGGGTCGGCTTCGACGACGGATCGGGGTTCGATCTCACCGAGGCCGGCACCAAGAAGTCCCTCGCCGTGTACCTCGTGCGCTCCCCCGGCGACGTCCCGGGGATCGCGCGGCTGGGCCCCGACCCGCTCGATCCCGGGTTCGCACGCGACACGCTCGCGGCGATGCTCGCCGGTCGGCGCACCCAGATCAAGGGGGTGCTGCGGGACCAGTCGATCATCGCGGGCATCGGCAACGCCTACTCCGACGAGATCCTCCACGTCGCCCGGATGTCGCCGTACGCGCTCGCCGCGACCCTCGGCGACGTCGAGATCGACACGCTGTTCGCGGCGATCGTCGACACGCTGGCGGATGCGGTGGCGACCGCATCCGAAAAGCCGCCGGCCGATCTCAAGGACGCGAAGCGACGCGGCATGCGGGTGCACGGACGCCGCGGCCAGGAGTGCCCCGTGTGCGGCGACGAGGTGCGGTCGGTGTTCTTCGCCGACAACTCGCTGGAATACTGCCCGACCTGCCAGACCGGCGGCAGAATCCTGGCGGACCGCCGCCTCTCCCGCCTCCTCAAGTAGTCGCACTTCGTCCTGCATCCGCGCTCTCCGCCCGCCGAACCCACATCTTCTGCACGAACCCACACACTCCGTACGCGATAGAGGTGTGGGTTCGCGAGAAAGGTGTGGGTTCGCAGGAGAAGGGACGGGCTCAGCCGGTGGTGCCCATGAGGATGCGGGCGTCGTCGTCGACCCAGTCGAACGAGCGCCGAACGGCCTTGCGCCACATCCGGATGCGGCGGTCGCGCTCGTCCCCGGGCATCCGAGGCTCCCACCGCTCGCCCTCGCGCCAGTGCGCGCGCAGCTCGTCGAGGGTCTTCCAGACGCCCGTGGCGAGACCGGCCGCATACGCCGCCCCGAGCGCCGTGGTCTCGATCACCTCGGGTCGGACCACCGGGATGCCGAGGATGTCGGCCTGGAACTGCATGAGCAGGCCGTTGCGGGTCATGCCGCCGTCGACCCGCAGCTCTTCGAGCGACCGGCCGGTGTCGGCCACGACAGCGTCGATCACATCGAGGGTCTGGAAGGCGGTCGCCTCCAGCGCGGCACGGGCGATGTGCCCGCGGTTGACGAAACGGGTGAGCCCGACGAGAGCACCGCGCGCGTCGGGTCGCCAGTACGGCGCGAACAGGCCCGAGAACGCGGGCACGAAGTAGGCCCCGCCGTTGTCCGGGACGGACTCGGCGAGCCTGCCCACGTCGTTCGACTCCGCGAACAGACCGAGGTTGTCGCGCAGCCACTGCACGAGCGATCCGGTGACGGCGATCGAGCCCTCCACGGCGTACTGCGCGGGCTCCCCGTCGATGCGGTAGCCGACGGTCGAGATGAGCCCGTGCGGCGAGCGCACGATGCGCTCGCCGGTGCCGACGAGCAGGAAGTTGCCGGTGCCGTAGGTGTTCTTCGACTCGCCCTCGCCGAACGCGGCCTGGCCGAACGTCGCCGCCTGCTGGTCCCCCAGGATCCCGGCGATCGGGATGCCGCGCAGCTGCGCGACGGCGGAGACCTCCCCGACCACCTCGGACGAGGAGACGATCTCGGGAAGCATCGCGCGCGGGATGCGGAACACCTCGAGCATGGCGTCCGACCATTCGAGCCTCCGGAGGTCCATGAGGAGCGTGCGGCTCGCGTTGGTCACGTCGGTCACATGGCGCGAGCCGCCGGTGAGGTTCCAGACGAGCCACGTGTCGGGGGTGCCGAACAGCAGATGCCCGGCCTCGGCATCGGCGCGCGCCCCGGTGACGTTGTCGAGGATCCACGCGATCTTGGATGCGGAGAAATAGGCCGCCAATGGCAGTCCCGTCTCGTCGGCGAACCGGTCGTAGTCGGCGTGCTCGCCGGCGAGCCGGTCGATGGCCGGCTGCGTGCGGGTGTCCTGCCAGACGATCGCGTTGTGCACGGGGCGTCCCGTGCGGCGATCCCAGACGATCGCCGTCTCGCGCTGGTTCGTGATCCCGAGCGCGGCGATCTGCGCGACCGAGAGCCCCGCCTCGGCGAGCGCGGTCTCGAGCACCCACACCGAGTTCGTCCAGATCTCGTTCGCGTCGTGCTCGACGCGTCCGGCGCGCGGGAAGATCTGCTCGTGCTCGCGTTGCGCGCTCGCGACGATCCGTCCGCCGGCGTCGAAGACGATCGCACGCGTCGACGTCGTGCCCTGGTCGAGGGCGATCACATGCTCGGCCACGTCGCCGCTTCCTCTCCGGGCGCGCGGACGCGGCGCCCGTGCTCGATTATGCCTTCCGCACCCCGGCGCGTCGCGATTCGACCGACGGTCCGTCAGGATTCGGTCAGCACGGAGACGTCCGAGTCCGTCCCCGCCGCGTCCGGTTCCGCGCGTCGGACCGCCGCGATGCCGGCGCGGAGCTCGTGCACGATGCGGTCCTCGTCCCAGCCGAGGACCGGCGCAACGGTGCGGGTGACCTCCTCCGCCGCCCCGATCGCGCCGCCCGTGAAGGCGAGGCCGGTGCGGCGCAGGAGCAGGTCGGCGACGTGCACGACGTGCTCGGTGCGGGCGAGGTGGCGCAGCTCCGCGGTCGAGTAGGACGGCGCCGAGGCGAGCGGCGCGTCGGAGGGGTCCGCGGCGATGGCCTCGATCACCTCGGTGGCCCGGGTGCCGTATCGGTCGAGCAGTTCAGCGACCCGTGGGCGCGGCAGGTTCCGGCCGTTGTCGTCGAGCCACCGCATCCGGCGCCGTTCCGTCGTGGGGTACCCGACGCCGCCGCCGATCTGCACCCCGGCGGTGCTGCGCCGACGCGGGCGTCCGAGCGCGGCCAGCACGCGGTCGGCGAGGTGCTCGGCGAGCGCCCGGAAGGTCGTCCACTTGCCGCCGACGAGGCTGAGGACGCGCACCGAGCCGTCCGAGCCCGCGAGCGGCGCGCCCTCGATCCGGTAGTCGCGCGAGACGAACCCGGGAGCCACATCGCCGTGCCCCGGCAGGGGCCGCACGCCCGCGAACCGGTAGACGATCTGATCGCGATCCACCGCGATGCCGGGGAACACGTGCCGCACGAGGTCGAAGAAGTAGTCGACCTCGGCCTCCGTGCACACGATCTCGTCGTGCATGTCGTGCTCGAGGTCGGTCGTGCCGACGAGCACCCGCCCCTTGAGCGGGTAGATGAGCACGATGCGGCCGTCGCGGTGCTCGAAGAAGATCTCGCGCCCTCCAGCGGCCTCCAGCAGCTCGGGGTTGTCGAGGACGATGTGCGATCCCTTCGTCCCGCCCATGTAGCGGGTCGGGTCGCCGAGGGCGGTGTTGGTGAGGTCGGTCCAGGGTCCGGAGGCGTTGACGACGACGGATGCGGTGAACTCGACCTGTTCGCCGCTCTCGGCGTCCTCGAGGACCACCCGGCCGTTCCGCGCCCCGACGGCTGCGACGTAGTTGATCGCGCGTGCCCGGTCGCCTCCGGCGGCGAGCCCGTCGTGCAGGACGTCGAGCGCCAGGCGTTCCGGGTCGTGCAGCGAGGCGTCCCAGTAGGACGCCGTGTAGCGCACGCCCGGGTTGAGCCGGGGCAGCGCCCGGAGCGATCGCGTGCGCCCGTGGAACGCGTGACGCGCCACCCGGCCGCCGCCACGGGAGAAGGAGTCGTAGATGACCAGCCCGATCTTGATCAGGACGGCGCCGCGCTCCTTCGGGCGGCCCGCGCCATGGCGGAGGAACCGGAGGGGCGCGGAGAGGATGCCGGAGAAGGTCGAGAAGACGGGGATGGTCGTCTGCAGCGGACGCACGTAGTGCGGGGCGATGGCGAGGAGACCGTTGCGCTCCACGACGGCCTCGCGCACGAGGCGGAACTCTCCGTTCTCGAGGTAGCGGATCCCGCCGTGGATCATGTGCGAACTCGCCGCCGACGCGCCGCCGACATAGTCGCCGCGATCCACGAGGGCCACGTCGACGCCCTGCATCGCGAGATCGCGGAACGTCGCGAGGCCGTTGATCCCCCCGCCGATCACGAGCACGTCCGCTCGGGGCCGGTCCGCCAGCTGCCGCCACGCCGTGCGGGCATCCGCATCCGTCGTCATGCTCGTCCTCCTCCGCGACGTCGGGCCCGCCGCTGTGTCCATCGTGACGAGCGTCACACATCGTTGCAATCCGGTTGCACGAACGTGCACACTGGGGGCGTGCCCGACGACCTCCGACGGCAGAGCGAGCTCGCCCTCGCCGCCGCCACCGCCCACTATCTGCGCGGCGAGACCATGGAGTCGATCGGCGGGCGGCTGGGCGTCTCGCGCTCGACCGTCTCACGGCTGCTCAAGCACGCGCGCGAGCGCGGGCTGGTGGAGATCCGGGTGCGCTCGCCACTCGACGCGCCTCGCATGCTGGCCGATGCGCTGCGGACGCGATACCGGATCACCGCGCACACCGCGCCGGTCCGCGAGGACGCCGGCGAGGTGGAGCGGCTCGACATCGTCGCCGCGACCGCGGCGGCGGTGCTCGGGGCGCACGTCGGCTCGCACATGACGGTCGGGGTGGCCTGGGGGTCGACGATCGCGGCGGTCAGCCGCCGACTCGAGCCGAAGCCCACGACCGGAACGCGATTCGTGCAGCTCAACGGATCGGGCAACACCCGCACCACCGGCCTCGGCTACGCCAGCGAGATCCTCCGCCGGTTCGGGCATGCGTTCACCGCGCAGGTGCAGCAGTTCCCGGTTCCGGCGTTCTTCGACGCCCCCGCGACCAAGACCGCGCTCTGGCGCGAGCGCAGCATGCGCCGCATCCTCGACGCCCAGGCGGCAATGGACGCCGTGGTCTTCAGCGTCGGCGCCAGCGGGTCGTCGGTGCCCAGCCACGTGTACGCCGGCGGGTACCTGGAGCGCGCGGACCTGGCCGAGCTCGAGCGCGAGCGGGTCGTCGGCGACGTCGCGACCGTCTTCTACCGCGCCGACGGCTCGAGCGCGGACATCGCCCTGAACGCCCGCGCGACGGGCCCGGCACTGGCCGACCTCGCCCGTGTGCGGCGTCGCATCTGCATCGTCTCGGGCGAGGGAAAGCTCGCGAGCGTCCGGGGCGCTCTCGCCGCGGGCCTGGTCACCGACCTCGTGATCGACGAGCCGTCGGCCCGCGCCCTCGCCGAGGACGACACCTGAGAGCACCCGCTGCGTGTCATTGCGAGACGGGGAATGATCCACGGCCCCGGGGGTTGAGTACACTCGGAACACGTAACGTGCTCCGGGGTCGGTGAGAATCCGAACCGGCGGTGACAGTCCGCGAGCGTCTCGGGTCCTGCGGGACCGGAGGTGCCGATCCGGTGGAATTCCGGGACCGACGGTGATGCGACATCTCGATGTCGCGAGTCCGGATGGGAGGCAGCACGCGCGATACGGCGCCGTCGTACCGCGCGCCGTTCCCTTCCCCGGAGCCCACCGGCGGGAGAGACGGATGACGGTCAGCGACAGGGAGCGCGACGCGATGGCTCGCGCGCTCGGGCTCGCGCGTCGAGGCCCCGCGGGCGTCAACCCGCAGGTCGGCGCGGTCCTGCTCTCCCCCGACGGCGCGATCCTCGCCGAGGGGTGGCACCACGGCGCCGGCACCGCGCACGCCGAGGTCGACGCCCTGTCGCACCTCGCCCCGGGCGCCGCACGCGGCGCGACGGCCGTCGTCACCCTCGAGCCCTGCAACCACACCGGCCGCACCGGCCCCTGCGCGGGCGCACTCCTCGAAGCGGGCGTGGCGCGCGTGATCTACGCACTCCCGGACCCCACCCCGGTCGCGCGCGGCGGCGGCGAACGTCTCCGGGCCGCGGGGGTCGACGTGGAATCCGGCGTGCTCGCCGACGAGGCCCGCGAGCTGCTCTCCGACTGGACCGCCGTGCAGCGACTGGGTCGCCCGCACGTCACGGTCAAGTGGGCGCAGTCGCTCGACGGACGCGCCGCGGCCGCCGACGGCACGAGCCGGTGGATCACCGGTCCGGCCGCCCGCGCGGACGTGCACCGCCGTCGCGCCGAGGCCGACGCGATCGTCGTCGGCATCGGCACGGTCCTCGCCGACGACCCGGCACTGACCGCACGCCGGGAGGACGGCACCCTCTACGACCGGCAGCCGCTGCCGATCGTCCTCGGCGACCGCAGCATCCCCGAGGACGCCGCTCTCCACCGCCACCCTCGCGGATTCCTCCACCGCAGCGGCGCCAACCTGTTCGGCGAGCACCACGGCGACGACCCGGCGGACTCCGTGCTCGAAGAGCTGCGCCGGTTCGGCGTGCACCGGATCTTCGTCGAGGGCGGGCCGACGATCGCGAGCGCCTTCCTGCGCGCGGGCCTCGGCGACGAGATCCTCGCGTACGTCGCCCCGACCCTGATCGGCTACGGACCGGACGGCAGCGACCATCCCGCGCTCCGGATGGTCGGCGTGTCCACCATCGACGAGCAGCGCCGGCTCGAGATCGCCGACCTCCGCCGCCTCGGCGACGACCTTCTGATCGTCGCGCGCCCCGCATCCGCCTCGAACGAAGGAGACCACTGATGTTCACCGGCATCATCGAGGAGATCGGCACCGTCACCCGCGTCGAGCCGTCGGGAGACGGGGTGCGCCTCACCGTGCAGGCGCCGCTCGCCGTCTCCGACGCCGGCCACGGCGACTCGATCTCCATCTCGGGAGTGTGCCTGACCGTCGTCGACCAGGGCACCGACTGGTTCACAGCCGACGTCATGCGGCAGACGCTCGAGGTCACCGCCGTGCGCGCGGTCGCCGAGGGCACCGCCGTCAATGTCGAACGGGCGACCGCCGCCCACGGCCGCCTCGGCGGCCACATCGTGCAGGGCCACGTCGACGGCACGGGCCGGGTCCTGGACGTCCGCCCGGGCGCCCAGTGGCAGGTCGTGCGGATCTCCCTCCCGGCCGACCTCGCCCCGCTCGTGGTCGACAAGGGATCGATCGCGGTCGACGGCGTCTCGCTCACGGTCAGCGCCGTCAGCGACGCGGATGCCGCCGAGCCGTGGTTCGAGATCTCCCTCATCCCCGAGACGCTCGCGGCGACGACCCTCGGCTCCCGCGCCGCCGCCGACGTCGTGAACCTCGAGACCGACGTCCTCGCCCGCCACGTGCAGCGGCTCCTGTCCTTCTCCCCCGCGTCGGCGTCGCCCGGCGTGCCCCGCATCACGAACGAAGGGGGCTCCCGATGAGCCTTTCGCCCATCCCGGTCGCGCTCGAGGCGCTGCGCGCCGGCAAGCCCGTCATCGTCGCCGACGACGAGAACCGCGAGAACGAGGGAGACGTCGTCCTCTCCGCACAGATGGCGACCCCGGAGTGGATCGCCTGGACCGTGCGCCACTCGAGCGGGTTCATCTGCGCGCCCATGCCCGCCGACTGGGCCGACCGGCTCGATCTGCCCCCCATGGTCGAGGTGAACGAAGACGCCCGCGGCACCGCCTACACGGTGAGCGTGGACGCGGCCGACCGCATCACGACCGGCATCAGCGCGGCCGACCGCTCGCACACCCTGAACGTGCTGGCGAACCCGGAGTCCACGCCCACCAGCGTCATCCGGCCCGGGCACGTCCTGCCGCTGCGCGCGGTCGACGGCGGCGTCCGCGAGCGGGGCGGCCACACCGAGGCGGCCGTCGAGCTGACACGACTGGCGGGACTGGCCCCGGTCGGTGCGATCGCCGAGATCGTCGCCGAGGACGGGAGCATGATGCGATTGCCCGGACTCCTCGAGCTCGGCGCCCGCGACGAGATCCCCGTCATCACCATCGAGCAGCTCGTCGCCCATCTCGACGAGATCGACCCGCGCGACGAGGCGCCGCAGCCGGCGCACCGCCGGCGGGTGAGCCTGCGCGCCGAGGCCACCGTGACCACCTCGCACGGGGAGTTCCGCTTCCTCGCGTACAAGGACCGGGTCACCGGCACCGACCACCTCGCCGTCGTCTCCGGCGAGGTCGCCGACGCACCGCTCGTGCGCGTGCACTCGGAGTGCCTCACCGGCGAGGCCTTCGGGTCGCTCAAGTGCGAGTGCGGTCCGCAGCTCGACGCCGCCCTCGACGCGATCGAGCAGGATGGCGGCATCGTCGTCTACATGCGCGGGCACGAGGGTCGCGGCATCGGCCTCATCAACAAGCTGCGCGCCTACAACCTGCAGGAGCGCGGTCTCGACACGGTCGATGCGAACCTCGCCCTGGGTCTGCCCGCCGACGCCCGCGACTACGCCGCGGCAGCCGGCATCCTCGCCGATCTCGGCGTCGAGAGGGTGCGCCTGCTGACCAACAACACCGACAAGGTCTCGCAGCTGCGGACTCTCGGGCTCGACGTCGTCGAGCAGGTCCCGCTGCTGGTCGGCGTCGGTCCCAACAACCACCAGTACCTCGCCACGAAGCGCGACCGGATGGGCCACCTCATCGCGGACGACGACCTGGCCGACGCGCTCGCGCAGATGAAGGAGGCCACGGGCCAATGAGCGGACACGGAGCACCCCGTACCGAGATCGTGGAGGCGGCGGACCTGCGGGTCGTCGTCGTCGCGGGATCCTGGCACGACGTCATCACCGACGGCCTGATCGCGGGCGCCGAGCGCGTGCTCGCCGCATCCGGGGCCGACTACCGCGTCGTGCGGGTGCCGGGCTCGTTCGAGCTGCCGGTGACGACGAAGGCCGCCCTCGACGCGGGCGCGGACGCGGTCGTGGCACTCGGCGTCATCATCCGCGGGGGCACCCCGCACTTCGAGTACGTCTCCTCCGCAGCGACCGACGGCCTCACGCGCGTCGCGATCGACACGGGCAAGCCCGTCGGCTTCGGGGTGCTGACCCTCGACGACGAGAAGCAGGGCCTCGACCGGGCCGGCCTCCCGGACTCGAGCGAGGACAAGGGCGCGGAGGCAGCCGACGCCGCCCTCCGCACGGCCCTGCTCCTGCGCGACTTCCGCATCTGAGCCCGCCCCCCGGCCCGCAGCAGACCCCGAGGCTCTGCGGGCGCGGAGCTGTGACCGGGACGGCCCCGCGGCCCAGGGCGGGTGCTTGCGCTCGCGCTACCTTCAGTACGGCATAAGGTACGCTCGGGACATGGAGATCCTGCGTCACCTCGTCGTCCTCGTCCACCTCGTAGGCTTCGCCGTGCTGTTCGGCGCGTGGGCGGTCGAGGCGGTGAGCCGCCGCATCCGGGTCACGCGGCTGATGAGCATCGGCATGGTGATCGCCGCGGTCACGGGGCTGGCGCTCGCGGCGCCGTGGGGCGTCGAGTACGACCTGAACTACGTGAAGATCGGCGTGAAGCTCGGCGTTCTCCTCGCGATCGGCGCGGCCCTCGGCATCGGCTCCGCCCGTCAGCGCCGCACCGGCGGCCTCCCGCCCGCGCTCTTCTGGCTGATCGGCACCCTCACCCTCGCGAACGCCGCGATCGCCGTGCTCTGGCGCTGACCACAGGCAGGCATAGGCGCTGAGCTCGGGCCCCACGGGCACTGGCCGGACACCGCACCCGCCGACCGCGCGGCCCGGACACCGCACGACCGCACGACGGAGCGATCCGGGGCGCCGACGGCCGACGTCCGGGTAGACTGAGCGATTGCGTGTCGGCTCCCGCGTCGACACGCACCGGTGACCCAGCGACGTGACGCCCGCTGCATCACCCCTGCCCCGGACGCCCATCGCACCGGCGCGTCCCACGAGGACGTCCTTCCTCCCCTCTGCGACAGGCCCCCTTCCATGTCTTCCGCCACCACCGCCAAGCCGGTGAACTCACGCGGCCGCGTCATCACCGCGAGCCTCGTGGGCACCACGATCGAGTTCTACGACTTCTACGCGTACGCGACGGCCGCCGTCCTCGTCTTCCCCACGCTCTTCTTCCCGACCGGCGACGACACGACCTCGCTGCTCGCCTCGTTCGCGGTCTTCGGCGCCGCGATGATCGCCCGCCCCATCGGCGCGGTCGTCTTCGGGCACTTCGGAGACCGGTTCGGCCGAAAGGCGACCCTCGTCGCGTCGCTGCTGACGATGGGCGTCGCCACGTTCCTGATCGGCTGCCTCCCGACCTACCAGGCCATCGGATGGTGGGCCGCGCTCCTGCTGCTCGTACTGCGCCTCTCACAGGGCTTCGCACTCGGCGGCGAGTGGTCGGGGGCGGCTCTCATCGCCACCGAGAACGCCCCGAAGGGCAAGCGCGCCTGGTACGGCACGTTCCCGCAGCTCGGCGCCCCGATCGGCTTCATCATCGCCAACACGGTGTTCCTCGTCATCAACTTCGCGCTGCCGCACGCCGACGGCACGGCGCAGCGCTCGGAGGAGTTCCTGGCATGGGGATGGCGGGTGCCGTTCCTCTTCTCCGCGGTCATGGTGATCATCGGCCTGTGGGTACGCCTGAAGCTCGTCGAGTCCGACACGTTCGTGAAGGCGGAGAAGACCGGAGCCATCCGCAAGTTCCCCCTCGGCGAGGTCATCCGCCGCCACTGGTGGCAGCTGATCCTCGGCACGTTCATCATGCTGGCGACCTACGTGCTGTTCTACCTGATGACGAACTTCACGCTGACCTACGGCACGAAGGCGGGCCTCGAGACGGCGACCGCCGCCGCGCAGCAAGCAGCCGAGACCGCCGGCGAGACGTTCGACGCGTCCGCGTTCGCGGCGACCTACCTGCCCGGACTCGGATACGGCTACATCGACTTCGTCATCATGCAGATCATCGGGGTCGTCTTCTTCGGCATCTTCACGCTGCTGTCGGGTCCCATCGCCGACGCAATCGGACGGCGGCGCCTGCTGATCTGGGTGACCGCCGGCATCGCGGTTTTCGGGCTCACGTTCAACCTGTTCCTGCTGCCGCACACCGACCCGTTGTTCACCGGCGCGCTCACCCAGGCGTTCCTGGTCTTCGGCTTCATGCTGATGGGCGCGACGTTCGGGCCGATGGGAGCGCTCCTGCCCGAGCTCTTCCCGACGAACGTGCGCTACACCGGCTCGGCGATCTCCTACAACGTGTCGTCGATCCTCGGCGCCGCGGTCGCTCCCTCCATCGCCCTGGGCCTGTGGGCCGCGGCCGGCGGCGAACCCTGGCTCGTCGGCCTGTACCTGTCGGGGGCCGCCGTGCTGACCCTCATCGCGCTGATCCTGTCGAAGGAGACCAAGGACGTCGACTACGACGCCAACCTCGGACTCGGCGAGACCGGCTCGCTCTAGGACGCCGCACGAAGGCGGATGCTGCGCGGCACTGTGCTGCGCAGCATCCGCCTTCCGCGTTCCCGGGGCGACTGCGGCCGGTGTCGGCGCTGGTGCTGCCCTCGGGGCCGGCCCCGGGCCCGGGCCTGCGCCCGACCTGACGCTGCCGTCGGGGCCGGCCCGGCTCCGGCTCCGGGCCCGCGCCCGGGCCGCGAGACTGCACGTGCGCGCCGAGACAGTGGGTGAACCCCGCTGTCTCGGCGGCCAGATACTGTCTCGCGGGTCAGGGCAGCGGAGCGGTCAACTTGGGTTGACGCCGACGGGTGCGTCAATTACCGTTGACAGCGGTGGCCCCCGACGCCGCCACGGACGGAGGATGATGAGCGACTCGATCCGCACCGCGATCGCCGCGGCCGACGGCGGCGAGCCGCTCGCCGAGCTGCGCCGGCTGGCGGCGCTGCGCGGCGAGCTCGCACGCGCCGAGGCCGCCCAGGTGCGCCGCGCGCGCGCCGACGGCTACTCGTGGGTCGCGATCGCCGGCGCCCTCGGCGTGACCCGGCAGGCCGTCCACAAGAAGTACGGTCGGAAGTAGCACCCCCTGACGAACGAACGAGGTACCGGCATGTCCACACCCGCCCGCGCGCGCCGCGGTCGTCGCTCCCCTGACGAGGGTCCCCGCGCCAGCTTCCGGCAGCTGCTCCCCTTCCTCTTCGAGCACAAGGGGGTGCTCGTCGTCGTCGCCGTGCTCAGCGTGCTCGCCGCCGGCGCCACGCTCGCCCAGCCGCTCGTGGTCGGCGAGGTCATCACCCGGGTTCAGGATGGCGACACCCTCGGCATCCTGGTCTGGGTGCTGGTCGCGCTGGTCGTCGCCTCATCCGTGATCTCGGGGTATCAGCACTACCTGCTGCAGCGCACGGGCACCGCCGTCGTGTTCTCGAGCCGTCGGCGCCTGGTGGCCCGCATCCTGCACCTGCCGATCCGCGAGTTCGACGCGCGTCGTACGGGTGACCTCGTCTCCCGCGTGGGCACCGACACGACGCTGCTCTACGCCGTGCTCACCCAGGGGCTCGCCGACTCGGTCGGCAACGTCCTCATCTTCGCCGGCGCGATCATCGCGATGCTCCTCATCGACCCGATCCTCCTGCTGCTGATCCTCGTGGTCATCGGCCTGTCGATCGGTGTCGTCGGGGTGCTCAGCGGCCGCATCCGGCGCGAGACGAGCGCCCAGCAGGAGAAGGTCGGCGAGCTGGCCTCGGGCGTCGAGCGAGCGGTCGGCTCCATCCGCACCGTGCGCGCGGCAGGGGCAGGCGAGCGCGAGCAGGAGACCATCAGCCGCACGGCCGCCGAGGCGTACGGCATCGGCGTGCGCATCGCGAAGGCGTCCGCCCTGGTCGTGCCCGTCGCCGGCATCGCCCTGCAGCTGTCGCTCCTGGTCGTCCTCGGCGTCGGCGGCTTCCGCGTCGCGTCGGGCGCGATCGAGATCGCGAGCCTCGTCACGTTCGTGATGTTCCTCTTCTTCCTCATCCAGCCGCTCGGCTCGTTCTTCGGTGCCATCACGTCCGTCAACCAGGCGCTCGGCGCGCTCGGCCGTATCCAGGAGGTCCTGGACCTCCCGACCGAGTCCCAGGATGACGCCGCCATCGCGGCACGGGTCACGGATGCGGACGCCCCCGCAGGCGCCGACGTGCCGGCGATCGAGTTCCGCGACGTGCACTTCCGCTACCCCGAGGCGGTCGTCGCCGCACGGCAGAAGACCGAGGCCGAGGCCAAGGCCCTGCTCTCAAGCGCCCGCGTCGACACCTCGACGCTCGACATCCCGGACCCGGCCGTCGCCAAGGACGACCTGCGGACGGATGGCGAGGTCCTGCACGGTGTCTCGTTCCGCGTGCCCCGGGGCGCCCGTGTGGCGCTCGTGGGACCGTCCGGGGCGGGAAAGAGCACGACCCTCGCGCTCATCGAGCGGTTCTACGATCCGACGGAGGGCGCGATCCTGCTCGGCGGTCGCGACGTCCGCACGCTCGATCGCGACGCGCTGCGGGCACAGCTCGGCTACGTCGAACAGGATGCGCCGACCCTCGCCGGCACGATCGGCGACAACCTGCGGCTGGCCTCGCCGGCGGCATCCGACGCCGACTGCGAGCGCGTGCTGCGCGAGGTCAACCTCGGCGACGTGCTCGACCGCTCCCCTCTGGGCCTCCACGCCCCCGTCGGCGAGGCGGGGGTCATGCTCTCCGGCGGCGAACGTCAGCGCCTCGCGATCGCGCGTGCCCTGCTCGCCGCTCCCCCCATCCTGCTGCTCGACGAGTCGACGTCCTCGCTCGACGGGCTGAACGAGCAGCGCATGCGCGAGGCGATCGACGCGGTCGCCGAGGGACGCACGCTGATCGTCATCGCGCACCGCCTCTCGACGGTCGTCGACAGCGACCTGATCGTGGTCGTCGATCGCGGTCGCGTGGTGGGTCAGGGCACGCATTCCGACCTCGTCGCCGAAGTGCCGCTGTACCGTGACCTGGCGAAGCACCAGCTGCTCGTCTGAGTGTCGCTCTCTTCGCGCGGGGAGGCCGGTAACCAACGCTCATGACCGAGCGCCTCAGGGCGCCCGAGCTCGGCCTTGCCGCCCCCACTCCGTATCAGCAGTGGGTTATGTCCCCCAAATGGGGGATACCCCCCCCGGAAGCCATTTATAGTCCTGAGCAAAGCCATCCTGGAGGGGAAGATGCAGAAGAAACTGTTCTGGATTCGCGTCATATCTTCGGTCTTTGCCGTCGGCGTGGTCGTTGCCGGCGGAGGGATCGCCAGCCCCGCGAACGCCGCGAAACTGACTGTGTCCGACGCAGGCACGTTAGCCGTTTGCGACGGCGAGACGCTCGATCTCACACACTCATCCGGGAGACCTCTGACCGCGCAGGAGATCGACCGGGGCACCCAGACAGTACAGAACTACTGTTCCTACAAGCTGCAACAGGGTCTCGTCACTCCCTTCGGCACGACGAACGGAGGCTACGTCGTCAACACCACAAACGCCAGCACAGTCACGTGTTCCTGCGGTTCGTATAAGAGTTGGACAATCAAGATCACGGCGACAGGGCTCCACACTTCAGGTGAGAAGTGGGTTGACCTGATCTACCGTGCGCTGCCGGGATCGGGAGCATGGCAGGCCGGGTCTGCCAACTTCGTAGGACCCGCCACGACGTATGCAAACCTTCCTTTGGAATCCGGGACCATGAGCACGAGCCAGCACATCCAGAGCTACGGAACGTACACTCGAAACAGCAATATCGTCGAACAGGTCTACAACTCCGCAGGATGATGAATTGTCGAGAGCCCCAGTCCCGCTGCCGAACGGATTGACGGTGAACTTCTATGCCGGATGGACCACGTCGGGCATAGAGGTCACCATGGTCGCTGAACGGAGCGGCATGACCGATGACTACGACCGGGCCTATGCGATCGCGCTGGACGATTATCTCCACGCGGTCGCAGAGAACGGACCCGCGAGTCGTCCGCCGCCTCTCACCGGCGCCGAAGCACTCATGGACGCCGTGCAGCTTCTGCGCGACGACGGCACACGTCCACCCCACAGCCTGACGAAGCGGACCGGGGGCACGGGCACCGAGTGGACCGTGGTCTGGTCTGCACCCGACTGGCAACCAGCCCAAGTCGTGCTCATCGGCACCAGCGAACCCGCCTACCGGCTGGCCGTCGAGGAGTAACCCGACCCGTCACCGCGAGAAACCACATCCGCCCCGAGACGACGCGCAATGCGGTCGGTTTCGGGACGGATGTGGTTTCTCGCGGGATGATGCCGGGGCGTCAGGCGGGCTGCGCCTGCGTCAGGCGGTAGCGGAGCGACGCCAGCTCGGCACGCAGCGCCGACGGCACCTTGGCGCCGAACGTGTCGTAGAACTCCTCGGTGAGCGCAGCCTCGGCGAGCCACGACTGCGGATCGATTGCGAACAGCTCGTCGAGGTCCTCCTGGGGAACCTCGATGCCGTCGAGGTTCAGGTCCTCCGTGCGCGGCAGGCGGCCGATCGGGCTGTCGACCGCGGGGACGCGACCCTCGACGCGGCGGATGATCCAGTCGATCACACGCGAGTTGTCGCCGAACCCGGGCCACAGGAACCGGCCGTCGGCGCCCTTGCGGAACCAGTTCACCTGGAAGATGCGCGGCGCACGGTCGAACCGCAGCTTCTGGCCGATCGACACCCAGTGCCCGAAGTAGTCGGCCATGTTGTAGCCGCAGAACGGCAGCATCGCGAACGGGTCGCGGCGCAGCTCGCCGACGGTGCCCTCGGCGGCGGCCGTGCGCTCCGACGAGATGGTCGAGCCGAGGAAGACGCCGTGCGTCCAGTCGGTCGCCTCCAGCACCAGCGGCACGTTCGTGGCACGACGTCCGCCGAACAGGATCGCGTCCAGCGGCACGCCCTCGGGGGTGTCCCAGTCCGCCGCGATCTGCGGGCACTGCGCGGCCGAGACGGTGAAGCGCGAGTTCGGGTGGGCGGCGGGGCGTCCGGACGCGGGCGTCCACGGGTTCCCCTCCCAGTCCTCGAGCTGAGCGGGCGCCTCGTCGGTCAGTCCCTCCCACCAGACGTCGCCGTCGGGGCGCAGGGCCACGTTCGTGAAGATCGTGTTTCCCCAGAGCGTCTCGACCGCGGTGACGTTCGTCGACTCGCCGGTTCCGGGCGCCACGCCGAAGAACCCGGCCTCCGGGTTGATCGCCCAGAGGCGTCCGTCCTCGCCCGGACGCAGCCACGCGATGTCGTCGCCCAGCGTCTCGACGCGCCATCCGGGGATCGTGGGACGCAGCATCGCGAGGTTGGTCTTGCCGCACGCCGACGGGAACGCCGCCGCGACGTGGTACGCCTTGCCCTCGGGGCTGATCACGCGGATGAGCAGCATGTGCTCGGCGAGCCAGCCCTCGTCGCGGCCGATGACCGACGCGATGCGCAGCGCGAAGCACTTCTTGGCGAGGATGGCGTTGCCGCCGTAGCCGGAACCGTACGACCACACCTCGAGCGTGTCGGGGAAGTGCACGATGTACTTGTCGTCGTTGCAGGGCCACGCGACATCCGCCTCGCCCGGGGCCAGCGGCGCACCGACCGAGTGCACCGTCTTCACCCAGGGCGCGCCACTCGCGATCTGCTCGACGACGTCGAGGCCGACGCGCGTCATGATGCCGATCGAGGTGACCGCGTAGGCGGAGTCGGTGACCTGCACCCCGATGTGCGAGAGCGGACCGCCGACGGCTCCCATCGAGAACGGCACGACGTACATCGTGCGGCCGCGCATGGAGCCCGCGAAAACCCGGGTCATGGTCTCGCGCATCTCGGCGGGGTCCGCCCAGTTGTTCGTGGGGCCGGCATCCTCCTCGCGCTCCGAGGCGATGAAGGTGCGGCCCTCGGTGCGAGCCACATCGCTCGGGTGCGAGCGGGCGAGGTACGAGCTCGGCCGCCACTCCGGGTTGAGCTTGATCAGCTTTCCCTCATCGACCATCTCGCGCAGCAGCGCCTCGTTCTCGGCGCGCGATCCGTCGACCCAGTGGACACGGTCGGGCTGCGTGAGCGCGGCGATCTCGTCGACCCAGGCGGCCAGGGCGGCCATGCCCTCGCCCTCGAGTTCGGGACGCTGGCCGTACGCACGCGACGCGCCGATGCGGTCCGATGCGGTGCGGGAGAAGGTCTCGGCGAGTGCCATGATGACTCCTGTCGGGGATGAAGGTGTGCAAAACGTAAGTTCCCTCCAACCTTGCCGCCCTCTTGCCCCCTCTTTCCTGGCCGCACGTTCGAAAAAATCGCGATTCTTTCAGTATGATCAAGGAATGGCGTCGAGCACGATCGAACTCACCACCCTGGGTCACCGCATCCGCCACTACCGCACGGCCGCCGGGCTCACCCTGGACGAGCTGGGCGCGGCGGTCGGCGTCGCCGGCAGCCATCTCAGCCTGATCGAGAACGGCAAGCGGGAGCCGAAGCTGTCGCTCCTGCAGGAGATCGCGAGCGCCACCGCCATCCAGCTCGGCGATCTGCTCTCGAGCGAGCCGCCGAACCGGCGCGCCGCCCTCGAGATCGACCTGGAGCGTGCGCAGTCGACGCACGCGTTCCGCCAGCTCGGCCTCCCCCCGATCAAGGTCACCAAGGGCCTGAGCGACGAGACGATCGAGACCGTGCTGGGGCTCCACCGCGAGCTGCAGCGCCGTGAGCGCGAGGCGATCGCGACGCCCGAGGAGGCACGCCGGGCCAACACCGAGCTGCGTCTGCGGATGCGGGAGCGCAACAACTACCTCCCCGACATCGAGAAGCTGGCCGAGAAGCAGCTGAAGTCCGCGGGTCACGTCGGCGGCGCCCTCACCCACCGCACCGTCAGCATCATGGCCGGCCAGCTCGGGTTCGAGCTGATCTACGCGAGCGACCTGCCCCAGTCGACCCGGTCCATCACCGACCTCGAGAACGGCCGCATCTACCTCCCGCCCGCGTCGATCCCCGGCGGGCACGGCCTGCGCTCGATGGCGCTGCAGGCGATGGCGCACCGCCTGCTCGGACACCAGCCGCCGAGCGACTACGCCGACTTCCTGCAGCAGCGCCTCGAGATCAACTACTACGCGGCGAGCTGTCTCATGCCGCTGACGAACGCCGTCGCCTTCCTGCAGCAGGCGAAGAAGGAGCGCGACCTCGCGGTCGAGGACTTCCGCGACGCGTTCGGGGTCACGCACGAGGCGGCCGGGATGCGGATGACGAACCTGCTGACCGAGCACGTCGGCATCCCGCTGCACTTCCTGCGGGTCGACGGCGACGGGGCGATCTCGCGCGTCTTCGAGAACGACGACCTGCCCCTCCCGATGGACGTCACCGGCGCTGTCGAGGGTCAGATCGTCTGCCGCAGGTTCTCGGCCCGCGCGGCTTTCGCCGAGCAGAACCGCACGACCGAGCACTACCAGTACACCGACACCCCGTCGGGAACCTACTGGTGCTCCACGCAGACCGGGTCGACGGCCGACGGCGAGTTCTCGATCACCGTCGGCGTGCCCTTCGACGATGCCCGGTGGTTCCGCGGCCGCGAGACCGCGCAGCGGGCGACCTCGACCTGCCCCGACGAGTCGTGCTGCCGTCGCCCCGCGGACGACGCGGCGCACCGCTGGTCGGGCAAGGCGTGGCCGAGCGCCCGGGTGCACATGCAGATGTTCACACCGCTCCCCCGCGGCGCGTTCCCGGGCGTGGACGACAACGAGGTCTACGCGTTCCTCGACCGCCACGCCTGAGCGCGTGCGCATCCGCTGCTGGGCGTGCAGGTGCGTGCGCAGCGAGCGGATGCGGGCGCCGGAGTGCCCGGCCCCGCGGGCCTTAGGTGTAGAGCGAGATGGGCTGGACGACGCCGGTGAGGAAGTTCGCGCCGACCTCGAGCTTCTTGTAGTCGACCGGATCGTGCAGGGAGTGCGTCCGGATGTTGCGCCAGTGCAGGTCGAGGCCCACGCGGTTCGCCGTCGAGCTCGTGCCGGTCGCCTCGAAGACGCGGTTCGCGACGTCGACGGCGGTGTCGCTCGAGACGACCTTGAGCTGCGCGATCTCGATCTCGAGGGCCGCCCGATCGTCGGCGGTGACCGCCCACCCGTCGCCCACGACCTCGTCGAACCGCCGGTTGACCCGGTCGGCGAGCGCCTCGACGGCCGCCACCCGCGAGACGAGCTCGCCGTACAGCCGCCGCACGAACGGGTCGTCGCTGTAGGTCGGCACCCCGCTGAGGAACCACGAGTTGGGCCGCGCGTTCGTCAGCTCCCGCGCCTGTGCGAGCGCGCCCTGGGCGAGCCCGAGGTAGAGGTTGCCGAAGACGAGCTGGATGCCGGGGGTGATGATGCTCTGGATGGGCTCGTCGGTGCCGAACCCGAGGACGTGCTCGGGCTCGACCCGCACGTCGCGGTACGTGACGGTGTTGCTCGCGGACAGGCGCTGTCCGAGGTTGTCCCAGTCGTCGACGAGCTCGACGCCGGGGTGGCCGTAGGGCAGCACGAGGAACGCGAACTCGCCGTGGTGCTCACCGCCGTCGACGACCGCGTTGATCAGCAGCGCATCGCCGACGCCCGATCCGGTCGAGTACCGCTTGAAGCCGTTGAGCCGGTACCCGTCGCCGTCCACCGACAGCGTCAGGTTCGGATCGACCGGGTTGACCGAGTCACCCCAGATCCATCGGCCGTCGACGGTGGCCCGGAACCAGCGCTCGCGCTCCTCCGCGGGTGCGACGAGGGCGACGTTCGCCTCGTTGATGTAGTGGTAGCCGAGCAGCTGTCCGATCGAGGCGTCGGTGCGCGAGAGGATGCGCACCGCCCGGAACGCCGACTCCCAGTGCGCACCGCCGCCCCCGAGCTCCGCCGGGTCGAGCAGTGTCGCCAGGCCGGAGTCCTTCAGCAGCGTCGCCTCGGCGAACGGCTGGGCGTTGGCCCGGTCACGGGCGAGCGCATCGACGCCCAGCGTCTCGGCGACCTCGGTCGCCACCGCGTCCCAGCGGTCGGTCTCGGCGCGGTCGGCGGTGCCGCTCCAGTGCGTACGCGCAGTGGCGGTCGTGTCGGCGGTGGTCATGGCGTCTCCTCGTGGTCGGGATGGTGCGGAGCCGGGCGGTGCGAATGGGATGCGAAGCGCAACTCCTCCTGAACGGACCCGCTCGACCGGCGGCGGGCGGCCGACGCGGCGGATCGGAGGAGTTACGGCGGATCAGGTGACGACGAGCGAGGCGTTGCCGTCGGCGGCGCTGCGGCGCTCCGCATACGCACCGCGATACTGGTGCGCGGGATGCCACTCGGGCACCACCGCGCTGCCGCTCAGACGTTCGCGCAGGGTGTCGCCCTCGTAGTCGTCCCACACCCGACCGCGGCGGCGAAGCTCCGGGACGAGAAGCTCGACGATGTCCTCGAACGTGCCGGGGGTCACGACGTAGGCGAGGTTGAAGCCGTCGATGCCGCCGACCTCGATCCAGCGCTCCAGCTCGTCGGCGACCGTCTCGGGGCCGCCCACGATGACCGGGCCGATGCCGCCGATGCCCACGTACTCGGCGATGTCGCGCGGTGTCCACGACCGGGTCGGGTCGGCCTTGGTGAAGATCGACAGAGCGGAGCGCGCCGCATCCGTGTCGACGTACTGGAGGGGCTGGTCGGGGTCGAGCGTCGACAGGTCCACGCCCGACCAGCCGCCGTAGAGCGCGAGCGCGCCCTCGAGCGAGACGTAGCCGCGGTAGTCGGCGTACTTCGCCTGCGCCGCCTCGTCGGTCTCAGCGACGATGACGGTCGCGAGGGTCAGGATCTTGACCGACTCGCGCGTGCGTCCCACCTGCTCCGCCTTGTCGCGGATGCTGTCGGTCACCCGGCGCGTGAGGTCGGGCACGAGCCCGTTGATGAAGATCGCCTCGCCGTGGCGGGCGGCGAACTCCTGACCGCGCGGGGACGCTCCGGTCTGGAAGATCACCGGGGTGCGCTGGGGGGACGGCTCGGACAGGTGGATGCCGGGCACGTCGTAGAACCGGCCGTGGTGCTCGATCGGGTGCACGCGCGCGGGATCGGTGAACACGCCCGCCGCACGGTCGCGGATCGTCGCCCCGTCCTCCCAGGATCCCTCCCAGAGCTTGTAGGCGACGTCGAGGAACTCGTCGGCGATCTCGTAGCGATCGTCGTGGGCGATCTGGTCGCCGAGGCCGAGGTTGCGGGCGGCGCTGTTCAGGTACGCGGTCACGACGTTCCACCCGACCCGACCGCCGGTGAAGTGGTCGAGGGTCGAGAAGGTGCGCGCGAGGGCGTAGGGCTGCGCGTAGGTGGAGGCGACCGTGACCCCGAAGCCGATCTTCGACGTCGCCGCCGCCATCGCGGGGACCTGCAGCAGCGGATCGCCCACCGGGATCTGCGCCGCGTCGATCAGCGCAGGCGCCGCCGAGTCGCGGTACACGTCGTACACGCCGACAACGTCGGCGATGAAGATCGCATCGAACGTGCCGCGCTCGAGCAGCTGCGCGAGCTCTATCCAGTAGTCGAGCCGGTTGTACCGATCGGCCCGGTTCTCCGGATGCCGCCACAGCCCCGGGGCCTGGTGGGTGACGCAGCTCATCTCGAACGCGTTGAGGATGATGCGGGAGCTCATCGTCGTTCCTTCCTGCGCAGAACGCGCACGCCTCGGAAAGCTAGCAGCGCGTGCGGCGCGACGCCTCCCGGACGACACACGACGACACGCACCGGACGCCGCCGCTCCGTGCCGCATGTCGCTTCTTTACACGACCCGCGCGCGCTCGTGCGCGCTGCCCCAGAATGACGAGTCGTGCGGTGCGCAGCCCGTCATCCCGCACGTCCTGCACGTCCCGCTCTTCCCCGCTCGCACCCTGGAGGATCCACATGTCCGCTACGCCCCGCCGCTCGCGCGTCCTGCGCCGGCTCGCCGCACCCGCCGCGCTCACGGTCGCCGCCCTGACCCTCGCGTCGTGCTCCGGAGGCTCCGGCGACGCCGCCGACGGCGACCAGGAGCTCACGGTCCTGCTCATCTCATCGCACGAGGGCGCATCGAAGCTCCTCGCCGAGGAGTACGAGGCCGAGACCGGCGTCAAGATCAACCCGGTCATCGTCCCCTACGACGAGATCGGCAACACCCTCGCCCTCGACCAGCAGTCCGGCGCGAACACGATCGACGTCGCGGCGCCCTGGTACGTCTCGATCGGCGACCTCGCCGACGCGGGCGCCATCCAGGACCTCACCGACTGGATCGCGGACAACCCCGACATCGAAGAGGACGACTTCATCCAGTCCATCTACGACCCGTACACGCTCGTGGACGGCCAGCGCTACGGTCTGCCCTTCGACGGCGACACGCACGTGCTCTTCTACAACACCGAGATCCTGGAGCGGAACGGCTTCACCGAGCCTCCCGCGACCTGGGACGAGTACATCGAGCAGTCGCAGGTGATCACCGAGAACGAGAGCGCGGACGGCGTCTACGGCAACGTGATCTTCGGCCAGAAGTCGCCGCTCATCCTCGGCGCCAGCTTCGCGAACCGTCTCGCCGGCTTCGGCGGCGAGTTCGTGGACGCGGACGGCAAGCCCGTGATCAACTCCCCCGAGGCGGTCGCCGCCGCGCAGTCGCTCGCCGACTCGATCGCCTCCGCCTACCCGACGCCGGCCGAGACCGCGTTCGGCGAGGGGAACTCCGCCTGGTTCGCAGGCAAGGCCGCGTTCATCGAGAACTGGACCGACCTCGGCGTCGCGTCGCAGATCAACCCGGACTCGACCGTCGCCGACAAGTGGGGCGTGACGCTCCTGCCCGTCGGCGGCGACAACACAGAGCCGCGGGCGTCACTGGTGGCCGGCTTCACCTGGGTCATCGCGGCGAACACCGAGAAGACCGAGCTCGCGCAGGACTTCATCAAGTGGGCGGCTTCCAGCGAGATCAACGAGGAGCTGCTGGTCGCCGACCCGCAGACCGGCATCGACCCGAACCGCGTCTCGTCGCTCGAGAGCGACGCCTACGGCGAGGCCTACCCGGCACTCCAGGAGGTCAACCGCGCGACCCTGGACGGGGCACTCGCCTGGCCGACGGGCAAGAACGCGACGCAGGCCGCCGAGGTGCTGACGGACGAGCTGGCGAAGCTCATCGCCGGCGAGATCACCGCGCAGGAGGCCCTCGATGCGACGCAGGCCGAGTGGGAAGAGCTCCTTGGCTGAGGCCGCCCCGGCCGTACGCCCGCGCCGCGGCTCCGGGGTCTCCCGGGGCCCGGCGTGGGCGCATCGCCTGTTCGTCGCGCCGAGCGTCCTCGCGCTCGTCGTGCTCGGCGTCTACCCGCTGCTGTTCATCGTCGCGGCGGCGTTCACCGAGTCGTCCCTCGGCAGGCCCTTCCAGGAGTGGGCGGGCACCGAGACGTTCGAGAAGGTGCTCGGCGATGCGGATGCGGTCGCCTCGCTCGGCCGCACCGTCGTCTACGCGCTCGGCGTCTCGGTGGCGAGCCTCGTGCTCGGCGTCGTCGCGGCTCTCGCCCTGCACGGTGCGGTGCGCAGCGGATCACTCGTCCGGACGCTTCTGCTGCTGCCGCTGATCACGCCGCCGGTCATCGTCGGCACCCTCTGGAAGCTGATCTACAACCCGGGCGGGGGTCTGCTCGCCACCGTGCTCGGGTTCTTCGGCGCCCCCACGAACGCGATCGCGCCGCTGTCGTCGACGACGTGGGCACTGCCCGGCATCGCGCTCGCGGACGTCTGGGAGTGGACGCCGCTCATCGCGCTGCTCGTGTTCACCGCGCTCATCGCTCAGGATCCGCAGACCGTGGAGGCCGCGCGCCTCGACGGCGCCCACGGGTTCCGGCTGTTCCGCCACATCACGCTGCCGGCCATCGCCGGAGTCGTGGCGGCGGCCTTCTTCATCCGACTCGTCCTCGCCTTCAAGGTGTTCGACCTGATCTTCATGATGACCTCGGGCGGTCCCGGGCAGGCGACCACCACGACCTCCTATCTCATCTATCAGGCGGCCCTGCGCGAGTTCGATCTCGGCAAGGCGGCGGTCATCACGCTGCTGCTCGCCGTCGTCGTGACCGTGGTCACCGTCCCCGTCGCGCTCATCGCGCGCAGATTGCAGGCGAACCATGAGTGAGGTCCTCCCCCGGCGCCGCCGCGCGTCGACCGATCACCGCAGCGTCCTCGCCACGATCGTGCTCGCCGTGCTGCTGGTGTTCTTCGTCGTGCCCCTCCTCTACCTCGTCTCGGTGTCGCTCATGGGCCGCAACGAGACGGGACAGGGCGTGCTGATCCCCGCGGTGCCGCAGTGGTCGAACTGGATCGAGGTGCTCACCGGCTCGGATCTGCTGCGTGGCATCGCGAACTCGCTCATCGCGGCGATCGGCGGCGCGCTGCTCACCACCGCCGTCGCCCTGCCGGGCGCGTGGGCGATCGTGCGGTTCCGCACCGGCGGCGCGACGCTCGCCGGCACCCTCATGAGCCCGTGGCTGCTGCCACCGATCGTCGCGGTGGTCCCGCTGTTCACCCTGCTGCGCGTGCTGGGGCTCAACAACACGCTCGTAGGCCTCACGCTCGTCTACGCGCTCGTGAACGTGCCCGTGGCGATCTGGCTGCTGGAGGGGTTCCTGCGCAAGCTCCCGGTCGAGATCGAGGAGGCCGCCCGCATCGACGGCGCGGGCTCCTTCCGGCTGCTGTCCTTCATCGTCGCCCCGCTCATGGCACCCGCGATGATCGCGATCGGCATCATCGTGGGTGTGCTGAACTACAACGAGTTCCTCCTCGCGACATTCCTCACCCAGAGCCCCGACTCGCAGACCCTGCCGGTCGTGCTGTCGCTGTTCTACGGCGAGCGCACGCCCCACTTCGGCAAGATCGCCGCCGCATCCGTCATCGGGGTGATCCCGGTCTTCGCCGCCGCGGTGTTCCTGCAGCGGTGGCTGATCGGCGGGCTGACGAGCGGCAGCGTGCGCTGAGACCGCCGCCCGCCAAGGAGGGGAACGGATCCCGGCGGACGAGGCGCGGATCTCTGAGGCCTCGTCGATGTGGTCTGACCACATCGATCCCTTGCGGTATGACCAAATGGTGCGATACGGTGTGAGCGTTGCCCCTCAAGGCAGCATCCTAGGGTTGTTACTGATTCGATCAGGCAAGATCTAGACCGTGAAGTCATCGCTCGTCTCGAGAAGACGGCGACTTCGGGTCTAGGTCTTTTTTTTGTCTCAGCGGCGCCCGAGATGGTCGTTCAAGGGAGAGATCATGGCCAAGGTGGACTACGCGAGACTGGCGACCGAGGTGCTCGAGAACGTCGGCGGTGAAGCCAATGTGAGCTCGGTGTCCCACTGCGCGACTCGCCTCCGATTCGTCCTCAAAGACCCCGAACGGGCCGACAAGGACGCCGTCACAAAGATCCCGGGTGTGATCAGCGCGCTGGAGAGCGGCGGTCAGTTCCAGGTCGTCGTCGGCAACAACGTCCCGCTCGCCTACGCGGAGCTGGAGCGCTCCACGGATCTGGGCGGCGGCGAGCGCCGCGCAGGCACCGTCATCGCCGCCCAGAAGCAGGGCAACATCCTCTCCCGTGCGCTCAACGGCGCCATCGCCGTCGTCTCGGCCATCTTCGCGCCGATCATCGGCACTCTCTGCGCAGCAGGCATCCTCAAGGGCCTGCTCATGATCGCCACCACGCTGGGATGGCTGTCGACGACCTCCACGACCTACGCGATCCTGTGGACGGCCGCAGACGCGTTCTTCTTCTTCCTCCCCGTCATCCTCGCAGTGCCGGCGGCCCGCAAGTTCGGTGCGAACATCTACACGGCGATGGCGCTGGCGAGCGGGCTGCTCTACACGCAGGTCGCGAACGTCAGCCTCGTCCTCGAGGGAGAGACCGTCTCGCAGCCGCTGCGAGCGTTCCAGCAGGCGGGCGGCGCGGTCGACTTCCTCGGCATCCCGGTCGTGCTGCAGGGCTACTCGGCCACGGTCATCCCGATCATCCTCGCCGTCTATCTGCAGAGCTGGATCGAGAAGCTGCTGTCCCCGCGCATCCATGACTCGGTCCGCAACTTCATCGTGCCCCTCGTGTCGCTGGTCGTCACGCTTCCCGCGACGCTGCTGGTGCTCGGCCCCGTCGGCAACTGGGTCGGGCAGGGCATCGCCGATCTGTTCCTGACGATCCAGTCGTTCTCGCCGATCCTCACGGGCATCCTCTTCGCCGCGCTCTGGCAGGTCCTGGTCATCTTCGGCGTCCACTGGGCGATGGTGCCGATCTTCATCAACAACCTGGCCACCACCGGGTACGACACCTTCAAGCCCCTCGTATGGCCGGCCGTCTTCGGTCAGGCGGGCGCGGCGCTCGGCGTGTTCCTCCGGCTGCGCGACCCTCGCACGCGCGGCATCTCCGGCTCTGCCGTGATCGCCGGCCTGTTCGGCATCACCGAGCCCGCCATCTACGGTGTGACGCTGCCGCGCAAGCGGGTCTTCGCGATCGGTCTGCTGTCCGCCGCGGTCGGCGGCGCCATCGTGGGCGGCGCGGGCGCGCGCGTCTACGGCTACGGCCTGTCGGGAATCCTCACCCTTCCACTCGGCTACGGCGATCCGCTGGGACTCGGGGACACCTTCCTGTGGCTGGTGCTCGGCACCGCCGTCTCCTTCGTGATGGCCGCGATCCTCACCTACTTCTTCGGCATCACCAGGACCGAGCTGGTCGCGGACCGTGAGGCCGCCGCCGAACGTCGCGCGGAGCACGCCGGCACGTCCGCCGTCGAGCTCGTCAGCCCGATCGCCGGTGTCGCCATCCCCCTCGACGAGGTGAACGACGAGCTGTTCTCCTCCGGAGCGATGGGTCCCGGCTTCGCGATCCGTCCCGCCGACGGCCGCGTGGTCTCGCCGTTCGACGGGACCGTCATCGCCGTCATGCCCCACGCCGTGGGACTGCGGTCGGAGGACGGCGTCGAACTGCTCATCCACGTCGGCATCGACACCGTGGCACTCGCCGGTGAGCCCTTCGTCTCACACGTCGAGCCCGAGCAGCACATCAGCCGCGGCGAGCTGCTCATCGAGGCCGACATCGAGGAGATCACCGCGAGGGGATACGACCCGACCACGGTGATCGTCGTCAGCAATCCCGACGACGTCGACGTGTCCGCGCCGCTCGTCGACGGGGCCGTGGCAGCAGGGGCCCCGGTGCTCACGCTGCGACACCGCCTCGCCGTCCGGGACGCATGAGCCCCGGCCCGTCGGCCCACGACCCCCGATCCCGAAGAACCGCAACACCGAAGGAGTGTGCACAGTTGTTCCCCGAAGGTTTCCTCTGGGGCGGCGCCCTCGCCGCCAACCAGGTCGAAGGCGCATGGAACGTGGACGGCCGCGGCCCTTCCGTCGCGGACGTCACGGCCTACAAGCCAAAGGTCGACGTCACGAACTACGCCGCCCTGCACTCGATCACCACGGCCGACATCGAGGCCGCGCTCGCCGATCCCGACGTCGACAGGTATCCCAAGCGGCGCGGCATCGACTTCTACCACCGCTACGAGGAGGACCTGGCGCTGTTCGCGGAGCTCGGCTTCAGGACGCTGCGCGTCTCGATCTCGTGGAGCCGCCTGTTCCCGACCGGTGAGGAGGAGGAGCCGCTCGAGGCCGGAGTCGCCTTCTACGAGTCGCTGTTCACCGAGATGCGCCGCCTGAACATCGAGCCGCTGGTCACCCTGCACCACTACGAGATGCCGCTCGCGCTCGCGCTCGCCTACAATGGATGGGCCGACCGCCGGGTGATCGAGCACTTCGTCCGCTATGCGCGCGTGTGCTTCGAGCGCTTCGGGTCGCTGGTCAAGCTCTGGCTCACGTTCAACGAGATCGACGGGATCATCCGGCATCCGTTCTCGTCGGGCGGCGTCATCCCCGACCGGGGAGACGTGCTGCAGGCCAGCTACAGCGCCCTGCACCACCAGTTCGTCGCGTCGGCACGGGCGACGCAGCTGTGCCACGAGCTGGTCGAGGGCGGCCGGATGGGCTGCATGCTCACCAAGCTGACGACCTATCCGCGCACGTGCCGACCCGAGGACGTCGCGGCGACGCAGCAGAAGATCATCGACAATCACTTCCCGGCGGACGTGCAGGTGCTCGGCGCCTATCCGCGACTCGTCCTGCGCAAGCTTGAGCGGCAGGGCGTCGTCGTGCCCTTCGAGCCGGGCGACGAGGAGGTCCTTCGTGACCACACGGTCGACTTCGTCTCGTTCAGCTACTACATGACGACCACCGAGTCGATCGATCCCGATGCCGAGCGCGCGCCGGGGAACACCATCGTCGGGGTCAAGAATCCGTACCTGTCCTCGAGCGAGTGGGGATGGCAGGTCGACCCCGTCGGCTTCAGGATCTCGCTGATCGAGCTGTACGACCGCTACCGCATGCCGCTGTTCTGCGTGGAGAACGGCATCGGCTCGATCGATGTCGTCGGAGAGGATGGGATCGTGCACGACCCCTATCGGATCGACTACTTCCGCGCCCATTTCGAGCAGATGAGGCAGGCGATCGACGAGGGCGTGGAGCTCATGGGCTACACGAGCTGGGCGCCGATCGACATCGTGAGCCTGTCGACGTCGCAGATGTCGAAGCGATACGGGTTCATCCACGTCGACCTCGACGACCTGGGGCGGGGAACGGGCGAGCGGCGCCGCAAGGACTCGTTCCACTGGTACCAGAAGGTCATCGCCACGAACGGAGCAGATCTCAGCGGATCCGGGGGCGACGTGCCGGTGTGACGCGGCGCCTGGAGGCAGCAGGGAGGAGACCGTCATGAGAGTCAGGAAAGTGCTCAACAACTCCGTCGTGCTCGGCGTGGACGAGGACGGCGCGGAGGCCGTGCTCGTGGGCGCCGGTCTCGGCTACGAGCTGAGCCAGGGGATGGAGATCGACGCCGAGCGCGTCGAGCGCACCTTCGTCCCCGGGAACGCCCACGCGGCCGAGCGCCTCATGGCGTTCGCCCAGGAGATCCCCGCCGCCGACGTCGAGCTGACCGAGGAGATCGTCAGCGCCGCCGCCGACCGGCTCGGTCTCGAGGTCACCGAGCATCTCTTCGTCCCCCTCGCCGACCACCTGTCCTTCGCCCTCCAGCGGGCGCGCGCGGGTGCGGCCGAGATCGAGTATCCGCTGCGCTGGGAGGTGCAGCAGCTCTACCCGGTCGAGGTGCAGTTCGCGCACGCGATGCTCGACGTGGTGCGCGAACGCAGCGGCGTGACGCTCCCCGCCGGCGAGGTGGTCCCGCTCGCGCTGCACTTCGTCAACGCCCAGTTCGGCGCCACCGATCTCACGGCCGCGATGCAGATGACCGAGGTGCTCACCGAATCCCTCCAGATCGTCGGCGAGCACCTCGGCATCGCCGTCGACGAGGACTCGCTGCCCGTCGCCCGGCTCGTGACGCATCTGAGATACCTCTTCCTGCGCCAGCAGCGGCAGAGCCTGCACGAGAGCAGCGATCTGCCGTTCGAGAACGAGATACGCGGGGCGCTGCCCACCGAGCACGAGTGCGCGCTCGGAGTCGCCGAGCTGCTGGCTCGTCGCTGGGGATCGGCCATCACCTCCGAGGAGATCGTCTATCTCACCCTGCACATCGGACGGCTCAGCGCCTCGTTGCGCGCGCACGGAGGAGACGGATGACCTCGCCGCTGGCCGAGACGATCCTCCGGCTCGTCGGCGGGCCTTCGAACGTCGTCTCGCTGACCCATTGCATGAGTCGGCTCCGCTTCACCCTCGTCGACGAGCACGCCGCCGACCGGGTCGGGTTGGCGGGTCTCGACGACGTCGCGCTCGTCGTCGCGCGAGCCGGCCAGCTCCACGTCGGGATGCGGCGTGCACTGATGCCCACGTACGACGACATCGCGGAGCTGCTGCGATGACGCGATCCGCATCCGCCCATCGACTCCCCGAGAGAGGAACACCATGATCGAGCGCGCTGTGACGTTCGGCTCCAGGCTCGGGCTGCACGCCCGGCCGGCATCGAGGATCGCCCGCGCCGCCGCGAAGCACCGCGGCACGACGCTGACGATCGCCGCCGAGGGAGCGCCTCCCGACCAGGCGAAGGACGCGACGTCCCTGCTGTCGCTGCTGAGCATCGGCGCCGAGTACGGAGACGTCCTCGTCGTGCGCGGCGAGGGCGTGTCGGCGCAGGAGGCCGTGGACGAGCTCGAGGCCCTCCTGCTCGACGAGCTCGACGGCGGCGGCTGATCGACAGGCGCGCACCGAGGGCTCCCGCCCGCTCAGCCCGTCACGAACGCGGCGTAGCGGTCGAGGGCCGCGTCCACGGCAGCGGGGTCGACGGATGCTCCGGGGAAGACGGCGGCGCGTGCCGCCCCGTCGTGACGGCCCACGGCGCGGGAGTGCGTCCACGTGCCGACCACCCCGCCTCCGTCGAGGATCGTCGGCCGCACCATCCCGTTCGCCCCCGGCCCCACGAGCGCACGGTGCTCGGGGCCGCAGGCGACATCGCGGTCGGCGTAGGAGATGTAGTACTCGTCGAACGGCGGCAGCGCGACGACACCCGGACGCCCGGGATCGCGGCGCGGGCGCCGCCGCGCGCGGTAGGTCGCGGCGCTCCCGTCGCCTCGCCGTTCCACGCGGTCGCCGGCCGCCGCCGCGGCGTCGCGCGCCGCTCCGAGCGTCAGCCCGCTCCACCAGACGAAGTCGGCCACGGTCGCGGGACCGTGCCCGTCGATGTACCGGACGAAGAGCTCGGTGCGCGGATCGGCCGGGCGGGCGGCATCCGTCACCCAGTCCTCGACGAGCACGAGGTACTGCTCGCGCGTGACCGTGCCGGGCCGCGGGACGACCGGGCCGTGGCAGAGCACCCCGCGCCAGCTGAGCGCCTGCAGCAGATGGATCCCCCGCTGCCCCGCCGTGTCGACGCCCGCTCCCTCGATCACCGCGTTCACCTCACCGCGGGTGAGACGTCCGCCGCCGCGGAGCGCGGCACGGACGGCTCGCTCGGACCGCGCGAACGCGTCGGCGTCGAGTCCGAGCTCTCGATGTCGGGATGCCGCGGAGCGGAGCTGCCGCTCGGCGGTGGCCTCCAGGAGCCACCCGAGATCCTCCGCGGGGCAGATGTGGATGGTGCCGCGCATCGTCCACGAGCGCACGAGCCGTCCACGGTCGAAGGCGGCATCGACGCGGGAGAGCCCCGGCTCCCGCCGGGACCGCAGCGCGAGCGCCCATCGTCCGCCCCAGAACTCCTGCGCCTGGACCGCCAGCATGTGGCGCGCCGCGGCGACCGGATCGGCCGCCGGCGCGGTCAGCCGGTGTGCGCACAGTCGCTCGGCGCGCGTGCTCTCGCGGGTCATGCGACCATCCTGCCGCAGGCCGCGGACACGGGCACGCCGTGCGCGCCTGGTCTAGGCGAACGGGCTCGGGGTGAGGGTGTACTTGGTCTGCAGGTACTCGTGGATGCCCTCGGCCCCGCCCTCGCGGCCGAGGCCGGACAGCTTCCAGCCGCCGAACGGCGCGGCGGCGTTGGAGACGACCCCCACGTTCAGCCCCATCATCCCGGTCTCGAGACGCTCGATCATGCGCTGACCGCGTGCGAGGCTCTCGGTGTACACGTACGACACGAGTCCGTACTCGGTGTCGTTGGCCAGGCGCACGGCGTCGTCCTCGTCGTCGAACGGCACGATCGCGAGCACGGGGCCGAAGATCTCCTCGCGCAGGATGTCGCTGCCCGCCCGCACGTTCGCGATGACCGTGGGCTGGTAGAAGGTGCCCGGGCCGTCGACGGCGCTGCCGCCGGTGCGCAGCTCGGCGCCGCGCGAGACGGCGTCCTCGACCAGCTGCGACGCCTTCGCCACGGCACGGTCGTCGATGAGCGGACCGATCGTCACGCCTTCCTCGGTGCCGCGCCCGATGCCGAACGACCGCACGCGCTCGGTCACGCGCCGTGCGAACTCGTCGGCGACCGAACGGTGCACGATGAAGCGGTTCGCCGCGGTGCACGCCTGCCCGATATTGCGGAACTTCGCCGCGATCGCCCCGTCCACCGCCTTGTCGAGATCGGCATCGTCGAACACGACGAACGGAGCGTTGCCGCCGAGCTCCATCGAGGTGCGCAGCACCCCGCCTGCGGCCTGCTCGAGCAGCTTCTGCCCCACCGGCGTCGACCCGGTGAACGAGAGCTTGCGCAACCGCGGGTCGCGGATGATCGGCTCCGAGACCGCGCCCGAGGTCGACGTCGTGATGACGTTCACGACGCCCGCCGGCAGTCCGGCGTCCTCGAGCAGCTTCACGAAGTACAGCGTCGTCAGCGGTGTCAGCTCCGCCGGCTTGACGACCACGGTGCAGCCCGCCGCGAGTGCCGGGGCGATCTTGCGGGTCGCCATCGCGAGCGGGAAGTTCCACGGCGTGATGAGGAAGCACGGGCCGACCGGATGCTGCGACACGATCATGCGCCCCGTCCCCTCGGGGTTGGGTCCGTACCGGCCCTGGATCCGCGGCGCCTCCTCGCCGAACCACCGCAGGAACTCGCCGCCGTAGGCGACCTCTCCGCGCGCCTCAGCGAGCGGCTTGCCCATCTCGATCGTCATGAGGAGGGCGAAGTCCTCCTTGCGCTGCTGCAACAGGTCGAACGCACGGCGCAGCAGCTCACCACGTTCACGTGCCGGTGTCGCCGCCCACGCGGGGAACGCGTCCACCGCGGCGTCCAGGGCGGCCGTGCCGTCTGCCACGGACGCCGACGCGATCGTCCTGACGGTCCTGCCCGTGGCCGGGTCCTGCACCGTCAGCGTCGCGCCACCCTCGGCCGCCCGCCACTCGCCGCCGATGAACAGCCGGTCCGGAACGTCGGCCAGCAGCGTGGACTCACGGTCGTCGGTCATGTGCACTCCCTCGTCGCGGGTGGAAATCCGGACCACGCGCACGCCGCGGATGCGATCGCGCGGGCATCGTCGCCTCATTCTCACGGGGACGCCGCGGGAGCGGCACTGTCCGGTGCGGCGCCCAGGAGTCTCCGATTCGCCGCCGCGTACATCGACGGTGAGGAGCACGGCATCCGCTCGACTGTCAATCGACACCCGCTCGACATCTGCGCATGGCACCCTATGTCCATGAACCGCGACGTCTCCGCGCACATCGCCCTCACCGTCACCGAGCCGGCCGACCTCGTCTTCTCCGTCGCGGTCGCCGCCGGCCACGACGCCGACGAGACGCTCCGGGTGTCCGTCGACGGCGTCGAGGCGCCCGTCGACGAGGTGCGCGACGCGCACGGCACGCGCCTGCACCGCGTGCGCGCACAGACGGGGAGCCTGCTGCTGGACTATAATGCCGCGATCCGCGGGAGAGCCGTCGCCGAGCGGGCGGACGCCGCCGACCCGATCCGCTACCTTCGTCCCAGCCGCTACGCGGAGTCCGACGTGCTCGCCCCCACCGCGGCTGCGGAGTTCGGCGGCATCGAGCACGCGGCGGACCTCCTCGCGGCGGTCTCGTCCTGGGTCGGCACACACCTGATGTACGTGCCCGGATCGTCCCTGCCGACCGACGGGGCCGAGCGCACGCTGCTCGCCCGCCAGGGCGTGTGCCGGGACTATGCGCACCTGTGCGTGGCGCTGCTGCGGGCCAGCGGCATCCCCGCCCGCCTGGCCGCGGTCTACGCACCGGGGCTGGACCCCATGGACTTCCACGCGGTCGCCGAGGCGTGGGTCGACGATGCATGGTGCGTGGTCGACGCGACGACGCTCGCGCCGCGCGACACGCTCGTGCGCATCGCGACCGGGCGGGATGCGGCGGACACCGCGTTCCTCACGGTGCAGTCGGGTCGGGCCGACCTCGACACAGTGGAGGTGACCGCCGTCGCCGACGAGCTGCCCACGGACGACATCACCAGGCTCGTCCCGATCGGCTGAGAGTGTCAACCGATTGACCCACGGAGTGTCAACTGGTTGACTATAGGTGTGGCCGATCGCATCAGCTTCACCCTCCAGGAGCTCGTCTCCGTGCTCGACGCGCACGCGGACGTCCGGCTCCGCGCGGCCTACGGCCTCTCGATCGGCGACTTCATCTACCTCGCCACGATCGACGATCTGCAACCGGTCGACATCACGACCCTCGCGGGCTGCCTGAACCTCTCGAAGGCCGCCGTCAGCAAGCGCATGCCGATCCTCGCCGGGGCCGGCTGGATCACGACCTCCGCCGACCCCGATCACGGTCGCCGCGTCATCGTCACCCTGACCGAGCGCGGTGCGACGGTGGTCCGCGACGCCGGCGACGACCTGGACGGCGAGGTGACCGGCCTCTTCTCAGATCCACGACTGCAGGACGACGGTTTCGACCCCGTCGCTCTCAACCGTCACCTCGAGACGCTGATCGCCCTCGTCCGGGAGAAGGGAACCCCGTGAGCACCCGCATCCTCGTCGTCGTCGGAACCCCGTTCGCCGACAGCCTGAACCATGCCCTCGCCGCCGCGTACGTCGACGGCGCCCGCGCTGCCGGCGCGGAGGTGCGGATCGTCGACCTCGCCGCCGACCCCGTG
>NZ_CACSKB010000029.1 GCF_902706225.1 Microbacterium sp. 18062
GCGTCAGGCGGCGCGCCAGCACGCGACGACGTGGTCGTCGACCATGCCCGCGGACTGCATGAGCGCGTACATCGTGGTGGGCCCGACGAAGCGGAACCCGCGCCGGCGGAGCTCCTTGCTCAGCGCGACCGACCCGGGGGTCGTGGCGGGCACGTCGGCGAAGTCCCGCGGGCGCGGGCCGCCCGCGGGCGGCGCGAACGACCACATCAGCGCGTCGAGCTCCCCCGGTGCCAGCTCGCGCACGAGCCGGGCGTTGCCGATCACGGCGTCGATCTTGGCGCGGTTGCGCACGATGCCCGCATCCGACATCAGCCGTGCCACATCGGCGGGGCCGAACTCCGCGACGGCGTCGGGGTCGAAGTCCGAGAAGACCTCGCGGAAGCGGGGACGCTTGCGGAGGATGGTGATCCAGCTGAGCCCCGCCTGGAAACCCTCGAGGCTCATCTTCTCGAAGAGGGCCCGGTCGCCGTGCAGCGGACGCCCCCACTCCTCGTCGTGATACCGGAGGTACTCGGGGTCGGCCCCCACCCACGCGCAGCGCGCACGCTCGTCGAGTCCCCTCAGCACGTCGCTCATCCTGTCACCGTATCCCGCGACGCCCGTGCGCCGCCTCGATGCACAACGGCGGGGATTCCTCGACACGCGCCGTCACCCCGGCCCGATCGCCGGAGTGTTCCACACGATCCCCGCCGTCGTGTCGCCGGGGCGGGTGCGCCGGGGCGCGGTCCGGGACGGGAGGGTCCTACTTCTTCTTCCTGAGGGACTTCTCCGAGACGGGGGCGTCGCCGGACGCCTGGAGCGCCTGCGCGTAGGCGTGGGCCTCGTCCTGCCGAGCCTGCTCGGCGCCCGAGGCGATGGGGGCGCGCACGTGCTCGGGCGCGAAGCCCCACGCGTCCACCAGATCCTGGGCGTGCGGGCGCAGGCGCGCGGACAGCCGGCCGATGTACCGCGAGACGGCACCCGCCCGCTGCGTCGAGAGGCGGCCGTTCACCAGGTACCACGCGAGGTGCCGCTCGATCAACGAGAGACCGAACAGGTCGCGCAGCCAGGTGAGGACCTGCAGCGTGCCATCGTCGCTGATGCGGTGGATGGCGTCCGTGAAGGCCTCCCACTGCAGCAGCTCGCCGTGCGCACGGGCGGCCTCGATCAGGTCGGACTGGTTCTCGTTGAACAGCGCCGCGGCCTCGGCCGCGTTCAGCCTGCCCGCCGGGCGCAGCCGCCCCGCCACATCGGCCACCATCTGGTGCACCCGGTCGGTCAGCAGGTCGTGCTGCTGGTCCTCGCGGAGTCCGAGCTCGACCGAGCGGGCCGTCGAGCCGAGGTCGGTCACGGACTGCCCGAGGCGGCGCAGCCCCGCCGTGTGAAACACCTTTCCCGCCGTCTGCCCGACGGCATAGCGGGCGAGGGCGGCCGCATCCTTCGTCTTGAACTGCTTCGCGTAGTCGGCGAGCAGACGCTTGCCGACCAGCTGCAGCAGCACGTTGTTGTCGCCCTCGAACGTGACGTACACGTCGAGGTCGTGGTGGAGTCCGACCAGACGGTTCTCGGCGAGGAAGCCCGCGCCGCCGCACGCCTCGCGGCACTCCTGGATCGTGTCGAGCGCGTTCCACGTGCTGAGGGGCTTGAGGGCCGCCGCGAGGGTCTCGAGATCCTCGCGGTCCTGCGAGGTGTCGTTGCGGCCGGAGAAGACGGCGTCGAACTTCTTCAGGAACTCGTCGTGCGCGAAGGCCTGCGCGTAGACCGTCGCGAGCCGCGGCAGGAGCCGACGCTGGTGCCGGCCGTAGTCGAGCAGCACGATCTCGGGCGTGCCCGCCCCGGAATCGAACTGCCGGCGCTGGTTCGCATAGGTCGTCGCGATGTGGAGCGCGAGCGCGGCGCCGGTGGTCGCCGCGCCGTCCAGCGAGATGCGGCCCTGCACGAGGGCGCCGAGCATCGTGAAGAATCGGCGGCCGGGGCTCGGGATCTCGCTCGAGTACGAGCCGTCGGGGGCCACGTCGCCGTACCGGTTGAGCAGGTTCTCGCGCGGGACACGCACGTGGTCGAAGTGCAGCCGGCCGTTGTCGATGCCGTTCAGGCCGCCCTTCACCCCGTCGTCCTCGCCTCCGATGCCGGGCAGGAACGCGCCGTCCTCGTCGCGGATCGGCACGAAGAAGCAGTGCACACCGTAGTTGACGCCGCCGGTGATCAGCTGCGCGAACACCGTCGCCGCGCGCCCGTGGAGTGCCGCATTGCCGAGGTAGTCCTTCCACGCTCCGCGGAAGGGCGTGTGGATGACGAACTCCTCGGTCTCCGGGTCGTAGGTCGCGGTCGTGCCGATCGCGGCGACGTCCGACCCGTGCCCGGTCTCGGTCATCGCGAAGGCGCCCGGGAGGGCCAGGGTGGCGGCGTCCTTCAGCCACCTGTCGTGGTGCTTCTTCGTGCCCAGCTGCTGGATGGCGGCGCCGAACAGGCCCCACTGCACGCCGGCCTTGATCTGGAGGCTCGGATCGGCCAGCACCAGCTCCTCGAAGCCGGCGATGTTCGCGCCGTTGTCGCCGTTGCCGCCGTACTCCTTCGGGTAGGCGCGCGCGGCCGCTCCCTTCTCGACGATGAGATGCAGCTGGCCGAGCACCCGCTCGCGCTGCTCGGCCACCGACTGCCCCTCGATGCGCCAGAACGCCGGGTCCTTGATCATCTCGCGGGCCTCGCGGCGGGTGCTCCCCCACGTGCCCAGGAGCAGGTCGGTGACCTCGGACACGTGGATGCGCGGCTCGGACGCCTCGGCGGCGGAGTGAGCGGCGGTCGGGGCGCCGCCGGCGGGCGTGCGCGGGCTGGTGGCGGGCTTCTTGGTGCGGACGACGGCGTCAGCCATGGCATCACCCTTCGGTGGGAGGGACACGGGAGGTCAGTGTCGACCGTAGAAGTCCCACAAGCGATGACCAAGCCGGTTGGACAGGATGCACAACGCGGTCCCGGATCGTCGCGTCCTCGGCTTGTGCGGTCCCCACATCGACCGGCCGGCTCGATGCGGGGACCGGACGCTACAGCGAGAGACCGTGCCCGAACCGGAACAACGGGTCGGCGGTGTCGAACGGCACGTCGGGACGCGACGCCTCGACGGCGGCCATCGACCGGGGGACGTCGAAGGGCAGCCGCCCCGTCGCCGAGGCGGTGCCCGTGAGCACATCGAGCAACGCGGCCGCGCTCGCTCCCCAGCCCGCCGTCACCGCCGCGGCCGCCTCCACCACCGGGCCGAGGATCGCGGGGCGGTCCAGGAACACGTCGACGACCGTCGGCACGGATGCGGCGACCTCGGCGACATGCGCGACGAGCTCGGCCGGGAAGTCGAGCGAGCCGGCGTGGAAGAAGCTCTCGAACGTCGACCCGCGCTCCTCGTACGGCGCCTGCAGGCGGAGGATCGCGATGTCCGCCTGCTCCGGAGACCCGACGACCTCGCCGTACGGAGCGGCGGCCTCCGCGTCGATCCCCTCGACGTACAGCTTCACGCCGCGGGCGAACGGCAGCGCCGGGCCGCCGGCGTCCGTGGTCGTGTTGCTGAGCACCGCGATCGACGCGCGCTGCGCCGCGTCGCCGGCCGCGCGGAACTCGGGCGCCCCGACGATGCGGTCGGCGGCCTCCGCGTCGACGAACGGGTCCTCGAAGAGCCCCAGCACGAACTTCTCGCGCAGCAGCCGCCGGACCGACACGTCGAGGCGCTCCTCGGCGATCTCGCCGGAGCGCACCAGGTCGATCAGCACGTCGGTGCAGTGCTCGCCGCCGAGCTGGTCGGCACCCGCGTCGAGGATCTTCTTCACGCGCTCGTGCCGCGTGAGTCCCTCGACGCCCCACGCCCGGGCCGGGAACGGCTGGCCGAAGATCTCGCCGTCGGTGACCAGGCCCCAGTCGGTGCAGACGATGCCGTCGAAGCCGAAGCGCTCGCGCAGGAGCCCCGTCAGCACCGATCGGTTGAACCCGAATCCGACCTCCTCGTACGCGGTCCCGACGGGCATGCCGTAGTAGGGCATGATCTGGCTCGCGCCGGCCTCGAACGCCCGGGCGAACGGCTTCAGGTGCAATTCGAACGCGTCGCCCGGGTACACCTGCTCCCGCCCGTAGGGGAAGTGCGGGTCCTCGCCGTCCTTCTGCGGCCCGCCGCCCGGGAAGTGCTTGACCATCGTGGCGACGGAGCGCGGTCCGAGCTCGTCGCCCTGGAACCCGCGGATGTAGGCCGCGCCGAGCTCGCCCGCCAGATCGGGGTCCTCCCCGAAGGTCTGCAGCGCCCGCGCCCATCGTGGCTCCGTCGCGAGATCGACCTGCGGATGCAGGGCGACGCGGATGCCGACGGCCGTGTACTCGCGCCGGGCGATGTCGCCGAAGGCGCGCACGAGCTCGGGATCGCGGGTCGCGGCGAGACCGAGCGGCTCGGGCCACTGCGAGAAGGGACCCGCCATGATCGCTGCGCCGGGGTTCTCGCTGAACGAGTGCCGCGGATCGGTCGAGATCGTCACGGGGATGCCGAGGCGGGTGGACGCGGCGAGCTCCTGCAGCCGGTTGTGCCACCGTGCGATGGCGCCGGCGGTCGGCGCGGCCCCCAGCAGGTTGAAGTGCGACATGTGCTTGCCGTTGACGAACTCGTCGGTGGAGGGCAGGTCGAAGGTGGCGTCGGCGCCCGCCAGCTCGCCGCCCGGCCCCATGGTGATCATCGTCTGGAAGAGCAGGCCCGCCTTCTCCTCGACGGTCATCTCGTTCAGCAGCAGCTCGACGCGCTCGGCGGTGGGCAGGCTCGCGTCGAGCCAGGGCCGCTCGGCCTGAGCCGTCGCGGCGGTTGCGGTGTCGGTCATGTCACTTCACTCCCTTGATGCGATAGACGAGCACGGCGCCGGCGAGGGCGACCAGGGCTCCGAACAGATACCGGCTGTGAAGCCGCGGGTGCCGACCAGCGCCTCGCTCGCGCCGGGTGACAGCTCCGTCATGACATGTCCCTTCACATCAGACGCCTTCGATGCGTCGGCTGTGACACTGCGTCGACTGCACCATACACCGGAAATCGACCGGCTGGTAACTATTTTCCGACCGATTGGTAACATCAATCGGACACGGGGGCGTTCCGGCGCGCAGCGGGCTAGCCTCGTCGGGAAGGATGCGGGGTGCACATGACGACCCACGCCGTGGCCGCACGCAGCGCGCGAGGCACGCGCCGACGCGCGCAGATCCTGGACGCGGCGGTGCCCCTGCTCGTCGATCCCGGCTACCGGGCGACGTCGTTGCGCGACATCGCCGCCGCGGCCGGCATCACGCACCCGGGCCTGCTGCGGCACTTCCGCGCGAAGGACGAGATCCTCCTGGCGATCGTGGAGCGCTACGAGGAGGCCAACGCGCGGTGGGCGCGGGAGCACCTGCGGGCCGAGGACGGGCTCGACTTCTCCCGCATCGCCCGCCGGAACGCCGCTCTGCCCGGGTATCTCGAGGTGTTCTCCGCGCTGGCGGGCGAGGCGACGTCTGCCCGCCACCCCGCCCACGAGCACATGCGCGAGCGGTACCGGGGCATCCGGTCGACCTTCGAGGAGGAGTTCGCGAGAGCGCAGGCCACGGACGCGGTCGGCGCCGACCGCGACGCGTTCGGCGAAGGCGTCCGACTCGCGAGCGCCTGGGACGGCCTCCAGCTGCTCGAGCTGTACGCCCCCGACCTCGTGGACACCGCGACAGCCCTCGCCCGGCACCGCGAGCTGATCCGCCGTCCCCGGGCCGCGGGCGAGCCGCGAGCCGCGCGGGACGAGGTCGCCCGCGGGATCCCGCCGCTGCGGCCTCCCGCCGACGAGGTCCCGCCGGGATACGCGGTCGGACGGGCCCGGCGTGAGCGCATCCTGAACGACGCGCGGGCGCTCTTCGCATCAGAGGGATATGCCGACACGAGCATGCGCACGATCGCCGAGCGCGTGGGAGTGTCGAAGTCCTCCCTCTTCCACCACTTCGCGTCGAAGGAGGACCTGCTGCGCGCGATGCTCGTCGCCCGTGACGCCGAGATCGCTCGTCGCGCGACACGGAGCCCCGTCTCCTCCGCCGCCGCGATGCTGCATGACCTGCCGATCGGAGCGGCGGACAACGCGGCCGAGGCGCCGGGGCTCATCGAGGTCTACTGCGTGCTCTCGAGCGAGGCCGTGGCCGCGCGGCATCCCGCGCACGACTACTTCGCCGAACGCGTCCGGGGATCGCTGGAGACCTTCACCGCCCTGTTCCGGGCGGCTGCCGACGAAGGGGCGCTCCCCGCGCATCGCGATCCTGCGCACGAAGCGGCGTGGTTGGTCGCGCTCTGGGACGGCCTGCAGATCCAGTGGCTGTACGACCGTGACGGGATCGACGTCTCCGCGCAGCTGCGCTCCCACCTGGACGACGTGCTGCCGCGCTGACGGTCGCCTCGGCGCGGACGCATGACATCCGTCACGGCGACATCGTGACAGCACCCTCCTGCGGCAGGCCCGGCGCTCGGCGAGGATCGACGCATGGACGAAGAGAGACAGTCCCCGGCGATCGAGCTGGAGCACGTGGTGCGCCGTTTCGGGACCGGGACGGGCGCGGTCCGGGCCGTCGACGATGTCAGCCTGCGGATCGCGCCGGGCGAGATCGTCGCGCTTCTCGGGCCCAACGGAGCGGGCAAGACCTCCACGATCGACGCGCTCCTCGGACTCACCGCGCCCGACGCCGGGCACGTCCGGGTGCTCGGGATGCCGCCGCGAAAGGCGGTCGACCGGGGGCTTCTGGCCGCGGTGCTGCAGACCGGCGGACTGCTGGGCGACCTGACGGTGCGCGAGACCGTGACCGTCATCGCGGCCCTCCACCACGCCGGCAGCCGGGTGGACGACGTCCTCGAGCGCACCGACCTCGCCGGGATCGCTCGCCGACGCGTGGGCAGGTGCTCCGGCGGCGAGAGACAGCGGGTGAAGTTCGCGCTGGCGCTGCTGCCCGATCCCGACGTGCTCGTGCTGGACGAGCCGACCGCCGGCATGGACGTCACCGCACGCCGGAGGTTCTGGGACGTCATGCGCGCCGACGCCGACGCGGGGCGCACGATCGTGTTCGCGACGCACTACCTGGAGGAGGCCGAGCAGTTCGCCCGGCGGACGGTGCTGATGAGCCGGGGACGCATCGTCGCAGACGCCGACACGGCCAGCCTGCGCGCGTCCTGGGGAGGCCGCACCGTCTCGGCGACGCTTCCCCCGGGCAGCGCCCGCGCCGCCGACGACCTGGTCCGCGAGCTCCGCGAGGAAGGCCGGGCGTCCGACCTCGACGTGTCGGGGGGTCGCCTCACCGTGCGCTCGAGCGCATCCGACGCCGTGGCCGCCCGGCTGCTGGCGGCGGGCGCCACCGACCTGGAGATCACGGCCCCCACGCTCGAGTCCGCATTCACGACGCTCACGGAGGACTGATCGTGCTCTTCTCGGCCACGTTCTACCGCATCGAGGCGATCCGCCAGCTGCGCAACCCCTATACGCTCGCGTTCACGCTCGCCATGCCCGTGGCGATGTACCTGCTCTTCGGCGCCAGCGCGGACTACGCCTCGCTCGAGGTCGGGCACGGCAACGTCTCGTTCTACGTCATGGTGTCGATGGCCGCGTTCGGAACGGCGACGGCGATGAGCTCGCTGTGCTCGCTGGCGGCGTCCGAGGCCGGCCAGGGGTGGGGCCGGCAGCTCGCCCTGACGCCCCTGCCGGTGACCGGGTACGCGATCACCAAGGTGCTCACGGCGCTCTCCTTCGCCTCCCTGTCGGTGGCCGCGGTGTTCGCCGCGGGACTCGCCACCGGCGCCCGCGCGGACGACGGATGGCGATGGCTCGCGGCGGCGGCGATCGCCCTGGCCCTGGGCACCGTGTACGGCCTGTTCGGGCTGGGGACGGGACTCGCGTTCAACTCGGACTCGGCGGCGGCGCTCGCATCCATCTCGATCACCTTCTTCGGCTTCTTCGGGAACGTGTTCGTCCCGCTCGACGGCGTCATGCTCGAGATCGCGAAGTACACGCCGATGTACGGCTATGTCGCCCTGGTGCGCTGGCCGCTCACGGACGGCGCGCTGCTCGCGGGCGGCTCCGACCCGCTGTGGGCCGTGCTGCTGAACGTGCTCGCGTGGACGGTCGTGTTCGCGCTGCTCGTCCGCCTGGGGGTCCTCCGCTCCCGGCGACGTCGTTAGGCTCTGACCGTGACCGCTGCGCAGGTGCGACGCCCCGCCACCGACGCGGTGCCGCACGACAAGGGACCGTGGGAGCGATACGGCTGGCTGATGGCCGTCGTGTGGATGGTCTTCCTCGTCTACCCGGTCCTCGCACTGGCGTCCAGCTCCGCGCCGTTGGCATGGCGAGCGCTGGGATGGGCAGCGACAGCCGCGTTCGGCGTGCTCTACGCGACCGGCTTCGTCATCGGGATGCGGGCGGGCTGGGGCACGCCGCCGCGCATCGTCGTCGTGATCTTCTGGACACTCGTCCTCTGCGCGGTCGCGACGTCTCCGGCGATCGGCACGCAGGCGCTGAGCTTCGTCCCGTTCGTCATGTCCTACGCGTCATACGGCCTGCGCGGCGTCTGGCACTGGGCGACGACGGTCCTCGGCGTCGCGCTCGTCGGCGCGGTGATCGTCCTGACCGGCCGGCTGGAAGGACATCTGCAGCTGCTGGTGATCGTCGCGCTGCTCGCCGTCGCGAACTCGACCAACGTCTGGCTGATCGGTCGTTCGGTCGCCGCCGACGCGCTGCGCGTCGAGCTGGCCACGAGCGAGGAACGGGAGTCGGTGGCACGCGACGTGCACGATCTGCTCGGACACTCGCTGACCGTGATCAAGCTCAAGGCGGAGCTGGCGGCGCAGCTGGTGCACCGCGACCCCGATCGCGCGAAGGCGGAGCTCGACGAGGTCGCGCGGCTCGCCGCCGAGGCCATCGTCGGGGTGCGCAGCACGGTCACCGAGATGCGCACGCCCGTGCTCGCCGATCAGCTCGCGGTGAGCCGCTCCGCGCTCGAGGCGGCGGGCGTCGAGGTGGAGGTGCGCGGCGACCCGGCGGCGATCTCACCCGCCCAGGCGCTTCCCACCGGGTGGATCGTGCGCGAGGCGACGACGAACGTGCTGCGGCACTCGCGCGCGCGACACGTGCGTATCGAGGTCGCTCCGGGAAGCCTCGCGATCGAGGACGACGGGGTGGGGGTGAGCGGCGACGCCGGCAACGGGATGCGGGGCATGGCCGAGCGGGCGCACGCGGCGGGGGCGTCGCTGCGCGTCGACGCCGTCCCCGCCGGAGGAACGCGGGTGAGCGTGAGATGGTGAACCGTCAGGACCCGCCGGGCGCGAGCGCGGAGGAGGCGCCGGGCGGCGCCATCCGCCTTCTGCTCGCCGACGATCAGGCGCTCGTCCGCGGCGCTCTCGGCGCCCTCCTCGAGATGGATGGCGACATCGTCGTGGTCGGCGAGGCCTCCGATGGAGCGGAGGCCACCGCCGAGGCCGCCCGGCTGCGACCGGACGTCTGCCTGATGGACATCCAGATGCCGGGCGTCGACGGCATCGCGGCGACGCGGACCGTGCGGGAGGCGAGCCCGTCCACCCGGGTGCTGATCGTGACGACCTTCGCCCGGGCCGGCTATCTGCGCGGCGCGCTCGACGCGGGAGCGAGCGGCTTCGTCGTCAAGGATGCGCCTCCCGCCCGGCTCGCCGAGGCCGTCCGGAGCGTGCACGCCGGCCGACGGGTGGTCGACCCGACGCTCGCCGAGGCGGCGCTGTTCGACGGTTCCAACCCGCTCACCGAGCGCGAGCAGCAGGTGCTGCGGCTGTCGTCGGACGGGCGGACCGCGGGGCGGATCGCGGCCGAGGTCTTCCTCTCACCCGGCACCGTGCGCAACCTCCTGTCGGCGGCCATCGGCAAGACCGGAGGCGTCAACCGCACCCAGGCCGCGCGCATAGCGCAGGACAAGGGCTGGATCTGAGGTGCAGCTCCCGGCTCACCTGACTTCTTCACCCCAGGGAGCGCCTCCTGGACCGCCGAGACGAGGGTAATCGGCCCAGGCGAGGGCTTTCGGAGGGGAATCGTCCTCGTCCCGGCCGATTCCCCTCACCTGCGGCGAAAGGGTCACGGGCACGTTCCGACCCCCGGGATCCTGCGGACCGACCCCCGCACAGACGTCTCAGAGCAGCGCGGCGGCCTCGGCGGCGAGGCGGGCGACCGCGCCCCAGTCCCCGCCGTCCACCTCGGCGGCCGGGGTGAGCCAGCTCCCCCCGACGCAGACGACGTTCGGCAGCGCGAGGAATTCCGGTGCGTTCGCCGCCGTCACGCCGCCGGTGGGACAGAAACGCACCTGGGGCAGCGGGCCCGCGAGCGATCTGAGCAGCGGCACGCCGCCGCTCGCGACGGCCGGGAACAGCTTCTGCACGACGTGGCCGCGTTCCCACGCAGCGAGGGACTCGCTCACTGTGGCGACGCCCGGGATCGCCGGCACCCCCGATGCCTCGAGGGCGTCGAGGATCCGCGGCGTCGCGCCGGGGCTGACGAGGAAGCGCGCCCCCGCGTCCACCGCGTCCTCCGCATCCTCGGGGCGCAGCACCGTGCCCGCCCCGAGGAGGATCTCGGGCACCTCGGCGGCGATCGCGCGGATGGCGTCGAGCGCCGCGGAGGTGCGCAGCGTCAGCTCCACGATGCGCACGCCCCCGGCCACCAGCGCCCGCGCCAACGACACGGCCTCGGCCGCGTCGTCGATGACGACGACGGGGATCACCGGGGACACGGCCACGATCTCACTGCTGTCCACGCAACTCCTCCTTCACGCCGGACACCCCGGCTCGTTCGATGACCCTCGACCAGCCGCGCAGGAGATCCGCGACGACGGCGTCGGCGGCGAGGTCGGGGGCGATCAGCTCCAGCACCCGCAGACCGCCCTCCCCCGGCGCCGCTCCGGAGGCGGCCGCGGTCACCTCGTCCCGGCGCGGATCGTCGACGGTCGCGGGGTCGGCGCGCCGGAGGTACGCGGCCCAGGCGGCGACGGCGAGCGCGGCCGCGCGAGGCTCCCTGCCGCGGGCACGCGCCGCGCGGATCGTCGCACCGATGCGCGGGCCGATCTTCTGCGAGCCGTCGGCGCCGACCTTGGCCACGGTGTGCCCGAGATGCGGATTGCCGAACCGCTCGATCACCGCATCCCGGTACTCGTCCCCGTGCATCCCGGCGGGAAGCTCGAGGGAGGGGAGCACGTCGTCGTCGACCAGGCGACGGATCGCGGTCCGCCACTCCGGCACGGCGACGGCCTGGGCGACGGTCACCGCGCCGGACAGCAGTCCCAGATAGGCCAGCAGCGAGTGGCTCGCGTTGAGGATGCGGAGCTTCGCGCCCTCCCACGGCGCGACGTCGGCGACGAACTGCGCACCGGCCCGCTCCCACGCGGGGCGCTCCGCGGCGAAGTCGTCGGCGATCACCCATTGCAGGTACGGCTCGGCGACGACCGCGGCGTCGTCGCCGAGTCCCAGCCGCCGGGCGACCGCCTCCCGGTCGGCATCCGTCGTCGCCGGCACCATGCGGTCGACCATCGTGTCCGGGAAGCGGATGCTGCGCGACAGGGCCGACGACAGACGCGAGCCGGCGGCGCCCCCGAGCGCGTCGGCGAACGATGCGAGCGCGCGTGCGAGCAGGCGGCCGTTCCCCGGCAGGTTGTCGCACGACAGGACGGTGAGCGGGGCGCCGTCGCGGGCGGCGATGCCGGCCGCCAGCTGCCCGATCGCCGTCGAGCGCGCGCCCGCGAGATCGGCGCGCACGGCGGGCGAGGCCACGTCGAGATCGCCGTCGCCGCCGAGGTGATACCCCTTCTCGGTGATCGTCAGCGTGACGACACGGGTCTCGGGCGAGGCGATCGCGGCCGCCACCTCGTCCGGCGCGCCCTGTGCGGCCACGGCCCGCACCACCGACGCGACGACCTCGGTGACGGTCGACGCGGCGCTGCGCGAGGTGACCGTGAAGAGGCCGTCCTGGGGACCGAGCTGCTCGGGCACGGTCGCCGAGCGCTGCGACACGCCCACGATGCCCCAGCGGTCGTCTCCGGTCGCCGACATGGCGGCATCGGTGAGCACGGCGGTGTGCGCCCGCGCGAACGCGCCGATCCCGAGGTGCACGATGCCCGCACGCACGCGCCCCGCATGGACCGGCAGGACCAGACCGCGGCGCGCGGCGGAGGCGATGCTCAACCGTTCCATGCCGCCGCCGTCCGCGCGTGCGCGTCGACCTCGTCGAGCGCGGCGACACGGTCCGCGCCGCCGCGCACCGACACCGCCAAGGATGCCGCGGCCGCCGCGCGCACCGCCGCCCGGCCGACCTCGTCGCCCCTGGCGATGCGCGCGACGAACGTGCCGAGGAACGCGTCGCCCGCTCCCGTCTGGTCGACGACGGCCGGAGCCGGGATCGACGCGATGCGATGCGCATCGGCGCCGACGCGCAGGAGCACGCCGTCGGCCCCGCAGGTCACGACGACGATCTCGGCGCCGGCCTCGCGCAGACGCGCCGCCGCCGCATCCGCCGTCGCCGCCCCCAGCAGCTCACGGGTCTCGAGCGGATGGGAGGGGGTGACCAGCCAGATATCGGGGAGGAGCTCGTCGAGCAGCCCGGCGGCCGCCGCCGTGGTGGTGAGGCGTGGACGGAGGTTCGGGTCGTAGGCGAAGCGTGCCGCATGGCGCGCGGCGGTCGTCAGCGCCGCACGCGCGGACGCCGATATCGCCCCCGAGATGCCGCTGGCCACGACGACGCCGGCGGCGGCGATCTGATCGAGCGGAAGGTCCCCCGGCGACAATGTCGAGCCGACGCTGCCGCCGCGCGCGTAGGCGAACTGCCGCTCCCCGCTCGGATCGCCGTGCACCAGATAGACGCCCTGCTGCCCTGGGCGGCGCACGAGCAGCACATCCGAGACGCCCAGCGCGCGGACCCGCTCCGCGATGGCGTCGCCGATCTCGTCGTCGGGCAGCACCGCCACCAGCGCCGTGCGTGCGCCCGCCGCCGCGGCCGCCGCGGCGACGTTCAGGGCATCGCCGGACACCCCGAGGCGGGCGGGGACGCCGTGGGCGAAAGGCCGGTCGGTGGCGAGCTCGACGAGCACCTCGCCGATCGCGATGACGTCGAACATGGTCACCAGTCGTGGACGGAGCCGTCGAGCCGGCGGTTGACCGGCAGGTACTTCGGGTCGTACGGGAAGCGCTTGGCCGCCTCCTCGTCGAAGGACACTCCGATCCCCGGGAGGTCGCCCGGATGCATGTAGCCGTCGCGGAAGGAGTATCCGACGGTGAACACCTCCTCGGCCGCGGCCAGGTGGCCCATGTACTCCTGGATGCCGAAGTTCGGGATGCTGAGGTCGACGTGCAGCGCCGCCGCGAGAGAGACCGGCGACAGGTCTCCGGCGCCGTGCGAGCCCGACCGCACGCCGTACAGCTCCGCGAGGGAGAACACACGTCGCAGGTGCGTGATGCCGCCGGTGTGCGACACCGAGGTGCGGATGTAGTCGATCAGGCGCTCGGTGATCAGCTGCTGCGCGTCCCAGATCGAGTTGAAGACCTCGCCCACCGCGAGCGGGGTGGTCGTGTGCTGCCGGATCAGCCGGAACGCGGACTGGTCCTCGGCCGGCGTCGGGTCCTCGATCCAGAACGGCCGGTACGGCTCGAGCGCCGCCCCCACGCGCGCCGCCTCGATCGGGGAGAGCCGGTGGTGCATGTCGTGGAGCAGATGCACGCCGTATCCGAACCGGTCGCGCACGTGCTCGAACAGCCGGGGCGCGAAGTCGAGGTACGCACTCGTCTCCCAGCGGTCCTCCTGCGGCCGGGCGCCGGACGCCGGCTCGTAGACGGGGGAGGCGCCGGCGATGCCGTACGTGGCGTCCAGGCCCGGGATGGCGGACTGCACGCGGATCGCCTTGTACCCCTGGGCGAGGTGGCGCTCGACGTCGGCGTCCAGCCCGTCGAGGTCGCCGCCGCTCGCGTGCCCGTAGACCATGACCCCGTCGCGGGCCGCACCCCCGAGCAGCTGATAGACCGGAAGTCCGGCGGCCTTGCCCTTGATGTCCCAGAGGGCGACGTCGACGGCGGCGATCGCCGTCATCGTGACGGGGCCGCGACGCCAGTACGCGCCGCGATAGAGGTACTGCCAGGTGTCCTCGATGCGGTGCGCGTCGCGACCGATCAGCAGGGGCACGACGTGATCGCTCAGATACGACGCGACCGCGAGCTCGCGACCGTTCAGCGTCGCATCGCCGTACCCGACCAGGCCGTCGTCGGTCTCGACGACCAGGGTGACGTAGTTGCGGCCGGGTGCGCTGACGATGACGCGGGCGTCGGTGATCTTCACGGGGTCTCCTCGGACGGGGTGCTGATGGCGAGCATGACCTTTCCGCTGCCGGCGGCGGCGGCGCGGAAGGCCTCCTCGGCGCGGTCGAGGTCGAAGCGGTGCGTGATGACGGGGGTCACGTCGAGCCCCCCGCCGAGGGCGGCGACCGCATCCGTGATCTCGTCGACGAAGCGGTAGCTCCCCGCCCAGGTGATCTCGCGGGTGACGAGGTCGCCGATCACGGCCGGGGCCGGGGTGCCGGGGAGGTTCCCCACCTGAACGAGAACGCCGCCGCGCGAGGTCGCGCGCAGCACCGCACCGAGGGCGGCGGGGGCGCCGGACGCCTCGAACACCAGGTCGTGCTCGGGCAGGGGCGTGCCGGACGACACGTCGACGACCCGATCGGCGCCCATCCGCCGCGCGATGCCGAGCGCTGCCGGGGCGATGTCCGCCGACGTGATGCGCCCGGCCCCCGCGTGACGGAGCGCCGCCACCGTCAGCGAGCCGATCGCCCCGGCACCGTTGACCAGCACGTCGCGGCCGCGCACATCGCCGGCTCGCACCACGGCATGCATCGCCACCGCGAGGGGCTCCGACAGAGCGCCGCGCAACGTGTCGAGCCCGGCGGGGAGCAGACGCAGCTGCTCGACGCGGGCCGTCACCCGTTCCCGGAAGCCCCCGTCGGTGTGCGGGTGGAAGGCGGCGGATCCGAAGTAGCGCACCCGATCGTGCAGGTTCTCACGCCCGGCGAGCCGCACGGGCAGGGTCGAGTCCGGCTCGACCGTCGCCGGGTGCACGGTGGCCCTGCGTCCGATCAGGGCGGGATCGCCGCCGGCTCCCACCGCCGACACGGTCCCGGCGATCTCGTGCCCGAGCACGAGGGGATCGACCAGCACCGCCGTCCCGGACGCCCCGTGCCTCCAGTAGGAGAGGTCCGACCCGCAGATGCCGCCCCACTCCACGCGCACCTCGACCTCGCCGGGGCCCGGCTCCGTCGCGGCCACGTCGTCGACGCGGAGATCGCCTGCCGTGTGCACCCTGAGGGCCCTCATACGGCATCCTGGAGCTGCACGAGGTCGCGGCCACGGACTTCCGGCATGATCCACGCCGAGACGAAGGTCACAGCCGAGTAGCCGATGATCATGGCCGCCAACGGCCACCAGTGCCCGGTCAGCGCGGTGAAGGTGGCGGCGAGCACCGGACCGATCGCGGTCGTGAGTATCCCGCCGACCTCCTTCGCCAGAGCGAGCTGGGTGAACCGGGTGCGCGACCCGAAGATCTCCGCCATCGTCACGCTCTCCAGCGAGAACAGCGACAGCACGCCGACGTTCAGCGCGACGACGATCCCGACGATCGTCAGCACCTCGTCGCCGCTGGAGACCATGATCAGCAGGGGCACGGCGAGCACGGCGGTCAGCGCCGTCGCGATCAGGTAGATCGGCCGTCGGCCGAAGCGGTCGCCCAGGAGACCGACCACGGGGACCGTGACGAAGCCGACGATCGACCCGATCATGATCGCGGTCGGCCCGACGGCCGCCGCGGCGGCGACGATCCCGCCGATGTACGCGAGGATGTACGTCTGCACGAGCCCCGAGTTCCCGGCCTGCCCGAACCTCAGCCCCAGCGCCAGGAAGAAGGCCCTGCCCTTGCGCTGGTGCAGCGCCGCCTCGATCGTGCTCTGGGCGGCGCCGGTGGCGCTCTCGGCCTCGGCGCGCAGCTCGGTCCGGCTGACGGCGACGCCGTTCTGCACGTCGGGCCGCTGCTCGAAGACGGGACTCTCCTTCAGGGAGAAGCGGATCCACAGGGCCAGGATCAGCAGGACGAAGCTGAGGAGGAACGGCAGACGCCATCCCCATTCCAGCAGCTGCTCGCGCGGCATGACCACCGCCAGCAGCGCCCAGATGCCGGAGGCCGCGAGCGTGCCCGAGTTGGTTCCGAGCGACACGAGCGAGGCGATGACGCCACGGCGCCGCGGCGGGGCGTACTCGGCGAGCATCACCGTCGCGCCGGCGATCTCGGCGCCGGCGCCGAAGCCCTGCGCAAGCCGCAGGACCACCAGCAGGACCGGTGCCCAGATGCCGATCATCGCGTAGGTGGGGAGGACCCCGATGAGCGTCGTCGAGACGCCCATGAGCGCGATCGTGAGGAAGAGCACCCTCTTCCGCCCGATCCGGTCGCCCATCCGCCCGAAGTAGACGGCACCGACGAGCCGTGCGACGTATCCGACGCCGTAGATGCCCATCGCGGCGATGATGCCGATGGCCGGGTGGACGTCGGGGAAGAAGAGCTCGTTGAACACGAGCGCGGTGGCCAGCGAGTAGAGCTGGAAGTCCATGAACTCCATCGCGGTGCCGAGCCATCCCGACACCGCGGCCTTGCCGAGCTCTTTCGTACTGCGCGTCCCTCGGTCCAGTGATGTATCCGTGGCCATCCGATGCCCCTTCGCTCGAGATGCAGCGGGCCGACGACCTCATCGACTGTGACCGCTCGACTGAAATGGAACCACTGAAATTTCAGTTTGTCAATCGAATGATCCCCCTCCCGTCCTGCCCCGAGCTAGCCGAGCGAGGTCGTGACGGCGCGCACCGGCGCGGGCTGCGCCCCGTCGACGAAGTAGTCGGGGTGCTCGGCACGGATGGCGCCGATGTCGCGGAAAACCGCGCGCAGATGGTGCCGCAGGGCGTCGAGTCCCGAGTCGTCGTCGGCGCTCAGACCGTCGGCGATCCTCGTGTGCTCCTCCAGCAGCCGCTCGAGCACCGCGGGCAGCGGAAGGCTCAGCGTGCGGGCCCGATCCATGTGCACCTTCGCCGCGCTCACCTGCGCCCACGCCGCCTCCCTGCCCGACACGGACATCAGCGTCCGGTGGAACTCGTCGTCCAGCGCCAGGAACTCGTGCGTGTCGCCCGCGACGACGGCGTCGCGCTGAGCGCGCAGGATCTCATCGATCACGACCCGCTGCCCCGCCTCGACCCGGCCCGCTGCTTCGCGGTACGAGGCCGTCTCGATCGCCTCACGGACGAACTGCGACGTCGAGACGCGCTCCAGGCTGATCCGGGTCACGAACGTGCCCATGCGCGGGTAGACGCGCACGAGTCCCTCGTCTCCGAGCCGGATGATCGCCTCACGCACCGGAGTACGGCTCACGCCCAGCTCGGCGGCGATCGACTTCTCGTCCAGCGGCGCCCCGGGACGCAGCTCCGACGCCACGATTCGCTCCCGCAGCACCCGCTGCACCGTGTCTCTCGCCGTCGCCTCGCTCATGCACCCGCCTCACATCCATTGTGACCCACCGCGGCGGCGGCGCCGCGTGCCCGCGGCGGCCTCAGCCCGCGGCGATCACCTCGAGCACGGCCTCGCCGTAGGCGTCCTTCTTCTTCGCGCCGATGCCGCTGATGCCGTCGAGGTCGGAGAGGGAGGCAGGCCGATGCTCCGCGAGCGCGCGGAGCGTGGCATCGCCGAACACGATGTACGCCGGCACCCCCTGCTCGCGGGCGGTCTGCGCCCGCCATTCGCGCAGCGCCTCGAAGAGCCCGCGATCGTCCTCGGAGAGCGTGTCGGACGCCGCCGCCCGCCGCGCGCGCGGAACGCTGCCGGTGCGGCCCATGGTGTCGCGCCGCAGCGGCACCGGCTCGTCTCCACGCAGGACGCCCGCCGCCGCCTCGCCGAGGGCGAGCGTGCCGTAGTCGCCGCGGGCGACGAGGATGCCCCGGGCGAGCAGCTGCCGCACGACGCTGCGCCAGTCCTGGTCGCTGAGGTCGGCGCCGATGCCGTAGGTCGCGAGCTCGTTGTGCCGCTGCTGCCGGATGCGCTCGGTGTCGGCACCGCGCAGGATGTCGATGATCTGCCCGGCGCCGAACGACTGGCCCCGCTCGCGCTGCAGGCGCACGACCGTCGAGAGCAGCTTCTGGGCGGGCACGAGCCCGTCGAACGTCTCGGGCGGCGTGAGGCAGGTGTCGCAGTTGCCGCAGGGCCCGGACTGCTGCCCGAAGTATCCGAGCAGGTTCTGGCGACGGCATCCGACCGTCTCGCAGAGGGCGAGCATCGCGTCGAGATGCTGGCCGAGCCGCATCTTGAAGGTGCGGTCGCCCGGGCTCTGGTCGATCATCCGGCGCTGCTGCACGACGTCGCCGAGCCCGTACGCCATCCAGACGACCGAGGGGTCGCCGTCGCGGCCGGCGCGACCGGTCTCCTGGTAGTACCCCTCGACCGACTTCGGCAGATCGATGTGCGCGACGAACCGCACGTCGGGCTTGTCGATCCCCATGCCGAAGGCGATCGTCGCGACCATCACGACGCCGTCGTCGCGGAGGAACCGCGACTGGTTGCGGGCACGCGTCTCGCTCGGCAGGCCCGCGTGGTACGGCAGGGCGTCGAAGCCCTGCGTGCGCAGGTACTCGGCCGTCTGCTCGACGCTCTTGCGGCTGAGCGCGTAGACGATCCCGGCCGAGCCCTCGGGCTGCGAGCGGATGAAGCCCGCCAGCTGCCGCCGCGGATCGACCTTGGGATCGATGCGGTACTGGATGTTCGGGCGGTCGAAGCTCGCCACGAAGTGCCGCGCCCCGTCGAGCCGCAGGCGCTCGGTGATCTCCTCATGGGTGGCGCGGGTCGCCGTGGCGGTCAGCGCCATCCGCGGCACGCCCGGGAACTGCTCGCCGAGTCCGCCGAGCGCCAGGTAGTCGGGCCGGAAGTCGTGGCCCCACTGGGACACGCAATGGGCCTCGTCGATCGCGATGACGCTGAGCCGCCCCCGCGCGAGCAGGGCCGCGGTCGCCGGGAGGTTCAGCCGCTCGGGAGCGACGTAGAGCAGGTCGAGCTCACCCGCGACATAGGCGCGTTCGACGGCGCTGCGCTCCCCCGGCGTCTGCGTGGAGTTGAGATACGCGGCCCGCACGCCGTTGGCGATGAGCGCCTCGACCTGGTCGTGCATGAGCGCGATCAGAGGGCTGACGACGAGGCCGGTGCCCGGGCGCACGAGCGCGGGCACCTGGTAGGTCACGCTCTTGCCGCCGCCGGTGGGCATCAGCACGATCGCATCGCCTCCGCCGACGACCTGCGCGACGATGTCTGCCTGCTCGCCGCGGAACGCGTCGTACCCGTAGACCTCCTTCAGCACGACCAGCGGGTCGGCGCCGGTGAAGTCCCGCCGGGGCGCGGCGGCCGGACCCGAGGGCAGCGCCTCGGCGTCGGCCGGCGGGAGCCATCCGTCGTCGGGCGGCGCGTCGAACGACGGCACGTCGAACGGCGGGGGAGCGTCGTCGAAGAGCGGGGGCTCCTCGTCGTAGGCGGGCGGCGCCCAGTCGTCGAGCGGGACGTCGCCGTACGGGGAGTCGTTCGGCGCGCGCGTCATCCGTCCAGCGTAATCGGGACGCCCGACGTTCTCGGCGCGCCGTGGAGAGCGGCTCGGCCAGACTCCCCGTGTCTCACCTGTGCACTCCCCGGCGCCTCCGGACCTGCACAACCGAGACACCCAGCGCTACGGGGCGCTCCGTCGGACGGGGCCGACCGATGTCCTTGCGGGAGGACGCGGAGGTCCTCTCCCGGATGCGGCCTTCGTCAGCACCAGCGCTCGGCGAGGCCCGTCACGACGTTGAGGTTGCGGCTGGTCGCGACTCCCAGCAGCTTCGCCGCACGAAGAGGGTCGACGGTGCCGTGCTGGTATCCGGGAGCGAGGAGGGCGTGCGCGGCGCGATCGCGCACGACCATCTCGCCGGCGGGCCCCGAGGTCGCCTCGACCCGCGCGGCGACCTCGGCCGGCAGCTCGTCCTTCAGCAGGTACACGTAGTGCCGGGAAAGACCCGGCCGGGAGGCCGAGAGCTCGCGCGCCGACGCCGCGAGCGCGGCGAACTCCGACGCCTCGAAGACGATCGCCGGCACCTCGAACCCCCGGTCGGAGCGGAACTCCCGCTCCAGCGCCCGCTCGATCCGGTCGCGCGACCGCATCCGGCTGCCGAACCGGATGTTGCCGGTGTTGAGATGGGTCGTGACGTCCTCGAAGCCCGCGGCCTCGACCGCGCGCCGGATGTCGTCCTTCGGGAACACCCGCTTCGCGCCCAGGTTGATCGCGCGCAGGAACGCGAGGTAGGTCGGCATAGGCCCTATTGTGCTCCGCCGATCGCGTCCGGGCCATCGGCTGCGACCCGCTCACCCGCCGCGGCCTCCAGACCGTCATGCCCCCGCCCCGCCGCCGACCGCGCCACCTCCTCGAACGGAGGATCAGCCCACTGCCCCGTGAACAAAGTCACCGGATGCATCGTCTCGGTCAGGTGAGCGCCCTCCAGCCGCCGCCTTCGGCGGCATCCATCACGGCCTCGGTCACCCGCGCGGCGCGCAGGCCGTCCTCGAACCGCGGCAGCCCCTCCGGCTCGGCGCCCGCGACAGCCGCGTACACGTCGGCGACGAAGCCGTTGAAAGCATCCTGGTACCCCTGCGCGTGCCCCGCCGGGGTCATCACGAGCCGAGCCGCGTCGGGTGCGAGGTACGCGGGATCGCGCGGCACGATCGTCGTGCCCGCACGCCGGCCGACCCACAGCGTCTCGGGCTGCTCCTGGTCGAAGGCGACGGATGCCTCCTGCCCCGCCAGTTCGATGTGCAGGCGGTTCTTCCTCCCCGGCGCGGTCTGCGAGACCAGCAGAGTGCCGATCCCGCCGCCGCGCAGCTCCACGATCACGGCCGCCGCGTCCTCCGTCGTCACCGCCCGGTGCTCCGCACGGTCGGCGAAGAAGGTGCGCGTCCGCGCGGCGACCGCCGCGACGCGGTCGCCCGACACGAACTCGAGGAGGTCGACCAGGTGCGACCCGATGTCGGCGAAGGCCCGCGAGCGCCCGCCGGTCGTCGCATCCACCCGCCAGTCGTCGTCGTCCGAGGCCACGAGCCAGTCCTGCAGGTACGAGCCCTTGACCGTCAGCAGACGCCCCGTCTCGCCCGCCCGCACGCGCGCCCTCGCCTCGCGCACGAGCGGGTGGTAGCGATACACGAACGGCACCGCCGCGACGCGTCCGGCCGCAGCCGCGACGAGCCGTTCGGCATCGGCGACGGTCGTCGCGAGGGGCTTCTCGCACACCACGTGCGCGCCGGCCGCGAGCGCGGCCAGCGCCTGCGCGGCGTGCAGTGCGTTGGGGGTCGCCACGTGGACGATGTCGACGGCGCCGGCGCCGAGCATCTGCTCGAGCGAGTCGTAGGAGCGCTCGATGCCGAGCGCGGTCGCGGCTGCCGCTCCGCGCTCGGGGGATGAGGCGACGACGCCCGTCAGACGTGCCCCCGCGGCGCGCGCCGCACGGGAGTGGACGGTGCCCATGAAGCCGCCGCCGAGGATCCCGACGCGGGGCGCGGCGGCACGGCGCTCAGCCATGGGCGCCCGGGACCGACAGCGCGCTCACGAACCCGCTCCGGAGCGGAGGATGCCCCGCGCCGCACGCACGACGGTGACCATGCCGGCGAGCGTCGTGTTCGCCGTCATGGGCGTCGGGATGACCCCGTTGCCGGCGACGTAGACGTTCCGGGTGCCCCGGACGAGCCCGTCCGGATCGCACACGCTCGTAACCGGGTCGACGCCCATCCGCACCGTTCCGGTGTAGTGCAGCGACGAGCCGGGCACCAGCACCTCGGAGTCGCGGCCGGGCACGAACTCGCCCAACGCCTCGCCCGCGCTGCGCTGGGCCTCCCGGCCCTCGGCGATCGTCCGTCGGTCGGTGTCGGAGTACGAGAAGCGCACGCGCATGCGCGGCAGCCCCGCCGCATCCGCCTCGGTGTCCGAGAACTCCACCCGGTTCTCATCCCGCGTCTCGGTGGGAATGTACCAGGAGAGCTGCACGAAGTAGCCGAGCGGCGTGCGCAGGTCCTCGTCCAATACGAGAGCGCTCATGATCTGTCCCTGGAAGGGCTGCCGTGCATCGCTGTGCGGCAGCCAGTGCGAGGCGACATGCCATTCGCCCCGGAGCGGAGGGCGCAGCGCGGCCAGCTCGAGCGGGACCTTCTCGGGGTCGACGAGCACGCGCCCCGACACGAAGACGTGCTCGTTGAGGTGGCTGCCGAGCGCCGACGGACGGATTCCCGAGGCGAACAACAGCTGCGGCGTGCGCATCGCATCGGCGCACACCGCGACCCGCGCCGCCGTGACCTCGCGCTCCCCGCCCGTGGGCAGATGGCGAATGCGCGCGCCCCTCGCGATGGCGCCGTCCATGACGAGGCCGAGGCACAGCGAGTCCGCCAGCAGCGCGAACGCCGGGTCGGCTCCGTCGGCGATCGGCGGGAAGATCACGTTGGGCCCCGTGCGACGCAGCGGCCCGCGGCGGCAGGCATCGCCGGTCGGCTGCACGGCCATCGGCATGGCCTGCACACCCCGTCCGGGGTCGCTGGTCTGCGCGAACATCTCGCGCAGACGATCGATCACCGGCGCCGCCGCCGGATCCTGACCGTAGGGATCGGGATGCACCTGCAGCAGCTCCTGCGCACGCGCGAGATCGGCATCCCACTCCGCCGCGCCGTCGAAGGCGAAGACCTCCGCGCCGTAGGGCGTCGGAGTCGCGGCGGTCCAGTGGGCGCCCATGCCTCCCGAGTTCCAGGCGACGGCGGCGCCCGGAAGCTGCGCGGCGTCCTCGCCGAAGGAGCCGAGGTGGTAGACGCCCGGCGCCGCGCCGACGACGGTCGAGCCCGGGTCGGGCGCGGCGACGACGCCGACGTAGTGCGCCTGCGTGCCGGCCTCGAGGCTGCGGTTGTAGCGTCGCCACAGCTCGTCGTCGTCGACCTCGTGCAGGTGCTGGCCGCGGGTCCCGCCGATCGTGGGCCCCGTGTCGACGATCGCGATGCGTGCCGCGGGGTCGGCGTCGCGCACGGCGCGGGCGAGCCCCGCGCCCATCAGGCCGCCGCCGACGATGAGCAGGTCGAACTCGGGGCGCGTCATGCCCGGGCCCCGGCGTCGTCGCGGATGAGGTCGGCCGCCCGCTCGGCGACCGTCATGATCAGGCCCACCGGGTTGAGGGCGGAGAGGGTGGGGAACGACGAGGCGTCCACGACCCGCAGCCCGTCGATGCCGCGCACCCGCAGCCGCGGGTCGAGCACGGCGAGCGGGTCGCCGTCGGCTCCCATCGGGCAGGTGCACGAGACGTGGTAGACGGTCTGATGCGTCTCGCGCAGCACGGCCGACAGCTCCTCGTCGCTGTGCACCTCGGGCCCGGGGAACACCTCGCGCACGAGGTGGGAGGCGAAGGGCTCGGTGGCGGCGACCTGGCGGGCGTTGCGGACGCCGGCGACCAGCATCCGCTCGTCGCGGCCCTCGGGGTCGGTGAAGGAGCGGTAGTCGATCGAGGGCGCGTCGTCCGGCGAGGGCGAAGTGATCCACACCCGCCCGCGGCTGCGCGGCTTGGCGACGTTCGGCGCGAGCGAGAGGTTGTTGGCGGGCAGCACCGCGCCGTAGCGCTCGGCGTGCACGCCCCAGGTCTCGAGCGGGATGTGGGTGGAGACGTCCGGCACCGTGCTGTCGTCGTCGACCGTGACGACGTAGCCGGCGTCCCATCCCGTCGCGCTGACGGCGGTGCGCTCGCCGCGGGCCTCCCACACGATCAGGCCCTCGGCGTGATCCTGCAGGTTCTCGCCGACGCCCGGCAGATCGAGCAGCACGTCGACGCCCGCGGCATCCAGCACCACGCGCGGGCCGATGCCGGAGCGCATCAGCAGCGCGGGGCTGTCGATCGCGCCGCAGCTGACGATCACCTCGCGGCGGGCGCGCAGCTCGCGCGCCGCCCCGTCGGCCGTGCGCACGATCGCGCCGACGGCACGCCCGTCCTCGATCACGAGCCGCTCCACGAGGCCGTCCAGCGTGATGTGCAGGTTCTCGCGCCGGTCGGCGCCGTCGCGGCGGAGGTACGCGTACGACGCCGAGGACCGGTGGTTGGTCTCGGGCTCGTAGCCGATCTCGAAGTAGCCGGCCCCGCCGAGCAGCTCGGTGTCGTTCCAGCTCTCGCGCACCGGCACGTCGAGTGCCGCCGCGGCGGCGTCGATGACGTCCTGCAGATAGGGGTTGCGGTCCTGCGCGGGGATCGGCGTGATGTGCGCGAGCAGCCGGTCGAAGTAGGGGTTCACCGTCTCGTAGTCCCAGCCCTCGGCGCCGAGGTCGACCCATTCGTCGAGGTCGCCGCGGAGGGGACGCCACGCGATCATGGTGTTCGCGGTCGAGCAGCCGCCGAGGATCCGCAGCCGCGCCTGCCGGATGAAGGAGTTGCCGCGCTCGTTCGGGACGCTCCGGTAGTCGAGGTCGTACTCGCCCTCCAGCATCTCGGCCCAGCGGCGGATCGAGTGCGCGCGCGGCTCGTCGGCGTCGGAGGGACCGGCCTCGACGAGGCCGACGCTCATGGCGGTGTCCTCGCTCAGCCGCGCCGCGACGATCGAGCCGGCGGTGCCGCCGCCGAGCACGAGGTAGTCGACGAGGTCGGGGGTGTCGTAGGCCATGCTCATCCTTCCTGGGGCCCCGCGAACCAGGTGGTCTTCAGCGAGGTGAACTTGTCGAGGGCGTGCAGCGAGAGGTCGCGGCCGAAGCCCGACTGCTTGACGCCGCCGAACGGGACGGTGACGTCGAGGGCGTCGACCGTGTTGACCGACACGGTGCCGGCGTTCAGGTCGCGCGCGACGCGGCGGGCACGGGCGAGGCTGTCGGTGAACACGGATGCCGCCAGGCCGAACTCGCTCGCGTTCGCGCGGGAGACCGCCTCGGCCTCGTCGCGGAAGGTCGACACCGCCAGCAGCGGCCCGAAGACCTCCTCCCGGGAGATCACCGCCGCGTCCGGCACGTCGCGGAATGCGGTGGGCTCGACGTAGTAGCCGCCGCCGGCCTCGTGGAGCCGGTTGCCGCCGAAGGCCAGCGCCGACTCGACACGGCCGGCGGCGACGTAGCCGAGCACCCGCTCCAGCTGCCGCTCGCTGATGAGCGGACCCATCGTCGAGGAGGGGTCCAGGGGGTTCCCCACGCGCAGTGCCGCCGCACGCGTCCGGATGCGTTCCAGCAGCTCGTCGGCGATCGATTCCTCCACGAGGAGGCGGGAGTTCGCCGAGCACACCTGGCCGGAGCAGCCGAAGATGCCGAAGACGGCCCTGTCGGCGACCAGGTCGAGGTCGGCGGCGTCGGCGAAGACGAGGTTAGCGCTCTTGCCGCCGCACTCCAGCCAGACCTGCTTCATGTTGGACTCGCCGGCGTAGCGCAGGAACAGCTTGCCGACGGTGGTGGAGCCGGTGAACGCGACGGCGTCGACATCGGGATGCCGGCCGAGCGCTTGGCCGGCCTCCTCGCCGTAGCCGGGCACGACGTTCAGCACGCCGTCGGGCAGCCCCGCCTCGACGGCGAGCTCCGCCAGGCGCAGCGCTGACAGCGGCGACTCCTCGGCGGGCTTGAGCACGACGCTGTTGCCCGCCGCGAGCGCGGGCGCGAGCTTCCAGATCGCCATCTCGAGCGGGTAGTTCCACGGCACCACGGCGCCGACCACGCCCAGCGGCTCGCGGGTGACGATCGCGAGATCCGCCCGGGCGGTGGGGGCCACCTCGCCGTACTGCTTGTCGATCGCCTCCGCGTACCACTGCAGGATCGCCGCGGCGCCCGGGATGTCGGTGGTCGTGGTGTCGGTGATGAGCTTGCCGCCGTCGAGCGTGTCGAGCAGCGCGAGCTCGTCGGCGTGGGCGCGGATCGCCTCGGCGAGGCGCAGCAGCACCGCCTTGCGATGGGCGGGCGCTGCGCGCGACCATCCGCCGGCGTCGAACGCGCGGCGGGCTGCGGCCACGGCGCGATCGACGTCCACGGCCTTTCCGCGGGCGACCGTGGCGAGCACGAGGCCCGTGGCGGGATTCACGGTGGCGAACTCCTCGCCGTCGGCGGCGTCGGCGAACGCCCCGCCGATGAAGGCGCGGCGTCGTGGCTCGACGGAGCGGGCGAGCTGCTCCCATTCGACTCGGGTGCGCATGTCAGTCCTCCTGGGATGTCGTATCGGCGAGCACCGCATCGATGGCGGTCTGGGCCAGCAGCACGGCGCCGTCGCGCACCGCGCGGTCGGCGGCGGGGGCGGCCGCGGCGGTGGCGAAGGCGGGCTGGTGGTTGACCGCGGGCAACGAGTCGATCCCCAGATACGGATGGAGGGCGCGCACCCGCTGCGAGACGTTGCCCATGTCGGTGGAGGCGGTGGCCATCCCCCGCGGCCCCGTCTCGTCGACGTCCATGTCGCGACCGAGGGCTGCGGCGCGGGCGGCGAACAGCCGGGCGAGCCCGTCGTCGTTGCGGAACTCCGCGTAGCGGGGGCTCGTCTCGACCAGCTCCCACGTGCATCCGGTGGCCTGCGCGCCCGCGGCGAAGCAGGCCCTCACCCGCTCGAAGGCGTCGTCGAGCTCGGCGAGGGTGTCGGCGCGCACGTACCAGGAGCCGCGGGCGAGGTCGGGGATCGCGTTCGGCGCCGTGCCCGCCTCGGTGAGAATCCCGTGCACGCGCGCGGAGTCGGGCAGCTGCTGCCGCAGCAGGCCGATCGCGACCTGGGCGATCGTGAAGGCGTCGGCGGCGTTGCGTCCGAGGTGCGGGTAGGCCCCGGCGTGCGAGCCGACGCCGCGGTAGACGACCTCGAAGTGCGCGACGGCGCGGGGCCGGGCGTACACGGCGTCGGCGGGTCCGGGGTGGATCATCATCGCGAACGCGAGGTCGTCGAAGCATCCGGCCTCCAGCAGCGGGATCTTTCCTCCCCCGCCCTCCTCGGCCGGGCTCCCGATCGCCCGGATGCGGATCCCGAGCTCGTCGGCGAGCCCGGCGAGGGCGCCGGCGGCGCCGAGGGCGGCCGCGGCGATCACGTTGTGGCCGCAGGCGTGCCCGAGTCCCGGCAGCGCGTCGTACTCGGCGACGAGACCGACCGTGATCGGCCCCTCCCCGAACTCGGCCACGAACGCGGTGGGCAGTCCCGCCGCACCGCGCCGGACGGCGAACCCGCGATGTTCCAGCTCGTCGGCCAGCAGCGCCGCCGCGGCGTGCTCCTGCCAGGCCGTCTCGGGGTTCGCGTGCAGCCGGCGACTGATACCGAGGAGCGCCTCGAGCTCGGCGTCGATGCTCTCGGCCGCCCGCTGCGCGAGCCCGCCCGCATCCATCACAGGTCTCCGGGCACGCCGTACGACGGCGCCTCCACCGGGGTGACGGCACGCGTGAGGTAGTCCTGCTTCTGCGGCAGCCAGAGGGCCAGCAGCCTCGTCAGCTCGGCGGCGGGGTCGTCGGCGTCGTCGACGCGCAGGTCGGTCACCCGCCACGCGGCGCGCTCCACGACGGCGAGTCCCGCCGAGCGCACCGGGCCCTCCTCGCCTCCGGCCGCGAGCGCGCCGAGGAAGCCGGCGAGCAGGCGCTCCTCGAAGGTGGCGGCGACGCTCGCCTCGTAGGACTCGAGCATCGCGCGGGGCACGTGAGCGCCCGCGAGCATGTTGCCGGCGGCGACGCACTGGTCGCCTGCCGCGTCGGCGTACGTGCCCAGCGCGCGGTCTCCCGAGAACACGGCGGTGCGCCCCTCCCGGTCGACGACGGTGAGCTGCCGGAACCGCGGATACGGCTCGGAGGCGGCGACCCGCGCGATCGCATCCGTCGCCGTCGCCCCCTGCTCGAGCAGGTCGAGCAGCGCCGGGCCGAGCGCCGGGTTGGTCACGTTCTGCGAGGCGGCCGCACCTACGCCGGGACGCAGGTGCAGGCAGCGCGAGGCGACCGCCGGGCTCGACGAGCTGATCACCATGCCGAAGGCGCCCGTCCGCGGGTCGCGCGCGGCGAGGGAGAAGGTCATGACGCCTCCCCGCTGATCACGGCGGTCGCGTCGATCTCCACCAGCCACTCCGGCCGGGCGAGAGCCTCCACTACGAGCCCCGTCGACACCGGGTACACACCCTTCAGCCAGCGTCCCATCACCCGGTACACCGCCTCGCGGTAGCGGATGTCGGTCACATAGACGACCACCTTCACGATGTCGCGCAGCCCGCTGCCCGCCTCCCGCAGCAGCAGGTCGATGTTCGCCATCGCCTTCTCCGCCTGCGCCGCGACGTCGCCGACGCCGACGCTCTCCCGGGTCTCGAGATCCTGCCCGATCTGCCCGCGCAGGTAGACGACGCCGTTCGCGACGACGGCCTGGCACAGATCGTTGTCGAGGCTCTGCTCCGGGTAGGTCTCCTTCGTGTTGAAGGGACGGATGCGGGCGTGCGTTGGCGTGCTCATCGGGTGCTCTCCGTTCCGAGGGCGACGGTGCCGGACAGCCGCGCCGCATCCTCGATCCCCGCGACCGCGACGTACCCGGTCGCTGCGGGCCCTGCGTCGGCGGCGTATGCGGCGTAGCCGCGCTGGATCACGATCTGGTCGGCCAGGTATTTCGCATCGTGCCACACTCCCCAGATGAAGCTCGATCCGCGGCGCGACTGCCATGGCAGCCCGAGGAAGTAGACGCCGGGCTCGGACGACACCCCGCGTCGGTGCTCCGGCCTGCCGTTCTCGTCGAACGCATCGACCTGCAGCCAGCCGTAGTCGGCGGCGAAGCCGGTCGCCCAGACGATCGACGTGATGCCCGCGCCTGCGAGGTCGAGCTCGAGGACGGGGTCGGTCACGCACTCCGGATCGGGTCCCAGGACGTGAGCGGCTGCCTCCTCGGGGAGGTCGAGGCCGTTGCGCTCGACGTACGCGTCGGCCTCGGCGAGCAGCGACAGGTAGTTCGCATCGCCGTTCGCGACGTTGGCGGCGAGGTCCGTCGCGAAGCGGATGCGTCCGTCGGCGAACGACACGGCGCGGCCGACGAGCTCGATGCCGTCGGCGGCGAGGGCACGGAAGTCCACGGTGTGGCCGCCGTGCGCCCCGCTGACCGCGATCGTGACGTGCTCCGCGCCCCGTGGCGGTGTGGCCGCCTCCCACTTGCCGAGCACCCCGAGCCACCAGACGAAGTCGCGGCCGCGATAGCGCCGCGGGGGCCGGTCGTGCGGTCCGACGGAGAGGTGCACCTGGCGGCCCGAGGCCCGGAGCTCGTCGGCGATCTGCACGCCCGACGACCCGGCTCCGACCACGAGGACGGCGCCGGCGGGCAGCTGCTGCGGGTTGCGGTAGGAGCTGGAGTGGATCTGCACGAGTCCCGCGTCGTCGGGGACGAGCGCCGGGATGACCGGCCGCTGGAACGCGCCCGTCGCGGCCACGACGTAACGTGCGTCGATGGGCCCGTCCGACGTCTCCACGCGAAAGCCGGCCCGGCCGACGTTCTTGCGCACCGCGGTCACCTCGACGCCGCACCGGATCGGCGCCCGGCACTTCTCCGCGTAGGCCACAAGGTAGTCCGCGACCTGATCCTTCGACGCGAAGGAGTCAGGGTCCAGATCCGCGATCTCCAGTCCCGGGAAGCGATCGTGCCACGCAGGCCCGTTCGCGACCAGGGAGTCCCACCGCTCCGAGCGCCACCGCTCGGCGACGCGGTGGCGCTCCACGACGAGATGCGGCACGCCGTGGCCCATCAGGTGCTCGCTCATCGCCACGCCGGCCTGGCCCGCTCCCACGACGAGGACCTCGATCTCCTCGCTCACCATCGCGACCTCCGCTCCGTCACGCGCGGCGTTCACCGCTCACCGTCGATGCAGCTGCCGCGGTCGCCCGTCATGGGTCTCCGGTCCTCGTCTCCGATGCGGATCATCGTGCGTTCCTGGTCCTCTCGTAGGGGGGATGGGCCGGGGGGAAGTCGGGGAAGACCGACAGCGGGAGCTCCTCGACGCGCCGGTAGACGCGCTCGAGGGAGAGCAACGGCTCGCCACCCGGAGTGGAAGAGACGTCGCGCACCTCGCCGATGACGACCACGTGGGTGCCGACATCATGCGTGCCGACGACGCGGCACTCGAACGAGGCCAGGGCGTCGCGCAGCTCTGGACCGGAGGGAGCATCCTCCGCCCAGTCTCCGCAGGCGAACCCGTCGTGCCGGGCGCCGTCCGACCGCTGCTCCGCGAACGCATCGGAGACGCGATCGTGCCCGACCGCCAGGTGGTTCACCCGGAAGGCGCCGTTACCCGCGATCGCCTCGGCGAGCGGGCCGCGCCCGTCGAGGCAGGCGAGGAGCGTCGGCGGCTCGTCGGTCACCCCGGCAACGGTGCGGACGGTCTGGCCGAACCTGCCGGCAGGGCCGTCGGTCGTGACGACGGCGACCGAGGTGGCGACGCCGTCCATCGCACGGGCATAGCGATCGTGCAGGGCGGCTTCTGCAGGTTCTGGCATGTCGGTGCTCCACGGGGTGCGGCGTTGACGCCGTCAGACGAGCGGGATTCGACCCGCGAGACTCCCAGTGTTCGGTGAGACGCCCGAGCGCGGCAAATGTGCTGCGCGCAAGTCATGCATCGAATACACAGATGCAACGACGCGGATACATCTGCGAAACACATTCGAAATCTGCTCCCGACGAGGGTGCTCCTTCACGCGGGGCAGACCGCGCGTCCCTCCAGCCGCACCATGTTTCCCCGGTGTTTCCCGTCCCGCGATCGCACCGCGACTTCGGCGATTTCGATGGACTGCATCTGCTCTCGCTGTTATGCCCTGCGTCACCGCGCTCCATAGGCTCCCCAGCAACCCGACCGGCCCCCGAAAGGCATCCCCGTGAACGACCCCCGCCCCCCGCGCTTCGGCGTGGAGCTCTACACGTTCGCAGATCCCGCGTTCTGGGGACTGTCGGGGGCAGACGAGCTGGCGCGCCGAGGAGCCGATGCGCCGCGCGCCCTCTGGGACCGCGTGCTCGACCTGCTCGACGAGAGCGGTGCCACCGCGTTCGAGGTCGGGGGCGCTCCCTTCGACCGGGGAACCGCCGTCGCCGCCTACGGCAGCGTCGACGCCCTCTCGGAAGTCCTGGCCGAACGCGGCCTCTCCCTCAGCGGGGCCTACCTTCCGGAGCTCGAGGATCCGGCCTGCTACGCGGGCCGGGGCACCACCGCGCTGCTCGAGGAGACCCGCACGCACGTCGACTTCCTCGCCGAGATCGGCGCCACCTGGCTCATCGGCAGCGTCCCGCCCCGGACCACCCGCGGCCAGGGACGCACTCGCTTCGTCGGCATCGGCGAGGTCGAGAGGCAGGCCGAGGTGCTTCACGAGGTGGGACTCATCGCACACCGCGGCGGCATCCGATTCGGTCTGCACACCGAGTCGCACTCCGGAATGTGGCTCGAACGAGACATCGACCTCTACATGCTCGCCACCGACCCCTTCTACGTCGGGCTGTGCCCCGATGCCGGGCATATCCTGCTCGGCGGAGGCGACCCCGTCGCCGTCGCGTCCCGGCACCGGCAGCGCCTCGTCGCCGCCCACTGGAAGGACGCGACCGGTCCGATCTCCTGGGACCTCCGCATCGACGAGACGGTCTACGAGCATCATCGCGAGCTCTGCCGCATCCCCGGCGCCGGCATCGTCGACTGGGCCGCCTGGAGCTCGGTCATGGCGCAGGCCGGTCTCACCGACCCCGTACTCATCGAGATCGACGCCTCGCCGAGGCCGATCGCCGACGTCCGCGCCGCGATCGACCACCTCGCACCGATCGTCGCGCCTCTCCGCTGATCCGCGCACCACCCGAACCCCACATCACTAGGGAGACACCATGCACCAACACACCCGCCGCCGGGCCGTGCTGCCGGCGATCACCACTCTCGGCGTCGCGTCGCTCCTGCTCGCCGGCTGCGCCGACGTGGCCGGCACCGACGACGCATCCTCCGGCTCATCGAGCCTCTTCTCCGCCGAGCTCATCACCGCCGCGACCGACCGCGCGACGGAGATCGCCGACGGCCAGGACCTCGACGGCACGACCGTGAGCCTCATCGCCTCCTGGGGCGGCGATGAGCGTGAGCGGTTCCTCGCCACCCTCGAGCCGTTCGAGGAGGCCACCGGCGTCACGGTCGAGTTCACCGGCACGGAGGACAAGGACACGATCATCCAGACCAACATCGAGGCCGGCACGCCGATCGACATCGCCTCGCTGACACCGGGCACCCTCGCCCGCTACGCCGAGACCGGCGACCTGCACGACCTCAACGAGCTCGTCGGCGAGGACCTCCTCACCGAGAGCTTCGCGGACGGGTTCCGCTCGGCGACGACGATCGACGGCGCCAACTACGGGCTCTGGACGATGGTCGACAACTACATGCTCTGGTACAACCCGAACAACTACGACGGCCCGACCGGCGTTGACGTCACCTGGGACGAGCTCACGGACTGGGCCGCGGACACGGCGGCGTCGGGCACGACACCCTGGTGCATGGGGCTGAGCTCCGGAGCGACCACCGGCTGGCCGGCCGCGTACTTCACGCAGCACCTGCTCATCAAGCAGGCCGGGCCCGAGTTCGTCAACGCGCTGGCGTCCGGCGAGGCCTCCTGGGACTCGCCCGAGGTACGGGCGGCGTTCGATCTGCTCTCGCAGGTCGTCGCCGACGACGAGACCGTCTACGGCGGCCCCAGCGGCATCCTCTCCACCGACCCGGGCGCGGCGCACGCCGGCATGTACACCGATCCGGCGAACTGCGAGATCGAGCACTGGGGCACCTGGACCGCGTCCATGGTGCTGTCCTCCGACCCGTCGCTCGAGCCGATCACGGACATCGACTTCCTGCCGCTGCCCACGGTCACCCCGGAGTACGCGGATGTCGACGGCTACAGCGGCACCATCCTCTCGGCGTTCTCCGACCGCCCCGAGGTGGCCGCGCTCATGACCTACCTCGCGTCGGCCGAGCACGCGGACCTGATCGCCGCCACCGGCAACTGGGTTCCCGCCAACACGGGGGTCGACCCCTCGGTCTACCCGAACGAGATCCTCGCGAACATCTCCGAGGAGATCCTGGGCGCGGACACCCTGGTCCTGTTCCCGCTCGACGCGGTCTCCGCGCAGATGTACGCGCAGTTCAACAAGACCGCGGCCGAGTTCGTGCAGGACCCGTCGACGCTCGACGCGAACCTGGCCACCATGGCCTCGCTCGCGGCCGGCTGACACATCGCCACTGGGTGCGGTGCGGGCACATCGCCCGCACCGCACCCAGCTCGAGTTCCCTTGAAAGGAGGGGCGGTGGACTTCAGCGCCCTCTCGACCGCCGTCCTCGGCGTCCTTGTCATCCCCCTGGCGGTCATCGCCTGGCTCTTCGTCGGAGAGCGCCTCGTCGACCTTCTTCCGTACCGCCGGCGGGAGGGCGCCCGCGCATGGGCATGGCTGCTCCTGCCAGCGCTTCTGGGCGGAGCGATCCTGCTCTATCCGCTCGTGCAGACGGTCGTGCTCTCCTTCCAGGGGTCGGACGGCACCGGCTGGGTCGGGCTCGACAACTTCGCCTGGGTGTTCAGCGACCAGGTGCTGCCGGTGCTGCGGAACAACCTCCTCTGGGTCGTCGTGCTCCCGATCGCCGCGCTCGCCATCGGCCTCGTGATGGCCGTGCTGGCGGACCGCGTGCGCTACGGCGCCGTCATCCGCACCGTCATGCTCCTGCCGACGGCCATCTCGCTGGTGGCGGCGGGGGTGATCTGGCGACTCATGTACGCGTATCAGCCCTCCGGATCGGAACAGCTCGGCACGATCAACGCGCTCATCGACGTGCTCGGCGGGGAGACCGTCGCGTTCCTGTCGGATCCCGCCATCGCCACGTTCTCGCTCATCGGCGTGGCCGTCTGGACGGACGTCGGACTGGCGATGGTCATGCTCTCCTCGGCCCTCAAGAATGTCGACCAGGAGACTACCGAGGCCGCTCAGCTCGACGGAGCGGGACCGTTCCGCGTGTTCTGGCACATCACGGTCCCCCAGATCGCGCCGACCATCGCCGTCGTGTACACGACCGAGGTGATCTACGCCCTCAAGGTCTTCGACGTCGTCTACGCAATGACCAACGGCGGCTTCAACACCGACGTCATCGCCAACCGCATGTACTCCGAGCTGTTCCGCGCCCAGGAGTTCGGACACGCGGCCGCCATCGCCGTGGTCCTCCTGGTCGCGTCGATCCCCGTCATCGTCTCCAACGTCCGGCGATTCCGAGCGGAGCGCTAAGCCATGTCCCCCACCGCCGTCCGCATCTCGCGCGCCGCGCGCCGCGCACCCGTGCACCTCACGCTCATCCTCGTCACCACCCTCTGGGTCGTCCCGCTGGTCGGCGTCATCGTCTACGCGTTCAGAACGCCGAACGACGCGGTGACCTCCGGGTGGTGGACGATCATCACCGATCCGCTGTTCACCGTGCGCAACTTCGCCGACGCGATCACGACCGGTGGCATCGGCCGAGCGCTGATCAACAGTCTCCTGATCACCGTCCCGACGACGATCCTCACCGTGCTGCTGAGCGCGATCGCCGCCTACGCCCTCGCGCGGATGAGGTTCCGCGGCCGGGTGGTGGTGCTCGTCAGCGCCGTCGCGCTGCTCGTCGTTCCTCCTCAGCTCACCCTCGTGCCGGTGCTGCGGCTCTTCCGCGAGCTCGGCCTGGTCGGCTCCATCCCCAGCGTGTGGTTCTACCAGGTCGGCTTCGTCATCCCGTTCGGGGTCTTCCTCCTCTACGGCTTCTTCCGCGCCTTCCCCGGGGAGATCCTCGAAGCCGCCGCGCTGGACGGGGCCGGCCCCGTCCGAGCGTTCTTCCGCATCGTCGTCCCGACGTCCGTGCCGGCCCTCGCCGCGCTCGCGATCATGCAGTTCATGTGGTCGTGGAACGACCTGCTCATCCCCCTGCTGTTCCTCGGCAGCGCCTCCGACGCACCCGTGACGGTGACGGTCGCCGGGATGATCCAGTCGACGGGCGGCGGGCTCAGCATGGTCACGGCCGGAGCGATCCTCGCCATGATCGTGCCGGTGGTCGTGACACTCGTCCTCCAGAGGTTCTTCATCCGCGGAATCCTCGGCGGAGCGGTGCGAGGGTGACCGAGCGCCTCCGTTCGAGCCGCCGGCTCCCCTTCGAACCGCGCCGTCTCCATAGATCCAACAGATCCCGCGCGCATGGGGCATCTGCGAAACACATGCGAAACGCTGACGCCGCATGATGGGGGAGGAGACATCACCGCCTCATGAGATCATCCCGAGAATTCACGCTCACGCAGCTGAGCTACTTCGCGCGCGCCGCGGAACTGGGCTCGATGACCGACGCCGCGGTCGATCTCTTCATCGCGCAGTCGGCCGTGTCGAATGCGATCACCCAGCTCGAGAAGACGTTCGACACGCAGCTCTTCATCCGCCACCGTACGAAGGGCCTCCAGCTGACGGCCACCGGGACGGAGCTGCTCACCCGGACCCGCGCCATTCTCGGCGCGGTCGACGACACCTACGACGCGTTCCGCCCCGATGCCCTCGACGGAACCCTGCATGCGGCCTGCTTCCCCAGCCTGGCGCCGTTCTTCCTCCCGCAGATCATGCTCGACCTGGCGCAGCAGCATCCCGGTATCGAACCGCACATCCGCGACTATGCGGCCGACGAGATCGTGCGCTCCCTGAGCAGCCGCGCGATAGACATCGCCCTCACCTACGATCTGGGCCTTGGCGACGGCATCCGCAAAGAGCGCCTGGCCACGGCTCCCCTCTACGTGGCCCTCGCCGAAGACGACCCCCTCGCCCTCCGCGGGCGTCTGTCCCTCGCCGAGCTCGCGACCGAGCCCATGGTGCTGCTGGACATGCCCATCAGCCGCGACTACTTCACCGACGTCTTCACGAGTCGCGGCCTCACACCCACCATCCGCTACCGCTTCGCCAGCTTCGAGGCGGTGCGGGCAATGGTCGCGCGCGGACACGGATACTCCCTGCTCCATCAACGCCCGGCGGTGGGTCGCACCTACGACGGCGGTCGCATCACGGCCGTGCCGCTCACCGACGACGTTCCCGGTCTCGACATCGTGCTCGCCAGCCGCGAGGGCGAACCCCTCAACCGCAAGGCCGCCGTGTTCGCCGAGCATTGTCGCGCGGCGCTGAGCGCCGCCGTCGCCGGCGCTCGGCCGTAGCGGCGCGGCCCGGATCGAGCAACGCTCCGCCGACGCCCCGGGACGAAGCAGGTCAGGGGAACGTGGACTTGAGATCGAGGATTCGGCCGGCCGCCGCATCCACCTTGGCCGCGAACCCCGGGTCGGCGTGCGCCCGGGCGAGCACCGCGTCGTACATCTCGGGGAGGACGGAGGGATCGGCCGACACGAGCAGCAGATCGACTCCCGCGTCGATCGCGAGGATCGCGCGGTCGGCGGGCGCCCAGCGGGCCACCTGTGCGGTCGCCGACAGATCGTCGGTCATCACCACGCCGTCGAATCCCAGGGCCTCGCGCAGCAGGCCGGTCACGACCGGCGCGGAGAACGCGGCGGGGGCGCTCGGGTCGATCCGCTGGTAGACCGCCGTGGCCATCATGACGACCGCCGGCCCCTGGGGCAGAAGCGTGCGGTAGACGCTCACGTCGGGAGAATCCGCTCCGACGACGGTGTCGACGACGTCCGCCGCGTAGTCCGTGTTGCCGGTCACCCGCCCCAGGCCCGGGAAATGCTTGAGGGTCGGCAGCACGCCGGCGTCCCGCATCCCCTGCGCGAACGCGCCGGCCTTCGCGGCGACCGTCGCCTCGTCGAACCCGTACTCGCGGTTGTAGATGCCGATCGGCTTGTTGTCGCGCGCCGTCTCGGGGCTCGTCACGATGTCGGCGACCGGGGCGAGGTTCATGTCGACGCCCGCCGCGACGAGCTGCGAGCCCCACCGCGCGGCGTCGGCGCGGAGAGTCGCGTCGTCGCGCTGCGCCGAGGTGAGTGCCGTCGGCATGGGCTCGAACCCCTCGCCCGACAGCACCTGCACGTCGCCGCCCTCTTGATCGGTCGCGACCCAGAGACGGGGGGACGCCGGATCGTGCGCGGACGTGAACTGAGCCACGAGCTGCGCCGTCACGGCGGCCCCGGCCGACGACCGCCCATGCAGGAAGACCCCGCCGACGTGCCGGTCGGCGACGGCGGCGAGGGTCGTGGGGTCGGCCCCGTCGACCGAGGTGCCGACCATGAACAGCTGTCCGACCCGCTCCTCGAGGCTGAGCCGCTCGACCGGATCGACCGGGGTCGGGGTCGGGGTCTCGGTGCGGGTCGGGATCGGGGTCGGCGACGTGGTCGGCGCGGGGCGCTCCGCCGCGCAGCCCGCGAGCAGCGCCGCCGCGACCAGCACGATGGCCGCGGCCGCCCGCATCCCTCTCCCGCTCGCGCCCATGCCCCCATCCTCCCCCGAATGCCCGACATGCGCCCCGGGGTTGCGGCAGGGGCCCAGGAACTGCGGTGCGATACGCGTTCAGTCGTCGGACGCGACGCCGTGCACGGCGCTCACCCGCCTCGTCCGGCCACATCCGTGCCACGGATCCGACGACCCGGGGCGACGTCGGCACGACAGGGGCTCAGGGGCGCGCGCGCCGCGCTACGGCCGCACGAGCCGCGGCCACCGCCTCCTGCCCCGCCGGGTACACGTGCTCCGGGCCGGGGAAGACGCCGCTGCGCACCTCCTCGGCGTACGCCGTGAGCCCCGCGTCGATGTCCTCGCCGACCGCGGCGAACCGCTTGACGAAGGTCGCCACCCGCCCCTGGGTGATGCCGAGCAGATCGTGCAGCACGAGCACCTGCCCGTCTGCGGCGCCCGCGCCGATCCCGATGACGGGGATGTCGATCTCCGGCAGCACCACCGCCATCACCTCGGCCGGCACGGCTTCCACGACGAGCGCGAACGCTCCCGCATCCTGCACGGCGAAGGCGTCATCGACGAGGCGGGCGGCCGTCTGCTCCGTGCGGCCCTGAGCGCGCATGCCGCCGAGAGCCGTCGCGGTCTGCGGCGTGAGCCCGACGTGGCCGACCACCGGGATGCCCGCCCCGACGATCGCCCGGATGCGGCTGAGCCGGGCGGGTCCCGCCCCCTCGAGCTTGACCGCATCCGCGCCGGCCTCCCGCACGAAGCGCAAGGCCGTCGCGATCGCCTGCTCGTCGGACACCTCGGTCGACCCGAACGGCACGTCGGCGACGACGAGCGCCACCTCGACGCCACGGCGCACGGCGCCCGTCAGCACGAGCATCTCGTCGACGCTCACCGACACGGTCGAGGGGTAGCCCAGCACGACCTGTGCGGCCGAGTCGCCGACGAGGACGATGTCGACACCGGCCGCGTCGGCGGCGCGCGCGGTCGGGTGGTCGTAGGCGGTCACCATGACGATCTGCTCACCCGCCGCCTTCATCTCGCGGAGGCGGCGGAGGGTCGTCTGCGAGCGGGTCATGACGGCGCTCCGACGACGGGGGCACGCCCGTCGCGGATCGGCAGGGTCAGGATGTATGGCATCAACGGCCTCCGGGTGTGAGCACGGTGTTGTCGATCAGGCGGATGGCGCCCACGCGCGCGGCGATCGCCATGAGCACCGGGCGTTCGAGCACGGGCGCCGGCACGAACGTGAGCGGATCCACGAAGGCGACGTACTCGGGCGCGGTGCCCCCTTCGCCGAGGATATCCGTCGCGCGGGAGCGCAGGGCCGCCGCGTCGGTCTCGCCGGCGGCGACGGCGGTCTCGACGGCGGCGAGCGCCCGCGGGATGCTCAGGGCGCGGTCGCGCTCCTCGGGCGAGAGACGCGTGTTGCGACTCGATCGGGCGAGCCCGTCGTCGTCGCGCGAGGTCGGGCAGACCGCGATCCGCACGGGGATGCCGAGGTCGACGACCAGCCGTCGCACCACTGCGACCTGCTGCGCATCCTTGGCCCCGAAGTACGCGACGCGGGGAAGCACGGCCATCAGCAGCTTGGTGACGACGGTCGCGACCCCGTCGAAATGGCCGGCGCCGCGCCGAGCGCCCTCGAGCGTCTCGGCCACGAGACCGCGCACGCTCACCGACGTGGCGAATCCGTCCGGGTACACCTCGTCCACGTCGGGAGCGAAGACGACGTCGACGCCCACCGACCTCGCGAGCTCGACGTCGTGCTCGATCGTGCGCGGGTAGGCGGCGAGATCCGAGGGGTCGTCGAACTGGGCCGGGTTGACGAAGATCGACAGCACGACGACGTCGTTCTCGGCGCGCGCCGCGCGAAGCAGCGAGAGGTGCCCCTCGTGCAGGGCGCCCATCGTCGGCACGAAGCCGATGCTGTGGCCACGGACGTCCTCGAGATGCGCGCGCAGTCCCGCGACCGTATGGATGATCGTCATGTTGGCTCCTCTCCCGAGCGCGCATCGGAGGGCGGCGCGGCGCCGGCGAGGTCTCGCGCTGCCGAGACGAGCTCGTCGAACAACGCCAGCCGTGCGGGCAGCCTCTCCGCCACCGCGGCGCGCTGGGCCTGGACGGTGGGCTCGTCGCCACGGACGACGGGACCGGTCAGGGCGGCCCGGGCGCCGAGCACGGCCCAGTCGTCGATCGCGGCCCGTGCCAGCGGGACGAGCGCGGCGCGGTCCACCCCGGCGGTGCCCGCCAGCGCCTCTGCGACGCTCTCGAGCGCGACGACGAGGTTCGAGGCGAGGGATGCGGCGGCGTGGTAGGCCGTGCGGTCCGCGTCGGCGACCTCGAAGGGCGCCATGCCGAGCGCCGCGGCCAGCGTCTGCGCGGTGCGGAGCGCGGCGGCGCTCGAGCCGGCAAGGGCGGCGGGGACGCCGGTGAACGAACGCGTCCGGGCGGTCACGGTGATCAGCGGGTGGATGCTGAACGCCGCGTGGGGCGAGAGCGGAGCGAGCGTCGTCGCGCCGGAGAGGTGCCCGACGAGGCGGCCGGGCGCGATGAGCGCGGCCGCCTCGGCGATCGCGGCGTCGGGCACCGCGAGCAGGACGACGGCGGCGTCCTCCCCGCTCGCCCCGCGCCCCGCCGGGCCCCGGACGTCCACGCCCGCATCCGTCAGCGCCGCGACCAGCGCGGTGCCCAGCCGTCCGGCGCCGACGACGAGCACCGCGTCCGCGGCGATGGCGCCCGCGGGAGGGGATGTCGGGATCTGGGGCATGACGAATCTGCGAAGGGATGCGGCGACGCTGCTACGGCACCTCGTCCCACCGTACCCTCCCGCCGACCGCCGTGGCCCGCCCCGGCCACCCGGTGACCCGCCACCGCGACGGCCACCGCCGGACAGGTCGCCAGTCGTCGGATCGGTGGGGCGGAAGCGATGTTGCGGGGCGCGTGAGGCGCGCGATGCCCCATCGGTCCGACGACTGAGGGGTCGACACGGGCCGCCTCACGCCGTCCGCCGGGCTACAGCCGCAGCACCCCGGTCACCCGCACCACGGCGGTGCCCTCGTCGGCGGATGCGCCGAGGTCGACCTCGGCGCGGATCCGCCAGTCATGGTCGCCAGCGGGGTCGTCGAGGATCTGCTCGACGCGCCAGCTGCCGTTCGCGGCCTCCGCCTCGTCGATGACGCACAGTGCGGGCGACCGCGCGGCTCCCCCGGTGAGGATCTCGTCGTGCTCGTCGAAGTAGGCGTCGAGGGCCGCGGGCCAGCCCGCCTCAGGATCCAGCGCGACGAGCTCGTCGTCGCGCTGACGGGCGGCGAGGGTCACCCGGCGGAACAGCTCGTTGCGCACCAGCACGGTGAAGGCGCGGCGGTTCACGAGCACCGAGGGCGGGGCCGGCGGCACGATCGCCTCGCCGGGGGTCGCCGCATCCGGGTCGACGAGGCTCTCCCATTCGTCCATGAGGCTCGAGTCGACCTGCCGGACGAGCTCGCCGAGCCATTCGACGATGTCGAGCAGCTCATCGGTGCGGGCCTCGGCGGGCACCGTCTGCCGGATCGCGCGGTAGGCATCGCTCAGGTAGCGCAGGACGAGCCCCTCGCTGCGGCCGAGCTGGTACCAGGAGACGAACTCGGCGAACGAGAACGCCTGCTCGAACATGTCGCGGACGACCGACTTCGGGCGCAGCTCGAAGTCGCGCACCCACGGCTGGCCGGAGGCGAACACCTCGAACGACTGGGCGAGCAGCTCCGCGAGCGGCTTCGGGTGGGTGACCTCCTCGAGCGCCGCCATCCGCTCGTCGTAGTCGAGGCCGTCGCGCTTCATGGCGGCGACGGCCTCGCCGCGGGCCTTGAACTGCTGCTGCGCGAGCACCGGTCGCGGATCGTCGAGGGTCGCCTCGATGACGCTCACCACATCGAGCGCGTAGTGGGCTGTGCCGACCGAGCCCTCGGCGTCCGACGGGTCGAGCAGGCCGATCGCGGCGAGCGCGAACGGCGACAGCGGCTGGTTGAGCGCGAAGTTCGGCTGCAGATCGACGGTCAGCCGGATGGTGCCGTCCGGCGCCGTCTCGACGACGCCGGCGGTGCGGAGGGTCCGGAAGATCGCGAGCGCCCGACGCGCGAGCGCGTATCGGCGCGCCCGCGGCTCGTGGTTGTCGAACACGAGCGCCCGGACGGCCGCGAACACGTCGCCGCCGCGGCCGATCACATTGATCAGCATCGCCGCGGTGAGCTGCATCTGGGGGACGAGGGGTTCGGGCGGCGCCTCGACGAGGCGCTCGAACGATCCCTCTCCCCAGTTCACGACGCCGGTGGGCGCCTTCTTGCGCACGATCTTCTTGCGCTTCGCGGCGTCGCCTCCGGCCTTGCGCAGCGCCTCGGCGTTCTCGATCTCCCACTCGGGGGCCATCACGACGACGTTGCCGTAGGTGTCGAAACCGGCGCGGCCCGCCCGGCCCGCGATCTGATGGAACTCGCGTGCGCTCACCTGTCGCATCCTCGTGCCGTCGAACTTCGACAGCGCCGTGATCAGCACCGTGCGGATGGGCACGTTGATGCCGACGCCGAGCGTGTCGGTGCCGCAGATGACCCGGAGCAGCCCCCGCTGCGCGAGCGTCTCGACGAGCCGTCGGTAGCGGGGCAGCATGCCGGCGTGGTGCACGCCGATCCCGGCGCGCACGAGCCGCGACAGGGTCTTGCCGAACGCCGTCGTGAACCGGAACCCGCCGATCGCCTCGGCGATCTCGTCGCGCTGGGCCCGGGTGGCGACCTTGACGCTCGCGAGCGCCTGGGCGCGCTCCATGGCCTGGGCCTGCGAGAAGTGCACGATGTAGACCGGCGCCTCGCGTTCGTCGAGCAGCGTCTGGACCAGTTCATGGGCGGGCGTGCGGGCGTAGGAGAAGTGCAGCGGCACCGGCCGCTCCGCGCCGGTCACCTCGACCGTCGCGCGCCCCGTCCGCCGCGCCAGGTCGGCCGTGATCGGGGTCACGTCTCCCAGCGTCGCCGACATGAGCAGGAACTGCGCCCGCGGCAGCGAGAGCAGCGGGACCTGCCACGCCCAGCCGCGGTCGGGGTCGCCGTAGTAGTGGAACTCGTCCATGACGACCTGGTCGACATCCGCGTCGGCGCCGTGGCGGAGCGCCAGGTTGGCGAGGATCTCAGCCGTGCAGCAGACGATGGGCGCATCGGGGTTCACCGCGGAGTCGCCGGTCACCATGCCGACGTTCGCGGCGCCGAAGATCTCGACGAGCGCGAAGAACTTCTCGCTGACGAGGGCCTTGATGGGGGCGGTGTAGTAGGTGCGGCCGCCGCGGGCGAAGCACCCCGCGTGCGCGGCGACGGCCACGAGCGACTTGCCCGTCCCGGTCGGGGTCGACAGCACCACGTTCGCGCCGGAGACGAGCTCGATCACCGCCTCGTCCTGCGCGGGGTACAGCTCGAGCCCCCGGTCGATGGTCCAGGCGAGGAACGCGTCGTACACCGCATCCGCGTCGTCGCCGGCGGTGCTCAGGAGCTCGACGAGGGATGCGGTCATCCCCCGAGTCTGCCGGATGCAGGCTGACGACGGGCCGGGCGCCGACGCGTACGAGGCGGCGGGGCTACCAGCCGAGCACGCGCTCGGGCGTGAACACGATGAGGGTGGAGAACGTCTCGGCGAACCTCTCGAGCGGCGTGCCGTAGGCGGCGATCGCCTCGCGGTACTTCTCCTCGTACGGCTCGTGGTGGCGGGCGATCCAGTCGCTCGCACCACCGTCGACGACCTCGACCGTGCCGCGCAGCACCAGCACGTCGTCGCCGTGCGGGCCGCCGGCGTTCAGGTGCACCAGCACGCGCGGGTCGCGTTTCACGTTGGCGACCTTGACCGTGTCGGGCTCGCTCAGGATGGAGATCCGGCCGTCGTGCCAGAAGAACCACACCGGCACGGCACGCGGGGCGCCGTCGGAGCCGATCGACGTGAACCACGCGATGAGGTCGCCGGACAGCATCCGGAGGTGCTTCTCGGTCGCCGGGTCGTCGGCGCGGAACAGATCGGTCATGGGGGGCTCCTCCCTCGTGCCGCCCACCCTAGGCAGAGGCCCGGCCCCGCCGCCACGGGGTTGACGGGCGGGCGCGGACGGGCGGCGGGCGTAGCGCCCGGCACCCGCGCGGCCTAGCGTGGGACCCAGCGAGGAGAAGGAACCGCCATGACCGCCGACGAGGGCCCGGTGCGCGTCGACCGCAACGACGCCGAGGGGCGATACGAGGTGCGAGTCGGCGTCGCGCTCGCCGGCTTCACGGAGTTCGAGGTCGACGCGCAGGGACGCCTCGTCTTTCCGCACACTCAGGTCGACCCGGCCTTCTCCGGCCGCGGGCTCGCGTCCACCCTGGTGGGCGCGGCGATGGCGGATGTCGCTTCCCGCGGCGAGACGGTCGTTCCGCTGTGCCCCTTCGTCGCGAGGTACCTGCACGAGCACGAGGTCGAGGGCCTCGACATCGACCTGCCGCCCGGCCGCGCCCCCGGGGACGAGGGATGACCGACGGGGACGAGGCGCCGCATCCGTCCGGGGACTTCCACTCGTTCCGGCACAGGGCGGGGGTGCGCGTCGCGGGGCTGTTCGTCGTGCTCGTCGCGGTGTCGGTCGTCGTGGGTCTCGTCGGCTCGTGGGACTACGCGCCCGCGGTCGGCTGGATCGCCGCCGCCGGGACGTACACGATCTGGGTGTGGCTGACGGTGCTCCGTCTCGGCCCCGACGAGACGGCGGCCCACGCGACGCGGGAGGATCCGACCCAGCCGGTGGCACAGGGGCTGCTCGTCCTGGCGAGCCTGGCCAGCTTCGGCGCGATCGGGCTGGTGCTGATCGAGTCCGGGTCGGTGCGGGGCGCGGCCCGGTTCGCGCTGGCGGGCGTGGCGCTCGTGACCGTCGCGGCATCCTGGTTCCTCGTGCACGTGCTGTTCACGCTGCGCTACGCCGCCCTCTACTACCGCGCCGGAGAAGCCGGGGTGGACTTCAATCAGCGCGAGCGCCCCCGCTATCTCGACTTCGCGTACCTCTCCTTCACGCTGGGGATGACCTACCAGGTCTCGGACACCGACCTCACGGCGGACGGGTTCCGCGGCGAGGTGCTTCGCCACGCGCTGCTGTCGTTCTTCCTCGGGGTCGTCGTGCTCGCGGCCACCATCAACCTGGTCTCGAGCCTGGTGGGCGGCATCTGACCCGCGCCCCGGGCCGTGAGACTGCACGTGAGCGCCGAGACCGTGGGGTTGCCCCGCAGTCTCGGCGCCAGCATGCAGTCTCGCGGATGGAGGGAGGTGGGACCGGGGGCTCGGGATCGGGGCGATGGGGCGATGAAGCGGCCCGAGTCGCGGCTACGCTGGGGACGTGGCCCGTTCCGCCGTCATGTCAACGCGCGTCCTCCTCACCTGCGCGGCGATCGGCGTGGTGACCGGGCTCCTCGGCGGCATCGCCGGATGGATCACCCCCGGTGTCCTGCTCGTCGCTCCCATCGCCTACGGATTCGTCCTGGGCGTGCACGTGCTGCCCGGGATCGTCGCGCAGGAGGTGCTGCGGCTGCCGTGGGTGGCGCTGCTCACCCACGTGCTGGCCGCCCTGGTCGCCAGCGCCACGAGTCCCCAGTGGACGCTGCGCTACCTCGGCACCGCCATCCTCTTCGGCGGCATCCAAGAGCTCATCGCCGCCCTCACCCGCTACCGCGCCTGGCAGGCATGGCGGTTCTTCGTCTCCGCGGTCGTGATCGGCGTCGTCATCGCCGTCGCGGTGGCGTTCGCCGCGCACATCGCGACGTACGAGCCGTGGGCACAGATCGCCTACCTCGTCCTGTCCGTGCTCGCGCCGGTCGTGTGGACCGCGATCGGGCTGTGGGTCGGCACGGGCCTGCGCCGCGCGGGCGTCGTGCGCACCGGCCGACGCTGAGGCCGGCATGCCCGTCACCGACTCCCCCGAGCGTCGCCGCCTGGCCGGCCTCGTCGCCGATCTCGTGCTCGAGAACGGCCTGCTCGACCACAGCCTGTCCGGCATCGCCCGGCAGATCGGCTCCAACAACCGCATGCTGCTCTACTACTTCGGATCGAAGGCGAAGCTGCTGGAGGCCGCGGCGGATGTCGCCACCGAGCGGTTCCCGCATCTCGCGGCCGTGTTCGACCGGCTGGCGGCCGACGACCTGCCCCTCGAGGACCGGCTGCTGCGCGCCTGGAGCGACATCGGCGCCGCGGAGAACCGTCCGTACCTGGTCATGTTCTTCCATCAGTTCGGCGTCGCGATCAGCGCGCCGGACGAGTGGGCGGACTATCTCGCCGAGCTCGGCACCGGGTGGGTCACGCTCGTGCGGCAGGTGCTCGAGGCGGAGGGGTACACCGGCACGGCCTCGGAACGGGCGGCCACCCGCATCGTCGCGGACTGGCGCGGGCTGCAGTTCGCACTGCTGTGCGGCCTGCCCGCCGAGGACCTGGCCGAGGCATATCGCACCGGCATCCGGGAGCTGCTGACGGGGATGGCCGCCGACCGTTCACCTTCCCGCACTGGTTAGGGCCGGCTAAGTTAAGAGGGCCACCCGCCGACCCGACCTGGATGTGCCGTGCCCGATTCACCTTCGTCGCCTGCTCCGACTCGCGCGAACGCCGACCCGGCCCCGGTCGCGCCGCCCCTGCTGCGCGTGCGGGAGCTCGCGATCACGCACGACGGCGCGACGCGCCCTTCTCCGGCGTCCGTGTCGTTCGACATCGGCCGCGGCGAGGTCGTGCTGCTGCTGGGCCCGAGCGGATCGGGCAAGTCCACGCTCGCGCTCGCCCTCGACGGGCTGATCCCGCACGCGGTGCCGGCGACCCTCGAGGGCGCCGTCGAGATCGAGGGCGTCTCGACCGTCGACACCAGCGTCGCCGCCCTGAGCACGCACGTGGCGATGGTGTTTCAGGACCCCGACGCGCAGCTGGTCACCGGAACGCTCCTCGACGAGGTCGCCTTCGGCCCCGAGAACCTGCGCCTGCCGGTCGACGAGGTGCTGCGCCGCGCCGAGGACGCCCTGCGCCGAGTGGGCCTCTGGCGCCGCCGTCACGAGAACCCCGACGTGCTCTCGGGCGGGGGGCGGCAGCGCCTCGCGGTGGCGGCGGCACTGGCCATGGGGTCGCCCCTCCTCGTGCTCGACGAGCCGACGGCGAACCTCGACCCGCAGGGCATCGAGGAGGTCTACGCGACGCTCGGCGAGGTCGTCGCCGCGGGCGACCGGTCGATCGTGCTGGTCGAGCACAACCTCGATGCGGCGGTCGGGTTCGTCGACCGCGTCGTCGTGCTCGATCAGCAGGGGCACCTCGTCGCGGACGGCCCGGTCGACGAGGTGTTGCGGCACCGCGCGACCGAGCTGCACCGGCTCGGGGTGTGGCTGCCGACCTCGGCTCTCGCGGGTCTGCGCCTGCGCACCGCCGGGTTCGTCCTCGATCCCCTGCCGCTCACCCCCGACGAGCTGCACGCCGCCCTGGCGCAGCATCCGCCCGTCCCTTCGTCTCGCTTCGCTCGCCCGGGGGAGCAGATCCGTCCGGCGAAGGATGCGGAACCGGCGGTGCGCGTGCGCGACCTCACCCTGGTGCGCGGCCGCGCCGAGGTGCTGCACGACGTGTCGCTCGACATCGGCCGCGGCGAGTTCGTCGCGATCGTCGGGGCGAACGGCGCGGGGAAGACGAGCCTGCTCCAGGCGATCGCCGGGGTCGTTCCGGCCCCGCGCGGCACCGTGCACGTCGGCGACGTCGATGTCGCCCGCGCCGACGCCCGCAGCCTGCCGTCCCGGATCGGGTTCGTGTTCCAGAACCCCGAGCACCAGTTCATCGCGCACACCGTGACCGACGAGATCGCGCACGGGCTGCGCCGGCAGCGTCTCGCCGACCCCGAGGTGAGCGCCCGCACGGCGGCGCTGCTGACCCGCTTCGGGCTCGCCGACCGGGCCGACGCGCACCCGTTCCTGCTCTCCGGCGGCCAGAAGCGGCGGCTGTCGGTGGGCACGGCGCTCGTCGCCGGAGCGCCCGTCCTCGCGCTCGACGAGCCCACGTTCGGACAGGATCGCGCGCGTGCCGACGAGCTGCTGGCCCTGCTCGCCGAGCTGAACTCCGCCGGCACGACGATCATCGTCGTCACCCACGACATGCAGCTGGTGGCCGAGTACGCCGACCGCATGATCGTCGTCGCCGACGGCCGCATCGCAGCGCAGGGCCCCACCGCCGACGTGTTCGACGACGTCTCGCTCGTCGAGGGCGCGGGGCTCCGGGTGCCGCCGCTGCGCCGTGCCCTGCGGGGGCTGGCGCGGCATCCGGAGCTGGCCCGCGCCACCCGGCTCACGGATCTGCCGGGGAGCCTCTCATGAGCGTCACCGCGGCCGACCCGTTCGCCCGCGCGCTGCCGACGAGCCCGGTGCGGTTCCTCCACCGGCTGAACCCGCTCGCGAAGCTCGCCGCGGTGATCCCCGCGACCGTGGTGCTCGTGTTCGTGCGCGATCTCGTGACACCGCTCGCGTTCCTCGTGCTCGCGTACGCCGTGCTGCTGGTCGGCGCCCGCCTCAGCGGGCGGATGCTCGCGATCCTCCTGCTCGCGGTGCCGGCCGTCATCGCGCTGATCGGATGCGGCTTCTCGCTGTGGACCGACGCCTCGCTCATCGACACCACCCCGGTCATGCTGCAGATCGGCGGCTGGCGACTGTACGCCGGCGCCCTCGCGATCGGCTTCGCGACGGCGCTGCGCTTCGGCGCGATCATCGCGCTCGCGCTCCTCGCGGGACTCACGACGACCGGGCCCGACCTGGTGCGGTCGTTCGTCCAGCAGCTGCGGGTGCCGTACCGCATCGGGTACACGGCGCTTGCGGCGTTCCGCTTCGTGCCGCGGTTCGCGCACGAGCTCGACGTGATCCGTCAGGCGCACCGGGTGCGCGGAGCGCACGGCGGCCGCGGCCCCTTCGCCGCGGTGGCCCGCTGGCTCGGGTACATCGTGCCGCTGCTGGCCGGCGCCATCCGGCACGCCGAACGCGTCGCGCTCGCGATGGACGCCCGTGCGTTCGGCGCCCACCCCGACCGCACCGAGCGGTACGACGTGCCGTTCCGCACACGCGACACGGTGTTCGTGCTCCTGTTCTGGGCGGTCTCGGCCATCGTGCTCGCACTCCTGTTCCCATGGGGCACCGGCTGAGGCAGCCGGAGGCACCGCATCCGCTGTCATCCGCATCGCCCGCTTCATCCGTCGGAAGGTTTCCCATGGCCCGTTCCAGTCGTCTCATCAAGCCCGCATCGCAGGACCTGCTGCACCTGCGGGTGCTGCGCACCGAACGTCTCTCGCCGCACTGGCTGCGGATCACGCTCGGGAAGGGCGACATCGACCGCTTCGTGCCGATGGGGTACGACCAGTGGTTCCGGATCTTCCTGCCGGTCAGCGGCGAGGAGGGTCTCGAGCGCATCCCCGCGAAGGCGAACAAGCTGCTCGGATACCTGAAGTACCTGCGCATCCCCGACGGGATGCGGCCGGTCATGCGCAACTACTCCGTGCGGGCGTTCCGTCCCGCGAGCGGCGACACAGGGGCAGAGCTCGACGTCGACTTCGTGCTGCACGGCGAGGGCCCCGAGGCCGGACCCGCCTCGCGCTGGGCGCATACCGCGCAGCCGGGCGACAGCGTCGTCATCATCGACGAGGGCCTGTCGTTCAACCCCGAGCGAGGTGTGCAGAGCGTGTTGCTCGTCGCGGACGAGACGGGCCTTCCCGCCGTCGCCAACATCTGCGCGACGCTGCCGGCGGATGCGGTCGGCAGCGCGATCCTCGAGACTCCCGCCGACGACGATGCGCTGGAGTTCGACCGCCCCGCGGGCGTCGAGGTGCGCTGGCTCGTTCGGGACCCCGCGACGAAACCGGGCGCCCTCGCGCTCGAGACCCTGCGCGACGTCGCCCTGCCCGCCGACGGCGTGCACGCCTTCGTCGTCGGCGAGCAGTCGCTGCCCACCGGCGGCCGCCGCATCCTGGTGGAACGCGGCGTCGACAAGGAGGCCATCAGCTTCGTCGGATACTGGCGCGTGGGCGCGGCGTCGCCGTCGCCGAACTCCGCCAAGGCGGACGAGAGCCCACGATGAGCCGGGTCTCGACGGTCTACCTGCTGACCTGCGCCGCGATCGGCGTCGCCGGCGGGGTGCTGCTGTGGCCGGCCGGGTGGGCGTCGTCGGCGCTGTTCGTCGTGGTCCCGTTCGCGTCGGTGGCGCTCGCCGGACTCTGGCTGCTGCCCGCGACCGTCGCGCTGCGGCTGCTCGAGCGGCCCCTCGCGGGCATCCTCGTCGGCGTCATCTCCGGCCTCGTCGTGTTCCCGTTCCTCGGTGCCGCCGTCTGGTGGGCGTTCTTCGCGGAGGTGCCGTTCCTGCTCGCGCTCTATCGGTCGTGGCGCACGTGGCAGTACTACGCGGGCGCCGCGGTCGTGGGAGTCCTCTATCCGGTCCTCGCCGCCGAGACGTTCGACCTGTGGAGCATGGGCCCCGGGCTCATCGCGGGGTTCTTCGCGCTCACGCTCGCGAGCTGCCTCGCGGGCGTCGCCCTCGGCATCCTGGTCGCCGACCGTCTCGGCCGCGCCGGCGTCGCCCGCCTCGCCCGGCGCCGCCCGAAGCCCGCACCCGCCGACGCGTAGGGCGGATGCGGCATCCGCTCTACGCGCAGCGCCGCGTCGGGCTATCTGCGTCCGGTGACCTGACGGGCGACGATCTCGCGCATGATCTCGTTCGTGCCGCCGTAGATGCGGTGCACGCGGGCGTCGACGAACGCGCGCGCGACGGGGTACTCCATGATGTAGCCGTAGCCGCCGTGCAGCTGCACGGCGCTGTCGAGGACCTCCCATTCGCGCTCGGTCGACCAGAACTTGACCTTCGCGGCCTCCTCCGGCGTGAGCCTCTGCTCGCCGTAGAGGGCGATCGCGCGATCGACATAGGCCCAGAGCACGTCGACGGTCGTCGCGATGTCGGCGAGCGCGAACCGTGAGTTCTGGAAGTCGGCGACCGGCTGCCCGAACGCCTCGCGGCTCTTCGTGTAGTCGAGCGTCCAGTGCAGCGCCGCTTCGGATGCTGCGGCCGCGGCGACGCCGATCGACAGACGCTCGAGCGGAAGGTTGCGCATGAGCTGCACGAAGCCGTGGCCCGGCTCGCCACCGATGAGGTTCTCGTCGGGGATGAACACGTCCGTGAACGACAGCTCGGCGGTGTCGTGGCCGGCGAAGCCCATCTTGTGCAGCTTCTTTCCATGGTCGAAGCCCTCCATGCCGTTCTCGACCAGCACGAGGCTGAACGCGTCGGGTCGGTTGCCCTCGCCGGTCTTGACGAACGTCACGACGATGTCAGCGGTCTTGCCCGAGGAGATGAACGTCTTCGCGCCGTTGAGGATCCACCCGCCGTCGACCTTCTTCGCGACGGAGGCGATGCTGCGCAGATCGCTGCCGGCGCCGGGCTCGGTCATCGCGAGCGCGCCGAGCACCTCGCCGGTCGCCATCCCGGGCAGCCACTTCTGCTGCTGCTCCGGCGTGCCGAAGTGCGCGAGGTACGGAACGGCCAGGTCGTCCTGGATGCCGAAGGCACCGGCGAGCGAGCCCAGGCCCGCCTTGATGACCTCTTCGTTGACGACGGCGCGGAACCGATAGTCCTGCAGCATCCCGGCACCGCCGAACTCCTCGGGGACGGACAGGCCGATGATGCCGGACTCACCGGCGGCCAGGAGCGTCGCGCGGTCGATCTCGCCGTCCGCATCCCACTTCTCGCGCTTCTCGTTCGTCGCGTACCGCTTGATGAACTCCTTGACGACGTCGCGGAACGCCTCGTGGTCCTCGTCGTAGATGTCGCGCTCCATGGTGCGCCGATCCTCCCTCTCCGCACTGCGGTTCTGCGGTTCTGCGGTTCTGCGGTTCTCGCGGCGACGCCGGGCGCGGACTGCGCGGGGCGACGTCGCCTCGGCTCGGATTGTATGTCGGCGGCAGCTCCCGACGGCCGCACGCTGTGGAATCGCATCCCGCCACCCGCGGAACCGAGTCCCGCCGTTGTGGGATGCCTCCACCCCGCCCCAC
>NZ_CACSKB010000030.1 GCF_902706225.1 Microbacterium sp. 18062
CTCCACGGCGAGCTCGACATGCGCACCCCGATCGAGATCGAGGACGCGTACTACGCTGACCAAGAATCCGCCGAACCAGCACCCGCTGGCCAAGGCTCCCGATAGGAACAAAAGTCAGGCCGATTCAGACAAATCGAGACGCCACTGCACCAGACCCGTCCACCTCGGGTCATCGGCATACTGCGACAGGCTCCCTATTCAAGGAAGAGCGCAAACTCCGTCCAGCTGCCACGCCAGAGCTGGATGATCTCCGCGTACCGCTCGCCCCGCTCTCCTCGAACCGGCCTCTCGCCGCAAGAATTCTAAACGCTACGCTACGAGAATTTGAAAGCGAGGTTGATATTTCCATCGTGGTAGATATAGAGCGTGTGTCGTATTAACCCTTCTTTGAAGTAGGTGTAGGTGCTCCTTTTCAGCCGTATCTGAAGATTCTGGTCCCATGTGACACTAACGCCGGCATCGCCTCTAAATATTGATAGAGATCTCGCTCTTGTGGACTCAATGCTCCGAGGGTTAAAACGTTCTTGATCGTCAATTTTTATTGCGTCATCGACGCGAAGAAGGAAGGGGATAACCTCCTGCGTGGTAGTCTTTGCGCGTATGCGCATTGACAGTTTGTTATCTTCGAAGGTCACAAACTTGGACACCATCTTCTCGTCGTCGGAAAAACTGGCCGTGAACAAGCCGGAAACTGACACGAGATCTTCCGGGTCTATTTCGGGATCCGAAATAGAGTTCCCCTTAAAATAGGTGCCAATCGAATCGATCCGCGCGCTATCCATTCCGTCCGAGGTGGACGTCCAGTACCCTTCCGAAGACCCACCTCGTGATGCGACCAGCGTTCCGAATCTCGGGCCCCATAGGAGCCCAGGGCCTGAGCGGACGCGATCAGTTGCACGCTTACCGGTTGATCCCGCGAAATAATACCCGGGGCGTCGCACAAACAGAAAGCTTTGCTCGCCGGGCGAGTTGAAGGAACGGGTAAATCGACTCTCCTTCAAGGGCGTCATATTGTTGATCTGCGCTTCGCGTTCGCTTGCGTCGGCACCCAAGCGTGCGGCTGGAATCTGGTGCATCAGGCGAGGTCGAATATCTCCTCTCTCGCGAGGAGATATGTCCGAGGAGCTCTGAGCCCAAGACGAGCGTGCTTCCATCTTCTCGGCTCGCGTTTCGAAGAAGACTGAGATGCTTGGAACAAAGTCGATAAACTGCCGACCGAAAGCGCGAGCATCTCGAGAATCCTCCGGGGTTCCCGTAAGCTCCGGGAGCGTCGTGCGTGTGTTAAGTGCATCGAAAACGACGAAGCCAGAGCCGTCAAATTCAGGCAACGCCATGAGGCTGGTAAAGCCTACCCACTTGCGCACCATATGAATCAATCGAGGATCGTGGGTTTGCTGATAGAGCTCAGCGAGATAGGGGAGGGTGACGGCGAGACCGTACCCGAGGTCGGTTCCCCCCTCTTCGAGGAAGTACCCGGCCGCAGATTGCCCATTATCTTCAAGCCAGGCGATCCGCCTGGGCACATCGGAAGCAATGGTTTGGTCTTGGAGTGCATCGGCGACCCGCGAAACACCCACCAGCCCCGCAACGACTTGGTTGGAAGGCACTCGCGGCGAGGACCAATACCCACGCTCGGACGACATGATCCATTCGCTGCTCGCGGCTAGTGTGTGTTCCAATTCGGAGAGTTGGTGCGGCAGTGCTTGTGACGATCTAAGATCGGCGAGAACTGAAGTCAGGGCGACCGTCCCGAAGGCTGTGGGTGCGAGTCGGCTAAGTCCCTCCTCGCCTTCAGGGAATCCTCCGTCTGTGGCTTGTAGCCTCATATAGAAGTTCAGTGCAATTTCGATTCGTGCGAGTAGCGTGTCGTCGTGGTAATAGGGATTCCACGACCGTTCATTGGCGTAGAACCAGGTGAGCGACGCCACCTGCTCCATGATCCGCGCATTTTCTGGATTGCATGGTTCTCGACACCATCCGTCACCTATCCATCCGCGCAGCGGTGACCGATCATCCACTATGCTATTGGCTAGTGGGGCGACCGCGAGAAGAAATTCGGCGAGTATTTGTTCTCGCGGTGCAAATTGCTGCCGCTGGAGGGCTTTGCATTGATAATGCTGCGACCTTCGGAAGCTCAGTCGATTGGTTTGTGCCTTCAGTAGGTGTTGGCGGCATCACGAAACGGTCGCTTTCGTCCGAGCGAATCAAAGTCGCGAGTCCCAGCCCTCCGAGCGCGGCTATTCCCCCGGCGGCGGCGACGCTAAGGAGTTTACGGCGCGTCACTCGGCGTATATGCGGCGTTTCCTCGTGCTCTTTGCGTTCGTCCAAAATGGTCTCACTTTCGCCGTTACCGACGATTCGGGGCTTTCGCGGGGTACTCGGAAGAAGGGGGCTGGGTAGTGCCACATTTCTCATTGGGGCGCGAATAGTTCTCACATCCGCGACGCTTGGGTCGAGGGGTGCGAGTCTCTGATCAATTTCTCTGCAAACGATGCTACGCGGGGCGACTATCTACGTCCAACATAAGTACTCGGGGTTCAGCTCAATGAGCACTATCCCCGGGAGCTATGACGGCTTTAGCTGTCTTTGCCAAGATCGCCAGATCCCCGACGAGGGACCAGTTCTCCACGTAGAAAAGATCGAGACGTACCGCATCCTCCCACTCAAGAATGGACCGCCCGCTGACTTGCCAGAGACCCGTGAGACCGGGACGCGTAAGCAATCGGCGTCGTGCGGCATCCGAGTAGAGCGCCACTTCGGCGGCAATCTGTGGGCGGGGGCCGACGAGGCTCATCGAACCACCCAGCACGTTGAACAACTGGGGAAGTTCGTCGAGCGAATACTTGCGGATGAATCGTCCGACGGGTGTGACCCGCGGATCGTCCTTGATCTTGAAGAGTGGCTTCTCGCTCGTACCCTGAGCCTCGAGAAGCGCTTTGAGCTCCTTATCGGCTCCTACACGCATTGACCGGAACTTCAGCATGTAGAAAGGACGCCCGTGGTGTCCGACGCGCTCTTGCTTGTAGAGCAGCGGACCATTGCTCGTGAACGCCACAGCCATCGTGACGGCAAGCAGGATCGGAGAGAGCAATATGATGAACGTGGTCGCACCAAGGACATCAAATGTCCGCTTGACGAAGGCCTGCCCTTTCGAGAAGCGAGGCGTCTCGACGTGAATCAGCGGAAGGCCTGCGACCGGCCGGGTGTGTAGCCGCGGGCCTGCGATATCGACGATGCTCGGCGCGAGCACGAGGTGCTGACGGCCGGCCTGCAGGTTCCACGAGATTTGCTTCACCTTGTCGGGCGGCAGCTCGTCCGTGCTGGTGACCGCGACCGTGTCGGCGTTCGTCAGATACATCGCCCGCTCCACGGAGTTGACGGAGCCCATCATCGGGATGCTCGTACCGGGCACGGTGCCCGCCACCGTGCCGCTTGGAGTGCAGGCGCCGACCACGTCGTACCCCGCGCTCGGGTTGCGTTGCAGTTCGCGAGCGATCTGGGCGACGGAATCCACTGAGCCGACGAGCAGTACACGGGCAGAGAACTCGCCAGATGCTCGTTTCGCAATGAGCCACTGTCGCCACAGCCATCGGGTGAGGAGGAGCACGGCCACGCCGAGAGGCAGGCTGATCAGGAGGAATCCACGTGCCACATCGATCCGCGTAAGGAACGCGACGATCGCGATCGCTCCGAAGAGACGAAGACTCGCATCGGCGACACGGACATACTCTGCTGACCCGGTACCGATCACGCGATCGCTTCGCGAGTCGCTCCACGAAAGCGCCGCGAGCCACGCCAAGACGAGTCCGGCTGAGAAGAGCCAGTAAGAGACATCATTGATGCGGCTGTCTTGCATGATCGACAGCTGTGCATTGCCGAGACCGAACCACGCGATCTGTGTACCGAACACGACCCAGACGAGAGCGAGGAAGTCGGTGATCAAGAGTCTGCGTTGGTAGCTGCGGCGCCAGTTTCTCACTGAAGGCTTGTGGGGAAGAGGCGTTGAACTGGTGATCGGCGTCGAGGTTGATGTCCCCTGCGCTGCATGCTGCTCGTCTGACTGTTGCGATGGCTCCAGCGACTCCGTCGTCGCATCGACCTGGCTATCGGTCGACACATCATCCCCCTGAGTATCTGGCGAGCGGCTGACGCCGGGAACACTAGCAGCCGATTGTGTCGGCGGTGTGTCCGGTCGAAAATCTGCTGTCACGATTCGAAGGCTCCTCAGAGGAGCGTAGCGGGGATGGCCCGCGAGCGCTGTCCGCCGTTCGGTGGACGAGGTGCGGGTGGGGCGCTTCGTCTCGCCTTCGGCTCGCTCAGCGACCGGGGTGGAGTGGCTCGTTCAGCGACCGGGGTGGGGCGCTTCGTCTCGCCTTCGGCTCGCTCAGCGACCGGGGTGGGGTGGGCTCGCTCGGCGGCCGGGAGGTCGTATGCTCAGCTCGCGCAGCGGCCGAAGAGGAGGTTGGTTCGCGAGGCGAGTGGATCAACCGAGTCCGAAGGCACGCATCAGAGCGGTTCCGGCGGCCCACATCCCCGCGCAGCAGGCGGCGGCCGCGAGCGCGCCCGCCAGATAGAGTCGCCGGGCGACGCGTGGCGCGTATGGGGCCAGGCACAACTGCTCGGTGCCGACCAGCGCCTCGACGAGAGCGATTCCTGTGTGGGCCTTCTTGAAGTACCGCATGTGCTCCCGATGCCAGTGGCGTAGAGGCGCGGTCGGCACGTATCGCACCGGCGAGCCCGGCTTGACGGGGCCGAGGCAGACGGGGTCGAGCAGAGACTTCACGATCATCACCTCGCACTCCGGCTGACGGGGGACATCTGCCGGCCAACGCCTGGTCAAGACGACCAGCACGAGCGTCACGGAGAGCACGGCGAGCAGGGCGATGCCGCCCGGGAGGAACTCGAACGCGGCGCGGAACAGCGCATCCGAGGAGGCTTCGGCTGTGACGGCGGCATCCGACGCGGCGGAGGCCGAGCCCGTCCACGCCGCCGCGACCAGCTGCTGTCCCATCTCCCACAGCGTGATGCAGGCCGTGCTCAGCAGCCGCCAGCACGACGCCACGAGGATCCCGAACAGTGCGGGAGCGATGAGCGCATGCGCCCAGAGCGCCACCGGCAGAAGCGGACTGCGGCGCAGGGTGCGCAGCATCCCCAGCTGCGTCTCGCCCGACCCCACCCACACGCATCCGTCCGGCGGTTCGAGCAGCGCGACCCGGCGACAGAGCTCCGCTCCCTGCGAGTGGCCCCACAAGGACGGTCGCATCGGCCTTCGCACGCGCCTCGCGCATCATCTCGAGGACGTAGGAGATCGCCGACTCGTCCAGCAGATCGGAACGATAGCTCCACGCATCGCCGAACCATACGCTGATCACCTCGCCGATCCGCCGCCGTGTGCAGGGATGGACGAGAGCGAAGGGCAGCAGGACCAGCGCGATCACGAGCACGAGCGGCGCGACCACCAGGCACAGCACGATCGCGAGGCACGCCAGCAGGGTGTGCCGTAGCTCGTCCACGCGGCGCCGGCGGGGGAACGCCTCGCCGATGTCGTGCCACCACAGCGCCACGGTGGCCCACAGGACGAACGGAGCGACGCGCAGCATCCATCCCAGCGTCCGTCGATGTGACACCGGCTCGACGCGGGCGTCCCACCACGCGTCGCGGAAGACCACATCGAACGGCGGATGGTCGGGAAGTGCCACGCGTGCGCGGACGGTGTCGACGTCTTCCGCCGCCGCCAAGGGGATGAACCTGCCGCCGAGCTCTGCTGTGCCCAACGCGAACGCATGGGCGACCTCGCGCGCGGTCTGCCCCCGCGCCTGCGTGCCGATGCCGTGCACGCACACCAGCGCGTACGTCGGCACACGCTCCTGCTCGGACATGGGGCGATCCTCGCAGATGCCGGACCATGGACGGTCAAGAGCCGTGGCGGGCACGTGGATCGCTTCGTCTCGCCTTCGACTTCCTCAGCGAGCGTGCCGCGGGCGGGTCACCTGACGAGAGTGCGTCCTCCGTCGATGACCAGGAGCTGGCCCGTGACGAAAGAGGCCTCGTCGCTGGCGAGGTAGCGGAAGCCGTTCGCGATGTCGTCGGGGCGTCCGACGCGGCGTATCGGCTGCGACTCTGCCGTCGCGCCGATCCCGAGAGCCCCGAGCGAGTTCGCGGCGTCGAGAGTCTGCGGCGTCTCGATGATCCCCGGCGCGATGGCGTTGACGGTGATGCCGTCGGGCCCCACTTCGGCGGCGAGGCTGCGCACGAGACCGACGACGCCCGCTTTGGCGGCGGAGTAGTGCACGTGCTCTGTCCAGGACTCCTGGTTTCCCACCGTGGACGACGTCGCGAGCAGCCGCCCGTGCCCGGCCGCGCGCATGGGCCCGAGGGCGGCACGGAACAGGCGCCACACCCCGGTGAGATCGACATCGATCAGATCGCTCCAGGCCGCATCGTCCAACTGTGCGGCGGCAACCTTGCGGGCGATCGCCGCGTTCGCGAGCACGATGTCGAGCCGACCGAAGCGGTGCAGCGCCGTGGACACCAGGGCATCGACATCCTCGGAGCGACGAACATCCACCGCCTGCGAGATCGCCGTCACCCCCTTCGCTGCGGCCGTCTCGATGACACCGGCGATGTCGTGACCGTCCGGCGCGTAGTCGGCGAGCACGAGCGAGGCGCCGGCATCAGCGAACGCGAGCGCGGTCGCGGCACCGATTCCCGATGCCGCCCCGGTGATGATGGCGACGCGGCCCGACAGATCGAGCATTGTGGAGTCCTCTTCTCATTGGGAGTGTGTTTCCGTCCCTCGTGCACTCACGCGGGACGGGTGCCGCGACCTTTCGTCTCGTCGCTTCGCTCCTTGCTCAGGGACCGGTTCCGGGGCGGTTGGCGGGTGAGTAGGCAGTCCAGCCCCCGTCGACGGCGAGCACATGTCCGCTGACGAACGTGCAGTCGTCCGAGGCGAGGAACAGGATGGACCCCGCGACATCCTCCGGTCGCCCCAGACGGGGGAAGGGCGTGCGGCTGAGGGAGAACTCCGTCGCCGCGTCGATCGCGCCGGAGGCGAGGTACTCCCCAAGGCGCGGATGCTCCTGATCCTTCTTCTGAGCACGGCACGCTCCATCGACGAGATCCGAGACGCATTCGACGAGGACGTGTCCCTAAGAAACCACTTTCAGCCCGAGAAACCATGAATGCCGTGGTTTCCCGCGAGGGATCTGGTTTCTGATGGCGGGATCCTCGCGTCTGCGGGCAGAACGCGCAGTGGTGCGACCGGGATCGCGAATTGGGCTACTCGTCTGGTCTTTTTTCACGGCGCGTGGAGGTTGCAAGTCGCGCAATTGTCTTGTCACGGCATACGCACGCCAAAGAAACATCGAACTCCCACGATGAAGGGACCAAGGAGCCGAACCTGATCCGGAGGGCGCATCGTGCTGATCGACACCACGACTGAACCAGCGCCGCAGATGGCGCCTTCGGCTGTGCAGCCGTCCGGACCAGTGCGCGACCTGGTCGCTCTGCGCCGTCGCCGCGTTCTGGCAGAGACCGCCGCGTGGCTTGTCCGCATCCTCTTGACGTGGATCGCGTCGGTGATCGCCTTCGCCGTTCTCGCCTTCTTTCTCGTGAAGCTCGTTCCCGGCGACCCCGTGCTCGTCGCCTCAGGCGGCCGTCTCAGCGGTGAGGACTACGAGCGGGCGCGGGCCGAGCTCGGGCTGGATCTGCCGCTGTGGCAGCAGTTCGGTGAGTATCTGATGCAGTTGCTGCGTCTCGATCTCGGCACGTCGATCGTGACCGGGCGTCCCGTCGCCGAGGACCTCGCCGTGAGGGTGCCCGCGACGCTCGAGCTCATCACGCTCGGTCTCGCCGGAGGCGTGATCGCGGCACTGCTTCTCTCTCACCTCGTGGTCACGCACAAGGGCTCGTGGTGGACGCGCCCGCTCATCGCGTACGCGCGTTCCGCGGGAGCACTTCCCGAATACGTGCTCGGCATCGCCTTCATCTTCGTCTTCTACACGACGCTGCGCCTCGCGCCGGCGCCGACCGGCCGCCTCTCGCCGATGCTCATCGCCCCGCCCACGACGACCGGCTTCAGTCTGCTCGACGCGCTGATCGCCGGCGACCTGAGAGCGTTCGGATCCTATGCGGAGCACCTGACCCTCCCGGTGCTCGTGATGATCGTCGCGCACACCGCGATCCTCATGAAGACGATGATCCCGAGTCTGGATGCGGCGATCGATGCACCGTCGACGCGTTTCCGGATCGCATCGGGCGCATCGCGCCGCGCCGTGTACATCGGCATCTACCGCAGCGCACTGCCATCCATGATCACGATGCTCGGCATGCTCTTCGGCCTCTTCGTCGGAGGAGCGGTCGTGCTCGAAGCGCTCTTCGGCCTCGGCGGCACCGGCCAGTACGCGGTGGACGCCGTCAACGGATCCGACGTCTACGCGTTGCGCTCGGTGCTCGTGGTGATCGCGGCGGTGTGCCTGGCCGTGTACCTGCTCATCGACATCGTCAACGGCGTCCTCGATCCGCGACGGCGGACCGGGAGAAAGACGGAGGCATGATGGCAGCGCTCACGATGCGCACGGGGCGCCCGCCCGTCCTCTCGCGGCGCAGACGAGCCGTTCCCTCTCAACGGCTGCTGGCGGCGCTGCCCTTCCTCGTCCTGCTGATCGTCGCGCTTCTCGGGCCCGTGATCGTGCCGCACGATCCCACACGGGTCGTCGGACCCACGTCCGCCCCGCCGAGCGCTCAGTTCTGGTTCGGCACCGACTCGAACGGTCTCGACGTCTTCTCACGCGTCGTCTCCGCGACGAGACTCGACATCCTGCTCTCGCTCGCAGTGACGATGCTCGCCACGGTCACCGGGATCCTGCTGGGCATGTTCGTGGGGATGTTCGAAGCATCTCACGCCCGTGTGCCGCGCACCGTCGCGCGCGTCCTCGCTCGTGCGCTCGATCTGTTCCAAGCGATCCCGGTGCTGATCGGCGGGCTGGTCGCCGTCTCGTTCTTCGGCCGCAACGTCGTCGTCATCGCGCTGGCGCTGGCCGCCGTGCTGATGCCGTTCCAGGCTCGTCTTGTGCGCACAGAGGTGCTGAGGGTGCGTTCCGAGGCCTACATCGACGCAGCACGCATCTCCGGTGAGAGCAGCCTACGGCTGCTCTGGGGCCACGTGCTCCCGAACTCCGCGAGTCCGGCGCTCGAGAACACCTCAGCGGTGTTCGGCATGGCGATTATCTTCAGTGCGGGCCTCGGCTTCCTGGGTGTCGGCATCCCCCTGCCGACACCCGAATGGGGCAGCATGCTCGCGATCGGGGCTGCCGACGCCGCAGTCGGGCGGTGGTGGCCCGCCTTCTTCCCGGCGCTGGCGCTGTGCTTCGCGGTGTGGGCGGCCTCGGCGTTCGCAGCCGCACTCTTCGACAGACGTCGCTGAGCTTCCGCGTCCCCGGCTCACCCTCCATCCCTGTTCCACCCGACAGATACCCAGGAGAACCTCATGTCATCCAGGTCTTGGCGCACCCGAACAGCGGGGGTCAGCGCCGTTCTCACCGCATCGCTCGTCCTCGCCGCCTGCTCCGGGGGAGGGGGTGACGAGTCGGCCTCCGGCGCCGCAGTGACGATCGTGACCGCGGCGCAGACCCAGTCGTTCGCGAACGACTGGTCGGGCACTGGCTATGAGGCCGCCGAGTACTTCATGAACACGGGGGCGACACTCATCCGTAACCCCTATGTGGAGGGCTCCGACGGGCTCGCCGCCCATCAGGACCTCTACGACTTCGAGCCGCTCCTCGCGGAGAGCTATGAGGCCAGCGACGACGGACTGACCTACACGTTCCACCTCGATCCCGATGCGCTGAGCACCGCCGGCAACAGCCTCGACGCAGACGATGTCCTCTTCTCCATGGAGCGCAAGTTCCTCGCGCCGACAGCGTTCGTGGAGTTCATCAGCTCTCCGATCATCACCTCGGCCGATCAGTTCGAGAAGATCGACGACATGACCGTCGCCGTGACGGTCGCAGAGCCCGGCTACGGTTTCACGCTGCTGTCGCTCCTGGCCAATTGGATGTACGCGGTCTACGACTCCGACGTGCTGCTCGAGCACGCGACCGACGATGACCCGTGGGCCGTGGAATGGTCGGCGTCCAACCACAACTGGGGCTTCGGCGCGTACGAGGTCACCGACTACACCGCGGGCGAGCAGATCGTGTTCGAGGCGAACCCGGGCTTCGTCGGCGGGGAGCCGGCGGTGACGCGGGTCGTGCAGAGGGTTGTCGCCGATGCGGGTCAGCGGGCGAATCTCCTCGGCAACGGGGACGCCGACATCGCCACCCAGCTGCGGCCCGCCGACCAGCAGACGATCGAGGAGGACGGCACCGGTCAGATCTTCGACGTGCACTCCAACGCCATGGTCTACGTACCGCTCACGACCACCCTGGCGCCTTTCGACGACGTCGCGGTGAGGCAGGCGCTGAGCCACGCCATCCCGTACGAGGCGATCTTCGAGGACGTGTATCGCGGGCGGATGTCGGCGCTCACCGGCATCCTGGACTCGACCGCCCCCGGCTACGTCGGCGACGGGCTCGAGCCGTGGACCTACGACCCGGACACAGCGAAGGAGATCCTCGAGGACGCGGGGTACACCGAGCCCGTCGCGTTCACGCTCACCGTGAACAACTCCTACCCGGACCTTCAGGAGACGGCGGTGCAGATCCAGTCTGCGGCGGCCGACGCGGGCTTCGACGTCACCATCGACACCGTCAACAACGCGACGTTCCAGGAAGGCCTCGCGTCGAAGACGTTCCAGGCGAGCATGGGCCGCGACTACGCGATCGTCCAGTCGCCGCCCTACGTGCTCGGGCTGTTCTACACGCCCGGCTCGGTCATCAACTGGCCGGACTGGGACGACGCGGAGTTCAACCAGGCGCTCGTCGACGGCAACGCCGCGGGCGACCCGTTGTCGGACGAGGCGGGCCTCCACTGGAACCAGGCGCAGCTGCGCATCCAGGAGGACGTGCCGACGATCTGGTTCGGCAGCGTGCAGCCGTTGAACGCCTTCGCGAACCAACTGGACGGATACGTCTTCCGTACCGACAACGTCATCGACTACTCGCAGCTGTCCATCGGTTGAGCGTGGTGCGGGGCGTGCGAACGCCGCCCCGCACCGGTATCCCCCTACGCAGGAGCCCCAGTGAACGTTGAGAACAGCACGCAGCCCCTCCTCGAGGTCGACCATCTCGATGTGCACTACGGCGGTTTCCACGCGGTGAAGGACGCATCGCTGCGCGTCTACGAGGGCGAACGGGTGGCGATCGTCGGCGAATCAGGATCGGGGAAGACGACCCTCGGTCTCGCCTTGGGCGGCTTCATCGACACACGCCTCGGCACGGTCACCGCGGAACGGCTGGCCTATCGAGGTATGCCCTTGACGCAGCCGCACACCCGCATTCCCCGGTCGGTGCCCGGTATCTCGATGGTGTTCCAGGACGCCATGACCTCGCTCGACCCGGTCTCGACGGTCGGCAGCCAGATCACCGGTGTCCTTCGCAAGACGCATGCGCTGAGCAGGCGCGCTGCCTCCGCAGAGGCGATCCGGAGGCTCGATGCGCTGGGAGTGAGGGACGCCGAGTTCGTGATGGCCTCACGGCCCGGTGAGCTGTCGGGCGGGATGCGGCAGCGCGTCATGGTCGCGATCGCCACGGCAGGTGATCCCGCGCTGCTCATCGCCGACGAGCCGACGAGCGCGCTCGACGTCAACATCGGCCTCGCCACGATGCGAACGCTCACCGGCATGGCCGACGAGGGCAGAGCTGCGCTGCTGTTCATCACGCACGACATCGAGTTGTGCGCGCGGTTCGCCGACTACGTGGTGGTGATGTATCGGGGCGAGATCGTCGAGAACCTGCCAGCTCGAGACCTGAGCCGGGCGCAGCATCCGTACACTCTCGGTCTGCTCTCGAGCGTGCCACGTCTGGACTCGGCGGATCTCGATGAGCTTCCGGTGTTCGACAGCGGCGCGACGACGGAAGAACCCGTGATCGCGGCGATCGGAGGATGACATGACGGCGACGCTGTTGCGCGCGGAACGTGCACGCAAGGTCTACGGAGACAAGATCGCGGTGAACGACGTGTCGATCACGCTGACCGACGGCGATACGGTGGGCATCGTCGGCGAGTCGGGGTCGGGCAAGTCGACGCTTGGAAGGATGCTGCTGGGGCTCAGCCGCCCGAGCGGAGGCGACGTGCTCTACGACGAGCGGCCGTTGCGCGAGGTGCTGGCGGGCCGTAGGTCGGCGCTGCAGTTCCGGCGGGACGTGCAGATGATCCAGCAGGACACCTCGGCAAGCTTCGACCCGTGCTTGACGATCCGGCAGTCGTTGCGCATCCCGGCGCAGGTGCTCGGCGGCCTGGATCGCGCTCGTGCCGACGAGTGCATCGAGGCGCTCGCACCGGAGATGGGGATCGCGCCCGAACTGATCGATCGCATGCCGACCGAGCTGTCGGGCGGACAGCGCCAGCGGATGGCGATCCTCCGAGCACTCGTGGTCCGGCCGCGTCTGGTCGTGTGCGACGAGGTGATCAGCGCTCTCGACGTGTCGGTGCAGGCCCGCATCCTCAATCTTCTCAAGCGATACGTCCGCGACCACGGTATGGGGCTCGTCTTCATCTCGCACCAGCTGCCCGCCACCGCCTTCATCACCGACGAGTTGCTGGTCATGTACCACGGCGATGTCGTGGAACGAGGGGAGACCGATCGGCTGTTGACCGCCCCCGCGAGCGACTACGCGCGTGGCCTCGTCGAGGCATATCGGAATCTCGCCGCCCCCTGACCCGACGTCGCGGCTCGCAGAGCCGGACGTCGCCTGCGAACAGTCAACAAAGAAAGGAACGACCGCCATGTTTCACCTCGGATGGTTTCTCGGCAACGGATTCGGGATCCAGGAGTGGAGTGCGCACAACGGGCACGGGCCGTGGACGGGGACGAACGTCGTCGACTGGATGAAGCCGGATCTGTACATCGACCTGGCTCAGAACCTGGAACGGGCCGGCTTCGACTACATCCTCATCGAGGACACGGCGATGGTCGAGGACTCCTACAACGGCTCGGCCGAGGTCTCGCTGCGTCGCGGACTGATGACGCCCAAGAACGATCCGATGCCGCTGGTGCCGCTCATCGCGCGCGCCACCGAGCACATCGGCGTCGTGCCCACCGTCTCGACGATCCAGTACCACCCCTACCTCGCGGCGCGTCTGTACACGACTCTTGATCACCTCACCGAAGGCCGGGTCGGCATGAACGTGGTCACGTCAGTGACCGATCGCGTTGCGCAGAACTTCGGGTACACGGAGCACTTTCCGCACGATGAGCGATACAAGATGGCCATGGAGTGGATCGACGTCGTCCAGCAGCTGCAGTCCACGTGGAAGCCTGGCGCCGTGCTCGCGGACGCGGAGAACGGGCGCTATGCGGACCACCGTTTCGTGCAGCCGATCGACTTCGTGGGCCAGTACTTCTCATCCCGGGGGCCGCTCAACACCATCCCGGGGCCGCAGGGCGTCGTCCCGGTCGTGTCCGCGGGCGGCTCGGCGCCCGGGCGCGAGCTCGCGGCACGTTTCGACGTCACGCAGATGGCGATGTGCAAGACCGTCGAGGACATGAAGGAGTATCGAGAGGACATCCACCGCCGAGCACGGTCGTTCGGTCGCAGCACCGACGACATCAAGCTCCTGTTCCTCGCCTCTCCCGTCATCGCCGACACCGATGAGGACGCGCAGGAGAAGAAGCGCCGGATCGAGGCCGCACGTAGCTCGGACGCGGCGATCGAGTACAACCTCTGGAACATGTCGTACACGAGCGGCGGCCGGATCGACTTCGGGGCCATCGACCCGGACACGCCCGTGGACCAGATCGACCTCTCGAAGCAGAACGGCGAGAACAGCTCGATCGCAAACCTCTTCCAGCACACCGAAGGGAAGACGCTCCGTCAGGTCGTGGCGTCCTCGTACCAGATCACGGACCTCGGACTGGTGGGAAGTCCGGACACGGTGGCCGAGCAGATGGGAGACATCATGGACGAGGTGGGAGGCGACGGCTTCCTGATCTACCTGCCGATGACACGTCGCAGCATCGCCGAGGTCTCTGACGGCCTGGGGCCCGCGCTCAGGCGCCGTGGGCTGATCCGCGACGAATATCAGGGGGCGACCCTGAAAGAGAACATCCTCGCGTTCTGATACCGGAGCGCGTCCCTCATGCAAGTAACGAGTCCCCGGCCGAGGGCTGTCGCGTGGCGGTTCGCGGCCGGGGCGCTCGTGCTCCTGCTCGTCGGATTCGCGATGAGAGGACCGCTGGCGGCACCCGCGGTCGTCGCACGAGAGATCGAAGCGGGGCTCGAGGTGCCACCGTCCTCGGTCGGTCTCGTGTCCAGTCTTCCTCTCCTCTGCTTCGCCGCGGCGACCCCTCTCGCCGCCTATGTCGTCACCCGCGTCGGCATCGATCGGGCGTTGACGATCACGCTCTCGGCGATCGCCTTGGGGCTCGTCCTCCGCGCCCTCGGCACCTACGAGCTGCTCGTCGTGGGAACGTTGATCGTCGGGATCGCGATCACCCTCGGGAATGTCGCGATGCCGGTGTTCGCGGGCGCCCGCATCCGCCCCGATCGTCAATCGGCCTTCACTGGTGCGTACGTCGCGAGCGCGTCGATCGGGTCGATGTCGGGAACAGTGGGAACAGCCGCTGTGGCGGGGCTCGCGGGGTGGCAGGCGGCGCTGGTCGCATCCGCGCCCGTGGTCGTCATCGCCCTGGTGGGGTGGCGGTGGTGGTCGCGTCGATCGGCTCGTGCCCTCCGTGCCGCCGGCGACGCCGGGGCAGCGGAGGCCGGCTCGCCGCGCGATGCCGCTGAGGCGACATCGCGCGGTGGCGGACGTGATCGTCGATGGCGCCGCGTCACCGTCCTGCTCTCGTGCGCGTTCAGCGCCCAGGCGCTCCTCTACTTCTCGATCACCGCCTGGCTCCCGACGATCCTCACCGAGCACGGCGGTCATTCGTCGGGCACGGCCGCGGCGACCGCATCCGTCTTCCAGATCGTCGGCATCGCCGGGGCGCTGGGGATCCCGATCGTCGTTCGTCGCTTCGGCAACCTGACCGCGACCCTCGTCGTGTCGATCGCATGGTCGGCGATGACGGCCGGGCTTCTTCTCGCCCCCGCCCTGGCCCCGCTGTGGTTGATGTTCGGGGGTGTTGCGCATGCCGGTGCGTTCGTGGTGATCTTCGGCGCGATCATCCAGTATCACGGCCACGGAGCCGGCGGCCCTGCGGCCATGTCGGCGATCGTGCAGGGCACGGGCTACGCGGTGGCGTCCGCCGGGCCGGTGCTCATCGGGGCGGTATCGCAGTGGGGCGGCTCGTGGGCGCCGGTGCTGTTGATCCTCGTGTGTGTCACGGTGCTGTTCGGCGGATGCGCCGTCTCGGCAGCCCTTCTCATGCGCCGGACGTCTCGCATGCGCCGGACGGACGGGCGCGGATCATCGCGTTCATACTGACGAACGTCACCTCGTCGGGGCGGTACTGGTCGAAGGCGACTTGGACGGGATGCGCATCGCGGTCGACGAACACCTGGCGCCTCGTGAGCACCCGCGTATGCGGCTCCACGCCCAGGACGCGGGCGGACGCTGCGTCCGCCTCGGCGGTGCCGATCTCGGTGGAGTCGACGATCAGCTGGTCGACCTGGAAGACATCGCGCGCGATCTGCGGCATGTCCGCGATCTGCACGACGCGCGGCTCGAGGCCCGCAGCGAGCCGGTAGTAGGCGGTGCGCATGCCGAAGACCTCGCCGTCGTGCACGTAGACGTTCTCGGTGAGACGCACATAGGGATCGTCCGTCTCGAGCACGGCGGCGAGCAGCGCCGATGTCGGAACGGGTCGCCGGTCGGTCACCCGGATCGTGACTGCAAGGGTGTGGCTCGGATCGATGGGATCGAGATAGGAGATGTCGTCGATCGCAACCCGCACGCCGGATGGCACGGGCAACGTGCCCACGCGCGGCTTGCGGATGAGGCGGCCCTGATCGGCGAGCATACGCAGCGCGGTGCGCACGGCGGTGCGGCTGGCACCGAGAGCGACCATGAGCCGATCCTCGATGAGGGGCTCGCCGACCTCGTAGACGCCGCTTTTCAGCGCGGCGTCGATGAGGTCGCGGACGCGATTGACCTGGGTCTGCATGCCGCGCGCAGACCCTCCCGCCGCGCGCGGGTGTCGGCGGGACTCACTGGAATCTTCGGCCAGGCTCTGCACGTCTGCCCCTCGTCTCCATCAGGAGTGCCGCGCATCGGTCGGCCCCTGCCTCACACCGTAGGCGGCCTGTGTTCCCTCGCCGGTCATCGTGGGTAAAGACGAGATTAACTGTGTGCCCGTCACCGTCTCCCCATCAGCGCGTGGATGGCGGGGGACCAACGGTGCACCCAGGCCTCCAGCACGCCGTCCTCCGTGTATGCCGAGTCGATCAGGCTCAGCGGCGCGGTCGGAAGGGTGGCGCCGAGCTCGGAGAGGACGGGGCGCAGCGTGTATTCGGCAACGAGTGCGTGTCCCGGGGCCGCGGCGAGCATCAACGGAACCGCGATGGTGCCCGCGAGTCCGGTCTGTCCGGCGAACTGGTCGACGAAGAGCTTGAGCAGTCCGGTGTAGGAGGCCTTGAACGTGGGGCTCGCGAAGACGGCGACGTCTGCGTTCTGGACCGAGGCGACGGCATCCTTCACCGCCGGATCGCCCCAGCCGAGCAGCGCCGGGCCGAGCTTGGCGAGCTCGAGGACTCGGACGTCGTCAGCGCCGAGTCCGTCGAGCACGCGGGCCGCCGCATCCTTTGTGCGCGAGGCGATCTTGGGGTTTCCGACGACGGCGATGCCGATCATGTTGTCCCTTCTGGGCGGTGTGCTCGTTCAGGCGAGATTGCGGAACTCCGAGCGGTGGAAGACGAGAGGCAGATGGTCGTGCTCCATCAGCCCGTGCAGTCTCAGGACGATGATGTCGTGGTCGCCGGCGGGGTAGATGTGCTCGACCGAGCACTCCATCCAGGCAGCGGCCTGTTCGAGCAGGACCGCGCCGGTCTCGGTCTCCACGTAGGCGATGCCTTTTAGGCGGATCGCCTTGTCTCGAGAGGCGAGCTGGCGGCAGACCTGGCCGTGTGTCGTGCCGAGAACGGAGACGCCGATGCGCTCGACGCTCGCAAGGTCCGGCCAGGTCGTAGACGATCTCTGCACCGCGAACAGCGCCATCGGAGGATCCTGCGACACGCCGACGGTGAAGGACGATGCGACCAGTACCTGGGGTGATCCGTCGACCACTGCGGCGAGTGCGGCCACACCGCACGGGAATCCGGAGAACACTCGTCGTAGCAGCTTGGTGTCTCCGCTGTAGGTGAGAACCGTCATCCCTGGCTCCTTTCAGCCCGTACGACTGGTGACCAGCGCGTGTGCCCATCATCACGAGGCCCGGTTACCCGGGTATTTCGCCACCGGACCCGCGCGTAACGGTCGATTGCGCGACTGCGACCCTTGAGATTCCGGGGGACTTCGAGCGATTACGCGGTGCTCGACGGGCGGGGCTCGCTCGGCGGTCGGCGAGGAGGTCGGTTCGCGAGGCGATGGGACCAGAAGTGTTCGCAGGTGGGGTGACTTGTTCCGGGATCAGCGGACGTCGTGTGTCAGCCGAGTCCGAGGGCGTGCATGAGGGCGGTTCCGGCGGCCCGCATCCCCGCGCAGCAGGCGGCGACCGCAAGAGGCCCAGGAAGCATCGAGCCGACGAGATCCGAGGCGCATTCGGCGAGGACGTGTCCCTGAGAAACCACTTGCAGCCCGAGAAACCATGAATGCCGTGGTTTCCCGCGAGGGATCTGGTTTCTGACGGCGCAGCCGAGTGGCATGAGGCCGTGAACTCCGGCGATCTGCGTCGGCGGTCGGCGATCCGGTCGTGGTGCTCGGGCCGAAGAGCGCAGGGCCGATCTCGCCGGAGCAGTTCGCCGACTGGGTGGAGCGATCCGGCATCCGGCTGGTGCCGCGCTCGTGGCATCCGATCAGTGGGCGGCTGATGGTGGTCGAAGAGGACGCGACGTGGCCCGAGGATCAGACGCCGACTCGCCTGGCGACGGTGTTCCGCGTCGCGGGCGCGAAGGTCACGGCCGTGCTGCGGTTGCCCGATCTGGAGTCGGCGCTGGACTTGGCATACATCTGTCGCGAGATGGCCGCGACGGAATGAGTGCGCCGGGACCGGGGCAGCTCCTGTTCGGCTTCGTGCGGCATTGGTCGCGTCGTTCCACCGCGGGCGACGCCTCCGTCGTCGAGCGGGGGCGGCTGGTCCTGGCGACGGAGGCCGTGGCTGCACTGGTCGACCGTGAGGAGCCTGCGACAGTGAACGCGGTCGCGGATGAGATCGGCATCGATCAGAGCGGTGCGTCGCGTCTGATCGAGAGCGCGGTCGATGCCGGCTACCTGACGTTGGCCACCGCGCCATCCGATGGCCGCAGACGCGAGGTCGCTGTCACGCCCAGCGCGCGCGCTGTCCTGCGGCAGGCCCACGTGTGGCAGGAGCGGGTGTTCGACGAGTTGACCGCGGGCTGGAGCCGGCGACGACGCGACGACTTCCGGAAGGCGATGGCCGACCTCATCGCACGGTCCTACGCGATCGGCGGATGAGGCGTGCCTGCGGCCTGCCGGCACGAGCTTGGCCGCATCGCCCAGGCGCCTGTGGGCGTTGTCCTGGGACCAGCCGGTCACCGCGACGACCTCGTCGAGGAGACGGCCGCGTTCCTTCTTCGATGCTTTCGCATAAGCACGGGTGTACTTCTTCGTGATCTCCGCGCGCGGCCATCGACAGCTCGCTTCCCTACGCGGGCCTCCCCATCTGGGGCACGGGTAGTTCGTGAGGTGCGTGCAGGATCACACCGCTCCCCGCCCCACATCCGAGGCGATGATGTCCGAATTCTCGGACACCCGTCTATGTCCGAAAATCAAGACATCTGCTAATGTCTTGAAATCCGGACGCGTCGGGATGTGCGGAATTCTTGACGGCGCACAAGAGGGGGAATCGTGGGAGCACGCATCGAGACGGAAGTGCGAAGAGCGTCGGACCTCGGCCCGATCATCGCCCAGGTACGAGAAGCTCAGGGGATTCGGCAGGCGGATCTGTCCGCGTCACTGGGATTCTCGCGAACATACCTCGCCGGCCTCGAATCGGGGAAGCCGGTCATCCAGCTCGAGCGAGTCTTCCGCGTGCTGCGTCGTCTCGGGATCCGCGTCACAGTCTCGTTCGATCGCCCGATGGCGCAGACCGACGAAGTCACGCGTGCCTGAGCTGCTGGAGGTGTCGCTGGCGGGGCGACCGATCGGAACCCTCACGGCGGGCGGGCGAAGCCGGCGCACCGTCGAGCTCAGCTGGAACGACGAGCCCGATATGGCGGGTGTCCGCCTTACCGAGAGCTTCGCTGTCATCCCCGGGCTCGATCCTGACCGTACGAGGCTGTCACGGTTTCTCGGCGGATATCTGCCTGAGGGCAACCAGCGCAACGCGATGGCCGTCGCTCGCGGCATCGCTTCGGACGACCTCTTCGGCTTCCTCCGCGAGTACGGCGGCTCACTGGCGGGTGCGCTCAGCTTTCGCCCCGCCGTCGACACCGCCCGGTACGACCGGATGACCTCGGGGATGCTGCGCCGAGCCTTCGCCGAGGCGACGAGCCGACACAACCAGGGTGCGCGCGATGACAGCCGGTCGATGATCCCCGGCTTCCAAGCGAAGGTGCTGGTTGCGGGTTTCGGCGACGGCAACTGGTATCAGCCACACGGGAGCGCCCATTCGACCCACATTCTCAAGCCGCCGCGGACGAATGCGACCGCGCGACTGTACGACGAGTACTACGGGCATCTGCTGGCGCGAGCTGTGGGCCTCGCGTCGTTCAGGAGCGAGATGCGGCGCTTCGACAAGGCGCCGTATCTCGCAATCGAGCGGTACGACCGTCGCGTGACAGGCGACCTCGTCGAGGTCGTTCATCAGGAGGACGCGGCTCAGGCGATAGGGCTCGACTGGACGTCGGATGTCGCCAAGTTCCAGGATCCTCATCGCCCACGTGACCCGTCGCGGGCATCGGCGTACGCCATCGCAGAGGTGCTCGCCGGGGTCGACGGCGATCCGTTGACGACCTGGCTGGAGCACCTCGCGTTCCGCGTGCTCATCGGCGACAACGACGGCCACGCGAAGAACGTCTCCATCCTGCATCTTCCTGGCGAGGACCGTGTCGCGGACCTCTATGACGCCGTCCCGAACCTGTTCCAAGAGGAACGGATCAACTGGGATCTCGCCCTCGCCATCGACGGGGTGTTCGACCACCGCAACCTCACACGTGGTCATCTCGAGCGCGAAGCCGCGTCGTGGGGAGTGCGCCCGATCCGGGCGCGCAAGGTGCTCGACGATCTCTTCGAGCGCTTCGCCGAGGCGCTGGATGGCGTGACGTTCCCGCACGCGGGATCACCGATGGTGCCGGCAGCGCTGCGGTGGAATCTGTCTCGATTGCGTGAAGGGGCGGAGATCGGCGAACGTCCGCGGTGACGTTCGATCCCGGATCCCGCCGGCATGCGAGGCAAGCGGACGGACGCCGTGGTCCTTGCTGAGCTTCGGAGCCGCGCTCAGCCGCGGACGAGCGCGCGGAGACCGTTGTCGAGGCCCTGGATCAGGTCGTCGACTCCTTCCAGCCCGATCGACAGTCTTACGAGGCCGGGGGTGATCCCGAGCCCGCGGCGCGTCTCCTCGGAGAACGGGCGGTGTGTCGTGGTAGCCGGATGGAGCACGAGCGACCGCGTGTCGCCGATGTTCGTCATCCGCGAGAAGAGCTGCAGGCGGTCGATGAACGTGCGGGCGCCGTCGGCGCCGCCGGGCACGGTGAACGCGAAGATCGAGCCGGTGCGGCCGCCGTACAGGCGCTCGGCAAGGCCCGATGACGGATGGCCGGGGAGACCGGCGTAGTCCACCGCCTCCACGACGGGATGGCCTCCGTGAAGATCGCCTTTGTCTCCGGGCGGATGCGGGCCGCCCGTTCCTCCTCGTCCTGCCAGTCCCAGACGTAGTCGACGGCGATGCCGAGCGGGCGCTGTACGACGCGTTCTTCTTCGCCGACACCCACACCTTCGGCCCCCGGGTGGCATGGCCGTACGCGGCCACCAAGAACGACGAGCCGTTCACCCTCGGGGGAGCGATCGCTGCGGCGACCGAGCGCGTGGGCATCGTCGTCACCGCGACGACGACGTTCGAGCCGCCGTTCACGATCGCCCGCCAGACGCTCGGCCTCGATCACCTCAGCAGCGGCCGCGCCGGTCTGAACATCGTCACATCGGCGGGCGACGAGACGGCGGTGAACTTCACGCGAGAGCCACTGCCGTCCCACGCCGCCCGCTACGCGATCGCCGAGGAAGCACTCGAGGTGATCACGGGACTGTGGGACGGATTCGGCGACGCCACCTCGTTGCCCGCCCGCGTGGACGGCAGGATCAACGAGGTCTCGGAGATCCGCACGGTCGATCATGACGGTCCGTACTTCCGGCTCGACGGTCTTCTCGGCATGCAACGGTCGGTGCAGGGGCGCCCCGTGCTCTTCCAGGCGGGCTCCTCGGAGGCGGGGGCGCGGTTCGCCGCGCGTCATGCGGATGTGGTCTTCTCCGGCCATCGGGAGCTCGCCGATGCGCGGAGGTTCCGTGAGCGGATCATCGAGCTCGCGGATGCGGCCGGGCGCGAGTCGCCGCCGCTCGTGCTCCCGGGGCTGTACACGATCGTCGGGCGCGACGACGACGAGGTGGAACGCAACCTGAACGCGATCCTCGACTCGCTCGTGCTGCAGGTGAAGCTCGGCGGACTGAAGGAGATCGGGATCGACTTCAGCGGCCTGTCGCTCGACGACCCGCTCCCGCCGCTTCCCGAGGGCACCGAACGGCATCAGACGGGCCTCGCCCGCTACCGGCGGATCGCCGAGCGCCTCGGCCCCGTCACCATCCGCCGGTTCCTGCAGGAGACCGCCCTCACGGGGTACTTCGCGCGCAGCATCGGCACGTACACGCAGGCGGCGGACCTCGTGCAGCAGCGGTTCGAAGAGGGCGCGGCGGACGGATTCGTGCTGTTCCCCGGCGGCAACAGCTTCACCCAGATGCGGCTGTTCGCCGAGAACGTCGTCCCGATCCTGCAGGAGCGCGGGCTCTTCCGCACCTCGTACGAGGGCACGACGCTGCGCGACCGTCTCGGACTCGCGCGACCCGAACGAAGCGGGCCGGCGTCCACCCGAACCCCAGAACGAACACCCGAGAGACAAGGAGCGGTGTCATGACCGCACTGCGTAGAGTCCTGACCGACGATCTGCTCGCGACGTTCCACGAACGAGCGCCGCGCTACGACGAGGAGAACGCGTTCTTCGCCGAAGACCTCGACGACCTCCGTGAGGTCGGATACCTCCGGGCCGCCGTGCCGGAGGAGCTCGGCGGGCTCGGTCTCACCATCCAGGAGGTGCTCGCCGAGCAGCGGCGCCTCGCGTACTGGACCCCGGCGACCGCGCTGGCGCTGAACATGCACCTGTACTGGACGGGCTCGGCCGCCGATGCGCATCGGCGCGGCGACGCCACGTTCGACTGGCTGCTCCGCGAGGGCAGGGTGATCGCCGCCGGTCACGGCGAGCGGGGGAACGACGCCGTCATCGACGATTCCACGACGAAGGCCGTGCCGGTCGATGGCGGATACCGCTTCACCGGCCGCAAGGTGTTCACGTCGCTCTCGCCCGCCTGGTCCCGAACCCGAACCCGAACCAGGGCCCGCGTTCGGCGGACTCCTCGCTGAGACTCTCTTCGACCGTGAAGCCATGGTGCCGGATCATGTCCGCGACCACGCCCGGCAGCTCGTCGCCGTGGATCACGATGTCCGTGCGATGCATGACCCGCAGTCCGGACTCCTCCTCGACGCGCTCCCAGAGGGGGAGCGCCTGCGCCAGGAGATCGAGGGAGGTGTCGTCCCAGTAGCCGAGGTTGAGGTTCCTGCGCCCGCCGAACGATGCACCCGGTGACGTTCCGGACGGGAAACGCTCCACGAGCAGCACGTCGATCCCTCGGCGAGCGAGTTGCCAGGCCGCGGCCGACCCCATCACGCCGCCACCGATCACCACGACGTCACGACGATCGATCGAAGTGGACACGATCCTTCATCATCCTGATCTGTTCCCGGCCAGTGTGCCCGCCCGTCCCCGCAAGGTCGGTGCGCGAGAAACCACTTTTGGCCCGGGAAACCACGAATGCCGTGGTTTCTCGTGCGGGATGTGGTTTCTGACGGCGGCGGCGCCGATGCCGGCCGCGGCGGCGCCGCCGAGGTCGTAGCGTCAGCCGAGCCCGGCGGCGCGCAGCAGGGCGGTTCCCACGGCCCCCATGCCCGCGCAGCAGGCGACAGCCGCGAGCGCGCCGACGAGGTAGAGCCGAGGGGGGACGCGCGGCGTGTGCGGCGCCAGTCGCAGCTGCTCCGTGCCGATCAGCGCCTCGATGAGCGCGACGCCCGTGTGCGCCTTCTCGAAGTACCGGATGTGCTCCAGGTGCCAGCGGCGCAGCGGGGCTGCAGGCACGTACCGCACCGGTGAGCCCGGCTTGACGGGACCGAGGCAGACCGGGTCGAGCAGAGACTTCACGACCATGACCTCGCACTCCGGCTGACGAGGGATGTCCTCCGGCCAGCGCCTGGTCAGACTGACCAGCACGAGCGTCACAGAGAGGACGGCGACCAGAGCCAAACCCCCCGGCAGGAACTCGAACGCCGCGCGGAACAGCGCATCCGACGCGGCTTCGGCTGCGACGACCGCATCCGACACGGCGACGGGTGAACCCGTCCGCGCCGCCTCGACCAGTCGCTGTCCCGTCTCCCACAGTGCGATGGAGGCGGTGCTCAGCAGCCGCCAGCCCGACGCGACGAGGATGCCGAACGTGGCGGAAGCGACGAGCGCATGCGCCCACAGCACCAGCGGCAGCAGTGGACTGTGGCGTAGCGTGCGCAGCATCCCCAGTTGCGCCTCGCCCGACCCCACCCACACGCATCCTTCCGGCGGTTCGAGCAACGCAACGCGCCGGCAGAGCTCCGCTCCCTGGGAGTGACCCACCAGGACGGTCGCATCGGCGTTCTCCCGCGCACCGCGCATCACCTCCAGGACATAGGCGATCGCCGACCCGTCCAGCAGATCCGAACGATAGCTCCATGCGTCGCCGAACCACACGCCGATGATCTCGCCGATCCGGCGCCGTGCACGGCGGCGGACGAGAACGAACGGCAGGAGAAGCACCGCGAGCGCGAGCGCCAGCGGCGCGGCCACCAGGCACAGCGCGATCGCGACGCACGCCAGGAGGGTGCGCCGCGCCTCGCCCAGCCGGCGCCGATCGGGGAACGCCTCGCCGATGTCATACACCCATAGCGCGACGGTGGCGGCCAAGACGAACGGAGCGACGCGCAGCATCCACCCCAGCGTCCGCCGGGATGCCGCCGGTTCGACGCGAGCGTCCCACCATGCGTCGTGGAAGACCACGTCGAAGGGCGGATGGTGAGGAAGGACCACGTGTGCGCGCACGGTATCGACGTCGTCCGTCGTGGCGGAGAACGTGCACTTGCCAGCGAGCTCTGCTGCCCCCAACGCGAATGCATGGGCGACCTCGCGCGCGGTCTGCCCCCGTTCCTGTCTGCCGATGCCGTGCACGCAGACCATGGCGTACGTCGGCACTCGCTCCTGATCGCACATGCGGTGATCCTCGCAGACGGTCACACGGTGGACGGTCAAGAGCCGTCTCACGCTCGTGGGGCGGCGGGTCCCGGGCGGATGTGCCTACCCGCAGGATGTCCGAAACGCGCCATCCCGGGCTGCCGATGGGCGAAAAATATTGCACTCCGCGCCGCCGCGGTCAATCGGCAGCGGGCGTCCCGTCATCTTCCTTAGCGCGGCGTCATCACCCGTCACGCTCTTGCCCGCGGGATGTCGCGTGTACCTACATGGATAGGTACTCGATGCCCGCAGTCGTCTCCGCAGCTCCCTCGAGCTCGCCCGTGACGCCGTTTCACGCCCGAGAGGCGCCCTCCCATGCACAGTGAGCGATCCACGGCTGTTCTGCCGCCCGTGACCGCCGATGCACCCTCCGCGCCGCAGCCACCACGCCGGGTTCCGCGCACCGACGTCCGCGCGCACCGGCGCGCGAAGCGGGACCCGGGCTCATCGCGGCTGCTGACCCTCGGCGCCACCTTGCTCATTCCCGTCGTCGCCGTGGTGCTGTGGTTCGTCTCCACCTCGAACGGATGGATCAGCGAGCTGTTGCTCGCCTCCCCGGGCCAGGTGTGGGAGCAGTTCACCTCGCGTCTCGCCGACGGCACCCTCGTGCGCGACGTGGCGGTCTCGTTCCGTCGCGTGCTCGCCGGTCTCGGACTCAGCATCCTCATCGGCGTCGTGCTCGGGCTCATCTCCGGGCTCTCACGGTGGGGTCACCGCATCCTCGACGGCACCCTGCACGCGATCAAGGCGGTGCCGTTCCCCGCGCTCATCCCGCTGCTGCTGATCTGGCTCGGGATCGGCGAGGCCCTGCGGATCGGCATTCTCGTGCTCGCCGCAACCTTCGCGATCTACCTGAACACCGTCGGGGGCATCGTCGGCATCGATCCGAAGCTGCGGGAGCTCGCCGCCACACGAGGGGTGCGGGGATGGCGGCTCATCGTCACCATCGTGCTGCCCGGCGCCCTGCCGCAGTTCCTCGTCGGCCTGCGCCTCGCACTGGTCATCAGCTTTCTCGCTCTCGTCTTCGCCGAAGAGATCGCCCCCGAGGAGGGACTCGGCTACATCCTCTGGCGGGCCGCGCAGCTGAGTCAGACCGACGCGATCATCCTCGTCGCCGTGCTGTACGCGATCATCGGGCTGGTGATCAGCGCCCTGGTCACCCTGCTCGAGCGGGTATTGCTGCCGTGGCGCCGGGGGTTCACCTCGTGAGCGAGTCGGCAGCCCGCCGGGGCGCTTCGCCCGCGACGGACGCCGCCGTGGGCGCCGGCCAGGCCGTCCACGTGCGAGGTCTCGTCAAGCAGTTCGGCGACAGCATCGTGCTCGACGGCGTCGACCTCGACATCCGCGCGGGTGAGTTCGTCGCCGTGGTCGGGCACAGCGGATGCGGCAAGAGCACGCTCCTGCGGGTCATCGCCGGCATCGAGCAGCCCAGCGCGGGCACGGTCGAGCATGCGGACCCCGTCGCCGTCGGCTTTCAGGACTCGCGGCTCGTGCCCTGGCAGAGAGTGTGGCGCAACGTCGTGTTCGGCATCCGCGCACCCCGCGCCGAGCTGAGGCAGCAGGCGCGCGCCGTGCTCGCCGAGGTGGGCCTCAGCGACTACGAGGACGTCTGGCCGCACACGCTGTCGGGAGGACAGGCGCAGCGCGTCTCGCTCGCCCGCGCACTCACCCTCGATCCGCGCCTGCTGCTGCTCGACGAGCCCTTCGGGGCGCTCGATGCGCTCACCCGCCTGAACGCGCAGGCACTCGTCTCGCGGCTGTGGGCGCAGCACGGGTTCGCGGTCATGCTCGTCACCCACGACGTCGAGGAGGCCGTGATCCTCGCCGACCGGGTGATCGTCATCGCCGACGGCGGGATCGCGCACGAGGTCGCCATCGATCTGCCCCGTCCCCGCTCCCACGCCGATCACCGAGTCGTCGACTACAAGGCCGAGATCCTCGCCCGGCTCGGCATCGACATCGTCACCTGACCGATCCATCCCGCTTCCCGCATCGCCGGGCAGTTTCCCCGCCCCCGCCCACCGGCGCCGGGGTCACGCACGAAGGAGAAGTATGAACCCGACATCCGTCTCGCGCCCGCACGGCCGACTCGCCCGTACCAGGCTCGCCGCCCTCGCGGTCACCGCGGCGGCCGCGCTTGCGTTGACCGCGTGCGCAGGCTCCAGCGAGGCCGCCCCATCGGACACGGCAGCCGGCGCCTCGGCCGAGGACCTCGAGCTGAACGTGCAGTACTCAGTCTTCAACGGCCCCCTCAACCGCGCGGCCGCCGTCGATCTGCAGCCCGAGGGCCTCACCGTCAACTACATCGACGGCGCGGGGATCGACGTCGGCCAGGGCCTGACCACCGGCGCGTTCGACGTGGCCCAGTGGGGCGAGGTCGGCCCGGTCACCAGCTACTACAACGGCGGCACCGACATCCGGGTCATCGGCACGACCGACGCCAACGGGGGAGCGCACACCATCCTCGTCGGCCCCGACAACGACGCGCAGACGATCGCGGACCTCGAGGGCGGCACCACGGTGTTCTCGCGCAGCACCAACTCCTACATCCAGTTCCTTACCGCCATCGAGGAGGCGGGTCTGCAGGAAGACGACTTCACCATCATCGAGTCGGTGCCCGACGCCACCGCCGCTCTGCTCTCGGGACAGGTCGACTTCATCATCTCCATCGAGCCGGTCTCGAGCTCGCTCGTCGAGACCAAGGGCCTGCGTGAGCTCACCAACGGCGAAGGGCGGGTCGACAACCACTACCCGTTGATCACCAACCAGGCGGTGCTGGACGATCCCGACAAGAGCGCGGCGCTCGAGATCTACCTTGCCGCGCTGCGCGAGCACTTCGAGTGGGCGGATGCCAGCGAGGCCAACGCCCAGAAAGAGGCCGAGGCCGTCGCCGCTCTCAACGGGGTCTCCCTCGAGGTGGCGGTCGCCGCCGGTGAGAAGGTCAGCAACGAGTGGATCCCCATCGACTCCGCATTCGTCGAGAAGGAACGGGCGCTCGTGGACTTCTTCGTGCAGAGCGGGGCGTTCGAGAGCTTCCCCGACGGGTTCGAGGAGATCTACGACGACCGGTTCAACGCCATCCTCGTCGGCTGAGCGGCCTGGCCTGATGAGTTCCCAGCTTCTCGGCGACACCACGACGGCGACCGGGTCTGCCGACTACGCGCGGCTCGCGGACCGGTTCGGTCCGATCCTCCGCGACATCGCGGAGGCGGCTCCGAGCCGCGACCGGAAGCGCGTGCTGCCCTTCGACGACGTCGCGCGGCTGAAGGCCGCAGGGTTCGGGGCCGTGCTCGTGCCGGTCGAGGAGGGCGGCGCGGGCGGAGGCATCGAAGACCTCGTGCGGTTGCTCATCGATCTCGCCGCCGCCGATCCCAACGTCGCACAGGCCTTCCGCGGTCATTTCCATACCGTGCACGACCTCGTGTCCCACCCGGTCGACACCCCAGCCCACCGGGACTTCCGGGAACGCTGGCTCGGCGAGGTGACCGCGGGACGCGTCTTCGCCAACGGGGTCACCGATACTGCCGACACTCTCGTCGGGCGCTCGTCGGTCGAGGTCGTGCAGGAAGGCTCGACCACGCTGATCAGCGGCCAGAAGGACTACTCGACCGGCAACCTGTATGCCGAGTGGATCCTGGTGCTGGTCGCCAAGGGGCCCGAAGCGCCGCCGCAGAGCATCTTCGTGCCCGCTGATGCGCCGGGTGTGCGACGCGACGACTCCTGGAACGGATTCGGACAGCGACTCACGGCCAGCGGCTCGACGAGCTTCGACCGGGTGCCGTTGGAGCCGTGGCAGTTCGCGCCGCCGGTCGCGAAGGCGCACGTCGGAGATCTGCTGCAGCTCATCCTGCTCGCGGTGACCGCGGGCATCGGCCGACGGCTCGCCGACGATCTCGTCGCCCTCGTGCGGTCACGCCGCCGGGTGTATGCGCACGGCGCCGCGGCGACCCCGCAGGACGACCCGCAGATCCTGCAGGTCGTGGGCGAGGTCTCTGCCGCGACCGAAGCGGCCGAGACGCTCGTCGTCGAGCTCGCGCGCCGTCATGACCGGGTGGAGAAGGAGCTCCGGGACAGCGTGGATGCGGATCGGCAGGGCCTGATCGCGGCTGTCTACCGGGCGCAGACGATCGTGCCGCGCCTGGTGCTCGGAGCGGTGACGCAGGCGTTCGACGCGCTCGGTGCATCCGCCACCGACCTCGAGCTGGGACTCGACCGGCACTGGCGCAACGCCCGCACCGTCGCGAGCCACAACCCGATCGTGTACCGCTCGCGACTGGCGGGGGACTGGTTGGTCAACGGGCGGTTGGATCCGTTCTGGACCGTCGGAGCCGTCGCGCCGTAGGCGTGGGGCAGCGCCGCTGGGGCACCGGCGTGGCGGGAACGAGAAGGTCGCGCTGTGGGCGTGGCCGGGACGAAGAAGGAGAGAGATGTCAGAGGTCGTGAAAGACGCGGCAGGCCAGCTCACTGCGCCGCGGTCACCGGGGCCGGATGGCGGGGGCGTCGCACCTTCGGGTGCGGCACCGGCGGCGAGCGAACGGTCTTCGGGCGAGGAGCCGGCGGCGAACCCCTTCCATCTCGGGTTCTTCACCCAGGCCGCGGGTGTCGCCGGGCAGAGCGATGCCGACCTGTTCGCCAGGATCGTCGACACGATCGTCGCCGCCGAGGAACTCGGCTACGAGAGCGTCTGGGTCGGGCAGCATCACTTCGCGCTGGGGAGCGGTCGGGTCTCTTCGCCGCTCGTGCTGCTGGCCGCGGTGGCTGCGAAGACCAGGCGCATCCGACTCGGCACGGCGATCACGACACTGCCGCTGGAGGACCCCATCCGTCTCGCCGAGGATGCGGCGATGCTGGATGCGATCAGCGGAGGCAGGGTCGAGCTCGGCATCGGCGCCGGCGGGGGAGACCGGGCGGCGTTCGGCGCCTTCGGGCTCGACTACGACGACCGGCGCGGGCTGTTCGACAGCAAGCTCGCGACCCTGCACACGCTGTTCTCCGGTGGGTCCTTGACCGGAGAGGACGACCCCCGTCGGCTTGGACCCGCGGCACCCGGCCTGCGCGACCGCGTCTGGCATTCGGTCGGCACGCCCGAGCGTGCGACCGCGGCCGGCGAGGCGGGAGACGGCCTTCTGATCGGGACGTTCGCCGACCATCCGCTGCACGACCAAAAAGCGAAGATCGACGCCTATCTCGCCGCGTGGGGCCGCACCCAGCCCGCGCAGTCGCGGCCACGGATCGGCGCGCTGCGCTTCACCTACGTGGGCGAGAGCCGGGCGAGCATCGAGGAGCGGGTCGAGCGCGAGCTGAACGTCTTCCGCCAGTTCGCGCACCAGTACAAGCCCGATCTCGCACCGCTCGACACCGAGGGCTACCTGCGCCGGGTGACGCGCTACGGCACGGTCGAAGACGTGATCGCGGACCTGCGCGACGACCCGGCGCTGCTCGGGTACGTGACCGACTTCCTGCCGACCGTGGGGCTGTACCCGGCCGCCGGCAACAGCACCCCTGGCGCCGACCTCGACATCGAGCGCCTCGAGCTGTTCGCCACGCGTATCGCGCCGGCCTTGGGATGGCGGCCGCCCGCCGCGTGAGGGGGCTCGGGCGCGCCGTGTACCGCAGTGCGACGTGTTCTCGGGCGGAGGCAGACGTTGTGCATGCGATCCTGATGAGCACATCATGGTTGCATGGCCTGCGAACAGCGTGCAGCATCGGATGCTGCCGCCCAGCAGGTGCTCATCAGGATCTGGCCGCGAACAGCGCGGTAGCGAGCGCAAGGTCTTCCCACGACATGCCGGTCGTCTTGAACACGATCGGAACGCGACGTGCAAGCTCGACACGGTCGGTCACGATGTCGGCGATCCGCACGAGCGAGTCGGGCACGAGCACGCCCTCGGCCACGGGGATCATCACGTCGCCGGCTTCGCGAAGCGCGGTGGTCCGGTCCTCCACCAGGATCTGTGCCCGAGCCATCAGCGCTGAGTCCAGTTCGCGAGAGTCCGGCTCATGAGAGCCGACGGCGATCACCAAAGCTCCGTCGGCAATGAGGCGTCCATCGAAGATCGGCTCGCGCGCCGTCGTCGCGCAGACCACGACATCGGCACGCGGCAGCAATCCGCCGAGAGCGTCGCTCCCTACGACCCTGACTCCGCGCAGGCCGTCGTTCATCAGCTCGGGCGATCCTGGGCGCCGCGACACGAGCGAGATCTCGGCGATGCCGGGAGCGTCGCCCGCTATCGCATCGATCGCGCTCGCGTGTCGGCGGGCCTGTGGTCCGGCACCGATGACGACGACATGAAGCGGAGCGACGGCGCGTGCCGCCAGCGGGCGCAGAGCGAGCATCGAGACGGCCGGTGTCCGCAGCGCGGTGAGAGCTGCTCCGTCGATGATCGCGCGGGGAGAGAGGGTATCGGCATCGAAGAGCGTATAGACGCCCTGAATGCGTGGCAGTCCGAGTCTCCCATTGCCCGGGGCGACTGTGATCAGCTTCAGCCCCACCCACTGGGCCGATTGCGACGGCATGACGAGGAACTCCCCGCGAGCGAGCGGGGTCGTCGTCCGCGCGATGTCGTCCGCCGGGTCGAATCCCTGCCGCAGCACTTCCTCCAGCGCCGCGACGGCCCTGCGCGTGCCGAGAGACTCGACCTCGCTCGCGGACCATTGCGCGAGGACCACGTCACCCCCGACGGCGGCACCCGAGCTGTTCTCGGTCACGCGATGCCGGCCGTGGCGATCCGGCCGTGCACGATGACGGCGCTCGGCTCGCGCAGTACCGCCATCCTGTCCAACGGATTGCCGTCGACCACGATGAGGTCCGCGGAGTCTCCTTCGGTCGGAGCGGTGCTCGATCCGACGCCGTTGAGCATGCGCCCGCCCGCCGTGGCGGCATGCAGCACCGCGAGACGAGACATGCCCGCGGCCTCGAGCAGCTCCAGTTCGCGATGCAGGCGAACTGAGATCGGATTCAGATCCGCCCCGATGGCGATCCGCACCCCGGCCGCGACGCAAGCCCGCAGTGCCTCTCCATGAGCACGCGCGGCGTCCTTCGCGCGTGCGATCGCGTGCGCCGGCCAACCGTCGGCGCGCATCATCTCCTCGTCGTGGCTGACGCTGATGGTCGGCACGAGCCAGGTTCCGTTCGCGGCCATCGACGCAGCAGCCGCTTCGTCCAGCGCGTAGCCGTGCTCGATCGAGCGACCGCCCAGCTGGGCGAACCGCTCGGCCACACGTGGCGATCCGCAGTGTGCGGCGACCGGGATGTTTCGGGCGGCGGCGGTGCGCATGAGAACTTCGAGCTCCTCCGCGTCGAGCTGTGCGTCATCCACCGCCTCGTGCTCGCTGAACAGGCCGCCGGTGAGACACACCTTGATCCACTGGGCGCCGTGCTCGACGTGCGACCGGATCGATCGGCGGATGGCGTCAGGTCCGTCGACCTTGTCGAAGTACATCATGCGCAGGTAGTCGCGCGGGTAGGCGTGGCCATGACCTCCGGTGGTGTGCAGGGCCAACCCGGAGGGCAGCACTCTGGGGCCGATGAGGTGGCCGGATGCCGTCGCGCGCGCGATGGCGATGTCTATCTCGTCGGTCTCGCCGAGAATCCGCATCCCCACGACACCCGCCTGCAGGGCGTCGCTCATGTTCGCGAGCGCGCGCAGGGTGCGCGCCGGTGTTCCCTCGAAATAGCCATCACCGGTCGGGTCATGCATGAGGCTGCCCGGATGCGCGTGGCAGTCCCACAGGCCGAACAGCACCGTGCGCTCCGATGCATCCACGATCCGCGGGTCGCGCAGCGCCGCGGCCGGCACGACCCGTCCGTCTCGCACGCCGACATCGCGGCGTATGTGTTCGCCAGTCGCGACATCGAGCACGTGCCCGCGCGAGATGAGCAGATCCGGCGCGGGCCGTCGATACATCTCGTACTCCTTCTTGGAACTATTCGGCGTCTTCGGCCGGCGCTCGGAGAGCGCCGGAGTCGGCGGTCACGCGCTCGACGCCCTCTGTGAGCAGCAGGATGTCGGTGGCGACCGTGAGCTGCCGATACCCGATGCGAGCGAACCGGCGCGCGCTCCGCGGAGTGCCCGCGAATGCGCCGAGCCGCACTCCGACCGCACGTGCGGCGTCACGAATCCGGGCGAGCGGGCTCGCGGGATCGTCCGCGGCGTCCAGCAGGTCCTCGACGGTCGTGCCGAGGCTGAGCGCTAGATCGAAGGGGCCGACGAAGACCAGGTCGATCCCCGGCACGGCGGCGATCTCGTCGACGGCGCGCAAGCCCGCCTCGGACTCGATCATCACGCCCACACGCGGTGTCGCCGGCACGGCTTTTGCGCCGTATCCGGCTAGTGGCCCCCAGCTGCGCGCGCCGTCGGGCGGGTAGAGAGCGCCGCGAACGACGGCCTCGGCCTCGTCGCGGGACGACACCTGCGGGGCCAGGATGCCGTCCGCACCCGAATCGAGAGCGCGACCGATGCGGGCAGCGTCCGCCGCCCCCACACGCACCCAGCGTGGAACGGTGCCGGCCGTCGCGAGCAGGAGGTCGTGCATGCGCGCGTCGTCGATCCGTCCGTGCTGCAGGTCGAAGGCGATCCAGTCGATGCCGGCGACGGCGATCGTACGCGCAGCTCCCGGATCGGTGCCGAGCATCCAGATGCCGCGATTCACAGGGTCTGCCATTCCTGCAGCCTACCCAGATGATGGATGTTCGAAAGGATGAATCCATAGAAAACCTTTCATTTAGCAAGCGTGTAACAATCCGCACTATCGATTGACACATCCGGTACGTACCTTCGACACGGTCACCACAGAAAGGCGGACCAGTGCTCGAGGTCGCACCGCACGTTCGGGATCTCGGATCCTCAGGAATCCGGGAGATCGTCAACCTCGCCGAGGCGAGTTCGCGCGACATCGCGCGTCTCGAGATCGGCGAGCCCGGGTTCCGGGCCGCCTCGCACATCCTGGACGCCGGTCGGGTCGCCGCGACCCGCAGCACCGGATACACGCACAGTGCGGGTGTGCTCGAGCTGCGCGAAGCGATCGCCGCAGGACTCCTCCGGCGGTACGACTGGTCGGTGGCGCCCGAGGACGTCATCGTCGCGCAGGGGGCCGGCCAGGGGATCTCGGCGGTGCTGAGCGCGCTCGTGCAGCCCGGCGACCAGGTGCTCATCCCCGACCCCGCCTGGCCGAACTATCGAATGCTCACTCGGCTGTTCGGGGCAGTCCCCGTGCCCTACCGGCTACGCGCCGAGGATGGCTTCCTTCCCGACATCGACCGCATCGCCGCGCTCATCACGCCTCGTACCCGAGCGATCGTGCTGAACTCTCCGAGCAACCCCACCGGCGCCGTCTTTCCTCGGGAACTGGTGCGGCGAATCGTCGAGCTCGCCGCCGCACGGGACGTGCTCGTCATCTCGGACGAGGTCTACGACGAGCTCATCTTCGACGGCGAGCCTGCGCACGCCGCCGGCTTCGGCACCGACAACGTCGTATCCGTCTTCTCGTTCTCGAAGACGTACGCGATGACCGGATGGCGAGTCGGCTACGTAGTGGCGCCGCGATGGCTCGCGCCCACCCTCGCCCACATCCAGGAACCCCTCCTGTCGTGCATCTCGGCGGTGTCGCAGGCGGCAGCTCTCGCCGCCGTCAGTGGACCGCAGGACGACGTGGCTTCCATGCGGAGCGCCTACCGCGTGCGACGCGAGATCGCGACGGCGATGCTCGAGCCCGTCGTTCCCTTCCGCCGGCCAGATGGTGCCTTCTATGCGATGGTCGCGCTCGCGCCCGGCGTGGACAGCCGTCTCGCGGCTCTGGACCTCGTCGAAGCCGGGGTCTCCGTCGCCCCCGGCAGCGCATTCGGAGACGAGGCCAGCGATCAGATTCGGATCTCTCTCGCAAGCCCGGACGACGTGCTCGTCACCGGGATCGAGCGACTGGTCGCATGGATGGCGAGCACCGACCGGGGCCTCGCCATGGGCGCGCTCCACCAGGATTCGGCGAGCCATCGCCGAAGCATCACCGCGAACCGCGGGTGATGTCACAGCACCGACGACAGCAAGGAGCGCACCACCCATGATCCCGAAACGCGCTGCAAGCACGGGCGCCATCCTCATGCTCGCCGTCCTTGGGCTCTCGGCCTGCGGACAGCAGGCCGAGACGCCCTCCGAGGCGGGGGATGTCTCCGTCTCCTTCTCCAACATCGCCGAGACACAGACCCTCGATCCCGCCATCGCATTCTCGTCGGACGGTCTGGAGTTCGTCCGGAACGTCTACGACTCGCTCACCGCATACGACGTCGGCGGAGTCACGATCGGCCCCTCGATCGCATCCGAGTGGGAGATGAACGACGACGCGACCGAGTACACGTTCACGCTGGAAGAAGGCATCACCTTCCACGACGGCACCGGCCTCACCGCAGACGACGTCGTGAGCTCGATCGAGCGAGTCAAGGCCATCAACCAGGGCCCCGCGACGCTCATCACCGGCATCGAGTCGGTCACGGCATCCGACGATCTCACCGTCGTGGTCTCGCTCTCGGCGCCGGACGTCTATCTGCCGGGCAGACTGCAGAAGATCGCCATCGTCTCGGGCGACGCGGTGGAGGAGAACGCGACGACAGAGGATCCTTGGGCCACCGACTGGTTCGCGGCGAACGAGGCGGGCTCCGGCCCGTACGTGCTCGACGAATGGAACCGAGGCACCGCCATCGAGCTGAGCGCGTTCGAGGACTACCGCCTCCCCTGGGAGGACGGCGCGCCGACGCGGGTGACCCTGCGGACCGACCCCGACGTGCAGACGGCGCTTCAGCTCATGCAGCAGGGCGAGATCGACATGATGGGCGCTGTCGGTCCGGACGACTCGATGGCCGCCTCGGCGATGGACGGTGTCAAGCTGGTCGAGCAGTCGGCGTTGAGCGTCAAGGTCCTTCCCCTCAACACAGCCAACGAGGCGCTCCAAGACGTCCGCGTCCGCGAGGCGATCACGCTCGCCTTCGACTACGAGGCGTTCGACGAGTACTACCAGGGCTTCGCGCAGACAGCAGTCGGTCCACTGCCCTCCGGTTTCGGCGGTGGTCTCGAAGACCTCGCACCGAAGGAACGCGACGTGGAGCGGGCGACCCAGCTGCTCGAAGAGGCCGGATACGGCGACGGCCTCTCACTCACCTTCATGGGCATCTCGGGTCTGTCGTACGAGGAGTTCGCTGCGACGCTGCTCGAGCAGAATCTCGGAGAGATCGGCATCGACCTCGAGCTGAACATGGTCCCGTGGCCGCAGATGGTGGAGATCCAGTCGAACCCCGAGTCCGCTGCCGACATCACCTTCCTGGACATGTCTGCCGTCTCGGACGATCCTTCGGCGATGCTCGCCCAGTCCTACCTCTCGACGAACATCGCACCCAACGGCGGCTACAACTGGTCGTACTACCAGAACCCCGAGGTGGACGCGGCGATACAGGCGCTGTCATCGATCACCGATGAAGGCGAGCGCCAGCAGGCGGTGCTCGACACCGTCGACCTCATCAACAGCGAGTTCCTCGCGATCTACGGCACGCAGCCGTCGCTCGCTCAGCCGGTGCTCGACACGTGGAAGGTCGCCTACGAGCCGATGGACTACAACTACGTCGTGCGGTTCTTCTACGCGAGGTCCACCGGGTCATGACCGTTGCGACTGAGCAGGAGGGTGTGCAGCGCGCCGGGGAGGTGCCCCATCGCGCGCGTACGATCCTCCGCGGGATCGCGACGAGGATCGGCTGGATCCTGGTCGTGGTGTGGGCAGCCGTGAGCCTGACCTTCCTGCTCAGTCGCGTCATCCCCGCCGACCCCGCCCGGCTGGCCGCAGGCCTGGACGCCGGGCCGGAGCAGGTCGCCGAGGTGCGCCGGCAGCTCGGCCTCGACCTGCCGGTCTGGGAGCAGTACGTCACCTACATCGCGGGAATCGTGCGTCTCGATCTGGGCGACTCGATTCAGTCACGTCAGCCCGTGATCGACGACGTGGTGCGATTCCTCCCCGCGACCCTCGAGCTCGTCCTCCTGGCCATGCTCGTGTACGCGCTCGTCGGCGTCGGGCTCGGAGTCGTCTGGGCCACGCTCCCGCCTGGCGTCCGTTCGTCGTGCCTCAACGTCCTCTCGGTACTCGGCGCCGGTCTGCCGGTCTTCTGGGTCGCTCTCGTCCTGCAACTGTCCCTGGCATCCGGGCTCGGTTGGCTGCCCGTCTCGGGATCCCTCGACTACGGGGCATACGGGTTGCAGCGCCTCACCGGGTTCACGCTGCTCGACTCGTTGCTCGGCGGCAACTCGTACGCGCTCGCGGACGCGGCGACGCGCCTCGTCCTGCCGGTCACCGTGCTCGTGCTGTCGCAGCTCGGCGTCGCGATGCGCCTCACCCGATCGACGGTGTCGGAACAGCTCGAACGGCCCTACGTGCGCACGTCGCGGGCGCGGGGCAACACCGAGCGGCACGTGCTCCTGGCGGACGTCCTGCGAAACTCGCTGGCGCCTGTCGTCACGATGCTCGGCCTGCAGTTCGGGTGGCTCCTGGGCGGCACCATCATCGTCGAGGTCATCTTCTCGTGGCCGGGTCTGGGCCTGTTCGCCTACAACGCGTTCCGCACGTTCGACTACAACTCGATCCTTGCGATAACCCTGATCATCACCGCGGTGTTCGTGATCGTCAACGAGCTGACCGATGTCGTGAACCGATGGCTCGATCCGAGAGTGGGGCAGGCCCGATGACCGCAGCAGCCGTACTGCCCGCACCCGACACGCGCCGCGGTCGCCGACCCCTGACCGCGCGCATGATCGTCGGATCCGTCATCGGCGTGATCCTGCTCGTTCTCCTCGTCTGGCCGGATCTTCTCGTGATCGCCGAGCCGAACGCCGTCGACGTGGGCGGCCGCTTCCAGCCTCCGTCGCCCACGCACTGGTTCGGGACCGATGAGGCCGGGCGTGACATCTTCTCGCGCATGATGCTCGGTGCTCGGGTCTCCATCGGCGCAGCGCTCGTCGTCGTGCTCTCTGCCACCGCGATCGGCGTCTTGCTCGGAGCGGTCGGCGGGTGGTTCGGGGGATGGATCGACACCGTTCTCAGCAAGTTCACCGACGTCTTCCTGGCCTTTCCGTATCTCGTGCTCGCCATGGCGATCTCGTCGGCTGTCGGCCGTGGCACCTGGTCGGCTGTTCTCGCTCTCATCATCGTCTGGTGGCCCTCCTATGCCCGGCTGGTCCGAACCATCGTGCGTACGCAGCGCAACGAGCTGTCGGTGACGGCGGCTCGCACCCTGGGTGCGTCGTCGCTGCAGCTGTTGCGATGGCACGTGGTCCCGCACAGCTATCCGCAGCTGCTCGTGCGCATGACGCTGGACGTCGGCTACGTGCTCGTCGCGTTCACCGGTCTGTCGTTCCTGGGACTCGGGACTCAGCCGCCGGACGCGGAGTGGGGACTCATCATCGCCACCGCGAAGAACTATGCGCTGTCGGCATGGTGGTATCCCGTCCTGCCGGGGTTCCTCATCCTCGCGGTGGTCGCGGTCTGCGTGTGGCTCGGCGACGGCTTCTCGCGTTCGCCGCGCTCTTCGAGGGGGAGCTCATGAACGTGCTGCTCGACGTGGCGCAACTCGCCGTCCGCTATCCGGGGCAGGAGACGGATGCCGTCTCGGGCGTCTCCTTCCGTCTCGCCGCCGGGCAGTGCGTCGCCTTCGTGGGCGAGACGGGATCCGGCAAGACCAGCTCGGTGATGGCGTCTGTGGGGCTTCTCGAGACGGCGGACGTGCGGGCCGAGCGACTCCAATTGGAGGGGCAGTCGCTGCTGCACTCGTCCCCTCTGCAGCTGCGTCTGATGCGCCGCCGCGCGCTGGGCGTCGTATTCCAGGATCCGACCGCCTCCTGGAATCCGACGCGCCGCATCAGCGCCCAGCTGCTCGAGACGACGCCCCGGGCGGCGCGCGCCGCCGCGAGGGAACGGCTCATCGCCCTGTGCGACCGCGTCGGCATCACCGCGCCGGGCGACCGTGTCGACCGGTACCCTCATCAGCTCTCCGGCGGCCAACTGCAGCGGTTCATGATCGCCGGCGCGCTTTTGCACGATCCGCGGATCATGGTGGCGGACGAGCCCACGAGCGCGCTCGACGCGTCGGTTCAACTCGAGCTCATCGCGTTGCTCGACGAGCTGCGGCGGGAGCGTGACCTCGGCCTGCTGCTGGTCAGCCACGACCTGCATGTCGTTGCGCGACTCGCCGACACGATCGTCGTCATGTTCCGTGGCAAGGTCGTGGAACAGGGCCCGGCAGCCGAGGTGACGGGGTCGCCCACACACCCCTATACGACCTCACTCCTCGCCGCATCGATCGGTATGACCGGTCCGCGCAAGGTGCCCCTCGCCACGAACGTCGCGTGGGATCCCGAGATCGTGCTGGGATCGTCTCCGGTGGGAGGCTCGTGATGGCGCTGCTGCAGCTGACGGATGTGGAGAAGACGTTCGGCTCGGGAGACCGTCGCACGGTTGCGGCCAATCGCGTCACGATGGCCGTCGGCGAGGGCGAGATCGTAGGCCTGGTCGGCGAGTCGGGATCGGGTAAGTCGACGATCGCCAACCTCGTCCTGGGGCTGCAGAAGCCGGACTCGGGAACCGTGTCGTTCGCGGGGCGCGATGTGCAGGACTGGCTCCGACGCGACCAGCGAGGCCTGCGACGTCAGGTGCAGGCGGTGTTCCAGCAGCCGCTGCTCGCGCTCGACAGCCGACGCGTCATCGGATGGTCGGTGGCGGAGCCCCTCGTCATCCACCGCATCGGCGACGTCGACACCCGACGCGCTCGCGTCCTCGAGCTTCTCGACCACGTCGGGCTCTCGCCCGAGATCGCGGAGCGTCTGCCCCACCAGTTGTCGGGTGGCCAGCTGCAGCGTGTGAACATCGCGCGCGCGCTCGCTCTCGAGCCGCGCCTTCTCGTGTGCGACGAGGCGGTATCGGCGCTCGACGTATCTGTGCAGGCCCAGGTGCTGAACCTCCTTCTCGAACTGCAGGAGCGTCTGGGCATCGCGATGCTGTTCATCAGCCACGACATCGCCGTGGTCCGGCACATCTCCGACTCGATGGTCGTCATGTACCGGGGCGACATCGTGGAACGGGGCGACACGGATCAGGTATGCGGCAATCCGCGGTCGGAGCACGCGAGGGTGCTCATCGAGGCGTCCTCATGAGGCGCCGCTCATGAGGGTCGGCGTGCGGATGCCCACCCCGAGCGGTCATCGGAAGCTACGATCGTGGGCGCGCGCGGCCGAAGACGCCGGCTTCGGATCGCTCTGGGTGAGCGATCACATCATGCTTCCCGCCCAGTCGCAGAGCGCGTATCCGTTCAGCGCCGACGGCCGCGCCGACTGGTCCATGGACGGGGACTGGTACGACCCAGTCGTTCAGTTGGCGCTCGTCGCTGCCTCCACCGAGCAGATCGTGCTCGGCACCGCCATCCTCATCGCGCCCATCCGGCACCCGTATGTCGTGGCGAGACAGTTCGCGAGTCTTGACCGGCTCTTCCCCGGTCGCCTGGTGCTGGGGATCGGTGCGGGGTGGCTCGCAGAGGAGTTCGACGCCATGGGTGTCGACTTCCGTCGCCGGGGTGCGCTCACCGATGACTGGGTTCGCGCCGTGCGCACCGCGTGGAGCGGCAGCGTCCCTGCGGGGGTGAACAGGTCGTATCCCGCAAAGGTGCCGATGCACAGCAGACCCGTTCCCGTGAACGACATCGAGATCGTCATCGGCGGCACGAGCGGGGCCGCGCTCCGACGCGCCGCAACGCTCGGCGACGGATGGATGGCGCACGAGGCGTTCGCGCGCCTGGACCTCGCCGACCTCGGACGCTCGATCGACGAACTGCGCCGGCACGCGGGCGGGCGGCATCCGCGCATCCTGCTGCGGCTGGTCGGCACCGCGAACGCTCTCGATGCCGTGGCCGAGATCATGCCGGATCTCGCCGCACTCGGGGTGGACGAGCTCATCGTCGATCCCCCCACCGACCTCGACCCGGCCCGCCTGGCAGACGCCGCCGCAGCGCTTGCGCTTCCCTCCGCGGGAAGCCATTCCGACGTGTGAGAACGACTCACCGCGTGAAGACAAGGAAGGAAGTCGCATGACCGCGAACGAAGGCATCACCGACCTGGCCGACACATCCGAGTTCGATCCCGACCAGCAGGAGATCTGGGACGAGCAGAAGGCGATCTACGCGGGCTTTCTCGCGGGGAACCCCGATCGCGTCGACCACCGCATCGCGCCCGAGGCGACGATCTGGGACTGGGAGACCGAGAAGATCGCCAACGGCCACGAGGAATTCGCCCTGGTGCGCGCCGCCCGCCCGGCGGGGATCGACGTGCCGCGCGCCCTGTCGATGGTGACCGAGGACCCGATCATCACCATCCATGGCGACATCGCGCTCGGCCGGCACCGGGTGACCGTTGTGTACGAGCTGCCCGACGGCCGCCGCGTGGCAAGGACGTTGCGCTGCACCCTCCAATGGCAGAAGAAGGACGGCGAGTGGTGGATCGTCCACAGCCACGAGGACATCATCCGCGAGCGGGACGTCGAGGTGGCCGCGTGACCCGCGATCTTCCCGGTGAGCTCGGTCTGACCGGTGCGCCGGACTACGCGGGGCGCCGCGCCCAGCTCAACGAACAGCTGGATTCCGCGGGTGTCGATGTGCTCTTCCTGCCGGCGTCGCAGACGGACCTCGAGTACTTCACCGGTTTGAGCAGGCCGATCCCGACCTTCGGCAACGTGGGGTACACGAACCACTGGATCTCGGGCGCCTTCTTCGCGCCCGGCAAGGAGCCGTTGTTCGTGCTGACGAAGCACCATCAGGAGTTCCATCTTCCTGGTGGCGTCGTCGGAGAGATCATCACGGCGACCGAGCACGACGACGGACAGGAGGTCTTCCGGCGCGCCTTTGACGCGTTCGCCCAGCGCCCCGCGCGCATCGCCATCGGTGCGCGGCCGGTGGCCGAGTCGTGCGCGCACGAGAGCGACGCGATCGAGCGCATCGCCGTCAGCGGTCGTACCTGGGCCGAGACGACCGTGCAGCTGCGCTCTCACCGGCCCGACGCCGACCTCGTGGTCGCCGACCGGTTGATCAACCGCATCCGCCGGATCAAGGACGACGACGAGGTGGAGCGCATGCGGCGCGCCGCACTCGTGGTCGACCAGGTCATGTCGGAGGTCACTCCGCATGTGCAGGCCGGTGTCACCGAGCTCGACCTGGCGGCCGAGATCGACCTGAGGATCCGCAAGCTCGGCTCGCCCGGCGCCAGCTTCGACACGGCCGTCTGGGCCATGGGCCACGGCCTCGACCGCGACGCGAGCATGCGTCTGTCGCTGCAGCGGCTGCCCGGCGGCGCGGGAGTCAACTTCGACTTCGGGGCCATCGTCGACGGCTACTGCTCGGATTTCGGGCGGACCATCCACATCGGGCAGCCCAGCGACGAGTACGAGCGCGTGTACGAGATCGTCATGGCTGCGCAGGAGGCCGGCCGCACGGCCGCGGTCCCGGGCGCCACGGGTGGCGAGGTCCACCGTGCCACGAGGGCCGTCATCGAGGAAGCCGGATACGGCGACTGGTTCCGGCACCGTACGGGTCACTGCATCGGACTCGACGTGCACGAGCTGCCGTATCTCTCCGACGAAGACGAGACTCCGCTCGAACCCGGGATGATGTTCACGATCGAGCCGAGCGTCTTCTGGCCAGGACGCGTCGGCGTGCGGGTCGAGGACGTGTTCCTGCTCACGGACGCGGGGGCGACGGTGAAGATCAACGAGCTCTCGAACGACATGGTGGCCAACGACTGACCGCAGAGTAGCCCTTCGCGGGGCGGGTGGTCGCGCCGAGCGTCAGCCCAGCGACGACCACCCGCCGTCGACGTTCAGGGTCTGTCCGGTGATGTAGCTCGCCGCGCGGGAAAGCAGGAAGACCGTGGCGTCGGCGATCTCCTCGGGCTGGGCGGGGCGACCGAGCGGGACACGGGCGAGCAGCGTCCGCCGCTTGGTGTCGTCACCCAGAGAACTCGCAGACATCGATGTGTCGGTGACGCCCGGCGCAACGGCATTCACTCGGATGCCGTGCGCGGCCCAGTCGACGGCGAGGGCCGTCGCGAGCGCGATGACTCCGCCCTTGGACGCGGTGTACGCGGACTGTCCGGGAAAAGCCGTGCGGCCGTTCACGCTCGCGACGAGCACGATGGACGCCGTCGTGCCCTCCTCGATCGCAGGCCGGGCAACCGCGGCTGCCGTGAAGAACGCCCCGAGCAGGTTGACCTCCACGACGCGGCGCACCGTGTCGGCCGACAGCTCGTGTGCAGGTCCGGTCAGCTCAATGCCGGCGCAGGCGACGCACCCGGTCAGGGCGCCGAGCCTCGAGGTCGCATCGCGCACGGCGGCGTCGATGGCGTCGGCATCCGATACGTCGGCCCCGTGCGTGGATGCTCGGCCCCCCTGCTCGGCGATGAATCGCGCAGTCGCATCCGCTGCGTCAGGATCGCGATCGACGCAGGCGACGGCCCAGCCGGACTCGGCGAGCCGCAGCGCAGTCGCCCGGCCGATGCCGGCACCTGCACCCGTGACGAGAGCCGCGCCGCTCATGCGAGCCATCCGCCGTCGACGACGAGGATATGACCGAGCACATAGCTCGAAGCCGGAGAGGCCAGCCATTCGACGGCGGCGGCGACCTCGTCGGTCTCGCCCAGCCGGCCCACCGGGATGCGGGTCTCGGCGAGTCGGGCGAGCAGCTCGGTGCTCTCGCCGAGTCCACGTACGAGCGCGGTGTCCATCGTGCCCGGCGCGACGCCGTTGATCCGGATGCCGGTGCGCGCGCACTCGCGCGCCGTCGCGCGGGTGAGCATCGCGAGGGCGCCCTTGGAGGCGTCGTAAGCGGCCATAGGGCCGGTCGAGGCGGTGAACGAAGATGTCGAGCAGATGTTCACGATCGCGCCCGCCGCGCGGGGCGTCATAAGGCGCACGGCCTCGCGCAGAACGAGAAAAGTGCCCGTCACGTTGACGGCGAAGAGCCGCTCGAACTGTGCTGCGGTCGTCTCGACGAGCGGCTCGCTGAAAGCCACACCCGCATTGTTGACGACCGTGGTGAGCGGCCATCGGGCATCGACTCGCGCGATGACCTCGACCACGTCCGCCTCGTCGGTGACATCGAGCCGCACCCCCGTCGCCTCCGTGCCGTTCTCTGCGAGCGCGGCGGCTGCTGCTGCCGCCGCCGTCTCGTCGATGTCGGCGATCACGACGCGGTCTCCTCCGACGGCGAGTCGGCGAGCGATCGCGAAGCCGAGGCCGCCGGCGCCACCGGTGACCAGGGCGGTGCCGCGGACGGGCGCATCCATCTCTGCCATGTGCCGATCTTGACACGTCGACTCGGAAGAACCTTGCGTTCGATAGGTCGAATGCCCCCTGTGTTTACATGAATGTAACGGATCATGCGTATCGTGCATATCGCCTGAAAGAACGGCCGCGCGGGCGGCGGGAGGAGTCGCAACGTGAGATTCGGAGCCGGCCTATGGTGCCTGCAGGCCACGGCGACTGCGCCGCGACATCACAGTCGTACCTACCGGGACTTCCTCGAAGACGCGCGGGCGATCGAATCGTACGGCTACTCGTCCCTCTGGCTGAGCGAACACCATTTCTTCTACGACGGCTACTGCCCGGCGCTGCTGCCCGCGGCCGCGGCGGCCCTCTCGGCGACCCGCACTCTGCGTCTGGGCACCGGGATGATGCTGATGCCGTTGCACCAAGCGGACCGCGCCTCACGCGTCGCCGCTCAGATCGCCCGTCGCTACGAGGGCCGCCTCGACATCGGACTCGGGCTCGGATACCGGCAGATCGAATTCGAGGGAAAGGGCATCGCGATGACCGATCGCGTGAAGCTTCACCGGGAGGGTACCCGCCTGATGGTCGAGCGTGCCGTCCCCGAAGGGGCCATGGTGTGGGCGGGCTCGGCCACACCCAAAGGAGTCGCGCGGGCGGGCGCCCGGGGACACGGCATCCTTCTCTCCGGGGCGAACCCTCTCCCGCTCGTCCGCGAGCTCGCCTCCGCGCACCGTGCCGGATGGGAATCGGCGGGACGCCCCGGCGGCGAACGACCTCGCGTCGCGGCCCTTCGAAACTTCTGGGTGACCGACGATCTGCGTGAGCGCGAGGCCGTGCTCGACTGGCAACGCGCGAGCTACGTGCTCTACGCAGGGCTCGGCTGGAGCGTTTCCGAGCGGGACTCGACGCGCAGCATGGACTTCGTCGCGAACGCCGACCAGGCTCTCGCGGACGCGGTGGCTACCTCTGTGGTGGGCTCGGCCGCCGCGGTCGTCGACGCGCTCCACGAGGTCTCGGACGCAGGGGTCGACGACGTGGTGTTCCGTTGCGCGATCGAGGGCGCGCCGGCGCCCGTCGTGCGCGCCATGCTCGCGCGCATGTCCGACACCGTGTTGCCGGCCGCCGAAGGGCTCGTCGCCGCATGAGGATCGCGATCGCTCTGGATGCGTCTGACGAAAGCACCGACGCCTTCGACGTTGCGGCCGAGGCCGATCGGGCGGGTGTCGCTGCGGTGGCGATCCCCGCGCTCGCCGGAGGGGAGGCTGCCTTCGCGGCAGCCATCGCGGCGGTGACGCGCGACGTGCGCATCCTCGTTCCGGTCGTACTCGGCAGTGACAATCCCACCACCCTCGCTGAAGAGCTCTCGGTGGTCGACCACATCTCGGGCGGACGCGTCGTCGCGGTCGTCACGAATGGCGGGCTGGACGAGGATGCAGCGGCTGAGGACCGCAGCGTGCTCGAGGCGGCGTGGTCGGGTCGGTGGGTGGATCTGCCCGCGCGCTGGCGCATCGGTGACCCCGTGCGGGTCGCGGTGACGCCGGCTCCTGCGCAGCTGGTGCTGCCGATCTGGGACACCATCGTCGCCGCCGACTCCGAGAAAGGTCGGCTCGCCACGGCGGACGCCGTTCGCCTCACGATCAGCGGAGACCTCGAGCGCGACCGAGGCGAGATCGTGCGCCTCGCCGCAACGGGTGTCGGACTCGCCATCGTGACGATTCCTCGCGGCCTGGCCGTGGAGCGCTTTGTCGCGCGCTACCTTATTCCGGAGGCCGCCATGCCCGGTTTCCCGCGTATCGTCGCGGAGTCGGCCTGGCCGTCCGCAGGTCCCATCCCAGAGCACCCGCCGGTGCTCTGAACGACGAGTCGAAGGAACCCTGATCGTGCCCAAACGCAGTCCAATGGCCGCATTGGTCGGCGCCCTTGATCGCCCCCAAGACCCGATCACCCTCGATGAGACCGACATGGCACTGCTGCGTGAGCTGGCCGCGGACTCGCGTCTGTCTCAACGGGCACTGGCGCGACAGATCAATATGTCGGCGCCCGCGGTGGCCGAGCGCATCGCGCGCCTCGAGCGACTGGGTGTGATCAAGGGGTACAGCGTCGAGGTCGATTGGGATCGGCTCGGATTCGACGTGGTCGTGTACATGCCGATCACGCTGGACTCGGGCAGCGACCTCGCGCCCACCCTCGAGGGCTTTCGGCAGATCGCGGAGCTCGAGGAGCTGACTGTCACGACCGGGCAATACGACCTGCTCGCCAGGTTCCGGCTGAGCGGCCACGGGCATCTGCGCGAGCTCTTGCTGGATCGCCTCTGGCAGATCCCGAACGTCAAACGGATCGAAACGATGCTGAGCCTCGGAAGCCTCGTGTCCGAGAGCTATACGCGCCGAGTACTGTCGATGAGCGACTCGAACGAGAAGCTTGCGAACGACTGATAAGTATTGTTCGTGATTTCTTTACACTTAGCATTCTTGTAACACTACGGACTAACGCGTGACACAGCAGGCTCGTACATTGCCTAATAGGTGGTATCCGTACGAGGCGGGAGAGTCACATGAAGTTCCGGGTGGGCGTGGACATCGGCGGCACATACACCGATGCGGTCGCGGTCTCGTCCGAAGGCGAGGTGCGCACGGCGAAGGCTCTCTCGACGCCGGGCGCGCTGGCTGACGGCGTGCTCAACGCGGTGGGGTTGCTCGGGGTGCCGCCCGACGGAATCGAGGCATTCATCCACGGGACGACCGCCGGACTGAACGCCTTTCTCGAGCGTCGAGGCGCTCGCATGGCTCTGGTGACCACGCGCGGCTTCCGCGATGTGTACGAGCTGGGGCGCGCGAGCCGGCCCGACATGTACAACCTCCGCTACGTGGCGCCCGCGCCGCTGATCGCCCGGCGTGACGTCTTCGAGATCGACGAACGGCTCGGAGCGGACGGCCGCGTCGTGCAGCCGCTCGATGCTGGCGCCGTACGCGAGCTCGCGGTGAGGCTCGCTGCCGAATACGAGGCCGTCGCCGTCGTCCTCCTGCATGCCTATCGGAATCCGGTGCATGAGCGGGCGGTGCGCGACATCCTCGCCGACGTGGCCCCCGATCTGGCGGTCGTGATCTCAAACGAGACTGCACCCGAGTGGCGGGAGTACGAGAGGACGAGCACCACGGCCATCTCCGGGTACGTCGCCCCGATCGTTCGCGGCTACCTCGACGAGCTCGAGGGCAGACTGCGCGGCGTCGGCTTCGAAGGCGATGTGAAGGTCATGCAGTCCAACGGCGGCACCATGCCCATCTCTCAGGCTCGGGGCAACGCGATTCAGACGCTCTTCTCGGGGCCGGTCGGCGGCACGATGGCCGGTGTCGCGATCGCGGACGACCTCGGCATCGACCGGCTCATCTGCGTGGACATGGGTGGCACGTCGTTCGACGTGAGCCTCGTCATCGACCACATGGCCGACATCGCCGTTCATTCGGAGATCGAGGGGCACCCGCTCCTGTCGCCGAGCGTCGTCATGCACACCATCGGGGCCGGTGGCGGTTCCGTCGCCCATGTGATGGGCGGCGCTCTGCGCGTCGGCCCGCGTTCGGCGGGCTCCGTGCCCGGCCCCGCTTCGTACGGCCGCGGGGGGATCGAGCCGACCGTGACGGACGCGAACGTGTCGCTCGGACGGCTGCCGCGTGTCGCGCTTCTCGGAGGCTCGCTCACCCTCGATGAGGCCGCTGCCGCGTCGGCGCTCGCGGCGGTCGGCGACGCTCTGGGACTGAGCGTCGAGCGCACGGCGCTCGGAGTCATCGAGGTCGCCGACGCTGCGATGGCCAATGCGATCCGTGAGATCACGGTCGCGCGCGGCATCGATCCGCGCGACTTCGCCCTTGTCGCCTTCGGCGGCGCAGGGCCCCTGCACGCTACGAGCCTCGCAGACGAGCTGGAGATCGAGCGGGTGATCGTGCCCGCCAACCCCGGTGTGCTGTCGGCGTGGGGCATGGTGCACACCGACACGCGCTACGACCTGGTGCGCTCGCTCTGGTCGGAGCTGAGCCGGCTCGACGCGGGCGAGCTCGAAGCCGCCATCGAGGGCCTTGAGCAGCGCGGACGCGAGCTTCTGGCCGACGATGGATTCGCCGTCGACGAGATGAGCCTGCTGCCCGTGCTCGACCTCCGCTACGCGGGTCAGGAATACACCCTGTCGGTTCCGCTGGGCGCAGCGCACGACGTGGATGCCGCACGGGCGGCGTTCGACGACGAGCACCAGGAACGTTTCGGGCACAACAACCCGTCAGAGGACGTCGAGATGGTGGCCGTGCGACTGGTCGCAACGGGTGTGACGGCGCGTCCCGCCGCAGCCGCCGTCGCGGCGGAGGCCGAGCCGGTCGTGCTCGGCGAGCAAGAGGTGCGTTTCGCCGGTTCGAGCGTCATGACACCGGTGGTGGATCGGGGCACCATCCCCGCCGGCCGCGTCGTCGTCGGACCGGCCATCGTGCTCGAGTCCGGATGCACCATCCTTGTGCCGCCCGGTTGGGCCGCGACGCCGTCCGCCGCCGGCCACCTCATCCTCGAAAGGAACGCGAGTTGAACAGCGCCGCCATCGTCACCTCATCCGCTGCGACCGAGACCGTCGACCCGGTCAGCGTCGAGGTCATCCGCAACGCCTTCGAGTCGATCGCGGCGCAGATGAACAACAACCTCATCCGCTCGGCCTACACGCCCCTCATCTACGAGATGAAGGACTGCGCCGTCGCTCTGTACGACGCGAAGGGCAGGCTGCTCGGGCAGTCGACCGGCCTGCCCATCTTCCTCGGCGCGCTCAATGCCGCCATAGACGCGACCATCGCGCACTTCGGCATCGGCTACGACATCTTCAAACCGGGCGACGTGTATGCCGTGAACGACAGCTATCTGGTCGGCAGCCACCTCAACGACGTGTCCGTGTTCTCGCCGCTGTTCTACGACGGTGAGCTCGTCGGCTTCGGGGCCTCGAAGGCGCACTGGATCGACATCGGCGCCAAGGACCCGAGTCAGGCCGTGGACTCGCGGAGCATCTATCAAGAGGGTTATCGACTCGGACCCACGCACATCTACCGCGAGGGGGTGCGTCAAGACGGCATCATCGACCTGTTGCTGCGAAACAGCCGGATGCCGCGGTCAGTCCACGGCGACCTGCACGCCCAGGTCGTGGCCGCGCACACCGGTGAGGTGCTGATGGCGAAGCTGTACGACCGCTTCGGAAAGCAGAGGATCGAGGCTGCCGCGGAGGAGATCTTCCGTCAGTGCGAGCAGCTCGACATCGAGGCGGTACGGACGATCCCGAACGGTGTCTATGAAGCGGAGGGCGCACTCGACTCCTGGGGACCCGGCGGTGACCCGGTGCCGGTCAAGGTGAAGATCACGGTCGCGGACGAGACCATCGAGCTGGATCTGCGCGGATCGAGCCCGCAGACCCCCGGCTCGATGAACTGCGGCTATCCGCAGACCGTGTCGGCGGCCCGTCTGGCGTTCAAGTTCCTCATCCGGCCGGACCTCGCGGCGACCGACGGCACATTCCGCTACCTGTCGATCAAGACCGATGCGGCCTCCGTCTTCGATGCGCGCGAGCCCGCCGCCTGCCAGTTCTACTATCCGCATCTGGGCATGATGATCGACCTGATTCTGAAGGCTCTCGCGCCTGCCCTGCCCGATGCCGTGGCGGCAGGCCAGCCGGCCGACTCGATGAACATCTTCTTCACGGGCATGCCCGATGACAGTGATGAACGCTTCTTCTATGGTGAGGCGACTGCCGTCGGATGGGGCGCGATGAGCGGTCTGGACGGAGCGGACGGAGAGATCAACTATGGCGGAGGCGACCTCAAGAACCTTCCGATCGAGGTGCTCGAGGCCAAATACCCCATCCGGATCCACGGCTACGGGCTGCGCGAGGGATCGGGCGGCGTAGGCAAACACCGGGGTGGGCTCGGCGTGTGGCGCGAGTATGAGACGCTCGCCGAACGCATCACGGTCTCGCTGTGGTTCGAGCGCGGCAACACCCCTGCCTGGGGTCTCTTCGGCGGTGGGGCCGGCGCGCCGACCGATGTGGAGCTGGATCGGGGCGATGGCCCCGAGCGCATCCTGAAAGTGAACCAGCTGCCTCTGCCGAAAGGCTCACGCGTCACGATCAAGACAGGTGGCGGGGGAGGATACGGACCGGCCGAGGAGAGGGACCCGCGGCTCGCGGAGCACGACCGCTCCCACGGCTACACGGCGTGATGTGAGAGCCTCGCCACACATCGGTCCCAGAGCCTGGATTCACCGATGGGCTTGGGCGCGGCGCCTGCAGCGGTAGGTATAAGGGTGGCTGCCGGGCGGTACCATGGTGCCATGAGCCTGAACATCAAGAATCCTGCGGTACTGGAGCTCACCCGTGACCTGGCGCGGCTGCTGGGTACCTCGCAGGTGGGCGCGCTGGAGGTCGCGTTGCGTGAGAAGCTCGCGCGCGAGCAGGCGGGCGATGATGTGCGGCGCGAGCAGATCCGGCGTGATCTGGTCGAGATTCGAGAGAGGCTGCGGGGCGGCCCCACGCGGCAGCAGATCGACGACGATCTGTATGACGAGTGGGGGCTTCCCCGATGATCCTCGATACGTCCGCGATCGTCGCGGTGATCGATGACGAAGAGTATGCCGACGGTGTCGCAGACCGGATCGCCTCGGCGTCGAAGGTCGCCATATCCGCGTCGACGGTCGTGGAGCTCACCGCGGTGCTGATGAGGTATGGACGGCCGGAGGCGCACGCGATCGTGGATCGGAAGCTGCACGACTGGGGAGTCGAGATCGTGCCGTTCGATGCAGAGCAGGCGCGTGTCGCGCAGCAGGCGTATCGCGACTACGGCCGCGGTTCCGGTCATCCTGCCCGCCTCAACCTGGGTGACTGCTACAGCTACGCTCTGGCGACCGTCACCAGGGACACGCTGCTCTACGTCGGCGACGACTTCGCCGAGACCGACGTCCGATCCGCGCTCGGCTGAACGCGCCTGGGCGTGATCTCCGCGGATCGACCCGCGTCCCCGCGACGAGGTCAGTTCGAGTCTGAGATGAACGGCACCTGTCGGGGATCGAGCGTGAACTGGTGGGTGAGTCTCATAGCGTGGTGTTACTTCCCGCGGGGCTCTCGTCGTCGTTGACGTAGAGGAGCCATCGTGGGAGCCCCAGTTGTTTCCGGCAAGAAGCAAAGAAGTGATCCCACGATGACCCACAACCAGTCTGCCTTGACGACCCTGATTGGCG
>NZ_CACSKB010000031.1 GCF_902706225.1 Microbacterium sp. 18062
GGTCAGGGGGCGGGGTGCTCGCCGCGGGCGAGGACGGTCAGCAGGCGCACGGCCCGTCGCGTCGTCTCCGCGACGACCTCCTCGGGCGAGCCCTCGAGGCGCAGCAGATGGTCGCCGTGGTCGTCCGCGGTCGCCCACCCGAGGTAGACCGTGCCGGGGGCGTGTCCACCATCCGCATCCGGGCCGCCGACTCCCGAGGTCGAGACCGCGATGTCGGCGCCGAGCAGCTCCCGTACGCCGTCGGCCAGCTGCATCGCGCACTGCGGCGAACACGGATCGACGTCGGGCTCGACCCCGAGCACGCGCTGCTTGGTCGCCACGGTGTAGGCGACGACGCCGCCCGCGAACCACTCCGCGGCGCGTTCCGCGGTTCCCACCGCGCTGCAGACCAGGCCGCTGGTCAGCGACTCCGCGACCGCCACGCGAAGGCCCCGGTGCAGCGCCTGCTGGGCAAGTTCAGCGGCATCGGGCACGATCGTCCTCTCCCTCGGGCCTCCGACGATACCCGGCCGTGTGGCGCTCGGGGAACGCTCCTCACCCGCGAGACTGCGGCGCCCACGTGCAGTCTCGCGGCCTGCGCCGGCCCCCGCGGCCCGCGCCGGCCGATGTCAAGACCATGTCGCAGGACGCAGCCGTCTCCTAACGTCGTCTGACGGAGGACACCATGGCACGAGGGTCACGGACCCGCATCCGGTTCGCGGTCGCCGCCGTGGCCGCCGTGGCGGCGCTGGCGCTCTCGGGGTGCGGGCTGCAGATCCCGGCCGACCCCGACGGCACCCTCGACCGCATCACCGGCGGCGTGCTGCGGGTCGGGGCGTCGCCGGCGGACGAGCTCGTGCGGGTGTCCGAGCGGGACGTGTCCGGTCCGCTGCCCGATCTGATCGAGGGGTTCGCCGACGAGCGCGACGCCCGCGTCGAGTGGACGGTCGGCAGCGAGGAGGACCTGGTCGACGACCTCGTCGCCGGCGCGCTCGACCTCGCCATCGGCGGCATGACGGATGCCACGCCCTGGGTCGACGCGGTGTCGGTGTCACGCGGGTACTCCGGCGTCGAGGGCAGCGGCGGAGCATCCGTCGTCGTGCTGATGCCGATGGGTGAGAACGCGCTGCAGGCCGCGCTGGAGCGGTATCTGGACGCGGAGGTCGGCGGATGAGATCGATGGGACGCACCGATCTGCCGCCCGAGCAGCAGCAGGCGCTGCGCAGTGCGATCGTCTGGGAGTGGGTGACGATCGGCTACACCACCGTCACGATCGCGGTGATCGCGCTCGTCGTCGGTGGCTCGCAGGCGATGAAGACCGCGTGGATCGAGGACATGCTCTCGCTCATCCCGCAGATCGCGTTCCTGCTCGCGCTGCTGGTGATCCGCCGTCCGCCGTCGAAGCGGTTCCCGTACGGCCTCCACCGGGTGATGGGGGTCGGTCATCTCGTCGCCGGCGTCGCCCTGCTCGCAGTGGGCGGCAGCCTCGCGATCGAGTCGATCATGGGGCTCGTGCGGGCGGAGCATCCGGCGATCGGCACGGTGCAGGTCTTCGGTCGGACGGTGTGGCTCGGCTGGTTCATGGTCGCGGTCATGAGCGTCATCGTCATCGGGCCGTTCTTCTACGGGCACGCCAAGGCGAAGCTCGCGCCGAAACTGCACAACAAGGTGCTGTACGCGGATGCGGACATGGCCAAGGCCGACTGGACGACGACCGTCGCCTCGATCGTCGGCGTCCTCGGCGTCGGCATCGGATGGTGGTGGCTCGACGGCGTGGCCGCGCTGTTCATCTCGCTCGGCATCATCTGGGACGGCATCAAGAACGCCCGCGCCGCCGTGCTCGACCTCATCGACCAGCGCGCCCGCACCGAGGACGACGCACGGCCGCATCCGCTCATCGAGCGGATCGTCGAGCACCTGGACGCCCTGCCCTGGGTGCGCGAGTCGGCGGTGCGGATGCGGGACATGGGGCAGGTGTTCCACATCGAGGCGTTCGTCGTGCCGCGACGCCGCAAGGTGTCGCTCGAGGAGGTCGAGCAGACCCGGCGCGTGCTCGCCGACATGGACTGGAAGATGCAGGACGTGCTCGTCATCCCCGTGGCGTCGCTGCCCGACGAGGCGCGGAGCAGCTGATGCGGAAGCCTCCCTCTTCCGGTCCCTGAGCGCGAGGGGCACTGAGCGCGAGGGGCGTGGTGACGAGACGAAGAGCGCGGTGCATACGATCGATGATCATGATCCGCATCGTCACCATCGGGACCAGCGTCATCACCGTCGCCTTCGCCGCCGCCGTCCGCACAGTGGAGGGCATCGAGATCGCCGCGGTGTACTCGCGAGATGCCGAGCGGGCGCGGGCGTTCGCCGAGCAGATCGGGGCGCCCGCATCCGGGGACGGGCTCGACGCGGTCCTTGCCGACCCGAGCATCGATGCGGTCTATGTCGCCTCACCGAACGCCGTGCACGCCGAGCAGGTGCGGCGGGCGCTCGCTGCGGGGAAGCACGTGCTGGTGGAGAAGCCCGCGGTCGGCACGGCCGCGGAGTGGAGTGCCCTCGCGGGCGAGGCCGCGCGCGCCGGACTCGTGCTGCTCGAGGCGATGCGCACCGCCTACGACCCGGGCACCGCTGCCGTGCGCGGGCTGCTGCCCTCGCTCGGTGTGATCCGGCGCGTCTCGTTCCATTACGAGAAGCGGTCGTCGCGCTACTCGGCGGTGCTGGCGGGCGAGCGGGTGAACATCTTCGATCCGGCGATGGGCGGCGGGGCGCTCGCCGACCTCGGCGTCTACGGCATCCATGCCCTCGTCCTGCAGTTCGGTGCGCCGCAGTCGGTGCAGGCCGCATCCGTTCCCCTCGATGCGGGCGTGGACGGTGCGGGGATCGCCCTGCTCGGCTACCCGGGATTCGTCGCCGACATCGCGTACTCGAAGATCACGGACTCCGGCCGGCCGAGCGAGATCCAGGGGGAGGACGCCACGCTTCTGATCGACGAGATCGCGAGTCCCCGTCGCCTCGTGCGGCGCGGCATCGACGGCGCCGTCTCGGAGCGGATCGTCGACGCGCCGCCGCACCCGATGGCCGGCGAGGTGCAGCGCTTCGTGGAGCTCATCCGCACCGGCGCGACGGCGAGCGAGGACATCGAGCGCACGCGGATCACGCTGCAGACGATGGAGGACGTCCGCACGGCGCTCACCCCTCCCCCCTCGCGCGCGAGACTGCAGCGGAGCGCCGAGACAGCGGGGTGACCCCACGGTCTCGGCGCCCACGTGCAGTCTCGCGGCTCCGGCGGGCGGGACGTCAGGCGGCGGGCTTCGCCGGGAACGCCGCGGCGACGCCCGGTCCCGCGATCCGGCCCGCCACCGTGCTGAGCCCCTTCGCGAGCGCCGCGTCGTCGGCGACCGCGCGCTCCCACCCCTTGTCGGCGAGGGCGAGCGCGTAGGGGAGGGTCGCGTTGGTCAGCGCCGGAGTCGAGGTGCCCGCCGCCGCGCCGGGCATGTTCGCGACGCAGTACAGGATGGCGTCGCCGACCCGGTACGTCGGCGCATCGTGGGTGGTCGGCCGCGAGTCCTCGAAGCATCCGCCCTGATCGATCGCGATGTCGACGAGGACGCTGCCGGGCTTCATCCGCAGGACGAGCTCGTGCGAGACGAGCTTCGGCGCCTTCGCGCCGGGGATCAGCACGGCGCCGATGACCAGATCGGCCTCGAGCACCGCGTGATCGATCTCGTAGGCGCTGGACGCGACCGTGCGCACCCGCCCGCTGTACAGGTCGTCGATCGCCCGCAGGCGAGGGAGCGACAGGTCGAGCACCGTGACGTCCGCGCCCAGGCCCACTGCCTGCGCGATCGCGTTGGTGCCGGCGATCCCGCCGCCGATCACCGTCACCTTCGCGGGCCGCACTCCCGGGACACCGGCGAGGAGCACCCCGCGGCCGCCCTGCGAGCCGAGCAGATGGTAGCCGCCGGCGAGCACCGCGAGCCGTCCCGCGACCTCGCTCATCGGCGCGAGCAGCGGCAGCGAACGGTCCGGCAGCTGCACGGTCTCATAGGCGATCGCCGTCGTGCCGGCGGCGAGCAGGGCGTCGACGAGCGGCTCGTCCGCCGCGAGGTGCAGGTAGGTGAACAGCGTCAGATCGTCGCGCAGGTAGCCGTACTCGGCGGCGACCGGCTCCTTGACCTTCAGGACGAGCTCGTTCTCCCACGCGGCGGCGGCGTCGCCGAGAAGAGCGCCGGCCGCGACGAAGTCGGCATCCGGGATGGCGCTGCCCGCGCCCGCTCCCGTCTGCACCGTGACGGTGTGCCCGTGCTTCACCAGCTCGTGCACGCCCGCGGGGGTGACGGCGACGCGGTACTCGTGGTTCTTGACCTCGGCGGGAACACCGATGCGCATGGCTTCTCCTCGTTCGTGTCAGTCGGCGGCGGCTCGAATATAGGAGAAACATTGCATTCTGTCGCGCCCATCCGAATAGTCTTCATCACGTGGACATCTCACGGAAGATTCTGCGCTGATGGCGGCGACCGACCCCGCCGGTGCGCAGAAACGTCAGATCGACGAGACCGACGAGCGCATCCTCTGGGAGCTGCGCCGGGATGCCGACCTGACCAATGCCGCGCTGGCAGCGCGGGTCGGGCTCTCGCCATCGGCCGCGCACGCGCGGGTGCGCGCGCTCCGTGCCGCCGGAGTGCTGGGCGCGTCGCACGCCGACGTGGATCTTGCCGCGCTCGGCCTGCCGCTGCAGGCGATCGTCGGGGTGCGCCTGCGCGCGCAGGCGCGCCCCGCGATCAAGACCTACGCGGCGAAGGTCGCGCAGCTGCCGAACGTGCTGAACATCTACTTCCTCGGCGGTCAGACCGACTTTCTCATCCATGTCGTGACGACGTCGCCCGAGCAGCTGCGGGACTTCGTGGCGACCAGGCTCAGCATGGATCCGGCGGTGGCCTCCACCGAGACGCAGATCGTGTTCGACTGGGTGCGCTCGCCGGGACGCGCCGGCGGTTTCGACGACATGCGCGACTCGATCTCCTGAGCGGCGCCCCGGCCCTCGTACGCACGCGGCGGACACGGGCGGGACCGGCGGGATCAGAGCGCGCGGAGCCTCTCGAGCAGAGGGGCCGCCACCTCGGCGACGAAGCGCTCCTGCTGCGCGTCGCCGATCTGCACGATCGCGACGTCGGTGAACCCGGCGTCGAGGAAAGGGCGCACGCTCTCCGCGAGGGCGTCGAGGTCCGGTCCGCACGCGATGGCGTCGGCGACGTCCTCCGGCCGCACGAACTGCGAGGCCGCGGCGAAGCCGGCCGGGGTCGGTAGGTCGGCGTTGACGCTCCAGCCGCCGCCGAACCAGCGGAACTGGTCGTGGGCGCGGGCGACGGCCGCATCCGGATCGGTATCCCAGCTGATCGGGATCTGCCCGATCTTCCGCGACGCGCCGTCGTGCGCGGCATCCCAGCCGGCGACGAGATCCGCGTCGGGCTCGACGGCGACGAGATGGTCGCCGAGCGGGGCGAAGCGCTCGATCGAGCTGTCGCCCGAGACCGCGATGCCGATCGGCACGCCGCCCTCCTTGCGCCCCGACCCCCAGAGCTCCACCCCGCGAACCCACATGCTTCCGCCGAGCCCACACACTCCCGCCGCAACAAACGTGTGGGCTCGCGCGGAACGAGTGGGTTCGCGGAGTCGGCGGAGCGGGAGCGGGAGCGGGGAAAGGGGGGTAGCGGGGTCAGCGCAGGAGCAGTACCGCATCCCACAGCGCGTCGGCGACCCGGCGTTTGGTGCCGCGCACGGGGGCCGGGGCGTCGTCGTCCGCGGCGAGCAGGAGCAGGCTGTTCTCCTCGACCTCGAAGCCGTGCTGCCAGCCGACCTCGTTCACGGCCAGCAGGTCCACGCCCTTCCGGGCGCGCTTGCGGTGTCCCCGCTCGAGCAGCTCGTCGCCGGTCGCCGTCTCGGCGGCGAAGCCCACGATCGTCTGCCCGGGCCGACGCTCGGCCGCGAGGCCCGCGAGGATGTCCGGGTTCTCCACCAGCGTGAGGGTGAGCGTGCCGTCCGAGCCGTCCTTGCTGAGCTTGCGGTCCGCGACCCGGTCGACCCGGTAGTCCGCGACGGCGGCGGCCATGACGACGATGTCGGCGGTGGCGGCCGCATCCGTCGTCGCAGTCTGCAGCTCGGCGGTCGTGCCGGCGCGAGAGAGGGTGATCCGCGGGTGGGCGGATGCTGCGGCCAGGACATGTGCGTCGACGTGGGCTGCGACGACGTGCACGTCCGCGCCGCGATCGGCGGCGGCGAGGGCGACGGCGACGCCCTGCCGTCCGCTCGAGCGGTTTCCGACGAAGCGCACCGGATCGATGGGCTCCCGGGTGCCGCCGGTGGTGACGACGACCCGGAGTCCGGCGAGATCGCGGACGTCCGCATCGACGAGGCCGAGGGCGAACCGGGCGATCTCCTCCGGTTCGCTCATGCGGCCGGGTCCGCTGTCTCCGCCGGTCAGCTCGCCGTCGGCGGGCCCCACCACGTGGACGCCCCGCTCGCGCAGGGTCGCGAGGTTCGCGACGGTGGCCGGATGCCCCCACATCTCGGTGTGCATCGCGGGCGCCACGACGACGGGCGCCGTGGTGGCGAGCAGGGTGGTGCCCAGCAGATCGTCGGCGAGACCGGCGGCCATGCGCGCGAGGGTGTTCGCCGTCGCCGGGGCGACGACGACGAGGTCGGCGCGCTGGCCGAGCGAGACGTGTCGTACCCGGGCGACGTCGTCGTGCACCGAGGTGGTCACGGGGTTGCGGCTGATGGCCTCCCACGTCGGAAGCCCCACGAACCGCAGTGCATCGTCGGTGGGGATCACGTGCACGTCGTGGCCCGCGCGGATCAGCTCGCGCACGAGCTGTACCGTCTTATACGCGGCGATCCCACCCGTGACTCCGACGACGACGAACACGGCTCGATTCTCGCACGCTCCGCTCACCCCGATCGCCGCACCCGCCCGCTCGGCATCCACCGTCCGCCCGGCCCGCTCGAAGGAGACCTGCTCCGCATGTGCACCGTTGTCGTCCGCGTGCCCGACGACCCGCGGCATCCGACCCGGATGATCGCGGTCCGCGACGAGGATCCTGAGCGTCCGTGGGATCCCCTCGGCACCTGGTGGCCCGAGACCCACCCGGGCCTGGTCGGCGTGCGCGACGCACGGGCGGGCGGCGCGTGGCTGGCGGCCGACCCCGCGGCGTCCCGGCTCGCCGTCCTGCTGAACCGCGAGGACGACGGCACGCTCCCCGACGACGCGGCGCTCTCGCGTGGCACTCTCCCCCTTGCGTCGGCCGCGGGCGAGAGCCTGGATGCGGCGCCCCGCACCCGCGGGTTCAACCTGCTGGAGATCGACGCGAGCGGATCCCGGGTCGTCTCGTGGGACGGCGTCGCGCGCCGCGCGACCGGGCTCGCCCCGGGTACGCACATGATCGCGCACGACGACGTCGACGATCCGCAGACGGCGCGCATCACGGCCTGGCTGCCGGAGTTCGCCGTGGCTGGCACCGGCGCCGCGACCGAGGGTGGATGGTGGCACGAGTGGCTGGCGGTGATCGATCGCAGCGCGGCGCTCGCCGCGACCGACGATCGCGCGATCATCCGCGACCACCGGCACATCGGCATCCCGACGCTGTCGCTGCTCGTCTGCGTCGCGAGCGTCGGGCCGGACGGTGTCGACGTGCGCTGTGCGCCGCTCCCCGCGCCGGGAACCTGGGGGCCGCTCGCGTTCTGAGTGCGATTCCTGCGGGTGGTCGGGCGATTGGGTCGCCAGTCGTCGGATCCGTGCCGCGGATGATGCCTGCCGGGGCCTGATAAGGCGTCGAGCCCGCACTCCATCCGACGACTGAGGGGCGACGAATCCTCCGGAGTATGGACGAGTCCTCCGGAATGAGGACTTTTCCGGAATATGGTGGACAGTCTGAACCACCGGAGGATCACATGGTCATCGTCGGGCTCGTGTTCGCCGGCCTCGCGGCCATCGTGCACGTCTACATCTTCTGGCTGGAGTCGATCGTGTGGACCGGTGCCCGCGCCCGGCGCACCTTCGGCGTGCGCACCGACGAGGAGGCACGGCTCACGCGTGCGCTCGCGTTCAACCAGGGCTTCTACAACCTGTTCCTCGCGATCGCCGTCACGCTCGGCATCGTGCTCGTCGTCCTCGGGTGGACGACCGCCGGTGCGACGCTGGTCTTCATCGGCGCGGGGTCGATGGTGGCGGCCGGCCTCGTGCTGCTGATCTCGAGCCCCTCGAAGGCGCGTGCGGCCCTCGTCCAGCTCGTCCTCCCCCTTGTCGGCGTCGTCGCGCTGGCCCTCGGTCTCGCGCTCTGAGCGCCGCATCCGGATCCCGAAAGGACCCCCATGGCCCCTGCCATCAGCGCCCAGATCCAGCTCGTCCGCCGGCCGAAGGGCTGGCCAGAGCCGGGTGACTTCCGCACGGAGCGCGTCGAGTACGGCGACCTCGAGCCCGGCCAGGTGCGCGTGCGGAACGCGTTCCTCTCGGTCGACCCGTACATGCGCGGCCGGATGAACGATGCGAAGAGCTATGTCGCGCCCTACGCTCTGGGCGAGACGATGACCGGCGGGGCCATCGGCCGCGTCGTCGAGTCCACGAGCCCCGAGATCCCGGTGGGTGCGGTGGTCCTACACGCCTACGGCTGGCGCGACGTCGTGCAGGAGGACGCGGCGGGGTTCCGGGTCGTCCCCGAGCTTCCCGGTCTGCCGCTGTCGCTGTACCTCGGCATGCTCGGGATGACGGCGCTGACCGCCTACGTCGGGCTCGTCGACATCGCCGGGCTCCGCGCTGGCGACACCGTCTTCGTCTCGGGTGCGGCGGGTGCGGTCGGCACGGCCGTCGGGCAGATCGCGAGGCTCCTCGGCGCCGGACGCGTCGTCGGCTCCGCGGGATCCGCGCGCAAGGTGGCGCTGCTCACCGACAAGTACGGCTACGACGCCGCGTTCGACTACACGCAGGGTCCCATCGCCGCGCAGCTGCGCGAGGCGGCTCCGGACGGCATCGACGTCTACTTCGACAACGTCGGCGGCGAGCACCTAGAGGCGGCCATCGGTGCTTTCAACGATCATGGCCGGGCGGCGCTGTGCGGGGCGATCTCGGACTACAACGCGGATGCGGCGCCCACCGGCCCCCGCAACATGTCGAACCTCATCACCCGGTCGCTGACGCTGCGCGGCTTCACGGTCGGTCACCACGCGCACCGTGCGCCGGAGTTCCAGGAGCGGATGACCGGATGGCTCGCGGAGGGCCGCATCGCCTATGACGAGACGATCGTCGACGGGGTGGAGAACAGCGTCGAGGCGTTCCTCGGGATGATGCGCGGCGAGAACGTCGGCAAGATGCTCGTGCGCATCGCCGGCTGACGGCCGGCGGGCGGGTCAGCGGCCTGGGTCGCTGACGTCCGACGAAGGATACGAAATCCCCCCGCCGGGGAGGCTTTCGGGTCAGCTGCTCGGCGCTCCTGCGGGGCACTCCGTGGGGTGGGAAAAGCACGGTCGCTGAGCGAGCGCAGCGAGACGAAGCGTGAGGACTTTCGGGTCAGCTCTCGGCGGTCGGGGCCGAGGCATCCGCCGTGTCGAAGTGCTCGGCGACGAGCATGATGCCGCCCGAGGAGTTCGCCGAGTTCGCGAGCTCCTCGATCCACTCACGGCTCAGCATCGCGGGCTCGGGATCGTCGAAGACGAACCGCAGCGGGATCGAGGGATGCAGCCACAGCGTGCTGCGCCCGTGGGGCTGGCCCTCGGGGTGCCGCCACGAGAGGGTGAAGCTCTCGCCTCGGCGCAGCTTGGTCGCGATCACGACCTTCAGATGCGCGAGCGCGCGATCCTCGATGTGGATCGGTGCGCCGCCCCCGCCGTAGTGGATCGTTCCCATGCGCCCACCCTAGTGGGCGAGCGTGGGCGAGCGTGGGCGAGCGTGGGCGAGCGTGTCCGGAGCAGGCGCGCGCGGGGTGCGTTCGCAGACGTGCGGCGCGGGACGGGTGGGTTCTTCGCTCGCGCGGGTCTGCCCTATGCTCCAACTGTGGGCCGATTCATCTACGACAGCAACGCGAACGCGGTCGACATCGAGGACCGTACGCTCTCGCACCTGCGCATCGTGGTGATGAACAAGCTGCGTCGCGGCGAGCCCTTCATGTTCGACGTCGAGATCGGTGACGGCAGCGGCCGTCGCAGCTTCTGGGTGCACCCTTCGGTGCCGATGCAGTTCCACTTCTACGGAAGCCGCCAGCCCAAGATCAACCGCGCCTGGGTCGAGGAGCTGATGCTCGCCGCATCCGGACCCTCCGGCCTCACGATCGTTCCTGAGCCGCCGGACGAGCCTGCCGAACAGTCCGCCTGACCCGAAAGTCTCCGCGCCCCGGTTCTGTTGAACAGGCGCATTGCCTGGACTTTCCCCACCCCACGGAGTGCCCCGCAGGGGCGCTGAGCAGCTGACCCGAAAGTCCTCACGCTTCGTCTCGCTGCGCTCGCGGCCGCTGAGAGAGGAGCGCTCGCCGGTCAGGCGAGTATGCCCGCCCCCAGGACCTGTCAAGGGGGATGCCCCAGTTCGCCGTACTGCGGCATCGTGGGGTGATCCGCAGGAGGTGTTGCCCGTGTCCACCAGGCCAGACGACCCGATATCCGAAGACCCGCCGCCGGCGCCCCCCACCGCCGAGAGCACCCCCGGGGTCTTCGCGGAGGTCCCCGGCATCGACGTCGTCGACGGTGAACTGGTGCCCCGGGTCCCGTGAGCCGATCGCGCCCGACTCGCCGGTCCCTGAGCGAGGAGCGCAGCGACGAGACGAAGGGTCGCGTGGAGCTCGTCCCGCTCGGCACTTCGTCTCACTGCGCTGGCTCAGCGACCTGCGCCGGCACCGGATGCCGCATCCGCTGATCAGAGGCGCGTCCAGGCCTCCGACAGCACGCCGCGCAGGATCTGCTCGATCTCGTCGAACTCGGGCTGTCCGATCGTGAGCGGCGGGGCCAGCTGGATCACGGGGTCGCCCCGGTCGTCGGCGCGGCAGTAGAGCCCGGCGTCGAAGAGCGCCTTCGACAGGAAGCCGCGCAGGAGTCGCTCGGACTCGTCGTCGTCGAACGTCTCGCGCGTCGCCTTGTCCTTGACGAGCTCGATCCCGAAGAAGTAGCCGGCGCCGCGCACGTCTCCGACGATGGGAAGGTCCTTCAGCTTCTCGAGCGTCGCGCGGAAGCGCGGCGAGTTGTCGCGCACGTGCGCGTTGAGTCCCTCCTCCTCGAAGATGTCGAGGTTCTCAAGAGCCACGGCGGCCGAGACCGGGTGGCCGGCGAACGTGTAGCCGTGGGGGAAGCTCGTCGTGCCGGTCGAGAACGGCTCGTAGACGCGGTCGCTCACGATCGTGCCGCCGGCGGGGGAGTATCCGCTGGTCAGCGCCTTGGCGAACGTGATCATGTCGGGCTGGTAGCCGAACGCGTCGCTCGCGAAGTACTCGCCGATGCGGCCGAAAGCGCAGATCACCTCGTCGCTGACGAGCAGCACGTCGTACGTGTCGCAGATCTCGCGCACGCGCTGGAAGTAGCCGGGCGGGGGCGGGAAGCATCCGCCCGAGTTCTGCACCGGCTCGAGGAACACCGCCGCGACCGTCTCGGGGCCCTCGAAGAGGATCATCTCCTCGATGCGGTTCGCCGCCCACAGGCCGAACTCCTCCTCGGTCCCTCCCGGGAAGCCCATCTCGGTCGCGCGGTAGTAGTTCGTGTTCGGCACGCGGAAGCCGCCCGGCGTCACCGGCTCGAACATCGACTTCATGCCGGGGAGCCCGGTGATCGCGAGGGCGCCCTGCGGGGTGCCGTGGTAGGCGATCGCTCGCGAGATGACCTTGTGCTTCAGCGGCCGGCCGACGAGCTTCCAATAGTGCTTCGCGAGCTTGAACGCGGTCTCGACCGCCTCGCCCCCGCCGGTCGAGAAGAACACGTGGTTCAGGTCACCGGGGGCGAGATCGGCGAGCCGGTCCGCGAGCTCGACCGCCGCCGGATGCGCGTACGACCAGATCGGGAAGAACGCCAGCTGCTCGGCCTGCTTCGCCGCCGCCTGGGCCAGGCGCCGCCGGCCGTGGCCCGCGTTCACGACGAAGAGCCCGGCGAGGCCGTCGATGTAGCGCTTGCCGGCGGCATCCCAGATGTGATGGCCCTCGCCGCGCACGATGATGGGGACGCCCGAGCCCTCGGTCATGACCGACTGCCGGGCGAAGTGCATCCACAGGTGATCGCGGGCCTTGGTCTGCAGGTCGTCCTGGTCGTAGCTCGTGTGCGTGTCGAGGGACATGTCGCGCCTTCCGTTCACAGGCGACGATACTCCGGGACGCGCGCAAAGTGCACTGTCCGGACGGTTTGCGTCCGGGGTCGTGAGACTGCACGGGAGCGCCGAGACCGTGGGGTTTCCCCGCGGTCTCGGCGCGCCGCTGCAGTCTCGCGGTTCTGGCCGCCCGGGTCAGGCGCCGAGCGGATCGGCGAGCAATGGTACGAACGCGAGCTCGGCGGCGCCGATGAGCAGTCGGTCCTCCGCGAGGGACGCGAGACGGATGTCGAGACGCTCGCCGCAGGCGGGCATCGCCTGCGCGCGCACGGCGGCGATCATCTCGGGCAGGGCGCCCGCGGTCAGGGCGGCGAGGAAGCCGCCCAGCACGACCACCGCGGGATCGAGCACGTTGACGGCGTTGGCGAGCGCCGTGGCGAGGATCCGCCGCTGGCGCGCGACCTCGGCGAGGGCGGGGGCATCCGTGGCGTGTTCGATGAGCGCGGCGAGGGCGGTGTCGTCGGGAGCCTGCTCGCCGGAGCGTTCGCCCGCGTCGGATGCCGGCTCGCCGGGGTCGCCCGGACCGGCCGCATCCGCATCCGCACCGGCATCCGCATCCGCACCGGCATCCGCATCTGTGCCCGCACGGGCACCCGCGACGGCGGCGACCAGACGTGCGCGGCTGACCTCGTCCTCGAGGACGCCGCCCGGAACCCGGCGGTCCGCGGCATCCTCGATGCCCGGTCGGTTCTGCCCGAACTCGCCCGCATACCCGCCCGACCCGCCGATCATCGTGCCGTGCGCGATGATGCCGCCGCCGATGCCGCTCGCGCCGCCGTTGAGGTAGACGACGTCTTCGGCGCCACGGGCCGCGCCGAAGAGGTGCTCGGCCCGCGCCCCGAGGCTCGCGTCATTGCCGACCGTGGCGGCGAGGCCCGTCGCCGCATGCACGATCGCGGCCAGGGGCACCTCCCGCCAGTGCAGGTGCGGCGCGTCGCGCACCACGCCGTCCTCGGCGCGGACGAGCCCGGGAACGGCGATCCCGGTGCCGATCACGCGGCGTCCGGCGAGCGGCCCGGCCCGCCACGCCTCGATCCGCTCGGCGAGCACCGCCGCGGCGTGTTCCGGCGTGGGGGCGCTCCGCCACCGGATCCGCTCCCGGACGAGCACCGTCCGGTCGAGCGCGATGGCCGCCACGGTCATCGCATCGACCTCGGGGTTCGCCGCCACCGCGACCGTCTGCGCCGTGATCGCGACGACCGGCGACGGCCGTCCGGCCCGCCGCGCCGCATCCGGAGCGCGCTCCTCGAGGAGTCCGTGCGCGACGAGGCCTGCGACGAGGTCTCCGATCGTCGAGCGGTTCAGGCCGCTCGCCTCGGTGAGGGCCGCTCGGGTGAGCGGGCCGTCGAGGTGGAGAAGCTCGAGCATCGCGGCGAGGTTCTGCCGCCGCATCCGGGTCGCGCTCATCGTCCCAGTGTAGTATGTTGCGAATCACAACATATTACCGGTCACCGCGAAGGGCCGGTCACCGCGAAGGAGCGACATGTCCATCCCCCCGCCCACCCCCGCCGACAAGTTCTCGTTCGGGCTCTGGACCATCGGCTACAACGGGACCGACCCGTTCGGCGGACCCACGCGCCCCCCGCTCGACGTGGTGCACGCCGTCGAGAAGCTCGCCGAGCTCGGCGCCTACGGCCTCACCTTCCACGACGACGACCTGTTCGCCTTCGGATCCACGGATGCCGAGCGCCAGACGCAGATCGACCGGCTCAAGGGTGCCCTCGCCGCCACGGGCGTCGTCGTCCCGATGATCACGACGAACCTCTTCTCCGCCCCGGTCTTCAAGGACGGCGGCTTCACCTCCAACGACCGCCAGGTGCGCCGGTTCGCGTTGCGGAAGGTCCTGCGCAACCTCGATCTCGCCGCGGAGCTGGGCGCCAAGACGTTCGTGATGTGGGGCGGCCGCGAGGGCGCCGAGTACGACGCTGCGAAGGACGTGCGCTCGGCGCTCGAGCGCTACCGCGAGGCCGTGAACCTCCTCGGCGACTACGTGACCGACAAAGGATACGACATCCGGTTCGCGATCGAGCCGAAGCCCAACGAGCCCCGCGGCGACATCCTGCTGCCGACGCTCGGCCACGCGCTCGCGTTCATCGACTCGCTCGAGCGGCCGGAGCTCGTGGGTGTGAACCCCGAGGTGGGTCACGAGCAGATGGCGGGGCTGAACTTCGCCGCCGGCATCGCCCAGGCGCTGTACCACGGCAAGCTCTTCCACATCGACCTCAACGGGCAGCGCGGCATCAAGTACGACCAGGACCTCGTGTTCGGCCACGGCGATCTGCACAACGCCTTCGCGCTCGTCGATCTCCTCGAGAACGGCGGCCCCTCCGGCGGGCCGGCGTACGACGGTCCGCGCCACTTCGACTACAAGCCCTCGCGCACGGAGGACGAGGCCGGGGTCTGGGAGTCCGCCGCGGCGAACATGCGCACGTACCTGCTGCTCAAGGAGCGCGCGGCGGCGTTCCGCGCCGATCCCGAGGTGCAGGAGGCCCTCGCGGTCGCGAGGGTCGCCGAGCTCGCGCAGCCGACGCTCGACGCCGGCGAGTCGTACGACGACCTGCTCGCCGATCGCTCGGCGTACGAGGACTTCGACGCGTCCGCCTACCTCGGCGGCAAGGGCTTCGGCTTCGTGCGCCTTCAGCAGCTCGCGACCGAGCACCTGCTCGGCGCCCGCTGACCGGGTCCGGGTGCGGGATGCTGACGGCGGCGTTGCCGGATGGTGACGGCGCCGCCAGGGCGCCGTCGGTGGCGTCAGGGCGACCGGGCCGGTTGCGCATCGGCGGGACCCGGGGTCGCCCGATCGACGAGACTGTCCCTCCCGCCTGTCCACGCCCGCTTTGCGGTCGCGGAGCCCCGGCGGACGACACGCGGGTCGCCGGCGCAGACGCGGGAACCGAGGGGCGACCCGCGGCCAGAGAGACATGAGGAGGAGCGCATGGCGCTCGTGATGGGGGTCGACTCGTCGACCCAGTCGTGCAAGGTCGTCGTGCTCGACGACGCCGGGAGGATCGTGCGCGAGGGGCGGTCGCCGCATCCGGACGGCACCGAGGTCGATCCGGAGGCATGGTGGATGGCGCTTCGCGCGGCGATCGCCGATGCCGGCGGCCTCGGCGACGTCGATGCGTGGGCGATCGGCGGGCAGCAGCACGGGATGGTCGTGCTCGACGCGGACGGCCGGGTCGTCCGTCCGGCGCTGCTCTGGAACGACACCCGCTCCGGCGGCGCCGCCGCAGACCTGGTCGCCGAGCTCGGGGCGGACGCGCTCGCCGAGCGCACGGGGCTCGTGCCGGTCGCCTCGTTCACGATCACGAAGCTGCGGTGGCTGCGCGACCACGAGCCCGACAACGCCGCGCGCGTGGCGGCGGTCGCCCTGCCGCACGACTGGCTGACCTGGCGGCTGCGCGGGTTCGGACCCGCGGGCGAGTCGGCCCGCGGCCCCGTGCTCGAGGAGCTCGTGACGGACCGCTCGGACGCCTCGGGCACCGGCTACTGGTCACCGGCCAGCGGCGAGTACGACCGCAAGCTGCTGCGCGCGGCGCTCGGACACGACGCGGTGCTGCCGCGGGTGCTCGGACCCGCCGAGAGCGTCGCGGACGCGGACGGCCGCCGCGTCGGACCGGGTGCCGGCGACAACGCGGGCGCGGCCCTCGGCGTGGGGGCGGGGCCCGGCGACGTGATCGTCTCCATCGGCACGAGCGGCACGGTCTTCGCGGTCAGCGAGAAGCGCACCGTGGACCCGACCGGCACGGTCGCCGGGTTCGCCGACGCCGACGGGCACTTCCTCCCGATCGTCGTGACGCTGAACGCCGCGCGCGTGCTCGACGTCGTCGCGCGCCTGCTCGGCACCGACCACGCCGGACTCAGCGATCTCGCGCTCGCTGCCGCATCCGGGGCCGGGGGACTCCGGCTCGAGCCGTACTTCGAGGGCGAGCGCACCCCGAACCTGCCGGACGCCACCGCCTCCCTGTTCGGGATGACGCTCGCCTCGACCACGCGGGAGAACCTCGCGCGCGCGGCCGTCGAGGGGATGCTCGGCGGCCTCGGCGCAGGACTCGCGGCCCTCCGCGATCTCGGCGTGCCCCTCGAGCGCGCGCTGCTCATCGGGGGCGCCGCGCAGTCCGAGGCCGTCCGCCGGATTGCGCCGGAGGTGTTCGGGATGCCGGTGGAGGTCCCGGCTCCGGGCGAGTACGTCGCCCTCGGGGCCGCCCGTCAGGCCGCCCGGGTGCTGCCGGCCTGACGCCCTCTGCCGGCCGGACCGCCCGCATCCCCGCCCCGCTCACCTCGAAGGACGGGGCGCCGCCATCGCTGCAGGACCTCACAGCACTCCCGGAGGGGGTGGCCGTAGCGTCGTACGCATGACGATCCCGCTCGATGAGGCACAGGTCACCGTCTCGGCCGCGCAGCTGCGCGCCGTGCGCGACGAGATGCAGAGGTTCCTGCTCGAGTACCGGTTCGGGATGCAGGAGATCGAGACGAAGATCTCGATCCTGCGCGAAGAGTTCCAGCAGATGCACGACTACAACCCGATCGAGCACGTCTCGAGCCGGGTCAAGTCGCCCGACAGCCTCGTGGAGAAGGTCGGGCGCAAGGGCATCGACCCGGGCTTCTCGTCCATCCGCGCCCACATCACCGACATCGCCGGCGTCCGGGTGACCTGCAGCTTCACCGCCGACGCCTACCGGCTGTTCGATCTGCTCACCCAGCAGGACGACGTCACCGTCCGCGAGGTGAAGGACTACATCGCCACTCCCAAGGCGAACGGCTACAAGAGCCTCCATGCGATCGTCGAGGTGCCCGTCTTCCTCTCCACCGGCCCCGTGCGCGTGCCCGTCGAGGTGCAGTTCCGCACGATCGCGATGGACTTCTGGGCGAGCCTCGAGCACAAGATCTACTACAAGTACGCCCGTCAGGTGCCGAACCGCCTGATCGACGACCTGAAGGAGGCCGCCGACACCGCCGCGGCGCTGGACGAGCGGATGGAGCGTCTGCACCGCGAACTGCACGGCCCCTCCGGGCCGACGCTGCGCATCTGACCTCGACGCGGGTCCGCCCCTCCCCGCACCCGCCCCGACGTGTGGGCTCCGGATACGGGCGCCCGCGGGTCAGGACAGCCTGCTGCGGGGCCCGCGCGATCCGGGCACGGGCAGAATGGACGGCGTGAGCGAGGTCGAAGAGCTGTTCGCCCGCGCCCGCGCGGAACTGGCCGCGGTGCCCACGGAGCCGATCGGGGAGTGGGCCGCGCCGCGCCGCATCCTGGGGCTGACGCGCGCCCCGCGGATCGTCCCGGTCGGAGACGCCTGGCACGTGGGCGTGCTGCTGCTCACCGACGACGCGGTGTTCGCGACCGGCGACATCGTGCGCGCCCGCGAGGAGGAGCGTCGCGGGTTCACCGCCGAGTCGCAGCGCGAACGGGCGGCGACGGCCGCCGCGGCGTTCCGGGGCGGCTTCCCCGAGGGCGCCGCCGTGCACATCGGGTGGACGCGGCTCGATGCCTCCGCTCTCGACCGAGGCGAGGCATCCGGCCCCCTCGCCGTCCGGGACGGCGTTGCGTCCGTGCGCTGGAGCACGGCGGGCGCGTACCAGCCCCTCGCGGACTACCTGCGCGATCGCGTCGCCCTGCTGCGCAGTCCGCCGCCGCGCGCCTGACGCGGGCCGGGCAGGCGAGCACGGCCGCGCGTCAAGCCCCGGGGCGGACGGATGCGGATGCGGAAGGCTCGACGCATGACGGAATCCCCCGCGCCATCCGGCCTGACCGGTTCATCCGTGCGATCCGACCCCGCTAATGTGGGATCGCTTCCGAAGTCAGGGGACGATGTGCAGACGTGGCCGGGTTCGACCTATCCGCTGGGGGCCACGTTCGACGGGAACGGCACCAACTTCGCGCTGTTCAGCGAGGGTGCCGACCGGGTCGAGCTGTGCCTGTTCGACGGCGACGGGAACGAGACGCGGGTCGACCTGATCGACGTCGACGCGTTCGTGTGGCACGCGTACCTGCCGAACATCGCGCCCGGGCAGCGGTACGGCTACCGGGTGCACGGCGAGTACGACCCCGCATCCGGTCAGCGCTTCAACGCGAACAAGCTGCTGCTGGACCCCTACGCGAAGGCCGTCGAGGGCCAGGTCGACTGGGACCAGGCCGTGTTCGGCTACACCTTCGGCGACCCGGACTCGCGTAACGACGAGGACTCCGCGGCGCACATGATGAAGGGGGTCGTCGTGAACCCCTTCTTCGACTGGGGCGGCGACCGTCTGCCGAAGACGCCGTACTCCGAGACCTTCATCTACGAGGCGCACGTCAAGGGGCTCACCGCGCGGCACCCCGACATCCCCGAGGAGATCCGCGGCACCTACAGCGCGATCGCGCACCCCGCGATCATCGAGCACCTGAAGAAGCTGGGCGTCACCGCCATCGAGCTGATGCCCGTGCACCAGTTCGTCGACGACGACACCCTGCAGCAGAAGGGCCTGTCGAACTACTGGGGCTACAACACGATCGCCTTCCTCGCGCCGCAGAACACGTACTCCTCGACCGGTGAGCGGGGCCAGCAGGTGCAGGAGTTCAAGGGGATGGTGCGGGCCCTGCACGCGGCGGGCATCGAGGTCATCCTCGACGTGGTCTACAACCACACCGCCGAGGGCAACCACCTCGGCCCCACCATGTCGATGCGCGGCATCGACAACGCCGCCTACTACCGGCTCGAAGACGACGACAAGCGCTACTACACCGACTACACGGGCACCGGCAACAGCCTGAACGTCGGCAACCCGCACGCGCTGCAGCTGATCATGGACTCGCTGCGCTACTGGGTGCTGGAGATGCACGTCGACGGGTTCCGGTTCGACCTCGCCGCGACCCTCGCCCGCGAGTTCTACGACGTCGACCGGCTGGCCGCGTTCTTCGAGCTCGTGCAGCAGGATCCGGTGGTCTCGCAGGTCAAGCTCATCGCCGAGCCGTGGGACGTCGGCCCCGGCGGCTACCAGGTGGGCAACTTCCCGCCGCAGTGGACGGAGTGGAACGGCAAGTACCGCGACACGGTCCGGGACTTCTGGCGCGGCGAGCCGTCCACCCTCGGCGAGTTCGCGTCACGGCTCACCGGGTCGGCCGACCTGTACGAGCACGACGGCCGCCGGCCCGTGGCATCCATCAATTTCGTCACCGCCCACGACGGCTTCACGCTGCGCGACCTCGTCTCGTACAACGAGAAGCACAACGACGCCAACGGCGAGGACGGCAAGGACGGCGAGTCGCACAACCGCTCGTACAACTTCGGCGTCGAGGGCCCCACCGACGACCCGGCCGTGCTCGAGATGCGCGCGCGTCAGCAGCGCAACTTCATCGCGACGCTGCTGCTCAGCCAGGGCGTGCCCATGCTGCTGCACGGCGACGAGCTCGGGCGCACCCAGCAGGGCAACAACAACGGGTACGCGCAGGACAACGAGCTGACCTGGGTCGACTGGGAGCACGTCGACCAGCCGCTCGTGGAGTTCACCGCGGCGCTCGCCCGCTTGCGCCGCGAGCACCCCACCTTCCGCCGCAGCCGCTTCTTCGACGGGCGCCCGGTGCGGGTCGAGGAGGGACGCGTCCCCGACATCGTGTGGCTGCGGCCGGACGGCTCGGTGATGGAGCCCTCGGACTGGGACTCCGGTTTCGGCCGGGCGATCGGCGTGTTCCTCAACGGACAGGGCATCCGCGAGCGCGACCGACGCGGGGGGACGATCACCGACAAGCACTTCATCGTGCTGTTCAACGCCGGCGATGACGAGGTGGATTTCTCCCTCCCCGACGTGAAGTTCTCGCCGCGCTGGGATGTGCTGGTCGACACCGCCGGGCACCGGGCCAACACCGAGCCGATCGACCCCGGCGGCACGCTCGCGGTCGCGTCGAAGTCGCTCATGGTGCTGTGCGAGCACCATGCGGCCGATGTCGAGGTCGACCACTCGGTCGCGGCGTCGCTCGCGCAGGCGCTCACCGGCACGATCGACGAGGTGACGAGCGCCGCCCCCAAGTCCGAGCTGCCGAAGTAGCCGCGATGCGACCGCTGTCGACATACCGCCTGCAGATCCGGCCGTCGTTCGACCTGGACGCGGCCGCATCCGTCGTTCCGTACCTGCGCGACCTCGGGGTCTCGTGGACATACCTCTCTCCTCTGCTGCGGGCGACGAGCGGGTCCGATCACGGCTACGACGTCGTCGACCCGACGCGCGTCGACCCGGCGCGGGGCGGGGCCGAGGGGCTCGCGGCGTTCTCGGCGGCCGCGCGCGCGTCGGGGCTCGGCGTGCTGGTGGACATCGTGCCGAACCACATGGGCATCTCCGCCCCGCGCGAGAACCCCTGGTGGTGGGACGTCCTGCGCCGCGGACGCGCATCGCCCCACGCGACGGCCTTTGACATCGACGGGGATGCGGGCGAGGGCCGGGTGCTCGTCCCCGTGCTAGGCGCCGCTCTCGACGAGGCGGTCTACGAGCTGTCGGTCGAGCCGACTCCCGCTGCCGACGCCCCCGACGGCCTGCTCCGCTACCACGACCACGTCTTCCCGCTGGCGCCCGGTTCGCTCGACGGCATCACCGACCCCGCTGACCCGGATGCGGTGCGCACGGTGCTCGATCGGCAGCACTACCGCCTCGCGTTCTGGCGCACGGAGGCGACCGAGCTGAACTACCGGCGCTTCTTCGCGGTGACGACGCTCGCCGGAGTACGCGTCGAGGTGCCCGAGGTGTTCGACGCCACGCACGCCGAGATCGTGCGCTGGGTGCGCGAGGGCCTCGTCGACGGGCTGCGGGTCGACCACCCCGACGGCCTGCGCGACCCGGGGGGATACCTCGAGCGTCTCACCGCCGCGACGTTCGCGGCACGGCCCTCGCTCGAGGTCTCGGTGGGCTCGCGTCCCGGCAGGCACGTGATCGGCCGCAGCGTTCCGGAGGCCGCGCCGGTGTGGGTCGAGAAGATCCTCGAGCACGGCGAGAGCCTGGCCGGATGGTGGGCCACCGCGGGCACGACCGGGTACGACGCGCTCGGCGTCGTCGACCGCGTGCTCGTCGACCCCGCCGGCGAGGCGCCGCTCGATGCGCTCGATGCGCGGCTGCGCGCGGAGTCCGGGCTCGACGCCGCCGAGGCGTGGCCCGACCTCATCCACGGCACGAAGCGGATGATCGCGGACACCATCCAGGTCGCCGAGATCCGCCGGCTCGTGCGGGAGCTGCCGCATCCGATCGACCGCGCCGACGACGCCCTCGCCGAGATCCTCGCGAGCTTCCCCGTGTACCGCTCGTACCTTCCGGCCGGGCGGGAGCACCTGGAGGAGGCGCTCGCCGACGCGGCCGTCCGTCGCCCCGATCTCGAGGCGGCGATCTCGGCGCTCGCCCCGGTGCTGGGCGACCCCGAGCTCGACGTCGCCCAGCGCTTCCAGCAGACGACCGGGCCGGTGATGGCCAAGGGCGTCGAGGACACCGCGTTCTACCGGTGCACGCGGCTCGGCTCGCTCACCGAGGTCGGCGGCGATCCGTCGGTGTTCTCGCTCTCCGTCGCCGGGTTCCACGAGGCGCAGCAGGTGCGGCAGGCGGCGTGGCCCGCGGCGATGACCGCCCTGTCGACGCATGACACCAAGCGCGGCGAGGACGTCCGGGCGCGGCTCGACGTGCTGTCCGAGGTGCCGGGGCGGTGGGCCGAGGTGCTCGACGAGCTCCGCGGCATCGCCTCGACCGGGCACGGTCCGTTCGACGCCCTGCTCTGGCAGGCGATCGTGGGCGCCTGGCCCGCGTCATCCGACCGCCTGCACGCCTACGCCGAGAAGGCTGCCCGCGAGGCCGCCGAGCGCACCGGATGGTGGGACCCGGATGCGGCGTTCGAGCGCCGCATGCATGCCCTCGTCGATGCGGCCCGCGGCGCCGCCCGCCCGGTCGTCGAGGGGTTCGTCGCCGAGATCGCGGGGTTCGGCTGGTCGAACGGCCTGTCGGCGAAGCTGCTGCAGCTCGCCGCCCCCGGAGTGCCCGACGTCTACCAGGGCTCGGAGCTGTGGGAGCAGTCGCTCGTCGACCCCGACAACCGCCGCGCCGTCGACTTCGGGCTGCGTGCGCGGATGCTGGCCGACCTCGACGCGGGGTTCGCCCGGGGCGAGCTGCCCGAAGTCGATGCATCCGGGGTCGCGAAGCTGCTCGTCACCTCGCGGGCGCTGCGGCTGCGCCGTGATCGCCCCGACCTCTTCGCGCGGTACCGGCCGATGACCGTCGTGGGCGCGGAGGCCGCTCACGCGATCGCGTTCGACCGGGGCGGAGCGCTCGCGCTCGCGACGCGCCTGCCGACGGGCCTCGCCGCCCGCGGCGGCTGGACCGACACGGCGCTGCTGCTGCCCGCGGGCCGCTGGCGCGACGAGCTCACGGGGCACGAGTTCGACGGCGGCGTGATCCCGCTGTCCGAGCTGCTCGCGACCTACCCGGTCGCCCTGCTGGGCCCCTCCGCGTGAGCCCTCACCGGCATCCTCGGTCTGCCTCGGTCCGCGGGTGATGTCGGTTTGCGTGTGGTCCCGGTCCGCGGGTGGTCCCGGTTTGCGTGTCTCAGCTATGCAGCAGGAAAGGGTCCCGTGGATGAACAACCGAGACACCGAGGAGCAAGCCTGATGTAGGTGTCTCGGTTGTGCAGGGCAGAGGGCGTCTTCTGCTGCACAATCGAGACACGGATCGTGGGTGCCGGGGCGGTACAGGAGCGGGGAGGAACGCATGATCGAGGTGTGGGCGCCGAAGGCGCAGCGGGTGCGGGTGCGGACCTGGCCGACGGCGGATGTGGCGGCGGCCGCGGGAGGCGCGGCGATCTCAGGTGTGGGTGCCGGCCCGAAGCCGTCCGCGACCGACGCGACGGATGTCGAGCTCCTCCCGGCCGGTGGCGGATGGTGGCGCGGCGACGTGACGCTCGCCGACGGCCAGCGGTACGGCTTCGTGCTCGACGGTGACGGCGTGCTCGACGGCGAGGGCGACGGCTCGCAGCTGGGGCGCGACTCCGGCGGATCCCTCCGCCCCGACCCGCGCTCGCGGCGCCAGCCCGACGGGGTGCACGCCGCATCCGCCCATGTCGACCCGGCCGCGCTCGCGGAGATCTGGAGCGATGACGCGTGGACTGGCCGGCAGCTGGCCGGGGGACTGATCTACGAGCTGCACGTCGGCACCTTCACCCCCGAGGGCACCCTCGATGCCGCCGCCGCGAAGCTCGGGCACCTCGTCGACATCGGCGTCACGCACGTCGAGCTGCTGCCGGTCAACGGGTTCAACGGCGTGCACAACTGGGGCTACGACGGGGTGCTCTGGTACACCGTGCACGAGACGTACGGGGGGCCCGAGGCCTACGCCCGCTTCGTCGACGCCGCGCACGCGGCGGGGCTCGCGGTGATCCAGGACGTCGTCTACAACCACCTGGGACCCTCGGGCAACTACCTGCCCGAGTTCGGCCCGTACCTGCGCGAGGGCAGTCGCAACACCTGGGGCGACTCGGTGAACCTCGACGAGCCCGCCGTGCGCTCGTTCATCGTCGACAACGCGCTCATGTGGCTGCGCGACTACCAGGTCGACGGCCTGCGGCTGGATGCCGTGCACGCCCTGCACGACGAGCAGCCGGTGCACATCCTGCGCGAGCTCGCCGAGGCATCCGATGCCCTCTCCGCGCACCTCGGGCGCCCGCTCACGCTCATCGCCGAGTCCGACCTCAACGATCCGACGCTGATCCTGCCGCGCGAGGTGGGCGGATACGGCCTCACGGGCCAGTGGAGCGACGACTGGCACCACGCTGTCCACGTCGCGCTCACCGGTGAGACCGCGGGCTACTACGAGGACTTCGCCGACCCCGGCGCGCTGCCGAAGGTGTGGTCGAGCGGGTTCTTCCACGACGGCACGTACTCGTCGTTCCGGGGGCGCGCGCATGGCCATCCGATCCCCGCCGAGGTGCCGGCCTGGCGGCTCGTCACGTTCGCGCAGGACCACGACCAGATCGGCAACCGCGCCGCCGGCGATCGCCTGACCGCGACCCTCTCGGCCGACCGGCTGGCCGTCGCCGCCGTGCTGACGCTCACCGCGCCGGGCACCCCGATGCTCTTCATGGGCGAGGAGTGGGGTGCGTCGACGCCGTGGCAGTTCTTCACCAGCCACCCCGAGGAGTGGCTGGGCGAGGCGGTGCGGAAGGGCCGCGCCGAGGAGTTCGCGAGGATGGGCTGGGACGAGTCGATCGTGCCGGATCCTCAGGATCCGCAGACGTTCGAGCGGTCGGCGCTCGACTGGAGCGAGGCGGCCGATGGTGCCCACGCCCGCCTGCTTGCGCTCTACCGCGAGCTCGCGCGCCTGCGCCGCGAGCGGCCCGAGCTCACCGACCCGGCGTTCGGCCGGCTCGCCGGCGAGACCGAGAATCCGGATGCGGCGCCCGCCGCGAGGCGCTTCGCGCTGCGCCGGGGCGCGCTGACGGTGCTGGTGAACCTCTCGGCCGAGCCCTGGCTCGTCCCGCTCGACGATGGCGGCGACGAGGTGCTGCTGGCGACGCTCCCGGCGTCGGTGCAGGACGGGGGTGTGCTGGTCGCCCCGGACTCCGCCGCGGTCGTCGGCCCGCCCGCATCCTGAGGCCGGGTACGGCCGAGTACGGCCGGGTGGGCCGCTCGTCGGGCTGCCGATCCGGGGCGGCTGACGTCTCGGCGGGGTCTCGGCCGTGGCAGTGCGGCCTGCTCGGTGTGCAACGTCGGGTATCGCCGGTGACGCGCCGCGGCGGCCGCGATCTCTCCCGCGTGTCGTCCGGAATCCCCGCCGTTGTGTTCCGCGATCGTGAGGAGGGCGAGCTCTGCGCCGTGCCGAACGAACGGCGATGCGGCAGGGATGGAACCACGTCGCCGCTGCCGGACAGTACAGGGCGGGGGCGGTGAGGGAGGGCCGGGTGCGCGGAGCCGAGGAAGCACGATTCGGGTGGTGCGAGTCGGCCGGAGCGCACCCGGCCCGTTCGGTTGTTCGCGATTATGCTGTAGCTGCGCGAGCGGTCGACGTCGGGGGTGAGCTTCGTGACACACGAGGGCGAGCCCACAGACGCAGAACTGCTGTTCCGTGTCACTCGTGGCGACGAGACCGCATACCGCCTGATCTTCCGCCGGCACGAGCGGCCGTGCTACCGGGTGGCGCTGGGGATGACGCGATCGACCTGGGATGCGGAGGAGGTCGTCAGCTCGGCGTTCGCCGAGCTGTGGCGCAAACGGCAGAACGTGCGACTGGTCGATGACTCGGCGCTTCCGTGGCTGCTCACCGTCGTCTCGTATGCGGCAAAGAACCACCTTCGGGGTGCGGGGCGCTATCGGCGCCTGCTCGGCCGCATCCCACGGGAGGACGTCGAGCCCGACCACGCCGACGAAGTCGCGCGGATGGTGGATTCAGCCGCGGTGTCGGCGGAGATCCAGGATGCGCTGAGCAGGCTCAACGCTCGCGATTCGGCTGTCGTGGTGCTGTGTCTGATCGAGCAGCTGTCGACCCGGGATGCGGCGGTGGCGCTGGGAGTTCCGGAGGGAACGGTCAAGTCGCGGCTGTCCCGGGTGAAGGCGAGATTGCGCGGCGATCTGGCGCATGTCGCGCCGGGTGCGAGGGAGGTGACGGAGTGAACGAGCGGATGCCGCACGGCACGGCGATCGAGGACGCCCTGGTGGCGCGGATGCACGCCGACCTCACCCGGCTTCCCTGGTACAAGCGTTGGTACGGCCGGGTCGGCATCGTCGGTGCGGGGGCTCTTGTGGTCGCGGGCGGAGTCGCCGCGACGACGCTGCTGACGGCGGAGCCGGTGACCGACTCGTTCACCGTGCACTGCCTGTCGGAGGCGAGCCTGAACCCCGACGGATCGCTTCCGGGGACGACCGTGGGCCTTGCCTCACCCGACGGAGTGCTGCCGATCGACGACGCGATCGACATGTGCACCCTGGCCTGGGAATCCGGCGCGATGGACCGGACCGACCCGCTCGATCCCTCGCCTGCGCCGGGGGTGGCGCCCGACGACTTCACCCTGTGCATCACCGATCTCGGCGAAGCTGCGGTCGTCCCGGGCGAGGTCGCCTGCTCTTCGCTGCGCCTGCATCCGTTCTCATCCGAGTGAGCCGGACGGCCGGTAGACGACGGACGACGTCTGCGCGGCCATCGTGCCCAGCGAGGAGCAGTACGGGGTGCAGTTGTAGACGGCGCCGCCGTACGAGGTGTTCGCGTAGTCGCTCACCCAGCAGTTGTTGAAGCCCTCGGAGGACCGGATGACGTCGTTCCAGCCCGACGGCATGGAGGGGAAGCCGTAGGTCACGCCGTAGCATCCGCTGCCCGTGCCCCACTGCACGAGAACCGAGCCGGTTCGCCCCGTGCCGGTGTACTGGCGTCCGACGATCACGGTGCTCGCTGCCGTCACGTCTGTGCGCGCCTGGGGGGTGAGCTGCTCGAGGTCGCCGGGGGCGCCCTCCTCGACGAACGTCTCTGCCTCCGTGAGCGTGTCGAAGCACGACACGACGACCGGCACGTCGGGGTCGGGCTCGCCCCGCTGCGGCACCGTGCCCACGGTGCAGGCGCGTTGTTCTGTTCTTGTCTCGTCTGTCTGGGGTGCCGCGGTCGCGGCTGTGGGCGCCGACACGGTGATGAGGGCGATGGCCATGACGAGGCTCGCCGTCGCGAGCAGTCTTCGAGCTTTCATGTCGTGCCCCCAGCATCCGAGTGGTCTTTGTCAGGTGATGTCCGGCACGGGTGGGATGGTTCCCGCCCGTGCCGGGATAGAAGCCCCTGCTGAGTCACTGCATCACTTTTATTGATGCTATGATGCAAGCCACCATGTCTCGTACGACGATCACGCTCACTCCGGATGCCGAGAGTCTCGTGCGCAAGGCGATGCGCGAGCGCGGCCTCACCTTCAAAGAGGCGGTGAACGCCGCGATCATCGAGGGGCTAACGTCGACGGCGCGACGCGAGCGGGTCGAGACGCCGACGTTCGACCTCGGGCGAGCGCGGCTTCCCCTGGAGCGTGCGCTCGCGCTCGCCGGCGAGTTGGAGGACGAGGAGCTGCTCCGCAAGCGAGAGCTCGGCAAGTGAGGCTCGTCGACGCGAACGTGCTGCTGTACGCCGTCGACCAGAACGCTCCGCACCACGACGCGGCCAAAGGGTGGCTCGACAATGCCTTGAACGGCGCGGAGACCGTGCTCCTGCCGTGGATGAGCCTGCTCGCCTTCGTGCGGCTGACCACTCACCCGCGGGTGTTCGACCGCCCCCTCTCCCCGGCTCAGGCACTCGACATCGTCGATGCCTGGCTCGGTTCGCCGAGCGCTGTCGTCCCGGAGCCGGATGCGCGCCATCCGGGTCGTCTGCGTGACCTGCTCGAGGCCGCGGGCGGACACGGGGGCAACCTCGTCAATGACGCCCATCTCGCGGCTCTCGCCCTGCGACACGGTGCGGTCGTGATGACCTTCGACTCCGATTTCGGTCGTTTCCCCGGCGTGCGGTGGGAGCGGCCTGCCGGGGCATAGCCCTGGCCGATGCACACCCGTGGGGATGCACACTGTGCGATGCACAACGGCGGGGATTCCCGGTGACACGCCGCGTCGGCAGCTGGTTCGCCCGCGTGTCGCTCGGAATCTCCGCCGTTGTGCCCCGGAAAGCTGCGATCACACCGGAAGCTCCGCCGTCGGGCCGGGAGAGTCCCCGGTGCGCGCGGGTGACCCTTCGGCCGCGATCCTGCCGGCTGGGTGGGGTTGAAGGCGTCGCTGCCGCGCCGGTGGTGAACGGCGCTACGAGAAGAATCGCAGCGAGGGCGATTGCGGATTTGAGCACGCGTGGTCTGGCAGTCGAGTTGGTTGCAGTGGATATTGAGTTCATCACAGTGGTACGCGCCTTTCTTGGAGGAGGAGCATTTCCGCACCTCGCGGCGCGCGGTCGGCGACGCCCACGGGCTCGACGCGACGCGCCCGCTCGGCCGCCTCGCGCTCGCTGTCGTCTGGGCGGGATTCGGCACCGGCGGACCGCGGCCGTCGGCGCGCGAGGTCTGGGCGGCTGCCGGCGTCGAGCGCTCGGCGCTCGCCTCGACCGCCCTGTGCCTCGGGGTCGCGGGCCGCGTCGATGCCGCGGCGGATGCGACAGCGTCGGCGGCGGCGGCGGCGGCGGCGACGGCGACGGCTGCCGCGCTCGATGCCCTACGACAGGCGCGCGTGCCCGTCGTCCTGACGCTGGAGCAGGTCCGCTCGGGCGGGGTCGGTGCCCTCCCTCCGGATGCGGTCGTCCACGTGTGCGAGAACCCGACGATCGTCGAGGTCGCCGCCGACCGATGGGCACGCGCGACCGGTGGCCGCGACCCCGTTCTGGTGTGCACCTCCGGGCAGCCGTCGTTCGCGGTGGTCGCGCTCTTGGAGCACCTCACGGCCGGTGGCGCCGAGTGTCGCTATCACGGCGACTTCGACTTGGCGGGTCTGCGGATCGCGTCTGCGCTCGCCGCACGCGTGCCCTGGGTGCCCTGGCGCTTCGGCGCCGACGACTATCGTCTCGTCGCCCGTGATGACGACGCCTCGCTGGAGCTGGCGGGCAGGCCTGCGCTGTCACCGTGGGATTCGCGTCTCGCCGCCGCGATGGCCGAGATCGGGCGCGCCGTCGAGGAAGAGGCCGTCGCCGATCTCCTCGTGGCCGACCTGTTGACCGGTTGAGCCCGCAGCCGCGCCGCGGAGGCGGGAGAATCCCCGCCGTCGTCTTCCGAGGATGCCGGAATCCCGGCTGTCGTGCATAGGAGATCCCGCCGATCGTCGGCGCCGTGCTCGGCGATCCGGCATCCGTAATCCGGGTGAAACCTCCTGTCGCTACAGTGATCGCAGCGTTCATGTAAACATGGGCCGCGGCGTTCGCGCCGCGGCGGGAAACCGTGAAGTGGCTGCCTCAACCGAACCGGTCGCCCTTCCGAGGGCGACCACATCCTTCAAGGAGTTGCCATGACATTCCACGTCCCCACCGTCGACATCACGCCCTATGTGAACGACGGCACGGCCGAGGCCCGAGCCGAGGTCGCCCGGCAGATCGACGACGCCTGCCGCACGGTCGGCTTCATCCAGATCACCGGACACGCGATCCCGGATGCGGTCATCGACGGCCTCACCGATGCGATGGACCGCTTCTTCGCCCTCGACCTCGAGGAGAAGAAGACCTACCGCACCCCGCCGCAGATCAATCGCGGCTACAGCCCGCCGAAGTCCGAGTCGCTGAGCCTCTCGCTCGGCGTCGAGCAGGCGAGCCGCATGAACGACTTCTTCGAGGCGTTCAACGTCGGCGCGGGCCAGGCTGACTACCCGGACGCCCCCGGCCTGCCCCAGCCCGACTACGCGGAGAACCTCTGGCCGGCCGTCGAAGGCTTCGAGGCGCAGGTGCAGGCGTATTTCGGCGAGGCGGCACGGGTGGCCCGCACGATGACCCGTATCTTCGCCGACGCGCTCGGGCTCGCCCCGGACTTCTTCGAGAGCCGCACCGACCACTCCCTCGACGTCATGCGCATGAACAACTACGCGCTGCCGCCGGGCACCGACGTCACCCTCGACGGCGACCTCATCGGCATGGGCGAGCACACCGACTACGGCATCGTCACGATCCTCTGGGCCGACCAGGTGCACGGACTGCAGGTGCTCGGCGCCGACGGATCGTGGAACGACGTGCAACCGGCCGACGGCGCGCTCCTCATCAACCTCGGCGACGTCACCGCACGGTGGACGAACGAGCGCTGGATGTCGACGCTCCACCGGGTCAAGCCCCCGGTCATCGACGGCACGATCGAGCGCCGGCGCTCGGCGGCGTTCTTCCACGACGGCAACGTCGACGCGCTCATCGAGACGCTGCCCTCGTGCGTGGATGCGGACCATCCCGACCTCTACGAGCCGATCACGGTGGGCGACCACATCCGCGCGAAGCTCGCCGGCTCGCGCGCCGGCAAGCGCAACGAGCGGGCCGAGCGGGAGTCCGCCCGCGTGCTGGCGAGCCAGCGATGAACGCCGCGACCCTCGGGCGCCGGGCGCCCCCGGCCCGAGCGGTCGCCCGTCACCGTGCCGGACTGTCAACCCCGCCCGGTCGGCGCGGCGGGGTTCGTACCGTGAACGCATGAGCGTCGACGCGTCCCCTCGGGACCTCCTCCGCCAGATCTCGGTCGTCGCGGCGACGTGCTTCATGCTCGTCGCGGCGACGGTCGGTGCCGGACTCTGGGGCGGCACCCCGGTGCAGGAGCTGCAGGACGGGGCGCTGGCGGCTGACGGCTCGTATCTCGCCCCGGCGGGTCCGGCGTTCTCGATCTGGTCCGTGATCTACGCCGGCCTGATCGCCTACGCGGTGTGGCAGGCGTTGCCCGCGCGGCGCAGGGATCCGCGGCAGCGGACGCTCGGATGGGGTATCGCGCTGACCGAGGTGCTGAACGGCCTCTGGCTGGTGGCCGCGCAGTTCACGACTCTTCTGGTCACGGTGCTCGTGATCGCGCTGCTGCTGGCCGTCCTCGGCGTCGTCTTCCGCCGCGTGGTGCGATCGTCGGCGGGCGGATGGCTCGAAGCCTCGCTGGTCGACGGCGTCACGGGCCTGCACCTCGGCTGGGTGACGCTCGCGACCGTCGCGAACGTCTCGGCGTGGTTGACGCAGATCGCCCCCGCGGAGTGGGAGGCGGGGGCCGAGGTCTGGGGCCTCGTGGTGCTGGTCGTCGTCGCGCTCGTCGGGTGCGGCATCGGCTGGATCGGCCGCGGCCGGATCGCGCCGGCGCTCGCCCTCGCCTGGGGGCTGTCATGGCTCGCGGTCGGGCGCATCGGCGGCGAGCCGCCGAGCGTCGTGCTCGGCGTCGCCGCGATCATCGTGGCGGTGCTGATCGTCGCGGTGACGGCGATCAGGCGGCTGCGAACGCGGTAGCGAAGGAGCGCAGCAGCCCCGCGGGTGCGTCAACGGATGCGGTGAGCACCCGCTCCGCGACCAGATCGAACTCGGCCGGGTCGAAGTATCCGGCGTCGCGGTAGATCGTCATCCTGGCAGTGAAGTCCCGCGGCGTCGGCTCGGGATGGAACTGCGTCGCATAGAGGTGTTCCCCCACGCGGTAGGCCTGCACCGGGCAGGCGTCGTTGGTCGCGAGCAGGACGGCGCCGGAGGGGAGGTCCGCGCTGCCCTCCTTGTGCGCGGTGAACGCGTCGAACCGGTCGGGCAGCACCCGGAAGAGCGGATCGGCGCGCCCCTCGGCGGTGAGCGCCACGGTGGCGGGGCCCGTGTCCTCGGGCAGGTCGCGGCTGACCCGGCCGCCCAGCATCCGCGTGACGACGCCGATCCCGTAGCAGGTGAACAGCGCGGCGGTGTGGGATGCGGCGGCCGCGGTGGCGACGCGCTCCAGGTCGGCCTCGAGCCGGCGCTGCACGTCGGACTTGTGCGTCTCGGTGGCGTTGAAGGGGCTTCCGCCGACGATGAACCCGGCGTAGCGGTCGAGGGCGTCGGCGGGCAGAGGAGCCGAGACGAGATCCCACGCGTGCAGTCGCTGCTCGTCGAGGCCGGTCGCGGTGCGGAACGAGGCGTACTCGCCGTCGGCGGCATCGCGTTGCGGGCGCACGCACAGATACAGCAGCGGGCGCGGTTCCATGCCGAAAAGTCTATGCGTCGCGGTCTGCAGAGGCACTCCGTCCCCTCCCGCACCCCGGGCGTCTCGATGGGACGCCGGGCACGGCCGCGGCGCGGGCGTCAGGTGCGGCTGGAGCGCGCCGAACGACCCCGCACGATGCCGACGAACGTCTCGACCAGGGGGGTGGTCCGCTCGGCGACCCAGGCGAGAGCGACGCCCGATGCGGGTCCGTCGCGCAGCGGCCGGTGCTCCACGTCCTTGCGGTGGTGCAGACGCGCGAGCGACATCGGCACGACCACGATGCCGACGCCCGCGGCGACGGTCTCGATCGCGTCCTCGGTGGTGTCGGGCTGCGCGAACCGCGGCGGGACGGTTCCGGGCACGGCGACGTCGAGCACGTCGTCGGCGGGCACGATGAGCACCTCGCCGGCGAGGTCGGCGGGGGACAGCTCGTCGGCGACGGTCAGGTGCGAGTCGCGCGCGCACACCACGACCGGAACCTCTTCGTACAGCGGGATGACGTGCAGGTCCGCGGCGGCCAGCGGCAGGCGCACGATCGCCGCGTCGACGTCTCCCGCGCGGAGCGCCTCGACCTGGGCCGCGACGGTCAGCGCGACGAGCTCGAGCGGATGCCGCGGCATCCGCTCCTGCCAGGTGTCGATCCACTTCCCGGGGGTCGCCCCCGGCACGGCGCCGAGCCGGAACGGTCCGGGCGGCGGGGAGGCCTCGACGGGCTCGCGCGCCGTCGTGGGCTTCGCGGAGCGCGCGGATGTCGCGGCGCGGCCCGCGGGCTTGCCGTCACGGGCGGACGGCTTCGCCGAGCGAGCGGGGCCGCCGCCGGGCCGCCGGCCCGATGCATCCCGGCCCTTGCCGCGCTGTCCGCTCACCCCGCCAGGCTAACCCGCCCGTTCAGGCGGCGAGGCGCAGTCCGCGCCTGTCGGTCGCGACCCGTTCGCCGTCGCCGATGGTCTGGTCGTCGCCGATGAGCGATCCTCCGGCGACGCTCGCGCCCTGTCCGATCTGCGTGCGCACGCCGATCTGCGCGCCGGCGCCCAACTGCGCCTTGGGCCCGATGTGGGCGTGGGGCGCCACGTGGGCCTTCGGCCCGATGACGACATCGCTCTCGATCCACGCGCCGCGGCCCACGAAAGCGCCCGCGGCGATCTGCACGCCCGGTTCGATGTACGCCCCGGCCTCGACGAAGGCCGTCGGATGCACCTTCGCGCCGTTGGCGACGAGGCCACGGCCGTTGACGTGCTTGCGGTACCGCAGCATCTCACCGCGGTCGTTCTCGATGTCGATGTAGTTCTTACCCACGTTCCCCTCCTCCGGCCCCTTGCGGGACCGAGCACTGGAATAACCACGCCGCCGCCGGATCCATTCCCGTGAGTGATTCGTCGCCGGTCGTCGATCGGATTCCGGGCGACCGGTGCGCGCGGGTGAGACCATGGGTGCCGTGATCAGCTCCGAGCAGCACGCGCACACGGCGGCCACCCTCGTGTTCGACAAGAGCACCGCCCACAGCGTTCCCGAGGACGTCCTCGGCATCCTCACGGGCACCTTCGTGGCCTCCCTCGGACTGTACCTGCTGCAGTCGAGCGGCGCGGTGACCGGCGGCACGGCCGGCGTCGCGCTGCTCGTCGACTACGCGACCACCTGGCCCTTCTGGCTCATCTTCGCGGTCGTCAACCTGCCGTTCGCCGCTCTCGCCGTCTGGAAGAAGGGATGGAGCTTCACGGTGCGCACCGCCGTCTCGATCGCGCTCGTCTCGGGTTTCTCGGTCGTGCACCACGCCCTGTTCCGCATCGAGGACCTGCAGCCGGTCTACGGCACCCTCGCGGGCAACCTGCTCGCCGGGGTGGGGCTGCTGATCCTCTTCCGGCACCGCTCGAGCCTCGGCGGGGTCAACGTCATCGCGCTCGTCATCCAGGAGCGCACCGGCTTCCGGGCGGGATGGACCCAGCTGATGGTCGACCTCGTCATCATCCTCTCCGCGCTGCTGGTGATCCCGTGGCCGTCGGTGCTGCTGAGCGCCGGTGGTGCGGTGCTCCTGAACCTCGTGCTCGCCCTGAACCATCGGCCGGGCCGCTACATCGGGCACTGAGCCCCGTCGTCGGAGCCGCCTCCCCTGGCACAGCGACGCGTACCGGGTTCGCGACCCACCCCTGTACGCGTGACCCACCCCCTTCTGCGGGGTGCGTAAGGGGGTGGCTCGGGCGCAAGGGGGTGGTTCGGCGGAGCCTGGGTCGCGCGGAGCCTGGCTCGGGGGCCCGGAAATCTGGGCATGGACTAAACATCTGCTGATGTTAAGGTAAGGGTTACCTATGCTACGGCTGATGAATTCTGTACCGTCGTCGTGGCACTCCCGAGAACCCAGAAAGGCATCACATGCGTGACGACACATCATCGTCCCGCCGTCGCCTCGGTATCGCGATAGCGGCCGTGACGAGCTTCGGCCTCGTCGCGACCCCCGTCGCGGCATTCGCGGACGAGGGCGACGGCGCCTCCAGCTGGAACGCATCGGTCGAGTCTCTCGACACCGGTGTGACCAGCGGATATCAGCTCGCCTACGACCGGACGGGCCAGCAGGTCTACATCGCCGACGCGCAGTGGCGCGTCGAGCAGAAGGTCATCGGCACCCCGGAGAACGAGCCCTTCAGCTGGGAGGGCGTCACCTCGAACTCGCAGACCAGCATGCGCACGACGTTCTCGCCGTACGGCGTGGCCGTCGATCCGGATGTGAACGGCGAGGCCGTCGTCGTCACGACGACGGCGCGGCAGCAGGATGCGGAGTACGGCTTCGGCGGCGGTGTCGTCGTCTACAGCGCGTCGCAGGGTGCGCCGACCGACGCGGACCGGGTGTTCGACTATGCCGATGGCTCTCCGGTGTTCTCGGGGCCGCGTCGCATCGCGGTCAACGACGAGAAGAACCTCGCCTACGTCACGAGCCTCGGTGATTCCCGTGGCGCGTCGACGCGCGAGGGCTACATCACGGTGCTGGATCTCACCAAGCGCGGCACCGAGTCGGTCATCGCGCAGGTGACGGTTCCGGATGCCGCCGGCGCGGTGGGCGTCGCGGTGGACGAGGTGAACGACCTCGTCTATGTCGGCGGCTACGCCGACAACGGCATCGAGACGCTGTACGTGATCGACGGGGAGAAGATCGACGCCAGCGACCCGACCAGCTTCGCGCTGAACGACGGGGCGATCTCGGCGCTGCCGGCGGTCGTGGGCGGGAACGCCCGGCCGACGTACAACGCCGAGCTCGAGAAGGTCTACGTCTCCGCATACGACGACTCGACGATCACGGTCGTCGAGGGCGATGTCGACAGCGACGCCTACGGCGAGATCGTCAAGGTCATCGACGTGACCACCGGGTCGAGCGCGAGCAACACCGGCACGAACGCGGTGGAGGTCGACGCCGAGCGGGGGCTCCTGTACTCGGCGAACCTGGACGCGGGCGTGACCGTGTACGACATCGCGAACGACTACGAGCAGCTGTCGTTCACGGCCGAGGACGGCTCGGTCTACGCCGACGTCCAGACATCGGGACGCGCGGTGAAGCTCGCTGTGAATGAGGCCACCGGGGAGGTCTGGGTCTCCAACTGGGGATCCGCCGGCACCGTCGACGTGATCGACCTGGCGTACGAGACCGCCGGTCCTGCTGAGCCGACGATCCTCTCGGCCGACGCGCCGAACGACGTGAACGACCCCAAGGCCACACTCTTCTACCCGTCCGAGTGGACGGTCGGCGAGCCGCTGGTCATCCGCGGCGAGCGGTGGACGAGCACGAGCGGCGCGGGCGCACGCATCGCCGTCAAGCTCGACGCGAACGGCACCAACCCGAACGTCCTGCCGAGCGAGCCGGAGGACGCACCCGACGGCGTATGGCAGATCATCGATGCGAACGCCGACGGCACCTTCGAGGTCGAGATCTCGCCGTTCCCGACACCCGAGAACTCCTGGACCAGCCCCTCGACGCCCGCGTGGGAGGCGGGGACCACGCACCGCGTGAGCCTCCTCACCGGTTCGCTGGGGCTGGGCACCGAGCGCGAGTCGGTGGCCCGTGGCCTGACCGTGAACGTCGACCTCGTCGCCGCCGAGGAGCCCTCCGAGGAGGGCTTCTGGAGCGCTACCGTGACGTCGAAGGACAGTGGCGTGGCCAACGGCTACGAGCTGGCCGAGGCGGGCGGCAAGGTCTACGTCTCCGACGCTCAGTGGTCGACGGCGACGCGTGACGCCGAGACCGGTGAGACGACGTTCACGCCGGGGACCGGAAAGATCGTGGTCTTCGACACCGCGACCGGCGAGCTCGAGGCGACCCACGACTTCACGGGGCTGCGCCGCAACGACGGCACCGCGCACGGAGTCGTGACGACCGAGCCCTCGGGCAAGATCGTCGCCTACGACGCGACGAGCAAGGAACTGACCGCGACGCACTCCTTCCTCGACCTCAGCCGCAACGACGGCAGCGGCAAGGAGAGCGAGGGCTTCGCCTGGAGCGCGGACTCCCCGAACTCGCAGTCGTCCATGCGGTCCACGTTCTCGCCGTATGGCGTGGCGGTGGATCCGGATGTGAACGGCGAGGCGACGATCGTGACGACGACGGCGCGTCAGCGTGATCCGGAGGCGGCGTTCGGTGGTGGTGTCGTCGTGTACAGCGCGTCGCAGGGCGCGCCGACGGATGCGGATCGCGTGTTCCGGTTCGACGACGGCACGCCGGTGTTCGCGGGGCCGCGTCGTATCGCGGTGAACGATGCGACGAACCAGGCGTTCGTGACGAACCTGGGCAACTCGCGCGGTTCGGGTCCGGACGGCTACATCACCGTGCTGGATCTGACCAAGCGTGGTGCGGATTCCGTCGTGGCGCAGATCACGGTTCCGGATGCTGCGGGCTCGGTGGGTGTCGCGGTGGACGAGGCGAACAACCTCATCTACGTGGGCGGCTACGCGGACGGCGGCGAGGCCGGGCTGGACGTCGAGACGCTGTATGTCATCGACGGCGACGCGATCGACGGCAGCGACCCGCAGGACCACGCGTTGAACGACGGCGCGATCACGGCCCTGGATGCGGTGGTGGGCCCGAACGCGCGTCCGACGTTCAGCGAGGGGTTGAAGCGCGTGTACGTCTCGGCGTACGACGACAGCGTCATCACGGTCGTCGACGCCGATCCGGCCAGTGGCACGTACGGCACGGTGATCGACTCGATCGAGGTGACCACGGGCTCGAGCGGGAGCGCGACCGGCACGAACGCGGTGGAGGTGGATGCGGAGCGCGGCCTGCTGTACTCGGCGAACCTCGATGCAGGCGTGACCGTGTACGACATCGCGAACGGGCACGAGCAGATCGAGTTGACCGCGGAGGACGGGTCGACGTACACCGACATCCCGACCTCGGGTCGTTCGGTCAACTTCGGCGTGAACGAGGCCACCGGCGAGGTCTGGGTCTCCACTTGGGGCTCCACCGGCAAGGTCGACTTCATCACGGTGGCCGAGAGCGCCGCGCCGTCCGTGCTCTCGCAGCCCGAGGACGCCGTCGCGGTGGCCGGCTCGACCGCCGAGTTCGTCGCGACCGCGTCGGGTTCCCCGGCGCCGACCGTGCAGTGGCAGGCCAGCACCGGCGACGCCGACTGGACCGACGTCGCCGGTGCGACCGCGGAGACCCTCGAGATCGAGGCGACGCGCGAGCTGCACGCCAGCCAGTACCGTGCGGTGTTCACGAACGAGCACGGCACGGTGACCTCGGACGCGGCCACCCTCACGGTGGAGTACGCGCCGGTGGTCACCTCCTCGCCGCTCTCGACGAGCGTCGCGGTCGGCTCGGACGCGACCTTCACCGCATCCGCCGAGGGGCGCCCCGCGCCCGCGGTCGTGTGGCAGGTCAAGACGGGCGACGACCACTGGGAGATCGTCGAGGGCGCCACGTCGACGACCCTCACGGTCGCCGAGGTGACTCGTGAGGACCGCGGCAACCAGTACCGCGCCGTGTTCGTCAACGCGATCGGCGAGGCGGCCACGGCTGCCGCGACGCTCGCGGTCGACGTCCCGAAGCCGGGCGAGCCCGCCGACTGGCGCTCGTTCGTCCCGGCGGACACCTTCGCCCTGCTCGAGCAGGACGCGGGCGGTCTCACCGCGGTGCAGAACGGCACGACCGTGACGATCAGCGGGATCGACGTCGCCGACGGCGAGTGGGTGCACGTGTTCGGCTACTCCACGCCGGTGTACCTCGACGCGTTCCTCGTGAACGGAGGCTCGACGACCGTCTCGGTCGCGGGCTTCGGCGAGGGCACGCACCACCTGGCAGTGTACGACGCCTCGAACACCCTGCTCGGGCACGTCCCGTTCGTCATCGCGGCGGACGGCACCGGCACGGTCGTCGAGACGCCGGCGGGCGCCACGGTGCTCGCGAAGACCGGCATGCAGGACGGCGCGATGGCCCCGTACGCCGCGGCCGGTGCGCTGGCGCTGTTGCTCGGACTCGCGCTCGTCGCGATCCGGGTGCGCCGCGCTCGCACGGCCGGGTAGGCGCGAAGCGGTGGGGGCGGGCGGCTTCGGCCGTCCGCCCCCACCGTGTCCGTCGTCACGTCCTCCGGGCACTTGACCGATACAAAAGGTATGCCTAGCCTTATTCACATCTGATGTTGTGCGCGAAGGCATCCCGACTCCTCGCGTTGTGGGGCGATGCACTGATGAACCTGTCCAAGACGCTGCGCGTCGGCGCGATGCTGATCGTCTCTGTCCTGGGCCTCGCCGCCTGCGCGGGGGAGGCCCCGGCACCGACGCGGGACCAGGGCCCCACGCGCACGATCGTCGACGTGGAAGGCACCGAGGTCGAGGTGCCCGACCACCCGCAGCGCGTCGTGACGCTGTCCGAGCCGACGCTCGACGGCGTGCTCGCGCTCGGGGTGACTCCGATCGGCACCGTCACGGGCCGGGGACAGGCGACGGTTCCGAACTACCTCGCCGGCGTCGCCGGCGGGATACCTCTCCTCGGTGGTGTGGCACAGCCCAACTTCGAGGCGATCGGGGCGGCGGATCCCGACCTGATCCTCGTCGACGGCACGAGCGTCAACAACAACCCTCCGGTGATCGAGGCGCTCCGCCAGATCGCGCCGGTGGTCTACACCGGGTACGCCGGCGGGGACTGGCGCACGAACTTCGAACTGGTCGCCGATGCGCTGGGCATGGCCGACGAGGGTGCCGAGGTGCTGGCCGACTACGACGCGCACGTCGCCGAGGCGAAGACGCGCCTCACCGCGTATGCCGACGACACCTTCTCGATCGTGCGCTGGCAGGGCGGCTCGGCCGCCCTCATCCTCAAGGAGCTGCCGCCCGGCCGCGCCCTCACCGATCTCGGGCTGCAGCGGCCGGAGAACCAGGATGTGAACGGTCGCGGACACTCCGAGCCGGTCTCGCTCGAGAACCTGCAGCAGATCGACGCGGACTGGATCTTCTTCGGCACGCTCGGCGGCTCGAGCGTCGACAACCCGAGCGCCGGCGGCGGCACGGACACCTCGGATGCGGAGCTCGCCCTGGCCGATGCGGTCGCCGTGCCCGGCTTCGCCGAGCTGACCGCCTACCGGGCGGACCGCATCATCCTCGTCGACGGGTCCGCGTGGACCTCGACGGGCGGACCGATCCTCATGACCCGCATCGTCGACGACGTGGTGCAGGCCCTCGGATGACCCGGGCACGGTCCTCCGACCGCGTCCCCCACGAACCCCATAGACGCACCACACGCCGACCCGGAGAGCAGACCATGCGAAACCGCTCCACACCCGCCGCCGACCGCATGCGGCGGTGGGCCGCCACCGCGATCGTGGCGGCCCTCGTCGCCGCCGGATCGATCGGCGCCGCCGCCCACGCCGACGACGGGATCGTGACGGAGGAGGCCGCGGTCTCGTCGGCGGCGACCGACGAGGCGACGATCGCACCCGCGGAGGAACCGGCGGAGGACGCCGGGAACGACACGGACGGCGCGACACCCGCCTCCGCAACGGGCGCGGCGTCAGCGTCGGCCTCACCGGAGCCGGTGTCCGCGGAGACGGCTCCGGGAAAGACCCGGACGACACCCGGCGAGTCCGCTCAGGCGCCGACGGACGCGACCATGGTCGGCGAGTCGGATCCCGAGCCGATCGAGCACGTCGGCGTCGAGTACGCGACGGCCGACGGGGCGACCTACTACGTGGCCGAGAGCGTGGAGCCGGGCGCGCCGATCCGGCTCTCCGGCTCTGGCTGGACCACCCTTGCCGGCGATGCCGGGTCGGTCATCGCGGTGCGGCTCTCCGGCGCCGACGGTCTCATCTCGACCAAGCACGAGGTCACCCATCCGGTGACCGGCGCCGTGCAGGCCAACAAGACCATCTACGGCATCGTGCAGGCGAGCGCGGCCGGCGAGTGGGAGCTCGAGATCCCCTTCCCGACGATCGACGACGCCTCGGAGGCATGGGCTCCGGGCGACACGCGCACGATCACGCTGCTGACCGGCTCGCTGCTGACCGGCGACGTCGTGCGCAGCGCTCCCGCCCCCGTCACGGTCGCCGCGTCCGACGCCGAGACGTACACCGTCACCGACGGCGCCGGTCGGGAGATCACCTACACGGTGCCGACGGTCGTCGTCCCGGGCGAGGACATCGTGGTGTCGGGCACGAACTGGCGGGTGCTCGACGGCTCGAAGGGCTCGGTGTTCTCCGTGCTGATCGACGCGACCCGTTCCGGCGACCCGAACACGGTCTACACCACCCGTGACGTGGTGAACCCCGTCACGGGCGAGGTGTCGACCGACAAACGTCTGCACGCGATCGTCGAGGCGGATGCGGACGGCGACTGGCGGGCGACGATCCCCTACCCGACGGCCGAGAACGCACAGCTGTCGGACGGCACGTGGACCGACTGGGCGGCGGGATCCACGCACCAGATCCGATTCCTCTCCGGAACGCTCGAGACGCGCACTCCCGACGTCACCCGCTCGCTGAACGCCGACGTGAGGATCGAAGGAACGCCGCCGGCCGGCCCGAGCGATCCGCCCGCCTGGGCGCACGAGACCGTCTCCTTCACGGATGCGGCGACCGGCGACGTCGCGACCGCGTGGGTGGAGAAGGACATCGACGCGGGCAGCGGGGCCACCATCCGGATCAAGGGCACCGGCTGGACGACCCGTGCCGGCACCGGCGCCTCGACGGTCGCGATCAAGCTGAACCACGGCGACGGCCAGCAGTACACGCGCGAAGGGTCCGGCGTCGTGCAGCATCCGTCCGCCGTCGGCGACGACACCATCTGGACGCTGCTCGCGCCGTCGAACCCCCAGGACCATCCGAACGTCGTCACGATCGACGCCGACGGAGACTTCGAGGTCGAGATCGACGCGCCGGACGGACTCACCGCCGGTCAGTACCTGAGCGTGCTGTTCCAGTCCGGACGCTTCGACCCGGACGACGTCCTCCGCACGGTCACGACCGGATACCTCACCGTCGGGGGCGTCCCGTACGAGGGCGGGGGCGCTGCGGAGGAGGTCACCTGCGTGCCGACCGTCTCGGAGCCGACCGTGACGATCGAGGACCCCCAGGCCGGACTCGGCGGCACCCTGCGGGTCACCGGCGCCGGGTGGTGCCACCCGGACGAGAACCGGGGAGGATCCGCGATCGCGTTCAAGATCGACGAGGGCGCGTACAGCCATCTCACCGCCGATCTGCACCAGAACCAGACGATCTGGGCGGTCGCGACCGCGGAAGCCGCCGACGGGACGTTCGACATCGAGATCCCCCTGCCGGACGGCACCACCTCCGGTGCGAACGGCTCCACGCCGGCGTTCGCGCAGGGCGCGCACACGCTGCGGCTGCTCAGCGGATCGCTGAAATCGGGCGACACCGTGCGCTCGGTGCTCTCCGGGGAGTTCGTGGTCGGCGACTATCGCCCGAACGGCGCCCCCGACCCGCTGGACGCGGCCACGCTGACGTCGGCGAACACGGGCGGGGTCACGATCTCCAAGAGCGACGCGGCGCTGACCGTCGTCGTTCCCGACGCGCAGCAGGGCGACTGGATCTTCCTCACCCCCTACGCGGTCGACGGCTCGCCCCGCTACCCGTGGCGGAGCACTTGGTTCCAGGCCGACGCGTCCGGGGTCGTGGTCGCGCCGCTCGCCGGCGCGACCCTGCCGGTCGGCACCCTCAAGGTCGCCGTGCAGTCGGGCAACCAGGGCGAGCTCGGCGCGCTGCGCGGCTGGGGCCGGCTGACGGTCGAGGCGCCGCCGGCCGCCGACTCCGGCGGCGACGCGGGCGGCACGGCCGTCGTCCCCGCGCCGTCGGCGGACGGCCAGGCCGCGGCGACGCGCCCCGTCTACACCCTCGCCGACCGCTCCGCCGCGCAGGCGCAGGTCCCCGAGCACGTGCCCGACGCGCCGTTCGCGACCGACGAGGGGCTGACGTCCGACAACGCGGGCGACGTCACCGGGTTTCAGGACGGCACCGTCGTCACGATCACGTTGCCTGGCACCCAGCCGGGCGACTGGGTGTACCTCTACGCGTACTCCACCCCGATCCCCGTCGGCTGGATCCAGGTCGACGAGAACAGGCAGGTGCGCGTCGACGTCGCCGCTCTGACGGCGGGCACGCACAAGCTCGCGGTGCTCGACGAGGACGGCGAGCTGATCGGCTGGACGACGGCGACGGTCACGGCGAGCGAGTCGACGGCGGCGGATGCGGACACCGAGGCATCCGCGCAGCCGGGCGCCGCCGACGCGACCACGGCGACCCCGATCTCCGCCACCGGCGGGCTGAGCGCCGCCGACTGGTGGCTGCTCGGCGGCGGCGCGGTGCTCGTGCTCGCCGCCCTCGCGATCGTGCTCGTCGTCCGTCGGCGGCGGACGAGCTCCGCCGCGGGGAGCCGGTCGTGACGCGCCGCGCGGGCACGCCCCGCCGGTCGAGGCTCGCCGCGGCGCTCCTCGCCGCGGGGGTGACGCTCGCCGTGCTGCTCCCGGCGGCGCCGGCCGCCGCCATCCCGCCCGACGGCGCGGGCCCGGACACACCGGGCACGTCCGCATCGGTGTCTCCCCGCACGCTCGAGCCGTGCCAGACGATCGGCTTCACCGTATCGGGCTACCCGGGCGGCGAGACCCTCTACGTCAAGATCGACGACGGCATCGGCTACGGCGGCGAGTCGGTGCAGGGCGGGGGTGTCTGGTACATGCAGGCCATCCCGGCATCCGGCACGGTCAGTGGCTCGTTCGAGCTGCCCTGCGGCATCGCGGCCGGGTCGCACTGGCTGCGATTCCTCGCGAGCGAGGAGATCCGTGACGCCGACGGCGCCTACCAGGGCGTGATCGGCTACACCCGTCGCGGCGGGAGCGACTTCACCGTCGTCGCGGCGAGCGGAGGGGCGAACGCCGACACGGGCACCGACGGATCGAACGGATCGGGTGGGTCGAGCGGACGGGGAGGTGCAGCGCCCGCGGCCGGGACGACGGTGGGATCGGGCTCCGAGCAGGTGAGCGGTCAAGGGGGCGTGCTCTCGATCGACCCGGGCGCCGTCGAGACACCGGAGCCGACGCCCACGCCCACGGCGACGTCCGCACCGTCCCCCACGGCGACCCCGGTCGCGTCCGCGACGTCGGAGGGGACGGCGGCCGGACTGCCCGTGGTCGGGCTGGTCGGCGCCGGCGTGCTCGTGCTCGCGGGCGGCGGCATCGCCGCCTGGCTGCTGCTGCGCAGGCGCGGCGACGCACCCGCGCGATGACGGCGACGGTGCGCGGCGCGGGCCCGTCGCCCGCTCCGGTGCGTCGACGCGCCACCGTGCGCACCCTGGGCGTCCTGGGAGCCCTCGGCGCCCTCGTCCTGCTCGCACTGGTGTCGGTGTCGGTGGGCTCCAACCCGCTCCCGTTCGGCGAGGTGTGGAACCTGCTGCTGCATCCCGACGACGGCTTCGCGTCGATCGTCGTGCACGAGCAGCGCATCCCGCGCACCCTCCTCGTGGTCGTCGTCGGCGCGGCGCTCGGCGTGGCCGGCGCGCTGATGCAGTCGCTCACCCGCAATCCGCTCGCCGACCCCGGGATCCTCGGCGTCAACGCCGGCGCATCGCTCGCCGTCGTCGTGGCCGTCGCGGTGTTCGGCGTCGCGAGCATCTGGTTCTACCTGTGGTTCGCGTTCGCGGGTGCGGCGCTCGCCGCGGTCGCCGTGTATCTTCTCGGCGGTGCGGGGCGGCAGAGTCCCACCCCGGCGCGGCTGGCCCTCGCGGGCGTCGCGATCAGCATGGCGATCTCGGCGCTCGTGCAGACGGTGATCCTCGCCGACCAGAACGCGTTCAACGAGTTCCGGTTCTGGGCGGCGGGATCCGTCGAGGGCCGCGGCTACCCCGTGCTGTTCGCCGTCGCCGGGTTCATCGCCGTCGGCCTCGTGCTCGCGTTGAGCGCGGCGCCGGCGCTGAACGCCCTCGCGCTCGGCGAGGACACCGGCCGCGCCCTCGGGGTGCGGGTGGCCCGTACACGCGCGCTCGTCATGGTCGCGGTGACCCTGCTGGCCGGGGCGGCCACCGCCGCCGTCGGCCCGATCATGTTCATCGGGCTCGGCGTGCCCTACCTCGCGCGGGCGATCTGCGGGCCGGACCAGCGCTGGGTCGTCCCGTACTCGATCGTGGCGGCGCCCGTCGTGCTGCTGGTGGCCGATGTGCTCGCGCGCGTCGTGATCGCCCCCCAGGAGGTGCAGGTCGGGATCATGGCGGCCATCCTCGGCGGCCCGGTCTTCATCGCGATCGTGCGCCGGCGCAGGATCGAGGCACTGTGACCGGCGGACGGACCCGGCGTCATCTGACGCTCCGGATCGGATCGATCACGATCCGATCCGATCGTCGCGGCCTCGCGGTGACGGCGGGCCTCGCCGCCGCCACGCTGATCGCCGCGACGGTCGCGCTCCTGCTCGGCGACTACCCGATGTCGGCCGGCGACGCCCTCGCCGCGCTCGTGGGCGGAGGCCACGACCCGCTCGCCCAGTACTTCGTGCAGGAGCAGCGCGCGCCGCGCATCGTGGCCGCCGCGCTCGTGGGCGCGGCGCTCGGCGTCTCCGGCGCGATCTTCCAGTCGCTTTCGGCCAACCCCCTCGGCAGCCCCGATGTGATCGGCTTCACCGTCGGATCCGCCACCGGAGCGCTGCTGCAGATCGTCGTGTTCGACGGCGGGCCGGCGGCGATCGCCGCCGGAGCGGTGCTCGGCGGATTCGGCACCGCGGCCGTGGTCTACCTGCTCGCCTGGCGCAGCGGGCTCTCCGGTCTCCGGCTCGTCCTCGTGGGCATCGGCGTCGCGGCGGTGCTGCAGGGAGTGAACTCGCTGCTGGTCGTGCGCGCCTCGCTCGCCGCCGCGCAGACCGCGGGGCAGTGGCTGGCCGGATCCTTCAACGCGACGACCTGGTCCGAGACCCTCATCGTGCTCGCCGCGGTCGTCGTCCTGGTGCCGGCCGCCCTGCTGCTCGCCCGGCCGCTGGGCGCGATGGTGATGGGCGACGAGCTCGCCACCGGCCTCGGCATCCGCGTCGAGCGTCGTCGGCTGGAGCTCGTCGCGGTCGGAGTCGCGCTCGTGTCGCTCGCCGTCGCCACCGCGGGGCCCATCGCCTTCGTCGCGCTCGCCGCGCCCCAGCTCGCACGCCGGCTCACCCGCCCGAGCGGGATCGGCATGGGGGTGGCGGCCGTGATGGGAGCGCTGCTGGTGCTCGTCAGCGACGTGGTCGCGCAACGGCTGTTCGCCCCGACCCAGCTGCCGGTGGGCGTCATCACCGGATCGCTCGGCGGGGTCTATCTGATCTGGCTGCTGGCCCGAGAATGGAGACGCACCCCCGCATGACCCCGCCCCCCATCGATCCGCAGAGCGTCGACGCGCGCCTGACCGGACGCGGCCTCACGGTCGGCTACGGCGACCGCACGATCATCGCCGGGCTGGACGTGCGCGTCCCGCCCGGCGAGCTCACCGTCATCGTGGGCCCGAACGCCTGCGGCAAATCCACCCTGCTGCGCGCCCTCGCCCGGATGCTGCCCGCCGGGACGGGCACGGTGGAGCTCGACGGCCGCCGCATCGGCGACTACCCGCCGAAGGAGGTCGCCCGGCGGCTCGGGCTGCTGCCGCAGGCGCCGATCGCCCCGGACGGCATCGTCGTCGAGGACCTCGTCGCCCGCGGCCGCTACCCGCACCAGGGCGTGCTCCGGCAGTGGTCGGACGCCGACGAGCAGGCGGTGCGGTCCGCGATGCTCCGCGCCGGCGTGGCCGAGCTCGCCGACCGGACGGTGGACGAGCTCTCCGGCGGCCAGCGCCAGCGGGTCTGGATCGCCATGGCACTCGCGCAGGAGACCCCCATCCTGCTACTCGACGAGCCCACCACCTATCTCGACATCTCCCACCAGGTGGAGGTGCTGAACCTCGCCCGCGACCTGCAGCGCGGCGGGCAGACGATCGTGATCGTGATGCACGAGCTGGCTCTCGCGTTCCGTTACGCGACGAACCTCATCGTCATGCGCGAGGGCGCGATCGTCGCGCAGGGACACGTGCACGACGTCGTCACGGCAGAGCTGATCGAGCACGTCTACGGACTGCCGTGCCGGATCATCGAGGACCCCGTCTCGCGGCGTCCGCTGGTGATCCCCCTCGAGCGGGACGAGCCGTGAGCGGCGGCTCCGCCCCTCCGAAGATCCCGCGGCCCGAGCGGGCGCCGCGTACGATCAGCCCCCTCGTCGACCGGCTCTGGCGGGAGCTCGCGCGACACGACGAGCTCGGCGCCCGCGCGGAGGACACCGCGCGCGTGGTGGCAGGCTTCTGGTCGTCGCTGGAGCGGACGCCGGTGATCGAGTCGGTCCGCGGTGCGCCGGACGAGCGCATCGTCACCTTCCTGTGGCGCGACGCGGAGGCGGAACAGGTGCTTCTGTTCGTCAACCGGCTGACCGACGAGCGGAACCTCTCGGACAGCCTCATGCGCCGCGTCCCGGGAACCGACGTCTGGCACCTCTCGTACCGGATGCGCGCCGACTGGCGCGCGTCGTACGCCTTCCTCGTGCGCGCCGCGGGGGCACCGGCGCCGTGGACCGACGGCCTCGACCAGGTCTCGGTGCGGGCCGCCCTCGACCGGGGGCTCGTCGATCCCGGGAACCCGATCGTGAGCCCCAACCGTGCGGGCGTCGCGCAGTCGGTCGTGGCGCTGCCCGACGCCCCGGCCGACGCCTGGCTGCGACCGCGCGACGTCGCTCGCGGGCGGGTGGTCGAACGCGCCGGACCCGACGACCGTACGGTGTGGGTGTACGAGCCTCCGGGCGTCCCGCCGCTCCCGCTCCCGATCGTGGTGGCGCTCGACGGGGAGGCCTGGGCCGGCGGCGAGGGGCTCCCCACGACCGTCGACAACCTGCTCGCCGACGGGCGGATGCGGCCGGCCCTGGTCGTCATGCCGGACTCCGGCGGCCGGCAGCGGCGATGGCGGGAGATGGGCGACGGAGGCGCCGCCGTCTCATGGGTGGCCGACGTCCTGCTTCCCTGGGTGCGATCGCGCTATCCGGCGAGCCCGGATGCGGCCGACGTCGTGCTCGCCGGGCAGAGCCTCGGAGCCCTCACTGCCCTGCGGCTCGCGCTCACCCGGCCGGATGCGGTCGGGGCGGCGCTCAGCCAGTCCGCGTCCCTCTGGCAGGACGATCTCACCGCGGCGATGAGCGGCCGCGATCTCACCTGTGTGCGGGCGTATGTCGAGGTCGGTGCGCAGGAATGGGTGCTGCGCGAGCCGAACCGAGCGTTCGCCGCACGGCTGGCCGGCGCCGGCGCGCGGGTGCGGTTCGTCGAGTACAACGGCGGTCACGATCACGCGTGCTGGCGCGTGGGGATCGCCCACGGCCTACAGTCGTTGCTGCCGCCCCGCTGACGCCTACGCCGGCACGACCCGATCGATGTCGACGCGGGCGATCAGATCGCGGTCCACGTGCGCGGCCATCGCGCGGGCGGCGGCGGACGGGTCCTGTTCGGCGATGGCCGCGACGATGCGATCGTGATCGGTCTGGCGGACGTCCTCGTCGGCACCGTAGGCGACCTCGCCGCGGTCGAGAGCGTGGCGGAGCACCGCCATCACACCGGCGTAGACCCCCGGCAGCAGCCTGCTTCCGCTCGCCTCCATGATCAGGAAGTGGAACTGTCCCGGCGTCCGCCCGCGCTCGGGAACAGGCGGATAGTCGACGTCGCGCCGTGCCGAGGCGCTTCTCTCCAGGACCTCGCGCAGGGCGTCGAGCTGCGGCTCGGTGCGGTTCAGCGCCGCGCGGTGGGCGGCCTCGACCTCGAGCGCGCGACGGTAGACCAGCAGATCGGCGGTGTCGTAGTCGCCGAGGTACTCGGTCAGCACCGAGCTCACCGGCGTCCGCGACCGCACGAACGTGCCACGCCCGGGGAGGGTCTCCAGCATCCCCAGGCTCGCGAGCGACCGCACCGCCTCGCGGACGGTTGTCTTGCCCACTTCGAGCATCGTCATGAGCTCCGGCTCGGTGGGGATGCGGGAGTTGATCGGCCACTCGCCGGAAGCGATGTTCCTCCGGAGGAACGCCAGCGTCGTCCGCGCCCGCGCGGACCCCGACGTCTGGTTCATCGTGCCTCGCTTCCGGCCCGCGCATCGGGGCCCCTCGCAGTGTAGACCGGCGATGCTCGGTGTTCTCAGAGCGACGCGGGCTGGCATCGCGGGCACCAGAAGACGTTCCGCTCCGCGGTGGGAGCCGCCCCCAGCGATGTCTCGCGCACGAGCGTGCCGCAGCGCCGGCAGGGCGCGCCCGCCCGCCCGTAGACCCACATCCGTCGTCCGCGGCGGTCTTCGCCGGTGAACGTGCGCGCCGCGCGGTCGCGGTTGGCGCGGATCATCCGCACCCCCGTCTCGACGAGCGCGGCGACGTCGGCGCTCGATGCCGGCGTCGTCGGGGCGAGTCCGCGCACGAACAGCAGCTCGTTCGCGTAGACGTTGCCGAACCCGGCCACGTTCCGCTGGTCGAGGAGGGCGACGTGGACGGGGCGGTCGTCGAGGGCGAGGCGCCGGGCGGCCTCGACCGCGTCCCAGTCCGCGGCGAGCGGATCCGGGCCGAGATGCCCGACGAGATCGTCCTCGCGCTCGGTCGGCACGACGTCGATCATCGCGAGGTCGAAGCCCACCGCATCCGCCGTCGCGACCCCGACGATCGCGCGCACCGTATGGGCGGGCCTGCGCCACCGCGCGCCGGGCGGGTAGACGTGCCACTCGCCCTCCATCTTCAGATGCGAGTGCAGGGTGAGCCCGCCGATCCGCGCGAGCAGATGCTTGCCGCGGGGAATGACCGAGCGCACGGTCTCGCCGCGCAGGTCGACGGTCGCGGCCTGCGGCACGCGCAGATCGAACCGCACGACCTCGTGCCCGGCGAGCGCCGCATGCAGCCGGTGCGCCGCGCGGAAGACCGTGTCGCCCTCAGGCACGCGTGCCGCTCGCGTTCTCGCGTGCCGAGCGTGCGGCGTCGCCCGCCGTCTGCCGTCGCAGCGTCACGCCGCGGGGGGACTCCACGAAGCCGGCGTCGCGCAGGAGCCGTCCGAGGGGGGTCCCGAACACGAACCGTCCGTTGACCTGTTCGACGGTGAGCGTCTCGAGCGCGCGTGCCCGCGCCGTCGTGGCGAGCGACCGCGCCGCTGCGGCGAGCAGCTCCTCGTCGTCCGTGAACGCGAGCGCGGTCTTGCCGCCGCGTTCGAGGTAGAGCACGAGCGTGCCGTCGACCACCACCACGAGCGCGCCCGCCTTGCGTCCGGGGCGATGCCTGCTGCCCTCGAGCGGCGGCCACGCCAGCGCGGCGCCGTAGGGGTTCGCCGGGTCGGTCGCGGCGAGCGTGACGCCCGTGCGCGGGGGCGGGTCGGCGAGGGCCGCGAACTCCCGCAGCCGGTCGATGGTCGACGAGACCGCGAACTGCGCGGCTCCGAGCCGCTCGATCAGGTATCCGCGCCGGCAGTGCCCCGCCTGCTCGAACCCGGAGAGCATGCGGTACGCCTGGGCGAAGCCGCCGGGGAGACCCTCGTTCTGCACCGAGCCGCGCGTCACGACGCCGTACCGGTCGAGCAGGAGCCCCGCCGCCGCCGTCGCCCGCAGGGTCGCATCGGGCTCGGGCGTCGGCGGGG
>NZ_CACSKB010000032.1 GCF_902706225.1 Microbacterium sp. 18062
CCTCCCCAGCCCCGCCGCACGTGCCCGCCGTGCACGGAGTCCAGTGCGGGTACGGACCCGGAGGACCGGGAACCCTAACCTGGGGGCTTCCGAGAACTGGAGGTAACCCCCATGGCCGTCTTCTCCGTCGACAGCGACGCGGTCTTCACCGCGACCACCGCCATCCGCGGCACCGTCGATCGTCTGCAGAGCGAGTCGACATCGCTCATGGCGCAGCTGAACGCGCTGCAGGCCTCGTGGACGGGCGCTGCATCCGGTCTGTTCCAGGGAAGCGTCGAGCAGTGGCGAGGCGCTCAGCGCACCGTCGAGGACGCCCTCGCGACGATCAACCTCGCGCTGACCGCCGCAGGACAGCAGTACGCCGAGGTCGAGCAGGCGAACATGAGCCTGTTCCGCTGACCGAGGAGACGACGGATGCCCCGGTCCAGAAGGACCGGGGCATCCGTTCGTGAAGGACGTGCGCTTCGTCTCGGAACGCCTTCGGCGTGCCTCGATCGGCGGCGATACGCCCGGGGGTTCCATGCCGCTTCGCGACCTGGAACCCCGTCATATCAGAAGTCCATGCCGCCCGTCGGGTCAGCGGGAGCGGCCGCGGCCCGCTCCGGCTTGTCGGCGACGACGACCTCGGTGGTGAGGAACAGGCCCGCGATGGACGCGGCGTTCTGCAGCGCCGAGCGCGTGACCTTGGCGGGGTCGATGATGCCCTGCGCGAACAGGTCACCATACTCGCCGGTGGCCGCGTTCAGGCCGTGACCGACCGGAAGGTCGGCGACCTTGTTGGCGACGACGCCGGGCTCGAGACCGGCGTTGAGCGCGATCTGCTTGAGAGGCGCCTCGATGGCGACCTTCACGATGTTCGCACCGGTCGCCTCGTCACCCGAGAGCTCGAGGGTCTCGAACGCCGTCTTGCCCGCCTGGATGAGCGCGACACCGCCACCGGCGACGACACCCTCTTCGACGGCGGCCTTCGCGTTGCGCACGGCGTCCTCGATGCGGTGCTTGCGCTCCTTGAGCTCGACCTCGGTCGCCGCGCCCGCCTTGATGACGGCCACGCCGCCGGCGAGCTTGGCGAGACGCTCCTGGAGCTTCTCGCGGTCGTAGTCGCTGTCGGTGTTCTCGATCTCACGACGGATCTGGGTCACGCGACCCTCGATCTGCGCCGACTCGCCGGCGCCCTCGACGATGGTCGTCTCGTCCTTGGTGATGATGACCTTGCGGGCACGACCGAGCAGGTCGAGGGTGGCGTTCTCGAGCTTGAGACCGACCTCCTCGGTGATGACCTGGCCGCCGGTGAGGATCGCGATGTCCTGCAGCTGCGCCTTGCGGCGGTCGCCGAAGCCGGGGGCCTTGACGGCAGCCGACTTGAAGATGCCGCGGATCTTGTTGAGCACGAGAGTCGCGAGAGCCTCGCCCTCGACGTCCTCGGCGATGATGAGGAGCTCCTTGCCGTCCTGGATCACCTTGTCGACGATCGGCAGCAGATCCTTGATGTTCGAGATCTTCTGGTTCGCGATCAAGATGTAGGGGTCCTCGAAGACCGCCTCCTGACGCTCCGGGTCGGTCACGAAGTAGGGGTTCAGGTAGCCCTTGTCGAACCGCATTCCCTCGGTGAGCTCGAGCTCGGTGCCGAAGGTGTTGGACTCCTCTACGGTGACCACGCCCTCCTTGCCGACCTTGTCGATCGCCTCGGCGATCAGCTCGCCGATCGCGGTGTCGGCAGCGGAGATCGACGCGGTCGCGGCGATCTGCTCCTTGGAGTCGATCTCCTTCGCCGCGGCGAGCAGAGCCTCGGTCACGGCCGTGACGGCCTTCTCGATGCCGCGCTTGAGCGAGATGGGGTCGGCGCCGGCCGCGACGTTGCGCAGGCCTTCGCGCACGAGCGCCTGAGCCAGGACCGTGGCGGTCGTGGTTCCGTCACCGGCGACGTCGTCGGTCTTCTTGGCGACCTCCTTGACCAGCTCCGCACCGATCTTCTCGTACGGGTCGTCGAGCTCGATCTCCTTGGCGATCGACACACCGTCGTTCGTGATCGTGGGAGCGCCCCACTTCTTCTCGAGAACGACGTTGCGACCGCGGGGGCCCAGGGTCACCTTGACCGCGTCGGCCAGGATGTTGAGGCCGCGCTCGAGGCCGCGACGGGCCTCCTCATCGAAAGCGATGATTTTTGCCATGTGTGTGTCGTCCCTCCCGGACGTTGGCTTACGAACAGTTAGCACTCAGTTGAGACGAGTGCTAACTCATTCTGGCACTCGACCCCATCGAGTGCAAGCCACCGCGGACCTCATGACGACATGCGACGTCCGCCCGGGGACATGCCTCGACCCCGGGGCCCGAGGGCCGCCGGGGTCGAGAGGACGAATGCGGATCAGCGGCCTGCGCCGCTGACGAACGACGAAGGAGGCGAGACCTCCCCCTCGGGGAGACTTTCGAGTCAGCTTCTCAGGGCCCTTGCGGGCTCCTCCGTGGAGTGGCGAAAGGCCGGTCGCTGCCCTTCGTCTCGGAGCTCGCGCTCCTCACTCAGGGACCGAGAGCGGAGACTCTCGAGTCAGGCGACGACGCGGACCGATTCGGCCTGCGGACCCTTCTGCCCGTTCCCGACGGTGAACTCGACCGCCTGGCCTTCTTCGAGCACGCGGAACCCGGTCATGTCGATGTTCGAGTAGTGAACGAAGACGTCCTGACCGTCGCCGGAGGTGATGAAGCCGAAACCCTTCTCAGCGTTGAACCATTTGACGGTGCCCTGGGCCATGCGATTCTCCTGATGCTATGGAACGGAGCAATCGTATGCAGCCGGAATCCCGCAGGATGACCGGAATCGGCAGTGTTGACACGGGTGCCGCGAACTGTTTACGCCGGGGAAACACTCGGCCGTCGAGAGCGCCCCTCAGGAGGCCGGCGAGGACGAATCGGCCCCTGCCTCGGTGCGGTCGAGGCCGATGACGACGGTCAGGAGTTTCGCCTGGCTCTCGTCGACGTCGCCCGTCTCCGGGTCGTCCTGGGGCTGATAGACGTCGCTCTGGGCGACCTCCGCGCCACCGATCACCTGAGCGATCCCCTTCGCCGCGGCCTCGTCCGCCGGGAAGGCGTAGTACACGGTCGTCTGCGGGAAGTCGGTCACGCTGGCCTGACTGGCGAAGACCGTGTCGGCGTTCCATCCGGCCGCGACGATCTGGTCCTTGAGCGTGGTCGCGAGCCCCTGCTCGCCGGTCGCGTTCAGCACGTTGACCGAGAAGGAGGTGTCGACCTCCGGCTCGACCTCGGGCCCCACCGTCGCGCTGGGGCTGGCCGCGGGGAAGAGCGTCACGCGTCCCGATGCGATCAGGCTGCCGAAGATGCCGATGCCGACCAGGAGGATCGTCGCGACGAGTGCCCACAGCACGGTGGCACCGGCACGCATGCGGGGATTCTCCGCCCGGTGGGCACCGACACGGCCCGATCCCTCCGGAAGATCGTCGAAGCGATCGTGGGGGAAGCTCTGACGCGGCACCCCCCGATGCTACCCAACCGGCCTCGGAAGCGCGGTCACCCCGCGGCGCGCGCCGAACGGGGCGCACGGGAACGACGCTGCTCGTCGCGGATGCGGCGCAGGCGCCCGACCAGCATGGGCTCGTGGGCGAGGGCCGCCTCGGTGTCGATGATCCGGTTCAGCAGCTGGTAGTACCGGGCCGGCGCGAGACCGAGCTCCGAGCGGATGGCCTCCTCCTTCGCCCCGGCGTGCGCGCCCCAACGGGACTCGAACGCCAGGATCCCGCGGTCACGGTCGCCGAGACCGGCGCGAAGGCCCGCTCCGCTCGTCGCATCGGGGTCGGTGAGAGGCACTCCTCCACGCTAACGGCCGTGGGTGCCGGATCCGTGACGCCACTCCACGCTCGCCCCGAGCGGATCGACCGCCGCGAGCACCTCGCCGTCGAGCGCGAGGGCGAACGCCGCGCGCGGCCAGCTGTCCTCGTCGATCACCGTGGTCCACCCGTCGTGCAGCCCCGGGGCGTCGAGCGTGATCCAGTGGCCGACCTCGCGCGCCGCACCGATCAGCGCGCGGCGCCGCCTCCGGGGCACGTGCGCCAGCACGCCCGGCGTCGTCACGACCAGCGTGGCGTCTGCGGGCGCGGAAGCGGCGAGCGCCGTGAGCACACCGGGTTCGGTCGCATCGCCGCGCACGAGGCGCGGCGGGTCGGCGGCCGCGATGTCCGCGGCGGCGGCGATCCGTTCGCGCCGGCCGTCCTCTCCGGGCCAGATGAGTCCCGTCAGCCAGGCGCGGTCCTCGGGGTCGGCCGCGTCCAGCGGCGCCAGGTCGATCCCGGAGCGCCAGACGATCTCCGGAACCCGTGTCGGCGGCGCGCCTGCGCTCCAGGCCGAGTCCAGGACGACGGCGCTCGGTCCCGCGGGCGGGTCGATCGTCGCGACCGCGCCGTCCGGGCTCCGATACCGGTAGGAGTAGCGGTCCGGGTAGAGGCAGAGCCCGGCGCTGGCCCCGACCTCCAGGAGCGCGAGCGGGCCGTGCAGAAGGGCAAGCGCCGGCAGCAGCGCCGCGCAGCGCAGCGGCTCGTTGGTCTGGATGCTGCGCGCTCTGCACTCGGCGACGAGGAGGTCGGCGTTCGCCGGCACCCATGCACCCCACGCGTCGGCCGGTTCCTCCGGTGCGCCGAGCATCCGGCTCACCGCGAAGACGAGCGGAGGCTGACGGTGCGTGTCCGGGATGCGGGCGAGCACGCCCGCCACCGCGGTGTCCGCGGAGACGGTGGCCGCCCAGATCGCGTACAGTGCGGATCGGCCGGGTGCCTCCTCCCGCGCGAACCGGTCGTAACGGGCCGAGACGTCGTCGAGGTCGCTCACGGCATCCATTCTCCGCCGCGAACACGGAACACGACCGGCGTGGAGCGGGTTGAATGGGAGTGACGAAGGAGGAGCCATGAGCTATGCAGTGAACAAGTCCGACGACCAGTGGCGCGAGGAACTGGGTGACGACCGGTACGCCGTCCTCCGACAGGCCGCGACCGAGCGGGCCTGGACGGGCGAGCTGCTCGATGAGAGCCGCGCCGGCCTGTACGCCTGCGCCGCCTGCGGCGCGGAGCTCTTCCAGAGCGGCACCAAGTTCGACTCCCACTGCGGGTGGCCGAGCTTCTACGAGTCGGTCCGACCCGAGGCCGTCGAGCTCATCGAGGACGACAGCCACGGGATGCAGCGCACCGAGGTGCGTTGCGCGACCTGCGGCTCCCACCTCGGCCATGTCTTCCCCGACGGGTTCGGCACACCCACCGGCGACCGCTACTGCATGAACTCGATCGCGTTGGAGTTCACCCCCGAGGCGGGCGAGTGACCGGTACCGCCGTCGAGGCGATGCGCGTCCGTCGGTCGTGGTCGAAGGTGACCGACGAAGCGCCCACCCATGAGCAGTTGGTCGACCTCGTGAGCGCCGCCGGGCGTCTGGCCGACCATTCGTCTCTGCGCCCGTGGCGGCTGATCGAGCTGCGCGGCAGGGATCGCGAGCGGCTCGGCCGCGCCATCCACAAGGCCGAGCACAAGCCCGGCCGCTCGACGAAGCCGCTGCGCGCCCCGCTGCTGATCGCCGTGGTCGCCCGCATCCGCAAGGGCAAGGTGCCCGATTGGGAGCAGGAGGCGGTCGCCTCGGGAGTCGCGCACCTGCTCAGCCTCGCGCTCGACGACGAGGGTTGGGGTGTCTTCTGGCGCACCGGTGACCACACCCGCAGCAAGGCGGTCGCGAAAGCCCACGGGCTCGAGAAGAACGAGCGGCTGTTGGGCTGGCTGTACGTCGGCGGCAGACCGGAGCAGAGGCGTCCGAGCCGGATCAAGACGGTGGACGGGGCGACGTTCCTCTCGCCGATGCCCCGCTGAGCGACGGCGAGCCGCATCAACGCCGCCGCCAGCGCGGCAGCACCGCGATGATCACGCCGACCAGCGCGACGCCGACCGCGATGAGCGCGACCGCCAGCGGCGGAGCGGCATGCGCCGGCCACAGCGCGTCGATCGCGACCGACGTGAGGAGCAGGCCCACGACCGAGCCGAGGCCGAGCTGCAGAACGCCGGTGTGCCGCACGAGCGCCGCCGACAAGAAGATGTAGACGACTCCGGTGGCCCCGCCCAGGTAGAGCCACGGTTCGGCGGGGAGACTCTGCGGCGCGCCGGCCACGGCGACGCGGATGCCGGCTGCGACGGCGAGCGCGAGCGTGCCACCGGCGAAGTTGACGAGGGTGGCCGTGAGGGGGCTCTCTACCGCGTGACGGAGCCTGCCGTTGGTCGCCTGCTGCCACGCGATGCCGGCACCGGCGAGGAACGGCAGGACGAGCATCCACGGCGGGATGCGCGAGGAGTCCTCGCCGAGGAGCGTCACGACCACGGCGGCGACCGCGAGCGCACCGCCGACGAGGCGGCCGACGGTGACCGAGACCACTCCCGACGGCCCGTAGCCGAACCGGTCGAGGAGCACGCCGTTCACGGTCTGCCCGGCGACCACGCCGACGGTGAAGGTCGCGACGCCGATGACGGCGACCATCAGTCCCTGCGCCACCACGGTGAACGCCCCGGCGAACCCTCCGATCAGCATCCACAGCGGTACGTGACCGCCGCGCACCCCGCGGAACAGTCGCGCCGCCCCGGCTCGCCCGGCGGGCGTCGCCGCCGAGAGCACGATGAGGATCGCGAAGCCCGATCCGAAGGAGATCAGCGCGGCGACGAAGCCGTCGTCGAGCGCGGCGCCCAGCGCGCCGTTCATCTGCGCCTGCACGCTCGTGAGCGCCCCCACGAGCACCGAACCGGCGAGCGCGACGCCGAGCGGAAGGCGGCGGCTGGACGACGGAGTCGGGCGAGAGGTCACCGACCGATGCTACGCGGCTCCGCTCGTGGCGACGGATCGCAGCCCGAGACGGACCCGTGCAATCCGTTCTGGCGTCGGTGACGAAACACTTACTGATGTGCAGCCTCGGGGCGAGGAGGGGGCACGTCGCCCGCTGGGGGGCTGAGGCCGCGGAACGGGGGTCACCCGTGGCCTCAGGGAACGAACGACGAAGAACGCCCCCGGCGTCCGCTCCGAAGCGGATTCTGACGGTCGTCGCAGCACGGTAACCGATGGATCTGACACATCCCGCCACGGGATCGTCGCCCCGTCCCCAGTGTTTTCAGTGCCGGCTACAGGACTTGAACCTGCAACCCCCTAATTACAAGTTAGGTGCGCTACCAATTGCGCCAAGCCGGCGAGGCCGCCAGTCTATCGGGGTGCTCGATCCACCCCGCAGCCGCCGGTCACGGTGTCGTCGACGGCGTGGGGGTCGGCGTCCGGTAGTACGCATCGCTCGAGGTCGTCAGCACGAACTGCGCGAACTCCTTCGGATCGTCGAGAGCGCCCTGATACTGCTGACCGTTGACGAGGATCATCGGCGTCCCGGTGAGGGTGAGCCCATCGGTGTCGGGGATGCCTGCGACCGCCTCGTCGGTGGTGGACTTCGCCCACGTCATGTAATCGCCGTCCTCGATGCAGGAGCGCACCTTCTTCGGCTCGGACACACCGGCCGTCTCGGCGAGGGTGGCGAGCTCGTCGTCGGAGAGCCCGTCGGAGTTCGCGTCGGGCTGCTCGACCAGCAACGCGTGATTGAACGCGAAGACCTTCTCGGGCGAGAACGTCGCGACGCAGGCCGCCGCTCCCGCGGCACGGAGGGAGTACTTGGTGCCGTTCGACTTCGCGGTGAGCATGGCCACCGGATAGTACGAGAGCGTCGCCGCCTCCTTCGTGACCCAGTTCGACAGCTGCTGCGCGTTCGCGAGCTCGAACTGCTGCGCACCGGGCGCCAGGTAGTCGACATAGATGCGGATGTCGGCGGTGGAGGCGCTCGTCGGGGTCGGCGACGGCACGGCCTCTTCTTCAGTTTCCTCGGCCTGCGGGGTGGCCACGGTGTCCGGGATCGTCGCGGAGCCGAGTGCGACCCCGTCGACCGACGTGATCGCGAACCCGCCGTCGCTCTCACCGCGAGGCGACAGCTGCAGCTGGCTGGTCGACGACGACACGGCGAACACGACACCCGCGACGACGGCACCCACGACCACGACGCCGCTCGTCACGAGGGCGACGAGACGGATGCGGCCGGCACGAGCATGGCGCGCCTGGACCTGCTGAGCCTTCTCGCGGACCGCCTCACGACGGTCGCGGGGCACCGGAACGTTCGAACGGTCGTCGCTGGACATGGAACCTCTGATTGCACACGGGCCGGACTCGCCGGCGGAGGCCGCACGGGTGAACGGCCCCATCGATGCTAGCCAGCGCACCTGGGAAATGCCCAGACGCGCGTGCCATACTGATCGTGCGTCCAATGGAGGGCGCGCGGGACAAGCCCCCGCACATTCCATTCACTACGGATCGTCCGGCACGTACCTGCCGGTGAAGGAGAAGAGACAATGGCGACCGTTACGTTCGACAACGCGACACGTCTGTACCCCGGGGGCACGCGCCCCGCCGTCGACAAGCTGAACCTCGAGGTCGCGGACGGCGAGTTCCTCGTCCTGGTCGGCCCGTCCGGCTGCGGAAAGTCCACCTCGCTGCGAATGCTCGCGGGTCTCGAGGAGGTCAACTCCGGCCACATCCGCATCGGCGAGCGCGACGTCACCGACGTCCCGCCGAAGGACCGCGACATCGCGATGGTGTTCCAGAACTACGCGCTGTACCCGCACATGACGGTCGCCGAGAACATGGGCTTCGCCCTGAAGATCGCCGGCGTCGGCAAGGACGAGCGCGCCAAGCGCGTGCTCGAGGCGGCGAAGCTCCTCGACCTCGAGGAGTACCTGACCCGCAAGCCGAAGGCGCTCTCGGGCGGTCAGCGTCAGCGTGTCGCGATGGGTCGCGCCATCGTGCGCCAGCCGCAGGTGTTCCTCATGGACGAGCCGCTGTCGAACCTCGATGCGAAGCTGCGCGTGCAGACGCGCACGCAGATCGCGTCGCTGCAGCGCCGCCTCGGCGTCACCACGGTCTACGTCACCCACGACCAGACCGAGGCGCTCACCATGGGCGACCGCATCGCGGTGCTGAAGGACGGCCTCCTGCAGCAGGTCGGCACCCCGCGCGACCTGTACGAGCGCCCGAAGAACGTGTTCGTCGCCGGCTTCATCGGCTCCCCCGCGATGAACCTGTTCCCGGCCGACCTCGCCGAGGGCGGCGTCCGCTTCGGCAACCTCGTCGTCGCCGTCGAGGCCGACACGCTGGGCAAGGCGCACGGTTCCGAGGTCACCATCGGCGTCCGCCCCGAGGACATCCAGGTCGCTCCCGCCGACGGCCAGGGGCTGTCGGTCGTCGTCGACCTCGTCGAGGAGCTCGGCGCGGACGGCTACCTGTACGGACACGCCGAGCTGGACGGCAAGCGCACCGACATCGTGGCGCGCGTCGACGGCCGTCGGCACCCGAACGCGGGCGAGACCGTGGTGCTCGCGCCCGTGCCGGGACACATCCACGTCTTCGACCTCGAGTCGGGCGACCGCCTCACCGACAAGGCCATCGCCTCGGCCTGATCGGAACATCGAACGCGGCGCGGCGGATCCGGAGGATCCGTCGCGCCGCGGCGTGTGAACGGAGGACCATGTCGGAATCACTGACCATCACCGCGAGCTCGGTCGACCCCGGCCTGCTCACCCTGCCGTGGACCACCCCGCTCGCGGACTGGTCGGGCTCGGACATCGTCTACCTGCCGAAGGGCATCTCCCGCCACCTGGTGCGCTTCTCCGCCCTGTCCGGACGCGTCATCGCGGTGAAGGAGACCACCGCAGAGATGGCCCGCCGCGAGTACGACATGCTCGGCAATCTCGCCCGCCTCGATGTGCCGTGCGTGGAACGCGTCGCCGTGATCGCCGGACGCTGGGCCCCCGCGCCCGAAGGCTCCGGGCAGCGTGGGGAAAGGCGTGGGGAGGATGCCGACGGCACGCCACTGCCCGCGGCCCTCGTGACCGCGCACCTCAAGTTCTCCCTCCCCTACCGGGCCCTGTTCACCCAGGTGTTGCGTCCGAACACCGCAGCACGCCTGGTCGACGCCCTCGCCGTGCTGCTCGTGCGCCTGCACAACGTCGGGTTCTTCTGGGGCGACGTCTCGCTCTCGAACACCCTGTTCCGGCGCGACGCCGGCGCCTTCGCCGCCTACCTCGTGGACGCCGAGACCGGCGAGCTGCACGACGGCGGGCTGACCCGGGGCCAGCGAGAGCACGACCTCGACATCGCCCGCACCAACATTGCGGGCGAGATCATGGACCTCGAGGCGGGCGGGCGGCTCGAGGGCGGCGTCGACGCGCTCCAGGTGGCCGACGGCATCCTCTCGTCGTACTACTCGCTCTGGAGCGCGCTGACCGATCAGGAGTCCTTCTCGGTCGACGAGTCCTGGCGCATCACCGAACGCGTGCAGCGCCTGAACGCCCTCGGCTTCGACATCGGCGAGATGTCGATCCAGACCGCACCCGACGGCACCCGCGTCTCGATCCAGCCGAAGGTCGTCGACGCCGGGCACCACCAGCGGCGCCTGCTGCGCCTCACGGGCCTCGACGTCGAGGAGAACCAGGCACGACGCCTGCTCAACGACCTCGACGAGTTCCGCGCCCGCGTCTCCCGGATCGGCTCCGACGAGGACATGGTCGCCCACGAGTGGCTGACCCGGGTCTTCGAACCGGTCGTCAAGGCCATCCCGTTCGACCTGCGCGCGAAGCTCGAGCCGGCCGAGGTGTTCCACCAGGTGCTCGAGCACCGCTGGTACATGTCGCAGGGCCGCGGCCGGGCGGTCCCCCTCGCCGAGGTGCTCACGAGCTACATCGACGACGTGCTGCGGCACCGCCGCGACGAGGCCACCGTGATGGGGCCGCCCACCGAGACCATGTCGATCCCGGTGGTGCGTTCCGCATCCGACGACGAGGACGAGGACGAGCAGATCGACTGGCGCGATCTCGTCTGACCACTGCCGCGCCGCCACCCGGGAGGAGGTATCCCGCGGGATACGGCGTGGGATGGAGAAAGCCCGGTCGCCGAGCGAGCACCGCGAGACGAGGCACCGCGCCCCCTTTCCTCTCGGAGCTGTGCTCCTCGCTCAGGGACCGATACGGGAGGCGCCCGCGTCAGTAGCCGACGGCGAAGTTGTCGCGCGAGTGGCGCGGGTTCTCGATCTCGTCGAGCACGGCGACGGCGAGATCGGCGCCCGAGATGAAGGACTCGCCATCCGCGTCGGTCACGAGCACGTGACCGCCGTCGCGGTACGCGCCCGTCCGATCCCCCGGCGCCCAGACGCCGAAGCCGCCGGCGGGGTGCACGTAGAACCAGTCGCGTCCGGATGCATCCGCCCGCAGGTCCTCGAGCACGTCGAGAGCCTCGCGGGCCTCCGGCTTGTACTCCTCGGCGAACTCCGGGGTATCGATCAGGCGGGGTCCGCCCTCGGCGACGAGGCTGCCGCCGGCACCGCCGACGACGCCGATCCGAACGTCCTCCGGGAGCACCGAGTTCAGCTGCGCGAGCGCCGGCCGCACGAGCCCCAGCATGTCGCCTCGCGCGGCGACCGCCGAGACGACGACCTCCACGCCCTGCAACTCGGTCGCGAGGCTCGGGATGTCGAGCAGGGTCCCCTCCAGGTAGGTCGCGTGCTCCACCCGCTCGCCCGGCACGGTGCGCGCGACGGACAACACGGTGTGGCCGCGGCGGACGGCCTCGGCGACGATGTGGCTGCCGGCGTAGCCGGTGCCTCCGATGACGGCGATACGGGTCATGCTCTGCTCCTTCGATCGAGATCAGGCGGGCGGTGTCGCACGCATCGTGGACACCTGGTACAGCGCGACGGATGCGGCGATGCCGGCGTTGAGCGACTCGGTGGCGCCCGAGATCGGGATCGACACGATCTGGTCGCACGTCTCGGTGACCAGGCGCGACAGCCCCTTGCCCTCGGAGCCGACGACCACCACGACCGGCCGATCGGCCAGCTCGATCGCCGGCAGCGAGACGTCGCCGTCGCCGTCGAGGCCGAGCACGAACACGCCCTGCTTCTTGAGCTCCTTGAGCGTCGCGGTCAGGTTCGCCGCGATCGCCACGGGGATGCGGGCCGCAGCGCCCGCGCTGGTCTTCCACGCGGCGGAGTTCACCCCGGCGCTGCGTCGCTGCGGGATGAGCACGCCCTGCCCCCCGAACGCCGCGGTGGAGCGGATGATCGCACCGAGGTTGCGCGGATCGGTCACACCGTCGAGCGCCACGAGCAGCGGCGTCTCGCCGCGGTCGACGATCTGCTCCAGCAGATCCTGGGGGTGCGCGTACTCGTACGGCGGCACCTTGATCGCAACGCCCTGATGCACACCGTCGAAGCCGGCCATGCGGTCGAGCTCGGGGCGCATCACCTCGAGGACGGGGATCCCGCGGTGCGTGGCGATCGAGAGCATCTCCTTGACCCGGTCGTCCATCTCGACGCGCTGCGCGATGTACAACGCGGTCGCCGGGATCTTCGCCCGCAGCGCCTCGAGCACGGAGTTGCGGCCCGTGACGGTCTCGGTGTCGTCGTTCTGCTTCGCGCGGCCGCCGCGGCTGGAGTTCGGCGCCTGGGAGCGCTGACCGGGTTTGCCCGTTCCTCCCGCGGCGGCGAACCGCTCCTGCGCCGCCTTCCGCTTGCCGGCGACGTGCCAGCCTCGGTCCTCGGCCTTGGGGGTCGGCCCCTTGCCCTCGAGCGCCTTGCGGCTGTGTCCGCCGGTGCCCTTGAGCGGGCCCTTCTTCTTGCCTCTGCTCGCGCCGGGGCGTCCTGGCTTCGTCATCGGTTCTCCTTCGTGCGGGGCTCGGCCCCGTCCGCTCCGCGAGGCGGAGTCGTCTGTGCGGGCGACAGGCTCCAGTGAGTCCCGTCGGTGGTGTCTTCGAGGGCGATGCCGGCCGCCGCGATCGCCTCGCGGATGCGGTCGGCCGCCGCCCAGTCCTTCGTGGCGCGCGCATCGGCGCGCTGCACGATCATCGTCTGCACGAGCGCATCGAGCGCTGCCTGCTCCGGCCCCGCGACGACGGCCTCGGCAGCCTGCGCCCTTTCGAGCCCGAGCGCCGTCAGCATCGCGTTGACGGCGCGGGCGGCATCGATCGCCGCGGCGTCGTCGGCGTCGATCGCGGCGTTGCCCGCGCGCACCGTCTCGTGGAGTACGGCGAGCGCCTGCGGCACGCCGAGGTCGTCGTCCATGGCGGCGACGAACGCGTCGGGCAGGGCGCTGTGGACGAGGACGGCCGGGTCGGCTCCCGCGTACCGCAGAACGCGCTGAAGGAAGCCCTGGATCCGGTCGAGCGCCGCCTCCGCCTCGTCGAAGGCGCGGTCCGAGACGTCGAGACTCGAGCGGTAGTGCGCGGCGCCCAGGGCATACCGCACGACGAGCGGGTCGCGGGTGGCGAGCGCGTCGGCGGCGAGCGCGACGTTGCCGAGGGACTTCGACATCTTCTGCCCGTCGACCGTCACGAGTCCGTTGTGCACCCAGTACCGGGCGAACGCGTCGCCCGCCGCGGTCGACTGGGCCAGTTCGTTCTCATGGTGCGGGAACCGCAGGTCGAGTCCGCCGCCGTGGATGTCGAACTCGGCGCCGAGGTAGCGCCGCGACATGGCCGAGCACTCGATGTGCCAGCCGGGACGGCCCGCTCCCCACGGCGCCGACCACACCGCATCCGCCGGCTCGCCCGGCTTCGCGCCCTTCCACAGGGCGAAGTCGTGCGGGTCGCGCTTGCCGCGGGGGTCCGCATCCGTCGCCGCCTCCATCGCATCGACCGACTGGTGGGTCAGCGCCCCGTACTCGCGCCACGAGCGCACGTCGAAGTAGACGTCTCCCGATCCGTCGGGGGCACGATACGCGTGGCCGCGCGCGATGAGCAGTTCGATGAGCTCGATCATCTGCGGGATGGATCCGGTGGCCCGCGGCTCGTAGGTGGGCGCGGCGATGCCGATCTCGGCATAGGCGCGGGAGAACTCGAGCTCCATGCGATAGGCCAGTGCCCACCACGGCTCGCCGTCTGTCGCGTTCGCCAGCACCTTGTCGTCGATGTCGGTGACGTTGCGCACGAACGTGACCCGGCCGAAGCGATGCTCGAGCCAGCGTCGCAGGATGTCGAAGCCGAGCGCCGCACGCAGGTGCCCGATGTGCGGGCCCGACTGCACCGTCGGCCCGCAGACGTACATCGTGACGTTTCCGGGATCGAGCGGCACGAAGTCGCGCAGCGCCTGCGCCTGGGTGTCGTAGAGCCGGACCGTCACCGTCCCAGCCTACCGGCGGCCCCTGTCACGGGCCCGTCACACGGCCGCGGTAGAAAAGGAGGATGCTTCCCGTGCTCGCCGTCGTCATCGCCGCGGTGCTCTTCGGCACGACCGGCACCGCACAGGTGCTCGGCCCCGAGGGCACGAGCCCGCTCGGCGTCGGCGCGATGCGGCTGGTCGTCGGCGGCACCGCGCTCGCCCTCCTCGGATTCGGGCTCGCCCGGCGGCAGCGGCGCCGCGCGACGACTCCCGCCAAGCGGCCGACGATGCGGAGGTCCCCGGGAGGGACGCCCGCATCGTCCCGGCCGGCCATCGGCCGGAGGCCGCTGACCCGGCGCGCGTTCGTGCTGATGGCGCTGACGGGCATCTGCCTCGCGGCCTACCAGCCCCTGTTCTTCCTCGGCACGGAGCGCTCCGGCGTCGCCGTCGGCACCGTGATCGCGCTCGGATCCGCCCCCGTGCTCGCCGGGATCATCGAATGGGCGCTGACCCGCCGCATCCCACGCCGGGCATGGATGGTCGCGACCGCGCTCGCCCTGCTCGGCGTCGTGCTGCTCGCGCTCGGCGCGGGAGACGGGGGCGGTGCCGACCCGATCGGCGTCCTCGGATCGCTCGGCGCGGGAGCGTCGTTCGCGGTGTTCGCCAATGCCCAGCGCCGCCTGATGGACGACGGGTGGGATCCTTTCACCGTCGCGGGCGCCATGGGACTCGGCTCGGCCCTGACGGCGCTCGTCATGCTGCCGTTCACGTCACTCGACTGGATCGGCGAGCCCGCCGGCATCGCCATGGCGCTGTGGCTCGGGATCGCGACGATCGCGGTCGCGTACACGCTGTTCACCTGGGGCCTGCAGCGCCTCACGGCAGCGACAGCCGCGACGCTCACCCTCGCCGAGCCCCTCACGGCGGCGTCCCTCGGGATCACGGTGCTCGGCGAGCGCCTCGCCCCCGTCGCGCTCGCGGGCCTGGCCGTCCTCGGTGCGGGTCTCGTGCTCCTCGCCTGGGGATACCGGACTCCCCGCCCCTTCGCCGTGGAGGGTTGATCGTGATCGACATCCGAGAAGACGACCCGACGACACCGCCGGCACGCGATCTCATCACCGCGCACCTCGCCGGGATGCACGAGAACTCTCCCGCCGAGAGCGTCCACGCCCTCGGGATCGACGCGCTCGCAGACCCGTCGGTGCGGTTCTGGTCGGCGTGGATCGGCGGCGAGATCGCCGGCATCGGCGCCCTGAAGCGCCTCGATGCGGCGCGTGGCGAGATCAAGTCGATGCGGGTCGCCGATGCCTTCCGCGGCACGGGCGTGGGCCGCCGGATGCTGCGACACATCATCGCGGATGCGCGGGCCCGTGCGGTCACGAGCCTCTGGCTCGAGACCGGCAGCTCGCCCGAGTTCGTCCCGGCGGTGCGTCTCTACGAGAGCGAGGGCTTCGCCGTCTGCGGTCCGTTCGCCGACTACGTCGAGGATCCGCACTCGCTCTTCATGACCCACACGCTCTGACCCGAAAGTCTCCCCGCCCCGGTTCTGTTGAACAAGCGCATTGCCTGGACTCTCCCCACCCCACAGAGCGTCCCGCAGGGGTGCTGAGCAGCTGACCCGAAAGTCTCCCCGCCCCGGTTCTGTTGAACAGGCGCATTGCCTGGACTTTCCCCACCCCACGGAGCGTCCCGCAGGGGTGCTGAGCAGCTGACCCGAAAGTCCTCACGCTTCGTCTCGCTGCGCTCGCGGCCCCTGAGCGAGGAGCGCAAGCTCCGAGACGAAGGGCAGCGGCCGAAAGGCTCAGGATGCGGGCACGAGCTGGGCGACGGCGAACGCCGCGACGCCCTCGGCACGGCCGGTGAAACCCAGGCCGTCGGTCGTCGTCGCAGACACCGAGACCGGCGCTCCGCCGAGCGCGTCGGACAGCGCCGTCTCGGCCTCGCGGCGACGGGCGGCGAAACGCGGACGCGCGGCCTGCACCTGCACCGACACGTTGGAGATCGCCCAGCCCGCCTCGCCGAGGAGTGCCCGCGTGCGGGCGAGGAACACGCCGGCGTGCGCACCGCTGTACTCGGGACGATCGGTGCCGAAGTGCGTGCCGATGTCGCCGAGCCCCGCCCCAGACAGCAGCGCGTCGACGATGGCGTGCGCGACCGCGTCGCCGTCGGAGTGCCCCGACAGCGCCGGCTCACCGGGCCAGGCGAGACCGGCGAGCCACAGCTCTCCTTCCCCGCCGAAGGCGTGCACGTCGGTGCCGACTCCCACGCGCGGGCCCCGCGCGGCGCGGTCCAGCGTGACCGGATGCGGCCGGCTCGGGGCGACCAGCGCACGCGCACGCTCGAGATCCGCGGGCGTCGTGATCTTGAACCCCCGCGCGTCGCCCTCGACGGCGGCGACACGATGCCCGGCCGCGGCGACGAGGGCCGCGTCGTCGGTGAACTCCCGGTCGGCCGCGGCGTATGCGGCGACGAGCACGTCGCGGCGGAACCCCTGCGGGGTCTGCGCGGCGCCGAGCTCCGCGCGGTCCACGACGCCGAGCACCTCGCCCTCACCGATGCGCTTGATGGTGTCGACGACCGGCAGCGCGGGGATCGCGCCCCATCCGGTCTCGTCGATCGCACGGATGACGCGTTCGAAGACGTCGGGCGGGGTGAGCGCACGCGCGGCGTCGTGCACCAGAACGATCTCGACATCCGCCCAGACGCCGCCGAGGCCGGCCGCGACCGAGCGCTGACGAGTGTCGCTCCCGGTGACGACCGAGACGAGATCGCGCCGGTCGCCCGCGGCCGCGTAGGCCTCGGTCAACGCCTCGCCCTCCCGGCCCGCGGGGGCGACGACGACGACCTGCGCCCGGGGACCCGCGAGCACTCCTTCGAGCGCATGACGCAGGATGCTGTGCCCGTCGATGCCGACGAACGCCTTCGGAACGCCCTCGCCGAGACGGGTGCCCGATCCTGCGGCGACCACGATCACCGCGATGCGCGGCACCGGTGCGACCATCGGAGCGTCAGCGACTCAGCTGGCGAGAACCTCGTCGAGAAGGATGCTGGCCTTCTCCTCGTCGGTCTTCTCCGCGAGCGCGAGCTCGGAGACGAGGATCTGCTTCGCCTTGGCGAGCATGCGCTTCTCCCCGGCCGAGAGACCGCGGTCCTGGTCACGACGCCACAGGTCGCGCACGACCTCGCTGACCTTGATGACGTCGCCGGAGGCGAGCTTCTCGAGGTTCGCCTTGTACCGGCGCGACCAGTTGGTGGGCTCCTCGGTGAACGGTGCGCGCAGCACGTCGAACACGCGCTCCAGGCCGTCCTTGCCGATGACGTCGCGCACGCCGACCAGGTCGACGTTGTCCGCGGGGACCTCGATCACCAGATCGCCTTGGGTGACGTTGAGCTTCAAGTACTTCTTGGTCTCGCCCTTGATGACGCGTTCCTTGACCTCGATGATCGTCGCGGCACCGTGGTGGGGGTAAACGACCGTTTCGCCAACCTCAAAAAGCATGGAGTTATGTCCTTTCGGCAACGACCAGGATACCACAGAGCGCAATGCGCTAAGGTTCGCGCCCTGGCATCCGTCCCCGCCGATCGTCGCGTTCGGGCCCGTCCCGGCGCGGGGCGGCGGCGCGGCGTCGACCCCGTAGGATGACAGGGAAGCCGTCTGCATTGTGGGAGGAACCGTGAGAACGCGCCTGATCGCGTCAATCGCCGTGGGCGCCGCCGTCGTCCTGGGAACGAGCGGATGCGCCATGCTCGCACCGCAGGGAACGACCATCCAGTACTCCCCCGCCGACGGGATGAACGTCCCCGACTCGAGCGGCCCGCTCCAGGTGCGCAACGCCCTGATCGTCGCGAACGAGGACGGCAGCGAGGGCAACCTCGTGGCCGCGATCGTCAATGCGAGCGACGCCGCCGAGGTCCTGAACATCGAGGTCGGCGAAGGCGCCGGCGCCGTGGCGCTCACCGTGAGGGTTCCGGCCGGTTCCGTCAAGAGCCTCGGCGACGGCGAGACCCGGCCTCTGCTCATCCAGGGACTCGACACCATCCCGGGCGCCACCGTCTCGGTCTACTTCCAGTCCGGCGACGGCGAAGGCGCACGCACCGACATCCCCGTGCTCGACGGCACCCTGGACTACCTCGCCCCGCTCGTCCCGTAGGACGCGACGGACCGGAAGGAGGGCGCCCCCGCGGGAGCGCCCTCCTTCTCTTCTCGTCCCTCAGGCCTCGAAGCGGTAGCCCAGACCTCGCACCGTGACGAGCATGACCGGATCGCCCGGGCTCTGCTCGATCCGCGACCGGATGCGCTTGATGTGCACATCGAGCGTCTTCGTGTCGCCGAAGTAGTCGGTGCCCCACACGCGATCGATCAGCTGTCCGCGCGTGAGAACGCGTCCGGCGTTGCGCATCAGCACCTCGAGCAGCTCGAACTCCTTGAGGGGCATGTTGATCTCCGCCCCGGCGACCGACACCGTATGGCGGTCGATGTCGAGCACGACACGACCGTTGCTCAGCACCCGGTCGTCGAGGTCGGCCTCGACCTGCGCGAATCGACGCAGCACGGCGCGCATGCGGGCCAGCAGCTCGCGCGCGGAGTACGGCTTCGTGACATAGTCGTCGGCGCCGAGCTCGAGCCCGACGACGATGTCCACCTCGCTGTCCTTGGCGGTCAGCATGATGACCGGGACGGTGGAGTACGACCGGATCTGCCGGCAGACCTCCGTCCCGGACATGCCGGGGAGCATGAGGTCGAGCAGCACGATGTCGGCACCCCGATCGCGGAAGGCGACCAGGGCGGTGGCGCCGTCTTCGGCGATCTCCACCTCGAACCCTTCGCGCCGGAGCAGGTAGGCGAGAGGATCGGCGAGATCCGGCTCGTCTTCGACGATCAGGACGCGGGTCATTCGGTGACTCCGTTCATCGGTTCAACGGGAGGAGGGACGGGCTTCGTGGCGGCGGAGTCGGCGAACACCTTCTTGAGCTTCTTGGGGCGCCGCTTCGACCGCGCGTCCTTCCCCGGATCGAGGGGATCGGGCGCGGACGCCAGCGGAAGCTGGATGGTGAACGTCGAGCCGTGTCCGACCCGCGACCAGATACGCACCTCACCGCCGTGGCGTTGCACGGCGTGCTTGACGATCGACAGCCCGAGCCCGGTGCCACCGGTGCGCCGCGACCGGGCCTGATCGGACCGGTAGAAGCGTTCGAAGACACGCTGCTGGTCCTCTTCGGAGATGCCGATGCCGCGATCGGTGACCGCGATCTCGACCACGTTGTGCACCCGCTTGACGCCGATCCCGACGCTCGAGCCGTGCGACGAGTACGCGACCGCGTTCGCCACGAGGTTGCCGAGCGCCTCGGAGAGGATCTGCTGGTCGCCGCGTACGAACAGGCCGCGCGTGCCACCGCGCACGAGCGTGACGCCCGCCGAGGAGGCGGGCAGCGCGTGGGCTTCGACGGCCGCCGTGACCACGGCGTCGACCGAGACGTCGCGCACCTCCGCCAGTTCATCGGCGGACTGCAGCCGGGAGAGGTTCATGACCCGCGAGGTGAGGGACCCGAGGCGCGCGGCCTCGGCGTTCAGGCGTGCCGCGAAGATCCGCACCTGCGCGGGGTCGTCGGCCGCGGACTCGATCGCCTCCGAGAGAAGGCTGATCGCCCCGACCGGGGTCTTCAGCTCGTGCGAGGTGTTCGCCACGAAGTCGCGTCGCATCTGCTCGACCCGCTCGCGTTCGGTGATGTCGCGGACGACCAGCAGCACGAGACGGGGCGAGATGACCGTCGCCCGCGCGGAGACCAGACGCGGCTCCGCGGGCGTGGCGGCGCGTCGGAGCGTGAGGCTGGCCGTTCCGTGCCCGCCGCCCGCGCGCACCGAGCGGGCGAGCTCGCGGAGCCGGTCGTCGGGCAGGGTCTCGCCCAGCTGTATCCCGAACGCCTCCGCGCTCGCGGAGGACGCGCGCACGGTGCCGGATGCATCCACCACCACGGCACTGTCGTCCATGGCCGCGAGCACGTCGCTCACGCCCTCCGGAACGGCGTTGGAGTTGCGCGCCTGAACCCGGTCGCGCGCCCGCAGCGCGATGATGATGAGCAGGGCCACCGCTCCACCGATGACGACCCCCATCACGAGGGCGAGCAGCGGAAGCTGCGTCGAGTTCATGGCTCCAGCGTAAATGGGCGATGAACCGATGCCGGTTCCGCAGGCCGCGCCGGCGACGCCGCACCGGTACTATTCACTCCTCCGGCACCGTTCGTTAACCTTCGGACGCGACAATCGCGGAGGCTGCGGCTACGTGCTGCCCATCGACCCCAGGAAGGTACCTGTTCCATGCGCGAGGTATTCCAGCAGTCCCTCGACGAGGTGCGCATCCGCCTCGTCGAGATCTCCGAGCTCGTCACCGAGGCGATCGAGAAGGCGACCACGGCGTTCGGCACGAGCGACGTCGCCCTGGCCGAGGAGGTCATCGAGAACGACCCGGTCATCGACGAGAAGACCGTGGCGCTCGACGAGCTCGCGATCGACATCCTCGCCCGCCAGCAGCCGGTCGCGAGCGATCTGCGCACGGTCGTCTCGGCACTGCGCATCAGCGCATCGCTCGAGCGGATGGGCGACATCGCCGAGCACATCGCCCAGCTCACCCGTATGCGCTTCCCCGACCGCGCGATCCCCCGCGGACTCAAGGGCACCTTCACCAAGATGGGCGCGATCGACGTCGAGCTCGCCCGCAAGCTCACCGAGCTGCTGCGCACGCGCGACCTCGTGCTCGCCGACGAGATCCGGAACGAGGACGACAAGCTCGACGAGCTGCACGTCAGCGTCTTCGAGAAGGTGCTCAGCGACTCCTGGCAGGGCGAGGCGTCCGCGACCGTCGACGCCACGCTCGCGAGCCGCTACCACGAGCGCTTCGGCGACCACGCCGTGTCGGTGGCGAAGAAGATCGTCTACCTCGCGACGGGCGACTGGGTGCCGTCTCCCGAAGAGGCCTGACCGGCCTCGACGCGAAGAGGGGCGGGCGGATGCTGCATCCGCCCGCCCCTCTTCGTCGCCCGCTACTTGCTGCCCTGGTTCGCGACCGCGGCGGCACCGGCGGCGGCGGCGGCGGGGTCGAGGTACTCGCCGGGGCCCAGCGGCACGAGGTTCTCGTCGAGCCGGTAGACCAGCGGGATGCCGGTGGGGATGTTCAGCTCGGCGATGTCGTCGTCGCTGATGCCCTCGAGATGCTTCACGAGGCCGCGCAGCGAGTTGCCGTGCGCGGCGACGAGCACCGTCTTGCCCGCCGTCAGGTCGGGGACGATCGCGTCGTCCCAGTACGGCAGGAGGCGGTCGATCACGAGCTTCAGCGACTCGGTGCGGGGCACCTCGCCGTCGATGCCGGCGTAGCGCGGGTCATCGATCTGGCTGAACTCGGACGCGTCGTCGAGCGGGGGCGGCGGCACGTCGAACGAGCGACGCCACAGCATGAACTGGTCCTGGCCGAACTCGGCGAGGGTCTCGGCCTTGTCCTTGCCCTGCAGCGCACCGTAGTGGCGCTCGTTGAGGCGCCACGAGCGGACCACCGGGATCCACAGGCGATCGGCGGCGTCGAGGGCGATGTTCGCGGTCTGGATCGCGCGGCTGAGCAGCGACGTGTGCACCACGTCGGGCAGCAGCCCCGCCTCGGCGAGCAGCTCGCCGCCGCGCCGGGCTTCGGCCTGGCCCTGCTCGGTCAGGCGCACGTCGACCCAACCGGTGAAGAGGTTCAGCTCGTTCCACTGGCTCTGGCCGTGGCGCAGCAGGATCAGGGTGTGTGGGGTGGTCATGAGGCCATGATATCGAGCACCGCCCCTCCCCCGCTGGCATCATGGGCGCATGGGATCGGCACCGGTGGGACGCATCACGCGCGGCACCACCGGCACCAATCGCCTCCGCCGGATCGACCGCTGGATCGCCCGCCATCCCGCGCTGCGCGGGGCGGGACCGGAGCCGCTCGTCGTCGATCTCGGGTATGGCGCCAGCGGCGTGACGGCGCTCGAGCTCGAGGCCCGGCTGCACGCGACGCGCCCGGATGTCGAGGTGCTCGCGCTCGAGATCGATCCTGAGCGCGTGCGCACCGCGCGGGAGCAGCTCGAGAACGTCCGCGGCGGGAACACCCCGTTCCGCCCGACCGCTCGGGTCCGTTTCGAACGCGGCGGGTTCGAGGTGCCCGCACCCCGTCGCCCGACCGTCATCCGCGCGCTCAACGTGCTCCGGCAGTACGACGAGGCCGACGTGCCGGACGCCTGGGCGCGGATGACCGCGCGGCTCGCGCCGGGCGGGATCCTCGTCGAGGGAACCTGCAACGAGGTCGGCCGGGTGGCGACGTGGGTGGAGGTGGGTGCCGATGCCGCGCCCCGCACGCTGACGGTCTCGCTGCGCCTCGCGGATCTGGAGCTGCCCTCGATCGCCGCCGAGCGCCTCCCGAAGGCCCTCATCCATCGGAACGTGGCGGGCGAGCGCATCCACGACTTCCTCCGCGCGCTCGACCGCGAGTGGGAGCGCGCGTCGGCGCTCTCCGCGTTCGGGCCCGCGCAGCGCTGGCGCGCCGCGATGGCGGCGATGACGGATGCGGGATGGCCCCTTCGGCAGCGATCCCGCTGGCGCCTGGGCGAGGCCAGCGTCCCCTGGGACCGCGTCGCACCGCGCTGACGCTCACACCCGCGGGATCGCCGCCCGCGCGTCGGCGGCGGTCATCCCGGTCGCGGTGAGGAAGTCGACCGCGAGGGGCCGTAACGCCGCCACGAGGTTCTGCTCGCCGAACGTGGCGTCGGCCAGGAGAGTCTGCGGGTCGAGCCGCGACGCCAGCGCGAGCAGCGCTTCCCGCGCCGCGGGCTCCAGGGCGAGATCGTCGAGCGTGTCGCCCACGAGAGCTCCGGCGCGCACGAGCTCGCCGAGCGCATCGGCGAGGGCCGGATGCGCCGTCCGGTCGTCGGTGAGATAGACCACCCGCCGCGCGATGACACGGAGGTTGCGGGTCGCGAAGTCCATGGACTGCAGGATGCGGCGGTGCCGCTGCAGCTCGAAGCGCTGCCGGTGCAGGAGCGGCGAGATCCGGGCGACGGCGATACCGGTCTCGACCGATGCACGCCAGTTCTCGACGGCCGGCTGCAGCGCCCGCGCCTTCTCCAGCCCTCGCTCTGCGCGCATCCGGTCCCCGCGGTGGAGGGCCTGCACGACGGCGCGCGCCGCGTCCTCGAAGGCGGCGAAGAGCGCTCGGCCGTCCCGGATCTCGCCGCGCGTGGCGTTGCGCGGGATCAGGACGGTGACCAGCAGCGCGGCGATCCCCCCGATGACGCCGTCGAGCAGCCGGATGAAGGGCGCACCGGTCGCGATCACCATGACGATGATGGACTGGATCCCCGCCGAGATCGCGAAGCCCGGCTGCGCAGAGATGAGCCGGCCCACGGCCAGCGTCGCCGCGAGCGCGATCGCCAGCTGCCACCATTCGGCACCGGCGACGAGGTAGATCAGCTCGGCGATGACGATGCCGACGAGCATCCCGATCACCGTCTCGAGGACCCGGCGGGGCCGCGCGTCGCGCACCAGTCCCAGGCTCGAGACCGTGACGGTGGCCGCCAGGAGCGGAGCCGCGTGCCCCAGCACGAAGTGCGCGAAGGCGTAGGCGGCGGACGCGGCGACCACGATCTGCACGATGGCCGGCACGGACTCGCGCAGGCGGTGGATCGCGGCGTATGCCGTGCCGCGTACCCGGGCGGGCGTCGACAGCGGCGCCGTGACCGGCGCCGGCTCCGAGTGCTCGTTCACTGCGCGGCTGTGCGACGCGACAGGCGCGTGAGCCGCGGGACCGCGGCGGTGGCGCCCGCCCCGGGGGGAACGATCGTGGTCGCCGTCGCTGAGACCGCCCCCTCGGCGGTCTCCACCGTCAACGTCTCACCGGTCGCCGCCGAGCGCTTCACCACGGCGAGCGCGATCGGACCGTCCTCATGATGCCGGGCTACCGAGGTGATCCGGCCCACTTCCGTCTCACCTGCCAGCACCCGGTCGCCGCGCTGCGGCAGCAGGTCGTCGCTGCCGTCGAGGTGCAGGGCGACGACCCGCCGGGGCGGGTGACCGAGGTTGTGCACCTTGGCGATGGTCTCCTGACCCCGGTAGCAGCCCTTGTCCATGTGCACGGCGGTGCGCATCCAGTCGAGCTCGTGCGGGATCGTGCGCTCGTCGACGTCGCTCGCCCAACTCGGCCGCCACGCGGCGACCCGCAGGGCGTCGACCGCGAGCGCACCGGCGAGCGCGAGCTCGCCCGCGACGGCCGCGTCGACGAGACGGCCCAGCTCGGCGCGGTCGACGATCACCTCGTTCCACGATAGGTCGCGACCGGGATGGTGCACGTCGCTCGCGTAGCCGACTCCCCCGGAGCCGATCTCCGGCCACGGATCGTGCCAGACCAGCGGCACACCGTGCGGGGACGCGGCGACGACGAGCGGCAGGCCGGCATCCGTCACCCCCACGATCGCGAACTCCTCGTGCGCGTCGCGCGGGGCGACGCGCAACCGGAACCGCATTCGCAGGAGCCAGGCGAGCAGGGCGTCCGCGTCGCCGTGGTCGACGATGAGCCACGTCGTCTCGCCGTCGTCGAGCACGGCCGCGGCGTGCTCGACCCGCCCCTGCGGATCGAGCACGAGCAGTTCGGTGGAGCGGCCGGGCTCGAGCGCGGTGAGCGCCTGCGAGCTGATCGAGTCGAGCCACGACAGGCGGTCCTCGCCGGTGATCGCGAGGACGCGACGATCGGCCCGCGGGGCGACCGCCGTGCCGCGCAACAGCTCGCGCTGCTCGACGAGCGGCCGGCCGACGTGCTGGAGAACGCCGCCGTCGAGGACGGCACCCGGCACTCGCGTGAGATCGTCGGGCATCACTGCGCCTTGGCCAGGCGCGCCGAGGCATGGGAGGCGAGGTCCGCCCCCAGCGCCGCGATATCCCACGCCCACAGCAGATGGCCGTCGACGAGGCCGTACAAGCGCGTCGCCGCAGCGTAGGGCTTCGCGCTGGCCGAGCGCACGACGGCGTCGGTCGCGAGATCGATGCGGGGCCCGCGGATCTGCCCGACGTACAACTCGCTGATGCCGTCGGCATGCGCGATCACGGCCTCGATCTCGAAACCGCCCTCGCCGGTGCGGAGCGCCTCCACGTCGTCGACCGTGCGGATCGGGGCCGTGCCGCGCCCGGGCAGGAGTCCGGGACCGGGATCCGTGTCGGCCGCCGGCCGGACGAGGCGCCAGAACCCCACCTCGGAGACCAGCGGCGTGCGCTCGTCCCCGTCGATCAGGAACGCGGATGCCGCATAGTTCAACATGTTCCCGCCGTCGTGGCTGAAACTCACCCGCTGCGAGAACTCACCGGTGAAGCGGTGATCGTCGGCGGTGTAGTCGAGCACACCCGTGCCCTCCCAGACCCCGACCAGCCACGAGAGCGGGACGAGGTCGGCCGGCAGGTCGGTCGGAAGCTCGATCACGACTCGGCCGTCAGCGCTGACCGCGGTAGAGGTTCTTGATCACGACTCCGGACACGAACACGATCGCGAGGGACGCGAGGGCCAGCAGACCCACGAAGAACAGTTCGAGAGCGACGAGGTCCATGCCCCCAGCTTAGCGCGACCGGCGGCGTATGCGGACGTGTCGACGACCCCGGTCGATGACCATCCGGGAGGATCCGCACGAGGGTGTTCGACCGAGACGAGGATCTCTGCCCGGCGAAAGCCCTCGTCTCGGCCGATTCCCCTCCGCTCGGGATGCGTGCTTCCTCGCTCAGGGCGCGAAGACGGAAGACGTACGGGCCGGCGGCCGGGGTCGCTGACGACCGACGAAGGATGCGGAGTCTCCCCCCTCCGGGGAGAGTTTCGGGTCAGCGGCCTGGGTCGTTGACGATCAACGAAGGAAGCGAAATCTCCCCCCTCCGGGGAGAGTTTCGGGTCAGCGGCCTGGGTCGTTGACGATCAACGAAGGAAGCGAAATCTCCCCACTCCGGGGAGACTTTCGGGTCAGACGACCGCGGTCATGAGGGCGCCGAGCCCGAGCGACGCGCTGATCACGCCGAGGACCAGCAGCGCGCCCAGCGTGCTGAGCGCCACCCGCTGGATGAACCGCTGCGCGCGGCCGTAGGCGAGCTGCACGCCGAACGCCAGGATGAGGCTTGCGCCGAGCGTGACCACCATCCACGTCGACCGCGCCTCGGCGGGCACGAAGACCGCGACGGCGACGCCCGCCAGGAGCGCCGCGACCCACACGGCGACGATGCCGCCGATGGGGCGACGTGGCACGAGCTCCGACGTGGACATACGATCATTCTCGCGCACCCCGACGCACACCGCACACACACGCCCGCACCGCGAACGAACGCCCCGGCCGCCGACACGGCGCTCCCCGAAGGGGGATCTCCGCGTCATCCCGGGCAGTCGGCGACCTCGGCCGCCGACACGGCATATGATGAGGCACGATCCGCCGACCCGGCCGGGAGGATTCCTTTGGCACAGCTTCTCGTTCTGAGCTCCGCCGGTGGCGCGCCCGCGCTGCCGGCGCTCGAACTGTTGAGCCACCGCGTGCGGCAGATCCCCGCGGAGCCGGCACAGCTCGTGAACGCGCCGAGCGCCGACATCATCTTCGTGGACGCACGGATCGACCTCGTCGGCGCGAAGTCCCTCTGCAAGATCCTCACGACGACCGGACTCGACGCGCCTCTGATGCTCATCGTGACCGAGGGCGGTCTCACCGCCGTCTCCACCGACTGGGGCGTCGACGACGTGGTGCTGGTCACCGCCGGGCCCGCCGAGGTCGACGCGCGCATCCGCCTCGCGGTCGGACGGATGTCGAAGGATCAGGTCTCCACCCGCATCCAGACCTCCGGCATCACGATCGACGAGTCCTCGTACTCCGCGAAGGTGCACGGGAAGCCGCTCGATCTCACCTACAAGGAGTTCCAGCTGCTGCACTTCTTCGCGACGCACCCCTCCCGGGTGTTCACCCGCGAGCAGCTGCTCAGCGAGGTGTGGGGATACGACTACTTCGGCGGCACCCGCACGGTCGATGTGCACGTGCGACGCCTGCGCGCGAAGCTCGGCGACCTCGAGCAGCTGATCGGCACGGTGCGCAACGTCGGCTACCGGTTCAACGTCTACGAGGACGAGCAGATCCCTGCCGCGAAGGATCGTTCGGACGCCTGAGACGCCCCGACGCCGACTCGTGGACGGCCTCGCGCCCTCGTTCACACGACGGTCACGTCGGCCTGCAATGATGTGGGAATGATCGCAGACGAGATGCTCGACGCCGGGCTCGAAGACGCGGACGACGACGATTTCGATGCCGCCGTGGAGGTCGCCGACGCGGAGCTGCCCGAAGGCCGCTACCTCGACCGCGAGCTGAGCTGGCTCTCGTTCAACCAGCGGGTGCTCGAGCTCGCCGAGGACCCCACCCTGCCCGCGCTGGAGCGGTCGAACTTCCTCGCGATCTTCGGCAGCAACCTGGACGAGTTCTTCATGGTGCGCGTCGCCGGCCTGAAGCGCCGCATCATCACGGGTCTCGCGGTCCCCACGAACGTCGGGCGCGCCGCGCAGGACGTCCTCGCCGACATCTCGCGCGACGCGCACACCCTGCAGCTGCGCCATGCGAAGGCCTGGCAGGAGCAGGTGAAGCCCGCTCTCGCGGACGCGGGCATCGAGGTGCTCGGCTGGTCCGACCTCGACGACGAGGACCGCGCCCGGCTGTACGAGTACTTCCAGTCGCAGGTGTTCCCCGTCCTGATGCCGCTCGCTGTCGACCCGGCGCACCCCTTCCCCTACATCTCCGGCCTCTCGCTGAACCTCGCGATCCGGGTGCGCAACGCCAAGACCGGCCGGCAGGAGTTCGCGCGTCTGAAGGTGCCGCCGATGCTGCCGCGCTTCGTGCGCGTCCCCCGTGACAGCGGGCATCTGCGCTACCTGCCCCTCGAGGACCTCATCTCCAACAACCTCGGCGACCTGTTCCCCGGGATGGAGATCCTCGACCACCACGCGTTCCGTCTCACCCGCAACGAAGACGTCGCGATCGAGGAGGACGAGACCGAGAACCTCATCCAGGCGCTCGAGGCCGAGCTGCTGCGCCGCCGGTTCGGTCCCCCCATCCGTCTCGAGATCACCGACGACATGGACGACCTCACCCTCGACCTGCTCCTGAAGGAGCTGGACATCACCGAGCAGGAGGTCTACCGCCTGCCGGGACCTCTGGATCTGCGCGGCCTGTTCGACCTGTCGCGGATCGACCGTCCCGATCTGCACTACCCGCCGCACGTGCCGACGACCGCGGTCGCGTTCCAGCCGGGCGACAACAACGAGCGCCCCGACATCTTCGCGTCGATCCGCAAGGGCGACGTCCTGGTGCATCACCCGTACGAGTCCTTCGCGACGAGTGTGCAGGCCTTCCTCGAGCAGGCCGCCAAGGACCCGCACGTGCTCGCGATCAAGCAGACCCTCTATCGCACCTCGGGCGACAGCCCCATCGTGCAGGCACTCATCGACGCCGCCGAGTCCGGCAAGCAGGTGCTCGCGCTGGTCGAGGTGAAGGCGCGCTTCGACGAGGCCAACAACATCGTCTGGGCGCGCAAGCTCGAGAAGGCGGGCGTGCACGTCGTCTACGGTCTCGTGGGCCTCAAGACCCACTGCAAGCTCGCGCTCGTCATCCGCGAGGAGAACGGGGTCCTCCGCAGCTACAGCCACGTGGGCACGGGCAACTACAACCCCAAGACCAGCCGCATCTACGAGGACTTCGGCCTCTTCACGGTCGACGCCGAGGTCGGCCGCGACCTCACCCGCCTGTTCAACGAGCTGAGCGGCTACGCGATCGAGAAGAAGTTCAAGCGGCTGCTCGTGGCCCCGCTGCACCTGCGGAAGGGCCTCATCCGCCTGATCGACCGGGAGCGCCGGCACGCCCTCGACGGCAGGCCCGCCGGCATCCGGATCAAGGTCAACTCGATGGTCGACGAGCAGATCATCGATGCGCTCTACCGTGCCAGCCAGGCGGGGGTGCCGGTGGAGGTCTGGGTGCGCGGCATCTGCAGCATCCGCCCGGGCGTCGCCGGGATGAGCGAGAACATCACGGTGCGCTCGATCCTCGGCCGCTACCTCGAGCACTCGCGCATCTTCGCGTTCCAGAACGACGGCGCCCCCGAGGTCTACATCGGCAGCGCCGACATGATGCACCGGAACCTCGATCGGCGCGTCGAGGCGCTCGTGCGCATCGTCGCCCCGGCACAGGTGGCGGAGCTCGAGAAGCTCTTCGCCCTCGCCATGAGCGACGGCACGAGCTCCTGGTGGCTCGACGGAGACGGCACGTGGACCCGGCACTCGACGGATGCGGACGGTGCCGCGCTCGTCGACCTGCAGGACAAGACGATGGCGTCGGTGCAGCGGCGGCGGCGCTCCCGGGCGGTGCGATGACCGCGACGGCCGTGTACGCCGCGGGCGGAGTCGTCTGGCGCAGGGTCGAGGGGAAGCTCCTCGTCCTGCTGATCCACCGCACGCGCTATCGCGACGTGACCCTGCCCAAGGGCAAGGTCGATCCCGGCGAGGCGCTCGTCGAGACCGCCGTGCGCGAGATCTTCGAGGAGACCGGCGTCCGTGTCTCGCTCGGCCTTCCGGTCGGCGTCTCGCGCTACCGACTGCCGAGCAAGCGCGAGAAGGTCGTGCACTACTGGTCGGCAGAGGCGACGGATGCGGCCATCCGCGAGTCCGCCTTCGTGCCCAACAAGGAGATCGCCGCCCTCGAATGGGTCACGCCCAAGCGCGCCCTGTCGTACCTCAGCTACCCCGTCGACGTCGAGATCGTCGAGAACTTCCTGCGGTTCGTCGAGGACGGCGTGCTCGAGACCTTCCCGATCATCGTGCTGCGTCACGCGAAGGCGCGCTCCCGCGACGAGTGGAGCCGTTCGGACGCCTCGCGCCCCCTCGCCGCACGCGGTCTCAAACAGGCGGACGCCATCGTCGCCCCGCTGCGCGCCTTCGGGGTGCGGCGGATCGTCTCGAGCGACGCCGAGCGGTGCGTGTCGACGGTCCGTCCCCTCTCTGCCGCCCTGGGCCGCGACATCAAGACGAGCGCCCTCATCAGCCAGGACGCCTGGGAGGACGGCAAGGCCGACGCCCGCACGGTCGTCGGCCGGCGCGTGCGCGCCCGGAAGCCCGCCGTGATCTGCAGTCACGGGCCCGTGCTGCCCGACATCCTGAGCGAGCTGGCCCTGGCCACCGGCACGCTCCGCGGCTCGTACCTCGGCAGCGCCTCGGCACTCGAGGTCGCCGCGTTCTCGGTCGTGCACCTGTCGCGCACGAACCCGGGGTCCGGGATCGCCGCGATCGAGACGCATCTGCCGAAGGTCTGACGTGACGATCCCTGAGAGGGATTCCCCCGCCCTCCCGGACGGGCATCGGCCGCGGGTCGCCGACGCGGCGCCCGCGCTCGATCGAATCCTGATCGCGTGGGAGCGGCACGAGGGCTCCGACCGGCGGTCGACCTCGCACCGGCTGCTTCGCGCGCTGGCCGGCGGACCCGGGCCGGTGCGGTCCGGCCCGTGTCCGCGCTGCGGGGGCGCACACGGACGCCCCCGCGTGCCGGATCGTGCGTTCGAGGTTTCCGTGTCCTACACGGACGATCTCGCGATCGTCGCCGCCGTCCCGTCCTCGGCGGCCGACGCCATCGGCATCGACGCGCAGGCCGGCGAGCCCGATGGCATCGCGTCCGCCGACCGGCTGCGCCCCGGGACGACGCTCCTGGACTGGACCCGGATCGAGGCGGCGCTGAAAGCCGATGGCCGCGGCCTCGCCGTCGATCCGGGTCGGGTGTCCGTCTCGGCGGGTCCGGACGGCTGGACCGCGCTCGTCCCCGGTCGCGCGGCGCCCGTCCTGGGTCGTGACGTCGACGGGCCCGACGGCGTCGTGGTCAGCGTCGCGATCGTGCCCGCGGCAACCGAGGGAGCGCGGGCCGATCCACCCACCGCCTGAGCAGCTCGCCGGCGGAGGGCTCCGCAGCAACCGCCAGGGCGCGGAAGTCGTCCGTCGTCGCGAGCGCGTGCCGGTACCGCGCCACCCATTCCCGCAGCAGCGCGAAGAAGCGCTCGTCGCCGAGCGTCAGCCGCAGAGCGTGCAGGGTCAGCGCGCCTCGCTTGTACACGCGGTCGTCGAACATGAGATCGGCACCGGGATCGCCGAGCACGAGGTCCTGCGGCTCGGCGCGGAGCCTCGCGTGGTGCGCCTCGGCGCAGGCCTCGGCGCTCGCGTCGCCGGTGGCCTCTGACCAGATCCACTCGGCGTAGCAGGCGAAGCCCTCGTTCAGCCAGATATCGCGCCAGCTCTCGATGCCGACGCTGTTGCCGAACCACTGATGCGCGAGTTCATGGGCCACCAGGCGCTCGCTGTCCGCATCCAGATGGTTCGCGCCGAACACCGCCATGCCCTGCGATTCGAGCGGGATCTCCAGCTCGTCCGCCGTGACCACGATCGTGTACTGCGGCTGCGGGTAGGCGCCAAACGCATCCTCGAAGACGACGCCCATCGCGGCGACCTTGTCGAACGCGGCGACCGCGGGAGCACGGAGCGCGGGCGGCGCCCAGAGCTCCACCGGCAGAGGGCCGGCCGAGGGCAGCTCGGTGCGCGCGTAGCGCCCGATCTGCACGGCGGCGAGGTAGGTCGCGGTGGGCACGTCGGAGACGTACTCGGCGACACGGCGGCGTCCGGCGACGCGGTCCTCGACCCTGGTGCCGGTCGCGACGGCGACGTAGTCCCGGTCGGTGGTGATCCGCATCCGATACCGGGCCCGGTCGTCCGGTCGGTCGTTGCAGGGGAACCAGGTGGGCGCCCCGGTGGGCTGGTTCGCGACGAGCGCGCCGTCGGCGAGCTCCTCCCAGCCGATCGAGCCCCAGCGGGAACGCCGCGGCGCGGGCGCCCCGGCGTAGACGACCTCGAGCGAGAACTCCTCGCCCGCCTCGAGCCGGCGCGGCAGGCCGATCTGCAGAGCGCGCGGTCCCTGGCGGAAGGAGACGGACGATGTGCCGTCGAGGCGGATCCGGGATGCGCGGAGCCCGACGAGATCGAGCGTCACGGTCGACGTCGTCCGCGCGGCGATCGCGTTGACCACCGCCCGCCCCTCGAGACGGTTCGTGCGCACGCGGTAGTCGATCTCGAGGTCGTACGACACGACGTCGTACGACAGATCCCCGCTCTGCGGGGCGTAGGCGTCGCCGGCCGTCACGACGTCGACTGGTAGGCGCGCGCCTTCACCGCGCGCCAGGGTCCGATGGGGTTGCCGCTCCACCGAGTGCCCACCGGCACCGACTCGCCGCGCATCACCAGCGACGCGGGCCCCACGGTCGCGTCCGCCCGGATCACCGCGGCGGGCAGGACGACACTGTGCGGCCCGAGGGTCGCACCGGGCTCGAGCTCCACGGCATCCATGCTCATGATTCGATCATGGAACAGGTGCGTCTGCACGACGCAGCCCCGATTGACCGTGGATCCGTCGCCGAGGGTCACCAGATCCGGCTCCGGCAGCCAGTACGAGTCGCACCAGACGCCGCGGCCGACCCGGGCGCCCAGCGCACGCAGCCAGACCGCGAGCGCGGGCGTGCCGACGGCCGCTCGGGCGAACCACGGCGCCGCCAGCATCTCGGTGAAGGTGTCCACCACCTCGGTGCGCCACACGAAGCCCGACCACAGCGGCTGTTCGCCGGCCCGGATCGGACCGACGATGCCCCACTTCGCCACGACCGTGATCCCGGCCGCCACCGCGCCGGCGGCGAGCATCACGAGCCCGGACAGCAGCAGCGTCCACCCGATGCCGACCACCGCGACGAGGGCTGCGAGCGCGAACAGCACGGCCACCCCCAGCGCGCAGGTCACGAACACCGGCACGATGCGGCACAGCTCCCACAGGGTGCGGGCGAGCCGCAGGGCCGGAGTCGGACGGTAGGTGCGGCTCTCGTCGCCGACCGCGACCGCGCGACGCAGGCGCACGGCGGGCGATCCGAGCCAGGACGAGCCGGCCTTCGCCCTCCGGGGCGCCGCCGACAGCACCGCGACGAGGCCGTCGCGCGGCACGCGGTGCCCGGGCGCCGCCATGCCGGAGTTCCCGAGGAACGCCCGCTTGCCGATGCGCACCGGTCCCACGCGCAGCCAGCCGGCGTGCAGCTCGTACGAGGCCACCATCGTGTCATCGGCGAGGAACGCGCCGTCCCCGATGCGGGCCATCGAGGGGATGAGCAGCACCGTCGACGCCTCGACGTCCCGCCCGACGCGGGCGCCCAGCATCCGCAGCCAGACCGGGGTGAACAGGCTCGAGTAGAGCGGGAAGAGGATGGTGCGCGCCGAGTCGAGCAGCCGCTCGGTGGTCCACGCCTGCCACGCCACGCGGCTGCGCACTCCGTATGTGCCCTCACGGAGGCCGATCGAGAGCAGTCGCACCGCGATCACCACGGCGCCGGCGAAGACCGTGCCGGTGACGAGTACGGCGGGCACGAGCCACAGGAGCGCGGCGCCGAACGCCGCGGCGAGATCGGGAGCGCTGCGCATCCCCAGGGCGAGCACGACCGCACCGGCGACGAAGGCCGCGACCGGCAGCAGAGCGAGCCCCAGCGCAGATGCCGCGTACGCCCACAGCCACGCGTGCCGCGTCGGCGGCCGGTGATCGGGCCAGTCGCGCGCGACCTCGCCCACCCGCACCGCCGGGGATCCGGCCCACGTCTGATCGGCGCGCACCCGACCGAAGACGGCCGATCCCGCGGCCACCGCGGCTCGCTGGCCGATGCGCGTTCCCGGGGCGAGCGTGCTGCGCGCCCCGACGGTCGCCTCGGCTCCGATCCGGATCCCGCCGAGCCTCAGCAGGTCGCCGTCGATCCAGTACCCCTTGAGGTCGACCTCCGGCTCGATCGACGCGCGATCGCCGATCTCGAGCATCCCGGTCACCGGCGGCAGCGTGTGCAGGTCGACGTCGCGGCCGATCTTCGCGCCGAGAGCCCGGGCGTAGTAGGTCACCCACGGCGCGCCCGCGAGGCCCACCGCGTCGACCTGGTCGGCGATCTGCTCGGCGAGCCAGAGGCGCAGGTGCACCGACCCGCCGCGCGGGTGGTCGCCCGGGCGCACCCCGGCCAGCAGCATCCGGGCGGACAGGGCCGAGATCGCCATCCGCCCGAACGGCGTCGCGAACACGATCCACCCGATCACGAGCAGCCAGACCGGGGCCGTGGGAAGGGCCCCGAAGCCGGGGAACAGGTTCAGCACCGTGCCCGCGGTGAGCACGTACAGCAGCCAGCGCACGCCCGACAGGATGAACAACGGCGCCCCGGCGAGGGTCTGCACCCACTGCGCGGCGCGCGGGGTCGGCAGAGGCCGCCGGTACTGCGCCGCACCCTCGTCCACGAGGAACGGCCCGAGCGCCTTCGCCATGGCGCCCAGCCGCGGCACGTCGTAGATGTCGGCGACGGCGAAATCGGGCACGCGGGCGCGGATGCGGGAGACGAGCTGCGCCGCCGAGAGGGATCCGCCGCCGAGGTCGAAGAAGTCCGCCTTCGGTCCGGGCACCGGCACCCCGAGCACCGCCTGCCATTGCTCGGCGAGCCACTCCTCGGTGGCGGTGAGGCCGGCCACCGGCACCTCGACGCCGGGCAGCGGCCAGGGGAGCGCCGCCCGGTCGACCTTGCCCGAGGTGCGCGCCGGCAGCTCGTCGACGGTCGCGAGCAGGGGCACGATGGCCGCAGGCAGGCTCTCGTCGAGCTGCGCCCGCGCCGCCGCGCGATCCAGCCCCACTCCCGGTTCCATCACGAGATACCCGACGAGCACCGACACCCCGGCCTCGGTCTGTCGCACCGCCGCGGCCGCCGCGGTCACCCCGCCGAGGTCCTGCAGCGCGGACTCGACCTCGCCGAGCTCGATCCGCCGCCCGCCGACCTTCACCTGGTCGTCGGCGCGTCCCTGGAAGACGAGTCCCTCCGGGTCGTACCGCACCAGGTCTCCCGAGCGGTACGCGCGCTCCCACCCGAGCGAGTCCATCGGGGCATACTTCTGCGCGTCCTTCTCCGGGTCGAGGTAGCGGGCGAGGCCCACTCCCCCGATGATGAGCTCGCCGATCCCGCCCTCGGGCACCCGGAACCCGTCGGCGTCCACGACCGCGAGCGCCCAGCCGTCGAGCGGCATGCCGATCCGCACCGGCACGGAACCGTCGAGGACGGCCCCGCAGGCGACGACCGTCGCCTCGGTCGGACCGTACGTGTTCCACACCTCGCGACCGTCCGACACCAGACGTGCGACCAGCTCGGGAGGGCACGCCTCACCCCCGAAGATCAGCAGCCGCACGTTCTCGATCGACTCGGCCGGCCACATCGCCGCGAGGGTCGGCACCGTGGAGACCACCGTGATGCCCTGGCGGATGAGCCACGGCGCCAGATCCTCCCCCGACCGCACGAGGGCGCGCGGCGCCGGCACGAGACAGGCTCCGTGCCGCCACGCGAGCCACATCTCCTCGCAGGAGGCGTCGAAGGCGACGGACAGACCGGCGAGCACGCGGTCGCCCGGGCCCAGCGGCGCATCCTGCAGGAACAGGCGGGCCTCGGCGTCCACGAAGGCCGCGGCGGAGCGGTGCGAGACCGCGACCCCCTTCGGCACTCCCGTGGAGCCGGAGGTGAAGATGATCCACGCGTCGTCGTCGACGGTCGGGGACGGCACGGTGAGGGTCGCGTGCGTCGACGGATGCGGCGGCGCGCCGCGGTACAGCTCCTCCGCCTCGGCGGGTTCCGCATCCGCATTGCCTGCCGGAACGAACGCCCCGCCGGCACCGATGATCCCCCGCACCGCGGCCTCGCCGAACACGAGCCGCGCCCGCTCGTCCGGGTCGTCGGCGTCGACGGGCACGTACGCGGCCCCCACCGCGATGACCGCGAGGATGGAGATGTACAGCTCCTTGGCCCCGGACGGCATCCGCACCCCGACCCGGTCGCCGCGGCGCACTCCGGCCTCGTGCAGTCGTGCCGCCGTCCGCGACACATGCGCCATGAGCTCGCGGTAGCTGAGAGCGTCGGAGCCGTCGTCGATCGCCGACGCCTCCGGATGACGCATCGCGGTGTCGCGCAGGATGTCGAGAAGCGTCCGGGGAGCCGGAGCATCCGCGCGGCGATCGAGCGCCGCCTGCGAATCATGGTGCATCCCCCCACGCTAGGGAGCGCAGATGAACGAGCGGTGACGCCACGCTCACTCCCGCGCCTGCCGGCCCGCCGTCGTTCACCTTCCGTTCACCACCACTGCCCACTCTGGTAAACGCACGTGTCTAGCGTCGACAGAGCCCTGCACCGGGCACGTATCCCCGACTTGTGAAGGATTCTTCTGTGAAGATCAACCGCATCGCCCAGGTGGGCGCCCTCGCCGCTGTCGCAGCACTCGCACTCGCCGGCTGCGCATCGAACGAAGGCGGCAGCGACTCGAGCTCCGCTCCCGAAGGCGGTCTCTCCGGCAACCTCGTCGGCGGCGGCGCCTCGTCGCAGGAGGTCGCCGTCCAGGCGTGGACCGCAGGCCTCCAGGCGACCAACTCCGACCTCACGATCGACTACGACCCCGCCGGCTCCGGCACGGGCCGCGAGTCCTTCCAGGCCGGCGCCGTCGGCTTCGCCGGCTCCGACCGCGCGTTCAAGACCGACGAGATCGAGGCCGGCCCCTTCGACGCGTGCGTCGAGGGCTCGGACCTCGTCGAGATCCCCGCCTACATCTCGCCGATCGCGATCGTCTTCAACCTCGAGGGCATCGACTCGCTCAACCTCGACCCGGCGACCCTCGCGGGCATCTTCACGGGCACGATCACCGCCTGGGACGACCCGGCGATCGTCGCCCTCAACGAAGGCGTCGACCTCCCGTCGTCCGCCATCAACGCCGTGCACCGCTCGGACAAGTCCGGCACGACCGGCAACTTCACCGACTACCTGAGCGCGACCGCCGAGTCGGAGTGGACGTACGGCTCGGTCGAGGAATGGCCGATCTCGGGCGGCGAGGCCGCACAGGGCACGTCGGGCGTCATCTCGGCCGTCGAGGGCGGCCAGGGCACGATCGGCTACGCGGACGCCTCCCGCGCGGGCAGCCTCGGCACCGTCGCGATCCAGGTCGGCGACGACTTCGTCTCGTACTCGCCCGAGGCCGCGGCCGCGATCGTCGACGCCTCCCCCGAGGAGGAGGGGCGCGCCGCGACCGACATCGCGATCGAGCTCGACCGCGCCACCGCCGAGGCCGGCACCTACCCGATCGTCCTGGTGAGCTACCTCATCGGTTGCGCCGAGTACACCGACTCCGCGACCGCCGAGCTCGTGAAGGGCTTCTTCTCCTACGCCGTCAGCGAGGAAGGCCAGACCGCCGCAGCGGATGCGGCCGGCAGCGCCCCGATCTCGGACACCCTGCGCGAGCAGGTCAACACCGCCATCGAGGCCATCAAGTAATCTCGCGGGTGCCCGGTGCCGGCTCTGTCCGGTACCGGGCACCGGTGCGACCACTCCCTTTCTCAGCGAGAGAATCGAGCCATGACCTCCACACCCACGGCGCCGCGGACCGGGACGCCTATGAAGGGCAAACAGCGGGCCGGCGACCGATGGTTCTCGGGCACGGCACTCGCCGCCGGCTCGATGATCCTCGTGACCCTCGCCGCCGTCGCGATCTTCCTCGTCGTGCAGTCTCTGCCCGCGCTTGTCGCCACGAACGAGACGGCATCGATCCTCCCCACGAACTTCTGGGACTACGTCTGGCCGCTCGTCTTCGGCACCGTCTGGGCGGCGACCCTCGCACTCATCATGGCCGTCCCGCTCTCGCTCGGCGTCGCCCTCTTCATCTCGCACTACGCGCCGCGCCGCCTCTCGCAGGCGCTCGGCTACGTCGTCGACCTCCTCGCCGCCGTCCCCTCGGTCGTCTTCGGCCTCTGGGGCATCGGCGTGCTCGCACCGGCCGTCCAGCCGATCTACACCTGGTTCGTCGAGAACGCCGGATGGTTCCCGCTCTTCAGCGGCCCGGTCTCGAGCACCGGCCGCACGATCTTCACCGCCGCCGTCGTGCTGGCGGTCATGGTCACCCCGATCATCACCGCGATCTGTCGCGAGATCTTCCTGCAGACCCCCGTCCTCCACGAGGAGGCGGCACTCGCACTCGGCGCGACCCGCTGGGAGATGATCCGGATGGCCGTCCTCCCCTTCGGGCGCAGCGGCATCGTCTCCGCCGCGATGCTCGGTCTCGGCCGTGCACTCGGCGAGACGATGGCCGTCGCGATGGTGCTGTCGGTCTCCGGCGGCATCTCCTTCGCGCTCTTCACTCCGGACAACCCCAACACCATCGCGGCGAACATCGCGCTGAGCTTCCCCGAGGCGTACGGGACGAACATCAACGTCCTCATCGCGACGGGCCTCATCCTGTTCGTCGTGACCTTCGCCGTCAACGCCGTCGCCCGCTACATCGTGAGTCGGCGCAAGGAATTCTCGGGGGCCAACTGACATGACCACGACCGCGACTCCCCCGACCCGGCCCGCGAACGCGGGCGCCGCTCCTACCCGGCTGACGAATGGGCGTCTCCCCGCATGGGCACCGTGGACGCTGCTCGGGGCCTCCCTGCTGGTCACGTTCGTCCTCTTCCTGGTGCTCGGCACCGCCGGCGGCGAGGGCCTGAATGTCGCAGGCTGGCTGCTCTCGGCCGCGATCGTCTACCTCGTGCTGATCTACGTCCTGTCGGCGATCATCGAGGGGCGCCGCAAGGCGTTCGACCGGCTCATCACCGGAGTCGTGACCGCCGCGTTCCTCATCGCGATGGTCCCGCTCATCTCGGTGGCGTACACGGTCGTCACCCTCGGCGCCCCGAACTGGAGCGGGGAGTTCTTCTCGAGCTCGATGCGCAACGTCGTGGGCGAAGGCGGCGGCGCACTGCACGCGATCGTGGGAACCGTGCTGATCACCCTCGCGGCGGCGGTCATCAGCATCCCGATCGGCCTGTTCACGGCGATCTATCTGATCGAGTACGGCAAGAACAATCGGCTCGCGCGCGGCATCACGTTCCTCGTCGACGTCATGACCGGCATCCCCTCGATCGTCGCGGGCCTGTTCGCCTACGCCCTGTTCGCGCTCTTCCTGGGGCCTGGCGTGCGCCTGGGCATCATCGGGTCGATCGCCCTCGCGGTGCTGATGATCCCGGTGGTCGTCCGATCCACCGAGGAGATGCTGCGGCTCGTGCCGAACGAACTGCGCGAGGCGTCGCTGGCGCTCGGCGTGCCGAAGTGGCTGACGATCCTCAAGGTCGTGCTGCCGACATCCATCGCCGGCATCACGACCGGTGTCATGCTGGCCATCTCCCGCGTCATCGGCGAGACCGCGCCGCTGCTGATCACCGCGGGCTTCACCGCATCCATGAACTACGACCTCTTCAGCGGTCGGATGCAGACCCTCCCGGTCTTCACCTACACGCAGTACATGAACCAGGGCATTCCGCCCGAGGCCTACGTCGGTCGGGCATGGGCCGCGGCGCTCACCCTCATCGTCATCGTCATGCTGCTCAACCTCGTCGCCCGGACCGTCGCGAAGGTCTTCGCGCCGAAGACCGGCCGCTGACCTCCCGAGAGAAAGAACCTCCGTGTCCAAGAGCATCGAAGTCAACGACCTCAACGTCTACTACAGCGACTTCCTCGCGGTGGAAGGCGTGTCCCTCCAGATCGACCCGCGCAGCGTCACCGCGTTCATCGGCCCGTCCGGATGCGGCAAGTCCACGTTCCTGCGCACGCTGAACCGCATGCACGAGGTCATCCCCGGCGCGCGCGTCGAGGGCGAGGTGCTGCTCGACGGCGACGACCTGTACGGTCCCGGCGTCGATCCGGTGCTCGTGCGCCGGCAGGTGGGCATGGTCTTCCAGCGCCCGAACCCCTTCCCGACGATGTCGATCCGCGAGAACGTGCTGGCGGGCGTGAAGCTCAACAACAAGCGCATCTCGAAGTCCGACGCCGACGCGCTGGTCGAGAAGTCGCTGCAGGGCGCCAACCTCTGGAACGAGGTCAAGGACCGTCTCGACAAGCCCGGTTCGGGCCTCTCCGGCGGTCAGCAGCAGCGTCTGTGCATCGCCCGCGCCATCGCCGTCTCACCCGACGTGCTGCTGATGGACGAGCCGTGCTCGGCCCTCGACCCGATCTCGACGTACGCGATCGAGGAGCTGATCGACGAGCTCAAGAGCGAGTACACGATCGTGATCGTGACGCACAACATGCAGCAGGCGAGCCGCGTCTCGGACAAGACCGCGTTCTTCAACATCGCCGGCACCGGCAAGCCCGGCAAGCTCATCGAGTACGACGACACCTCGGCGATCTTCACGACGCCCTCTGTGCAGGCCACCGAGGACTACGTCTCCGGCCGCTTCGGCTGATCCCGGGAGCGGACGCCTCGTTCGCGCTCTCTCCGCGGAGCACAACGGCGGAGATCGCTCGCGACACACCGGGCATAGGCATCCGTGGACGGGGTGTCGGCAGAAATCCCCGCCGTTGTGTCGGCGCGCGAGCGCCGCCGACGTCGGGCGGCGCTTGTCCTCCCCCACGGCGGATTCCCGTGAGCCGTCCGCCGTCCGGGCCGACGGCATCACCGTACGGGCCCTGGACGGGCACGCTGGCAAGATGTGCGTGTCGCCCGAGCTCACCGTGACGACGTATCGCGCGCTGCGGGACGCCGGCGTGAGCCGTACCGAGCTGACCGCTCGGCTCGCGACCGGTGACCTCACGCGGCTCCGGCGCGGCGTCTACGCGACCGGTGACGCGTGCCCCGCGGTATCGGCAGCAGCAAGCCACGGCGGCGCGCTCGCCTGTGTCACGGCGGCGCGACACCTCGGGCTGTGGGTGCTGTGCGAGGAGACCTCCGTGCACGTGTGGCTGCGGGCGAGCGGTCATCGACGGCACGATCCGGCGGCCGGATGCGACTGCGTCGAGCACTGGGACGAGGGCCCGGCTGTCGACTCCTTCGGCATCCCATCCGTTCCGCGGATCCTGCGGCAGATCCTCGCCTGCCGCGGCGTCGAGGAGTTCTTCGTCATGCTGGAGTCCGCCCTGCGACACGGATCGATCACGGCCGAGGGTCTCGGCTGGTTGCGCGATCACACGAATCCGGCCGCTCGCGACGCGATGGAGCTGGCACGTTCGGACGCGGACAGTGGCCTGGAGTCGCTCCTGCGCTGGCGGCTGCGCCGCTTGGGGCTGAGCATCCGCACGCAGAGGCAGATCCACGCTGTCGGGGTCGTCGACATCCTGATCGGGAATCGTCTGCTCATCGAGGCCGACGGGGTCGACAACCACGCCTCCGCGCCGCTCCGTCACAAGGATCTGGTGCGGGATGCCAACGCCGCCGCATGGCGATACGTGACGTTGCACTTCGACTACGCGCTGATCGTGCACGACTGGGACCTGGTGGAACGCGCCATCCTGGGTCAGATCCTCGCCGGCCACCACCTCTGACCCGTCACCGGGCCGGTGGCGCCCGCCGTGTCACATGCACAACGGCAGAGATTGTCGATGACACACCGTTCGGACCGCCCGCGCGCCCGCGCGTCGGCGCCACCGTCCGCCGTTGTGTCGTGGGGCGGGGGCGCGGGCGCGGGGACGTCAGTCGCGCGGGGAGAGCAGGTAGGCGTTCAGCTCGCGGGTGAAGTCGGGGTCGTACGGCAGCGGGGCGTCGTCGACGGCGGTGATGCCGACCGCGAGGCGCACGCTCGAGACCAGCCAGGCGGCATCCGCGTCGAGAAGCGCGCTGGCGGGCAGGGTCTCGTAGGCGGTCTCGTGACCGCGGTCGGCGAGGTGGGCGAACAGGCTGAGCTGCGTGGTGCCATGCAGGATGCCGGCGCCCGGGGCGGGCGTGACGAACCGGTCGCCCGAGCGCAGCACGAGCGAGGACGTCGGCCCCTCGAGCAGCACGCCGTCGCTCGCGACGAACACGGCATCGGCGGCGCCGCGCCGATGCGCCTCGCGGAGCGCCGCCATGTTGGTCGCGTACGACAGCGTCTTCGCCCCCAGCAGCAGCCACGGCGCCCGGGCCGGGGCACCGCTGTCGAAGCCTCGGTCGAGCGTCACCACGCGCACGCCGTCATGACGCGGCACCGAGTTGTCGGGTGCCGACGACGCCGTGACCCATGCGGTCGGCGCGGGGCCGTGCTCGACGCCACGGCTCAGGATCAGCTTGATGACGCACTCCCCCGGCGGGCATTCCGCCGCGGCGGCCGCGATGGCCTGCGCCCACTGCGTGAGATTCGGCACGGGGAGGTCGCACAGCCGCGCCGAGTGCGCGAGGCGCTCCAGGTGAGCGCCGACCTCCTGCGGATGCCCGTCGACGACGCCGATCGACTCGAAGATGCCGTCGCCGCGCTGGGTGCTGAGCTCGCCCACGCTCAGGGCCGGGGCCGCCGGATCGATCGGCGTGAGGGTCGCTGCGAAATCGGTGCCGGGGTCATCGGATGCGGCGGGATCGAGAAGGAGTGCGTGACGCCAGGCCATGTCGAGAGCCTACGCCGAACGGAATACCCATCGTGCGGCAGCCGTTACACTGGATCAGCCGGGCCGCAGTAACCCCGGGCTCCAAATTCTGCCGCTGCGAGCGGCCTTGCGCCGAGAGGCGTTTCTGCGGCCCGGCACTTCTCTTGGAGCCATGCGGTCGGTTTCCTTCGGGCCGTGCAATCGGTCACGCCCACCTCGCTGAACGCTTCGCGCGCCCCGCGGCATGATCACCCAACCGAGATGGCGGCTGCATCCGAGCCCGAGCGTCGGGGCCGAGCCCGGTCAGGTGAGCGAGTCGCGCCGCCAGAGACCCGCGGATGCCGCGAGATCATCGGCATAGGTGGACAACCGCAGTGCGCGCGTCGTGAGCGTCGACGCACGCTCGGGCTCGGTCGGCTCGTAGTCGTCGGCCAGATGCGTGGCTCCCGCGGCGACCACCCGGCAGAACGCGGCGGCGCGCTCGAGCGCCACCGCGAAGTCGCCCTCGAAGAGCCCCCGCATGATCGTGTCGATCAGGGCGACGAGCTCCTCGGGGCCGGCCGGCGCCGGCGCCCCGGCGACCACCTCGTCGGCCGACGAGAGCTCTATGCGCCCCCGGTCGTAGAGGAACGCGGCCGTGCGGGCGTCGTCGTGGATCATCACCTGCAGCAGGTACAGCCGCCAGAGCGCCCCGGGCAGCGACCGCGCGGGCGCCCGCGACCAGAGCTCCGCGATGTCGTCGATGCCGTGATCGTCGGTGAACGCCACCAGGCGATCGACGGTTCCCGCATCCGGATCCGCGCGGACGCGCGTGAGCAGAGTGGATGCGGTCGAGTGCGCGACCCGAGAGACCTCCGCCGGATCCTGCGCCGAGAAGAGCCGGTCGAACAGCTCCGCGGGCCGCCGGACCGGCTTGTGGAAGGACCTCGAGTCGTCTGTCACCCGAACCAGGCTACCCGCGGAACACGGCCGTCCTCTCGTCGGGTCCCCGGTGGCGGCCCCACCGCTCCGCCGAGGAGGCGGGCAGGGCGCCTCCCGCGTCATGGGCGCACGCCGGAGGGGCCGAGCCCTGGGGCCCGCCCCTCTCCTCGTGGCGCCTCTACGCGGTGTCGACCTCTACGCGGTGTCGACCTCTACGCGGTGTCGATCGTCACGATGGGATCCGTGGTGGGCGCGCCGTCGGGCGACCCGCCCGCGGGTTCCACCGTCACCGCGACGACGTCCCCATCACGGACCGTCCCGGAGAGCACGGCCGTCGCGTCGTCGCCCTCCGCCGAGAACAATCCCGCCGAGATGGCTGCGCCGTCACGGACGTACCAGAGCTCGAACGTCTGGTCGGAGGAGATCGACGGCAGACCGTCCGAGACCAGCACGGCCTCGCCGAGACTCTCGGACCAGTGCAGTGTCGCCTCTCCCCCGCCGGCGAGGGATGCAGCGGCGACCCGGGCGTCGGACGCGCTCTCGATCCGCTCCAGGGCGACGACGGATGCTGGCAGGGCGAGCTGGGAGGAGACGACCGTCACCGCGCCGCCGACGACGAGCACCAGCGCGATGCTCGCGGCGAGCGCGAACCAGGCGCGCGGACCCCAGCCCCTGCGGGCGGGGACCGGGGATGCCGCAGGCGCAGCCGTCGCGGCATCCGGCGTCACAGCGGGCGCAGCATCCCCGGTCACGTCGGGCGCGGCATCCGGGGTCACGTCGAGGGCGGCCTCGGACGTCTCGTCGGGGGTGACATCCGGCGCATCCTGCGGTGTCGCGACGATGCGGGCGAGCAGGGCATCGCGCAGCGCGGGCGGCGGTACGACCTCCGTGACCGTCTCGGCCAGCAGCGCGGCCGAGTCCGCGTCCGCGTCGACCAGCGCGCGACGCGCAGGGTCGGCGGCCAGGGCGTCCGTCAGCGCACGCTCCTCCTCGGGGGTGAGGGCGTGCAGGGCGTGGCCCGCCGAGAGCTCCTCGAAGTCGCGATCGCTCACGATGCCACCCCCATGCTGTTCCTCAGGCGGGACAATCCGTCCCGCATCCGTGTCTTGACCGTGCCCAGCGGCGCTCCGACCAGTGCCGCGATCTCGCTCTGCGAGTATCCGCCGTAGTACGCGAGGGTGATCGCCTCGCGTTGCGCTTCGGGCAGCTCGGCGACGGCCGCGACCACCCGTCTTCCCTCTATTCTCAACTCCACCTGCTCGGCGACGCCATCGTGCGGCACGCCCATGTCGCGGAATCCCGCCCGCACATCACGATCCGTGCTCGACTGCGAGGACCGCACGCGGTCCACGGCACGTCGATGCGCCATCGTGAGCACCCAGGATCTTCCTTGCCCTCTTTTCGGAGCAAACCGGGATGCGGATTGCCAGACCTCGAGGAAGACCTCCTGCAGAACCTCTTCGCTCTGCGCGCGGTCCACGAGCACTCGGAGGATGAGTCCGAACACGCGAGGGGACAGCGTGTCGTACAGGCGCGCGAACGCCGGTCGGTCGCCCGCGGCGACGAGTTGAATCAGATCTCCGATGTGGTCGGCGGACCCGCTCCCGTCGTCGGGCACGTCGATGCCGTCGATCACCATCCGTTCAGCATGCACGACCTCGCGCGCCGCCGTCGGATTCACGGACGGCTTGACACCGGGTCGCTCTCCGGTGCAGCCCGGCCCGACAGCCGGCGCAGCCGCGTTCGAGATCCACCGCAATCCGATACCCGTACGAGCACGAATGGGGAGTACACGTCGCACCGCGGCGGGGATGAGGCGCACCGCCGCATCCGACACGGAACGGCCCTGCGGGGTCTGCACACCGGAGGAAGTCATGCTCACCAAGAAGACGAAGATCACAGCAGGTATCTCGCTCGCGTTCGTGGGTGCGTTCGCTCTCGCCGCATGCAGCGGCGGCTCGTCCATGGAGACGACGGAGTCGTCGGCCCCGATGACCTCCGAGTCGGGCAGCCCCGAGATGGACGCCGCGATGGGCGACCTCGTCGGCGCCGGCTGCGCCGACTATGCCGAGGCCGTGCCGGACGGCGCCGGCTCGGTCGAGGGGATGGCCATGGACCCGGTCGCCACGGCCGCCTCCAACAATCCGCTGCTCACGCAGCTGACCGCGTCGGTCAGCGGACAGCTCAACCCCGACGTCGACCTCGTCGACACCCTCAACAGCGGCGAGTTCACCGTCTTCGCCCCGGTCGACGACGCGTTCGCGAAGATCGACTCGGCGACTCTCGAGACGCTGAAGACCGACTCGGCGCTGCTGACGAAGATTCTCACGTACCACGTGGTGCAGGGCCAGATCGCGCCGGACGAGATCGACGGCACCCACACCACGGTCGAGGGTCAGGACCTCGAGGTCACCGGCAGCGGCGACGACATCATGGTGAACGGCGAGTCCGCCGTGATCTGCGGTGGCGTGCAGACCGCCAACGCGACCGTGTACCTCATCGACACGGTGCTGATGCCGCCGGCAGAGTAGTCCCCTCGGAAGGGGCGTCGGCGGGTTCTTCCGTCGGCGCCCCTTCCGTGTGCTCGCACCATCCCACGCCGTGTCGCCGCAGGTTCGGAGCAGCCGATGCGGCATCGGCACGCCCGCCGGAGAAGTAGGGTGGAGGACGAGGGCCTCTAGCTCAGTCGGTAGAGCATCGGACTTTTAATCCGCGGGTCGTGGGTTCGAGCCCCACGGGGCCCACCACATGGTCGTTACTCGAAACATCGTCGAAAGCGATGCGGAGAACAGCCTGAGAGGGAGAAAACAACAACGAAGAGCCTTCGGTGACGGAGGCTCTTTTGCTGTCCAGGCTCGTGCCGTCATTCTGACCGCTCCGGTGCAGCTTGTCCGCCTCGATCAGGTCCCCGAACGGTGGGTTGAACTCCGCATCGGTGATCTCATCGATGTAGACATAGAGCTTCTTGAAGAGGGCTTGGTTGAGTTGGCGTCGAACGTCGTCACTGGCACGACGGTAGAGGTCTCCCGGGTTCTCAAGAAGCTCCACCGCTGCGTCGATGTAGTCCAGGACCGAAGCCAACTTGCGCTCGGTGCCCTCCTGACGTTCGGTGAGACGCTTCCGGGCTTTGGCGATGTCGTTCATGCGCCTCTTGATGGTTTCCTTTGGCAACGTGCCTTCAGCGGCCAGGTCGAGCAGGTTCTCCTGCTTGACGTCGAGCCGGTGGAGTTCTTCGGTCAGGTGAGCGTGAAGTTCACGCGTGGTCTTCTGGTCATGCTCGACCGTGCGCTGGATGCCTGCGCGAATGTGCTCGACAAGCTTCTGCGAGAGCCGCAGGCTGTCCCAGAACTGCTCGACAGCTCGCTCGACGCGGAGGGTCTGGACATAGCGACTGTCGCAGAGGTGTTCCTGCTTCTGACGGCAGAAGAAGTACTGGTACGTTTCCTCGCCACGGCCCTTGACGTTGGCCAGCACCATCCAGCCAACGCGGTCTTCTTCTCGGCACCTGCCACAGAACAAGCTGCCTTTCAGGTAGTGCTCGTGGATCCGCTTCCGCTCCCCCGTGCTTCGCAGGGAGACGACCTCCTGAACACGCGCGAACAGTTCGCTGTCGATGAGCGCGTTATGCCTGCCCTTGAAGATCTCGCCCTTGTACTTGACGAGGCCGAGATAGTACGGATCTTGCAGGATACGCACGAGTTGGTTCGCGGAGATCTGGCGAGCAGGCCGCGTGGATGTGGCGCGGGTCTTGAGGCCCCGATAGTACAGCTCCTCTGCCAGCTCCGTGTCCCGCGTCAAGTAGTTGGCAGGATTTCTTCTCTTTCGAAGTTGGGGATGGTGGGGTCGGCCAGGCCGAGGTGCACCTCCATCGGCCGGTTCCAAGCGATCGCCTCGTGCGGGCGGACCTCGTTG
>NZ_CACSKB010000033.1 GCF_902706225.1 Microbacterium sp. 18062
CCCCCTCTCCCCGCCCGCGCCCGTGTCTCACTTGAGCAGGTTCCGGGGACCGAACGGCTGCACAAACGAGACACCAAGGCTCAGATGCGCACCCGCTTTCCTAGACGCGATATATCGTGTTATTCTGGCAACGCGATATATCGCGAATGACGAGGAGAATGACATGACGACCCCCGAGAAGTGGCTCATCCACCCCGGCGAGACGCGGGTGATCGATCTGGAAGACGTCCGTGCCCTGAAGGTCGGGCTGGTCGGCGGCCAGATCGACATCGTCGCGCACGACGAACCCGGCGCACGCATCGAGGTGCACGCCGTCACGACCAAGGACCTGCGCATCTCGGCCGAGGACGGCAAGGTCGAGATCGACCACCCGCAGCTGCGCTGGGACAACTTCCTCGAGGTGTTCCGCAACTTCGGCTCGGGCGGGCCCAAGGCGGAGATCAGCGTGGCGGTCCCCCGCTCGGTGGCCCTCACCCTCGGCGTCGTCAGCGCCAGCGCGCTCGTCTCCGACCTCGACAGCGACGCGCGCGTCAACACGGTCTCGGGCGACGTGATCGTCGATGGGCTCCGCGCCGACCTCGTCGTGAACGCCGTCTCGGGCGACGTGCAGGCGCGCGGACTCGACGGAGCCCTGAACGCGAACAGCGTCTCGGGCGACGTCGCCGCGACCGGGCGCCTCACCAAGGCGACGATCGACACGGTCTCGGGCGCCATGCTCATCGACGCCCTGGGAGCCGTGCACCAGATCGCCCTCAACACCGTCAGCGGCGACACGACCATCCGCCTCGACGAGGGTCTCGCCGCCAACTACGTGGTGCGCAGCGTCGGCGGCACCGTGCAGATCGACGGCGTCACGCAGACCCGCAAGGGCTCGGGACCGGCCACCAACTACACGGGATCCTCGGGTGAGCTGAGCGGCTCGTTCGTCGACGTGCGGGCGAACTCCGTCTCGGGCGACGTCACCGTCGTGCGGCGACCGGGCGGGACCGCATCCTTCCTCGACGAGTCCGCATCCGCCGCCGACGAGGATGCGGAGGGTCTGTGATGGCCCCCGTCTTCTCGCACGGCGACCTGCGCCTCTACCTGCTGAGCCTGCTCGACGAGGGCCCCCGCCACGGCTACGACATCATGCAGGCGCTCTCGGATCGCACCGGCGGAACCTACACGCCGAGCGCCGGAACCATCTACCCCCGCCTGTCGAAGCTCGAGGAGGAGGGGCTCGTCACCAAGAGCGTGGACGGACGCAAGACCGTCTACGAGATCACCGAGGCGGGGCGCGCCGAGGTCGCCGCGCGAGCGGGCGAGCTCGAGGGCATCCAGGCAGACCTGGCCGACTCCATCCGCCTGATCGCGGACGAGGTGCGCGGCAGCGTACGCGAGGCGATGAAGAGCCTGCGGGCAGACCTCGCCGCGGCCGCGCGCGCCGAGCGGGACTCCCCGCGTCCGCCCGCGGAGGATGCGGACGATCCGCGTGTGAGATCCCGCGAACAGCTGCGGCGCGCCGATGTGCTGGTCGGGGACTTCCGCTCCCGAGTGCGAGCGGACCTCCGTACGCACGTGGCGCGCGGAGGCGATCTCTCCGAGTCGCTCGTCGACGCGCTCGCCGAGTCCCTGGATGCGGCCGGCCGCGAGGTCGCGCGACGCCTACGCGGAGACTGAGGTCACTCCACCCAGGGGTCGTCGCTGTCGGCGATCGGCTCCTGGAGGGGGACCACCAGCACCGGGCGGTGCTGCCGATGCGCGAGGCGGGCGGCCACCGACCCGGTGAAGAACTCGCGAAGGGTCTCACCGATGCCGCGCCGCCGCGTGCCGACCACGATGACCGTCGCGTCGACGTCGTCGGCGAGCCGCTTCAACGCCATCGCCGGATCCCCCACCAGCGAGCGGATGCTCCACGCGACGCCGCTGGCCTCGAGGTGCTCCTCGGCGACGGCACGGATGCGGTCGAGCTCCCGGCTCGCCGCGGCCAGATCGAGGTCGATCGGCGCGGAATGCGGCGTCCCGTCGGGGTCCTCGTAGGTCACGAACCGGGTGACGTCGACGTGGGCGACGATCAGCTCCCGGTCGAAGAGGGCGGCATAGCGCACCGCTTCGCTCCAGACGCGGTCGGGAAGATCCGGGATGGCCCCCAGAACGACCCCGCCGCGTGCGACGTTCTCACTCATACGTCCTCCCGCGGCGCGCCCCCGCGGCGATCACGGGAAGCCACCGTGTTATTCTGAATGCTACTCTTACCGGCTTGAGCCGGACACGTGAATGCGTCGAGCACCAGACGAAGCCGACGTCAGAACAGAGGGGGTCTCGCATGGGGCGTGGCCGTCAGAAGGCGAAGCACACCAAGATCGCCCGGGAACTCAAGTCGTACAGCCCGACCGTGAACTATTCGGCGCTGGAGCGCGAACTGGGGCACCCGGAGACGGACGAGAATCAGTACGTCGACAAGTGGGCCGACGAGTACGAAGACGAGTACGAGGACGAGACGGCCTGACAGCGTCGGTCTCGTCGGGTCGCGTTCGCCCCTCCGATTCGCGGGTGATGCCACTCGGTGGCGACCCCTCGTCCCCTGACCCGAAAATCTCCCCGCCCCGGTTCTGTTGAACAGGCGCATTGCCTGGACTTTCCCCACCCCACAGAGCGCCCCGCAGGGGCGCTGAGCAGCTGACCCGAAAGTCTCCCCGGAGGGGGAGACTTCGCCTCCTTCGTCGGTCGTCAGCGACCCAGGCCGCTGAACCGTTCGCCGTGGCGACACTCGACGAGCGAGCGCATATACGCTCAGTCGTCGGATCGCCGGGGCTGGTGTCGACGCGCGAGCCGTCTGAGGCGCGCGGCACCGCATCCGTCCGACGACTGAGCGTCGCCCCACGGCTGCAGGCGACGGACGGCGGCACGCGGGCGGCTCAGGAGGTCTGCGATCCCTCGACCCAGGCCAGGTACTCCTCGGAGACCGTTCCCGTGATGTACCGCCCGTCGAAGCAGCTCATGTCGAGGTCGGTGATGTCGGAGCCCTCGAGGATCGCGGCCTTGAGGTCCTCGACCTCCTGGTAGACCATGTAGTCCGCGCCGAGCTCCTCGGCGATCTCGGGGATCGTCCGGCCGTGGGCGACGAGCTCGTGGCGGGAGGGCATGTTGATGCCGTAGACGTGCGGGTACCGCACGGGGGGCGCCGCCGAGGCGAACGTCACCGACTTGGCGCCCGCATCCCGCGCCATCTGGATGATCTCCTTGCTCGTCGTGCCGCGCACGATCGAGTCGTCGATGAGCAGCACGTTCTTGCCCTTGAACTCGCTCGACATCGCGTTGAGCTTCTGGCGGACGCTCTTCTTGCGCACCGCCTGCCCCGGCATGATGAACGTACGGCCGACATAGCGGTTCTTGTAGAAGCCCTCGCGGTACTCGATGCCGAGCTTGCGGGCGACCTGCATCGCGGCGGGGCGGGCGGAGTCCGGGATCGGCATGACCACGTCGATCGCCTCGCGCGGGGTGTGCTTGGCGATCGTGTCGGCGAGGCGGTCCCCCATCCGCAGTCGCGCCTCGTAGACCGAGATGCCGTTCATGCTCGAGTCGGGGCGGGCGAGGTACACGTACTCGAACGAGCAGGGGACCAGGCGCGGCTCTCGAGCGCACTGCCGGGTGTGCAGATGTCCGTCGAGGTCGATGAAGACCGCCTCTCCCGGCATCACCTCCCGCACGATGTCGAAGCCGCCGTTCTCGAGGACGAGCGACTCGGACGCGACGATCCACTCGTACGCGCCGTCCTCGGTCTTGCGGGTGCCGAGGATCAGCGGACGGATGCCGAACGGGTCGCGGAACGCGAGAAGCCCGTAGCCGGCGATGAGGGCGATGGCCGCGTACGAGCCCTCGACGCGCTCGTGCACACGGGTGACCGCCTGGAAGACCTGGCCGGCGTCGAGCTCGGGGCCGGAGATCACGGTCTGCAGCTCGTTCGCGAGCACGTTGACGAGCAGTTCCGTGTCGGAGCTGGTGTTCAGGTGGCGGCGGTCGGTGTGGAAGAGCTCGCTGGTCAGCTCACGCGTGTTCGTGAGGTTGCCGTTGTGCACCAGCACGATGCCGTAGGGGGCGTTGACGTAGAACGGCTGGGCCTCCTCCTCGTTGGACGCGGTGCCCTTCGTCGCGTACCGCACGTGACCGAGGCCGATCTCGCCGAGGAGCGAGCGCATGTCTCGGGTGCGGAAGGCCTCGCGCACCTGGCCCTTGGCCTTGGCCTGGTGGAAGACGCCGCTGCGCTCGGCTGTCGCGATGCCCGTCGAGTCCTGGCCGCGGTGCTGCAGCAGCAGCAGGGAGTCGTAGATGTCTTGGTTGACCAGGCCCTGCCCGACCATTCCGACGATGCCGCACATGTGGTGTTACTTCGCTCCGTCTTGTGTGGCGTACGTGCTCACGAGACGGACGGCCCCGCCGTCGACGCCCTTCGCACCCTGGGCCCACGCGTCCCGAGGCGTCGACGCGTCGAGACGTGGGGAGTCGGCATGTGAGTCCGGGTGGGTTCCGTCGCCGACCACGCCGACCTGCCAGGCGGTGATCCCGTGCTCGCGGAGCACGGCGGCCGCCGCATCCGCCCGATCCGCCGCGACCACGGCGAGGAATCCGACGCCCAGGTTCCAGGTGCCCTCGGTCGCCTCGAGGTCGAGCCCGCCGAGGTCGGCCAGCACCCGGAAGACGGGAGCGGGCGACCACGTGGACCGGTCGACCTCGACCCAGGTCTGCGGAGGGAGCACGCGTGCGAGGTTCGCTGCGATCCCACCGCCGGTCACATGGCTCAGCGCGTGCACGTCGCCACCGAGCGTGTCAATGAGCGCCAGGACGGGTGTCGTGTAGAGCCGGGTCGGCTCGAGGAGCGCCTCGCCCCATGTCGTGCCGAAGTCGGCGGCGTGGTCGCCGTACTGGATGCCGGCGCCGGCCACGATGTGCCGCACGAGCGAGTAGCCGTTGGAGTGCAGTCCGCTGGACCCGATCGCGATGACCGCGTCGCCCGCCTGCACGCGGTCGGCTCCCAGCACACGGTCGGCCTCCACGACACCCGTCGCCGCCCCCGCGACGTCGTAGTCGTTCGGCCCCAGCAGGCCCGGGTGCTCGGCCGTCTCACCGCCCACGAGGGCGGTCCCGGTCGCAGCGCACCCCTCGGCGATTCCTCTGACGATCGCGGCGATGCGCTCCGGGAAGACCTTGCCGCACGCGATGTAGTCGGTCATGAACAGCGGCTTCGCGCCGACCACGACGATGTCGTCGACGACCATGCCGACGAGGTCCTGGCCGATCGTGTCGTGCTTGTCGACGGCCTGTGCGATGGCGATCTTGGTGCCCACACCGTCCGTGCTGCTGGCGAGCAGCGGGCGGGTGTAGCCGAGGAGCGCCGAGGCGTCGAAGAGCCCGGCGAAACCGCCGACGCCGCCCACGACCTCGGGGCCATGGGTGCGACGGACGGCCGTCTTCATGAGTTCGACGGCCAGATCGCCCGCAGCGGTGTCGACACCTGCAGCGGCGTAGGGATCGTGGGAGGGTGAGGCCACGCGACAAGACTACCCGTGCCGGGCAGGCCCGACGGCCGCGCCGGCGGGTGCGCGGGCGGGGTCGGGTCGGCGGCGCGGGCTCAGTCGTCGGACCGGAAGGGCCGAGTCCGCATCGACCGTCCCACGAGTATGCTCCTGCCCCACGGCTCCGACGACTGATGACGCGCTCGGGCGCGCGGCCCGTCTGCCACGCCCCAGGCCCCGTCCTACAATGGGCGCCATGCCGGGCAGCGGAGGGCCGCAGTGGATGGTGCGCGAGGACGCGAGCGAAGCCGTGCTCATCGCGCTCTATCTGCGGCAGGTACTCGGGGTCCGGGCGCCGGATGAGCTTCCTCCGCTGCGCGGGCTCGCCACCGTCGAGGCGGAGCGCGACTCCGACGCGCACGCGACGCTCGAGCGTCAGTGGCGCGCGTACTGGGCGATGACGGTCGAGCCGCAGGCGCATCCGTCGCCCATCCCCCTCGATCTCGTCGACGGGTTCGAGACCCTCGTGGCGCTGCCGGTCGAGGGCGCGGATGCCCTGCGTGAGGCGATCGAGCCGCATGCCGCCGAGGCGATCGCATTCGCACACGCCGCGCACGCGGCCTATACGAGCCGGGATGCGGGACGCACCGGCAGCGCATATCGCGCCTACGCGAGCGCCATCGCGGTGCACGAGCGGCAGGTCGGGCGGCGGGCCCACTCGTTCGAGCTGAACGTGCAGATCCTGCCCCTGGCCCAGCGCGGGCTCTGGTGGATCGGCTCGCTCACGATCGCGGTGACCGACGGGCTGCGCGGTGACGTGGTCGCCTTCGATGCGGCGATCCACCCGATCATCGCAGAGCTCGCCTGAGCCCTCCCGCATCGGGGGCGGATGCGGGCTCGTTCCGGCCGCGCCCCTTCGTCCCGGAACTGCGCTCCTCGCTCGGGGACCGAGACGGGAGGGAACTCGGGTCAGTCCTCTTCGACGCGGGTGCGGGTGTGGTCGACCGACACGTCGCGCGCGCGCCTGCTCAGCACCCGGTCGAACACCAGCGCGATCGCCCCGCCGACGGCAACACCGACGGCGACCCCGATCAGGGCCAGGAAGCCGAAGACCTGCGTCTGCGAGTACTCGATGCCCGCGGCGCTCGCCTCATCCGTTCCGTGGAACGCGAAGGTCAGGATCATCGCGACGAAGACGCCCAGCGCACCGCCCAGCACCAGGAACACGCTGTACTTGGGCACTCGGCGGACGCGCACGGTCTCGATCGTCTCGTCGACGACCACGCGGGGGATCTCGGGGTTCTGCGGCTCCTGAGCCATTCGTCCATTGTCTCACCCGCCGCGTGGGCGAATGCCGTCGACGCCCAGCCCGCGCCGACACGGCGAAGCGCCGGTCCCCGAGATCATCGGGAACCGGCGCTTCTGGTCACGACGCCCCACGGAAGCCGTCGCGGGGCGCCGAGTCTCTCAGACCGTCAGCCGGCGGCGACGCACCACGACGAGCAGGGCACCGAGCGCGAGGAGACCCGCTCCCAGCCACACTCCGTCGAGGGATGCCGTGCCACCGGTGGCGGCCAGGTTTCCGTCGGTCGTGCTGTCGCACGGCACCTCGGCGCCCAGAGGGAAGCTGAACGACACGGGGTCGAGCGCCGTGCCCGCCGTGTAGAAGCCCGCGAAGGCCTCCGCTCCGGCCGCGGTCAACGTCGCCGAGGCGTTCGACCAGCTGATGCTGCTCGACGACTCACTGGCGGCGGGCAGCGACAGCGTCGCGAACACCACTCCGGAGGCGTTGACGTCCGGCGAGCCGTTGTAGCCCTTCGACTGCACGTTCAGGATGAGCGACGCCGAGGTGGCGCTGTTCACCTGGATGCGCGGGTTCGACAGCGTCAGGTCGAGCAGGCCGCTGTGACCGGTGTAGTGGATCGATCCGCCATAGCTCACGCGACCGCGATCGGTCTCGGTGCTGTAGGCGCCGGAGCCGGAGCCCCAGCCGCCCGAGATCGAGCCGTTGGCGATCGGGCCGTTGATGTAGTTGCGGAAGGACTCCTTCACACCCCACTGGATGCTGGCGCCCGAGACCGCCTGCGCGACACAGGATGCAGCCGCCGGCGTCTCCTCGGCCGGGACGACCGTCGCAGCCGTCACGGTGAACGGAGCGGACGCGACGACCGCGCCGTCCACGCTCAGCTCGAGCGTGTGCGCCCCCGTCTCGAACGCCGCGGGAACGGTCCAGCTGAAGCCCACGATGCCCGCAGCGGATGCGGTCGCGGTGCCGATGGTGACCGGCGTCGAGTTCGCGACCGCGGTCACGACGGCACCCGGCGCGAAGCCGCCGCCGGTGACGTTCAGGGTCTGTCCCTGCTGCACGCTCGAACCCAGCGGGAACGCGACGTACGGGGCCGTCGGCTGGGCGACCGTCACCGGGGCGAAGGTGTCGAGCGAACGATCGGTCTGCGACAGACCGTGCGCGGCCGAGGTGGCCACCTGGTAGCTCTTGGCCGGGTCGAGCGTCCCGGCGGGAACGGTCAGCGTGGTCGTGAACGCACCGTCGGTGATCTGGCCCGGCTGGACCCACGCCTGAGCGATCCATCCGGCCGACGGAAGCGGCCCGCTGCCGTCCCAGACCGACGTCTCACCGAACAGCACGTATGCGCCGTTGACCGCCGCGGCGCCGGTGAAGCCGGTGCCGTCGACCGTCAGCACGTTCGTGACGGCCGGGTCGAGATCCGCGCTCGGCGAGACCGTGATCGTCGGGGTGGACGCCACCGGCGCCGCGGTGACCGTGAACGATCCGGAGGCGACGACCGTGCCGTCGACACTCAGCTCGATCGTGTGCGTCCCGGCGGCGAACGTCGCCGGGACGTCCCAGCTGAAGCTCACGATGCCCTCGGCCGATGCGGTCGCGGTGCCGATCGTGACCGGCTCGGAGTACGCGACCGCGGTCACGACGTCGCCGGGCGTGAAGCCGCTGCCGGTGACGGTCAGGGTCTGTCCCTGCTGCACGCTCGTGCCCAGCGGGAACTCGACCGAAGGCACCGTCTGCTCAGCGACCGTCACCGGGGCGAAGGTGTCGAGCGAACGATCGGTCTGCGACAGACCGTGCGCAGCGGAGGTGGCCACCTGGTAGCTCTTGGCCGGGTCGAGCGTCCCGGCGGGAACGGTCAGCGTGGTCGTGAACGCACCGTCCGTGATCTGGCCCGGCTGGACCCACGCCTGAGCGATCCATCCGGCCGACGGAAGCGGCCCGCTGCCGTCCCAGACCGACGTCTCACCGACGAGGACGTATGCGCCGTTGGCCGCCGCGGCGCCGGTGAAGCCGGTGCCGTCGACCGTCAGCACGTTCGTGACGGCCGGATCGAGATCCGTGTCCGGCGTCACCGTGATCGACGGGGTGGGCTCCGCCGGCTTGGCGCCGAGGTAGTTGATCTCGACCGACAGCTCCTGGTCGGCGTTCGTCACACCGCCCGCGCCGTACGTGTAGACACCCCACGCGCCCTCGGAAAGCGCGTTCTCGAAGTTCTGCGCGGTCAACGTCGTCGAGAACGATCCGTCGGCCGAGAGCTCGGCCCACTGACCGCGAATCGCCCCCTGGTACGCCGAAGGAACCTGGTCGAGAACCGATGCCGCCAGCGCCCACTTCTGGCTCACGACCGCTCGCGCGGATCCGGTCGCGCCCGTCGACGGCTTCCAGCTCTCGAGGAACGAGCCCAGCACCACATAGGCGCCCTGCGGAAGCGTGTTCGGGATCGGGACACCACGACCGCCGACGTTCGACTCCGGGTCGAAGCCCGAGCCCTTCACCACGAGAACGTCGTCCGTGTAGACCGGCTGGCCCGTGTACGGCGTGACACCGTCCGCCAGGAACACGTCGATCGCCGGCTCGAACACCGGTTCCACCGGCTTGGCGTCGATGGAGTAGTCGACCGCCGCGGAGGTCGAACCGACATACGCGGCAGCGTCAGCGGGGCTGAAGACCGCCGTCAAGGAGTGGGCGCCGACCGCGAGAGTCGTGGTCGACGTCGTCGCCACACCCGCGTCGACGGCGGCGGAGCCGAGCGACGCCGAGCCGTCGAAGAACTCGACCGCGCCGTCTGCGGCGGGCGAGACGGTCGCGGTGAGGGTGACGCTGTCGCCCTCGGTCGCGCTGTCCGCGGGGGTCACCGACAACACGGTCGTCGTAGCGGCCGCGGGTGCCGCCTCGTACGCGATCGGCGTCGTGGTCACCTGCGACGGATCCTGCACGCCGTGCGCCTTGCGGGTCACGACCGAGTACGACACCCCCTCAGCGAAGGCCGCCACGGGGGCTGTGACGCTGAACGACCCGTCGGGGTTCAGCGGGGCGGTCGCGCCCAAGCCCGGAATCGTCCCCTCCGTGTTGCTCGGACCGATCCACACCGTGTAGGCGTCGGCGGTGGCGCCGTCCTGCCGGATGCCGAGGTAGATGCCGGGCTCGGTGGCGCTGAACCCGCTGCCGGTCACCGTGACGTCGCCACCGGCACGCGGCGCCTGGGTCACCGACACGGTCGGGGCATCGGCTGCCTGGGCGGGAACGGCGACCCCCAGGGCCGCTCCTGACGCGATGAGCGCGCCGGTGAGCACGCTCGCGAGCACTCGCCACAGCGGTGCCCTTCTAGGTTTCTGCACGGGTTCACTCCTCGAACGGGTAGAAACGCGCCGCGCTGACGGCGCATGAAGGTAAGGCTCTCCAAAGCCAGACCTCATAAGCCTAGCCTTACCAACACCGAAACTGGGAGCCCGTTGTGTAGATCGTTACCGTTCGCGACGAGGCAGCACGATCGGACGACCCGTGTCGGGGTCGGCGATCACCCGGACAGGGGTCTCGTACACGTGCTCGATCCGGGCCTCCGTCAGCACGTCGACCGGTGGGCCGAACGCCTGCAGGCGCCCACCGTGCAGGATCGCGACCTCGTCCGCGTAGGCGGCCGCGAGCGAGAGGTCATGGAGGACCACCACGATGGCGCGCCCGCGTGACGCCAGCTCCCGGGCGATGCGCAGCACGTCCTCCTGGTGCTTCAGATCGAGCGCGGCCGTCGGCTCGTCGAGCATCACGATCGGGGTGTCCTGGGCGAGCACCCGCGCCAGGGACACCCGCGCCCGCTCGCCGCCGGACAGCGAGGAGAACACGCGCGATGCGAGGTGCGCGACATCCGCCCTCCGGAGCGCCTCGTCGATGATGCGTCCGTCGTCTGCGATGTCGGCGCCGATCCAGGGCGCGCGGCCCATCTCCACCACCTCGTAGGCCGTGTAGGCGAACGACACCTGGTTGGCCTGGAGCAGCACCGACCGGCGGCGGGAGAGCTCCCTGCTGCGGTGCTGCGAGAGAGCGCGCCCGTCGAGCGTGACGGAGCCGGAGGTCGCGCGGGCGTCCCCGGTCAGGATTCCGAGGAGGCTCGACTTTCCCGCGCCGTTCGGGCCGACGAGCGCGAGAACCCGGCCGTACGCGACCTCGAGGCTCACGCCGGTCAGGATCTGCGCCGCACCGATCCGGTAGCCCACGTCATCGAGCGCGTACGCCACGCGGCCCGGCCCACTCACGACCAGCCCCCCGCTTTGCGCCGGCTCCGCCGGATGAGCCAGTAGAAGAACGGGCCGCCGATGAGAGAGGTGAGGATGCCGATGGGCAGATCCGCCGCCGGCAGCAGCGTGCGCGCGAGAACGTCGGCATAGACGAGCAGAGCACCGCCCCCGAGGAAGGAGGCGATGATCAGCGGCCGGTTCGCCGGGCCGATCAGCATCCGCACGAGGTGGGGGATGACGAGGCCGACGAACGCGATGATGCCCACGAAGGCGACCGCGACACCGGTGAGAAGGGCGACCAGCACGATCGACAGGATCCGCAGGCGCTCCACGTGCACACCGAGGTGCGCCGCCGTGCGGTCCCCCAGCGACAGGAGGTCGTAGCGGCGTGCGAGTGCGACGGTGATGCCCACCCCGACGACGCCGACCAGGGCGACGATCCCGACCTCGGGCCAGCGCGACCCGTTCATCGACCCCAGCTGCCAGAAGACGATCTGCTCACGGGAGGCGGTGTCTCCGACGAACATGAGGATGGCCAGGCCCGCCCCCGCGAACGCGTTGACGGCGATGCCGGTCAGGATGAGGGTGACCGACTCGGTGCGCCCCTGTGCCCGCGCCGCGCCGTAGACGACGAGCGTCGCGCCCAGCCCGCCGGCGAACGCGACCAGCGCGGTCGTCCACGACCCGAAGAAGGTCAGACCGAGCGTGATGGCCGCGGCGGCGCCGAGGGCCGCTCCCGACGAGACCCCGACGACCCCGGGCTCCGCCAGCGGGTTGCCGAAGATCGCCTGCATGACGGCGCCGGCGACGGCCAGCAACGCGCCGACCAGCAGCGACATCGCGATGCGCGGGAACCGGATCTGCCACAGGGTCTGCTCGATGAGCGGGTCCGTCGGGGCCCAGCCGTTCGGGATCCCCACGGCACGCAGCACCGATCCGAGCACCTCCGCCGGACCGATCGGCAGCTGTCCGAGGCCCGCGGAGATCACGACGCCCACGATCAGCAGGACGGCACCGGCGGCGTACACCACGGCGCGGCGACCGCGTCCCGCACGGATGCCGACCACGGGAGCGGATGCGGTCATGACGCCGCCTCTGGCCCCTCGGGCGCGTAGACCGCACGCGCGAGCGCGTCGAGCACGAGCGCCGAACGAGGCCCGAACGAGAGGATCTGCCCGTCGTCCATGTCGACGAAGCGCCGATGCTCGCCCGCCTTGGTCAGGGCGATCGCCGGCTTGTCGGCGAGGAGCCCGTCGACGCCGCCGACCGACTCGATGCCGTGCGTCATGACGAGCACCAGGTCGGGGTCCGCGGCGACCATCGCCTCATCTGTCATCGGCTTCATGCCGGCCCAGCCGAGCTCCCCGGCCACGTCGACGCCGCCGAGTCCCTCGATCAGCTGATCGGCACCGGACTCCTCGCCGAAGAGGTAGTACACCCCGGCGCTGCCGCGGAGGTACAGGAACATCATCCGCAGCTTCTCGCCCTGCGCCCGGGGGGCGATCTGCGCGATCTCCGCGATCTTGGCCTGCACCTCGTCGGCGACGCGCTGCGCGAGCAGCTCCCCCGCCTCGGGCGCGCCGTAGACCGCCGCGACGTCGCGCGCGAGCTGCTCCGCGCCCTCGAACGACGCGTCGTTCTCGACGAAGACGACCGTGATGCCGACGTCACGAAGCTGCTCCACGACGTCGCGCGGTCCGATGGTGCCGTCCGTGATGACGAGCGTCGGCGCGAGCGCGATCACCGACTCGGCGTTCACCGTGTGCCCGCCGGAGGTCACCACCGGGATGTCCTCGGTGCCCGGGAAGGTGGTGGACTGATCGATCCCGACGAGGGTCCCGCCGAACCCGAGTCCCCAGACCGTCGCGGCGATCGAGCCCGCGAGGTCCATCGCCACGACCCGCGACGTGTCGACGACCTCGACGGTAGCGTCGCCGCCCGCATCCCGCGACAGGACCGTCGCGGGCAGCTCCTGCGCGGGATCGGAGGCGACGGGCTCGATGCGCGCATCGGCCATCACGGCGGTGGACTCTCCGACGTAGGAGCGCGGGTCGGCGAGGACGTCGAGCTCGCTGAGCGGCACCTGCACCGTCGCAGACGTGTCCTCGGATGCTACGGGCGCGGCCACCGCCCCCGCGCAGCCGGTCAGGGCGAGTGCCGCGGCGACGACGAGCGCCGCGGCACGGGCGAGACGTCTCATGCCTGGGCGCCCGGACCCGAGCCGTTCGCGTCTCCCCCTCGTCCGCGTCGAATGATCCAGACGACGACCGCCGCGACGACTCCGACGCCCGCGATGCCCGCGACCCAGCCGAGCCAGCCCAGGTCGGCGCCCTCATCGGTCTCGGCCGCGATGGGCGTCGCCGCCGCATCCGCCGTCTCGGTGGGCTCGGCGGTGGGCTCGGGCTCGGCGCAGTCGAGGACGAGCGTGAAGCTCACCGGATCGAACGCCGTGCCGGCCTCGTAGCTGCCGAACGCGTCGAAGCCCTCCTGGGTGACGGCGGTCGGCACCGCCGTGCCGGTCACCGTCGTCGCATCCTCGCCCATCTGGAGCGGTGCCGCGGCGAGGTCGAGCGCGACGAACGCGACCTGGGTGAGCTCGTGCACGTTGTCGGTGTTCCCCGCGAGGGCGTCCTCCATCGTGAGGTTGCGCAGGTCGAGCAGCAGCTGCGCGGTGCCGTCGCCCGAGAAGCTCAGGGTCGGGTTCGCGATCGTGGTGTCGAGGAGCCCGTCGTGCCCGGTGAAGTGCACACCGCCGGTGAAGTGCGCCTCACCGGCGAACGTCGCGGTGTCGAAGGTGCCGGTCGCGCCCGACCAGCCGAAGTCGGGGGTCGTGTACGTGGCGCCGTCGGTCGGCTCCCACGATCCGTTCGCGATGGTGCCCGAGATGTAGGAACGGAACGACTCCTTGAACCCCCAGGTCAGCTCTCCGCCGACGATGTCGCACGCGGCGCTCGTCGAGACGGCGCTGTCGATGGTCCGGCCGGACGCCGACCCGGGCGCGGCACCCGCCAGCGCGAGCGGCGCGGCGAGCGCTGCGGCGATGGCCAGCCCCCGACCGCGACGGCCCTTCGATACGATCTGCGGACGACGCTGAGACGTCATGAGCTCTGCCCCTCTGTACGCGCTGCACGCGGGTCGTGCCGACGCCGGACCCAACGCTCGACCCCGACGGCCTCGGGCAGGCCACTGGCGGTGAGGTAAGGGATGCCTAATAAGGATAGGACGCGTGGGTTTCGCTGTCCAATGAGGGCTCCCCCGAAGACCGGGCGGCGTGCGGGTGACGTCGCGCGATCCCTGCTCCGATTCGACGGCTCTCGCCCGGTGGGCTCTATTCGGCCGTATCTTTTTTGAGACGCCCGTTCTCAGGGTCGTCTCGATGTCACGCCGCGAGGAACGGGAGAAGATTTCATGAACGTCAAGGCCGCTGTCGTGGAGGAGCTCGGAAAACCCCTGGAGATTCGGCAGTTGCAGCTCGATGAGCCACAGGCGAACGAGGTGCAGGTGCGGATCGTCGCAACGGGGGTCTGCCACACGGACGCAGTGGTGCGCGACGGCTGGATGCCCACGCGGCCTCCGATCGTGCTCGGACACGAGGGCGCCGGTGTGGTCGAGAAGGTCGGCGCGGGCGTCGACCACCTTCGACCGGGGGATCATGTGGTGCTGAGCGTGAACAGCTGCGGCACCTGCCGATCGTGCCTGTCAGGGCATCCCGCGGCGTGCGTGAACATCTTCGCGCACAACTTCGCAGGCAGCCGGATCGACGGCACCACGGCGTACTCGTATGCGGACGGCACGCCCGTGAAGTCGCACTTCTTCGGCCAGTCGTCGTTCTCCGAGCGCGTGAACGCATCGGTGCGCAGCGTGGTGAAGATCCCCGAGGACTTCCCGCTCGAGCTCGCCGGCCCGCTCGGCTGCGGCATCCAGACGGGCGCGGGCGCGGTCCTCAACGTGCTCCGTCCGGGACCCGGCGGCACCTTCGTCGTGTTCGGCGCAGGTGCGGTGGGTCTGTCCGCCCTGCTCGGCGCCGTGGCCAGCCGCGTCGGGACGATCATCGCGGTCGACGTCAACGACGATCGCCTCGCCCTGGCCACCGAGCTCGGCGCCACGCATGTCATCAACGGCATGAACGAGGACGCGGTCGCCCGCGTGCTCGACCTCACGGGCGGCGGTGTGCAGACGGCGCTGGACACGACCGGCAACGCCCGCGTGTTCCGTCAGATGATCGACTCGCTCGCCATGTCGGGTCATGCCGGCGCGCTCGGCGCCGCCGCGGCCGGCAGCGAGGGGGTCATCGACCTGCCGGGCGCACTCGCCCGCGGCATCCGGATCACCTGGATCGTCGAGGGGGATGCCGTGCCGCAGCTGTTCATCCCCGAGCTGATCGCGCTCCACCGGGCGGGCGACTTCCCGTTCGACAGGCTCATCAAGACCTACGCGTTCGACGACATCAACACCGCCTTCGCGGATTCGGAGTCCGGAGAGGCCCTCAAGCCCGTCGTCCTGCTCTGATCATCGGCGTGCGGCGCCTCAGCCAGGCGCCGTGCACCGAGGTCTCCGCTGCCGCTCCGGCCGCGAGCACCCGCTCACGGCCGGAGCGGCAGCAGGTCCGAGATGTCGGCGCGGGTGCCGGAGGCGAGGATGCGACCGGCGGCGGCCGCATCCGGCCACCCCTCCGCGCCCGTCGCAAGGGCGATCCAGGTGGCGGCGTCGGTCTCCACGACGTTCGGCGGCGTGCCACGCGTGTGTCGCGGGCCCTCGATGACCTGGACGGCGCCGAAGGGCGGCACCCGCACCTCGACCGTGTGGCCGGGGGCCTTCTCGGCGAGCAGCTGCAGCAGGTAGCGCACGGCGGTCGCCAGATCGGTGCGGGCGGGCGCCTCGGCGTCGGCCACCGCGGCGAGTGCGGCGCGCCCCTCGTCGGTGGTGATGCGGCGGGCCATGTCTCCACGCTACTGCGTGCGCGACTCAGGAGACACGCCACCCTCCGGCGTCCGCAGTACCGGTACCGCCGTGAAACGCCTGACCCGAAAGTCTCCCCGGAGTGGAGAGATCTCGCCTCCTTCGTTGGACGTCAGCGACCCCGGCCGCTGGATCGTGCACGGCGTGCACGCCGCACGGCGCGCCCCGTGCAGCCCGCCCGATCGGCCACCCGTCAGGACGATCCGACACCACCCGCACGGCAAAGAGCCCGCTGGGTAGGCTGGAGGGGTGAGAATCCTGGTCCTCGGCTCGGGCGCGCGCGAGCACGCCATCATCCTGGCCCTCCGCGCGGAGGCGACGGAGCACGCCCTGTTCGCCGCCCCCGGCAACGCGGGCATCGGGCAGGATGCGGTGCTCGTCGATCTCGACGCGAACGACCCCGCCGCCGTCACCGCGTATGCGAACGAGCACGCGATCGACCTCGTCGTGATCGGCCCCGAGGCGCCGCTCGTCGCCGGCGTCGCCGACAGCCTGCGCGAACGCGGCATCCCCGTCTTCGGCCCCGGCAGGGCGGCCGCTCAGCTCGAAGGGTCCAAGGCGTTCGCCAAGCGGATCATGGAGACCGCAGGCGTGCCGACGGGCCGCGCGGTGCGCGCCCACACGCTGGACGAGGTCGCCGCCGCCCTCGACGACCTCGGCGCGCCGCACGTCGTGAAGGCCGACGGCCTCGCCGCGGGCAAGGGCGTCATCGTCACTCCCGACCGGGACGCCGCGCTCGCGCACGCCGAGACGTATCTGCCGACCGGGCCCGTGCTCGTCGAGGAGTTCCTCGACGGCCCCGAGGTGTCGCTCTTCTTCCTGAGCGACGGCGACCATGTGCTTCCGCTCAGCCCCGCACAGGACTTCAAGCGCCTCGGCGACGGCGACACCGGCCCCAACACCGGCGGCATGGGCGCCTACTCGCCGCTGCCCTGGCTCGACGAGCGCTTCGGCGGCGAGCGGACCTTCGTCGACCGGGTGACCGCAGAGATCGCCGAGCCCGTGATCGGCCGGCTCGACGCCGAGGGCACGCCGTTCATCGGCCTGCTCTACGCGGGCCTCATCGTCACCGACGACGGCGTGAAGGTCATCGAGTTCAACGCGCGCTTCGGCGACCCCGAGACGCAGGTCGTGCTGCCGCGCCTGACCGATCCTCTGTCGGAGCTGCTGCTCGCCGCCGCCTCGGGAAACCTCGAGGACCACGATCTCCCGGCGTTCTCCGATCAGGCGGCGGTCGCGGTCGTGCTGGCGAGCGAGGGCTATCCCGAGCACCCTGTCACGGGGCGCGAGCTCACGGGTCTGGACGCGGCATCCGCCGTCGAGGGCGTGCACCTCGCGCACGCCGCGACCACGCGGGACGGCGAGGTGCTGCGCGCCATCGGTGGCCGCGTGCTGAGCGTCGTCGCCCTCGGCGCCGACATCGCCGAGTCGCGCGACCGCGCCTATCGCGCCGTGTCCGAGATCGGCTTCGAAGGCGGCCAGTACCGCACCGACATCGCCGCCCTCGCCGTCGCGGGCTGAGTCGCGGGTCGCGCGCCCGACGGCCCCTCGCCGTGGTGGGCCGCGAGACTGCAGCGGAGCGCCGAGACAGCGGGGTAACCCCACAGTCTCGGCGCCCACGTGCAGTCTCGCGGTCCTCGCCGCCGGGTGTGCCGTCCGGCGGACTACGCCGCGACGCGCCTTCTGGCTCCCGCGGCGGCGAAGAGGGCACCGCCGAGCAGGATGATCAGCATCCCACCCACGTACACCGGTCGCAGTTCCGGCGCGCCCGTCGCGGGCAACGATCCGTCGGCGAGCGTGATCGTGATCGGCGCCCATCCGATCAGCGAGCCGTCGGCTGCATACACGGCGACGCGGTGCGCACCCGTGGTCGCCGCCGGCAGGGTCACGGTGATCGTCCCGGCCGCGGTGACCGTGTGCGAGCCCAGGCTCACCGGATCGGAGAACAGGTACGCGTGCACCGTCTCGCCCGCGTGCGCCGCTCCGACGCTCACGGTGATCTGCGAACCGACCGCCGCCGTGGACGGGGCGGTCACTCCGCCGCGGTTGCCCTGAGTCAGATCGGACTCCGCGGGTCCGCCGGTGCCCGGCAGCGCGGGCGTGCTCGGCGTCGGCTCGGGCGTCGGCTCCGGGGTCGGCTCAGGCGTGGGTTCCGGGGTCGGCTCAGGCGTGGGTTCCGGGGTCGGCTCCGGGGTGACCGCGGTCACCGTGAGGGTCGCCGCATCCGTCGCCGCCTCGCCGGCCACGTTGGTGAACACGGCGCGGTACTGCGTGCCCGACGCCGAGGCCGCGGCATCCGTCACGGTGTAGGTCTGCGTCGTCGCGTCCGGGATGTCCACCCAGTCCCCCGCGTCGGCGAGTCGCGACTGCCACCGCACGCTCGGAGCGGGCACGCCCTCCGCCGCCGCGGCGAACGTCGCGGTCCCCCCGGCATCGACGGTCGCCGAATCCGGATGCTGGGTGACGACCGGGGCGACGGGCTGCGGGTCGGCCCCGGAGAAGTCGACCGTGAACGCGCTCGGCGCCTTGTACGCGTCGAGCGTGCCGCCCGTGGAGTAGAAGTAGGCGGCGAGCCCGGTCGTCTCGTGGAAGTCGACGATCCCCTGCGGCCACGCGCCCCATCCCGACACCGTGCGGTTCTGCCCGGGAGTCGTGACCTCGACGCCCGCGTAGTCCGGGGCGACCGTGAAGCCGTTCTCGACATCGACGACCACGTCGCGGAAGGTCGCGATCGTGATGTCGGATGCCGGCTCGACAGCCTCCTTCGGCGCCGTGGGGTCCGCCATGTCGCCCTTGTAGCCGGAAAGGTCGGCGATGAGCGTGCCCGTGCCGTCGGCCGCGACCGTCAGCCGCAGGTCGGCGATGGTGAACGGCACCAGCCCGTCGTAGTAGTTCACGCTGAAGGATGCGGGCCAGGTGACCACGGCGGAGCCGTCGGGCTGCACAACGGCCGTGCCCTCGGTCAGGCGCACCGCCTGGGTCGCCCCTCCCCCGAGCGTCACGTGCTGCCCGCGCGTCTCCCACGTCGCGGTCGCCTCACCAGCGGCGCCGTCGCGCTGCACGATCGTCGCGCCGCCCGCCTCGGCCGCGTAGGTCGCCTCGGTGCCATCGGAGACCCCGGCCGACAGGTAGTGCGCGGTGCTGCCGTTCGGCGGACGGTGCTGCCAGTCCGCGCTCCCCGTCCAGTCGAAGGCCACGCCGGTGTAGGTCGTCGGCTCCTCCGGGGACGTGGGCGTCGCGCGCACGGTCAGGGTGACCGCCTCGCTGTACGTCGTACCGACCTCGTTGGTGAGAACCGCGCGGAACACGGCGCCGTCGAGCGACAGCGGAGCAGCGGTCACGACCAGTCGAGCGCCGTCCGATGAGAACGTCTCGTCCGCACCGACGTCCTGCCAGCCGCCGCCCGTCTGCCGCTGCCACGAGACCTCAGGGCCGGGGTTGCCACCGGCGAGCACCGAGAAGGAGGTGCTCTGCCCCTCGTAGACAGTCGCGCTCGAGGGCTGCGACTCGACGATCGGCATGCTGCGCACGGTGAGCACACCAGCCTCGGATGCCACCGCGCCCGCGGCGTTCGACACGACCGCCCGGTACTGCGTGCCGTCGTCCGCCAGCGTCGCCGGGACGACGAGCTCCGTCGACGTGGCCCCCTCGACATCGGAGAATCGCGACGACCCCGCCTGCTTCGACTGCCACTGGACCGACGGCTCCGGCGCTGCCGTGGCTCCGACGGTGAACGTCACCTCCTGGGAGCTCTGCCCCTGTGCGAGCGTCACCTCCTGCGCGGTCGGCTGCGTGGTCACGGTCGGGACGACACCCACCCTCTCCCAGCGCTCGAAGCCGAGGCGGCCGAGATCCGCGTCGATGACCTGCAGGTAGAGAGAGCCTTCCGGACCGGCAGCCATCTGGTACGGACGCACACCGTTGACCCGGAGTTCCGGGACGGTCTGCGTGGCCACTACGTCGGTGCCGCGGAACGCGACGAGCTGTGAACGCTCCCCCTGCACCGTGACGTACACATCGCTCACGGGGTCGTAGATCGGCACTCCTGCGAAGCCGACGGCATCCGATCCCTCATAGGGAAGGGTGAACGGATCGCCCTCCCCCACGACATCGCCCTGCGTCTCGATCCACTGCGCCTGATCGCGCAGAGCGTACGCGAGCGCGCGCCCGTCCTCGTAGGTGGCGACGTGAGCGTAGCCGTTGCCGAGGTTGCTCGTGTTGTACTCCGGAGTCGTCCCCGGAACGGATGTGGCGGTGAGCTCTCCGCCGGCGATGCGGTAGAGCGCGACCGGGACCGGTGTGCGACCGAGGTTCGGGCGCCCATCGTTGATCCGCGCGCGACCTGCGCCCGCGTACAGATAGTCGCCTGTCGCGGTCGCAGCGAGAGCAGCCTCCGCCTTGTACTCGGAGGGATTGAAGAACGCGGGGAAGGTGCTGTCAGGGAGGCCCTCGAACTCCGGATCGTAGCTGTTCGGCAGGGGAAGACGGTGGCGCACGACCTCCCACGCCTCGGCGCCGGCGATCACACGCACGAGCTCGGCCTCGTTCCCGGCCAACCCCTTGACGATCAGGGCGAGCTCGCCCGCGGCCGCGTTCCACGTAAGCGCGGACACGCCCGTTGCCGCCTCCGTCTCACCGTAGGTAGCGGGGATCTCGGCGATCGGTGCGGTCGCATAGACGGCGGAGGCCGCATCCCATGTGCTGCGCATGACGCGGTACGGGTCGGCGGCGAAGTCCACCCAGTACACCGACCCCGTCGCGGAGTCGAATGCGGCGATCGGCTCGCGTGACTGCGTGTGGTAAGGGGCCACAGGAAGCGTGACCACCGAGTCGGACAGCGGCGCCAACGAGACCGGATCCAGCGCCCGGAGCAGCCCGGTGCCATCGGTCTCCGACGTCTTGCCGATCACGTGGACGGCCGACCCGTCATCGGCGGGATGGATCGCGCGCGCACCCGAGTCGAGCGAGTCTTCGAACCATGTGTCGCCAGTGGCACGGTAGACGGGTGCGCCACTGACATCCCATCGCTCTGCGAGATCCGGCTTGGCGCCCGGACCGACGTACGAGAACGACACATCATCGAGCAGCGTGCCCCGCGCGTATGTCATGAACTGGTCTGTCGCGACGGCACCGATGCCGCTCCATGAGGTGACGTCGTCCTCGACGGACACCTCCGCGTCGAGGACGTCCAACGTCGCCAGTGGAACGTCGACAAGGCTCTCCGACTGTGCCGAACCGCTTCCGTCGGTGCGCGCCTTGCCGGTCCAGTCGCCGTACAGGGTCTGCTCGTCGGAGGAGATCACCAGCCGCAGGTTGCCGTAGCTCGTGTCCAGCTGGCACTCGTCGGGACCAGAGCAGTATCCCTGGAACCGGACGACGCCTGCGAAGGCAATCTCGGTCGTGCCGGACTCCTCGTCGAAGTCGCCCGAGCTAACCGGGAACTCAAAGAGTCCGTCGTCGCGCACCGACGCACCGTCGAGCGCGCGTGTGCCGGCGGCGCCGACATAGCTGCGCCACGACTGCTTGATTCCCCACACCAGAGAGCCGTCGTCGATGGACGTGCTCTCCGCGCTGGGATCCGCCGCAGCGGTTGCGGGCGCCACCGCCGGCAGGCCGAGCATCGCGGCGATGAGGGCGCCGACGATGCCGGCCGTGACTCGTGAACGGGCTCGCGCAACAGGGTGCATCGGATGGGACTCGTTTCATGTCTCGGGTGCGGGCGCGGAGCAGGCTGCCGTCCTGCTCCGCGCCCACACGGTCAGGAGAAGGTGACGGACGCGGCGACGGACGTGTATGGAGCGGTGTGCTCCACGACCAGGACGGAGCAGGGGCCGTCGGAGCCGCCCGCGTCGTCGCACAGGTAGCTCGCCGGCTGATCGGTTCCGGTGTGGGCGTTCGTGATCGTCGCGTCCAGAGTCACGCCCGTGAGAACGACCGAACCGCCGTTGCCGGCGACAGAAGCGGCGATGTACTCGCAGGCGGGCCGGGAGGGAGTTCCGAAGTACTCGTCCGAGCACAGTCCGACACGGTAGTTCTTTCCGACCTCGGTGCCGGTGATCGTGATGTTGGTCGTGAAGCCCGATGCCGAACCCGACGATGTGGACAACGTGACCCCCGTGAGCGCCTGCGCCGGCATCGCCGCGCCGAGCACGAGCGCTGCCGATCCCGCGAAGGCGAGAAGCGCGCTGAGGAACCGGCCTCGATTGCGCCGCTTCCTGTCCATGTGTGATGCGTTCATTCCTGCTCCACCTCTCGGTAAAGTGGGCGCAGCCGTACGGCCGTGCCCATCCCAAAAACGACGCCACGTTCGTGCCGCCGTCTCGGAGCCGTGCGGTCGACCGGGGCGAGACCTCCGTCAAGATCTCTCGTCCCGGTCTTCCACCGCGGCTCGATCGTCGCGCCGCGGTGCTCCAAGCATCCGTTCGGGTCACGCTCAGCACCTCGCTGGAAGGAAGCTGAGCAAAGCCAAAGTATCGCCTCAGAAGGAGGTAGGCAAGGCTTGCCTTAGTTGTACTCTCGGACGTGCGTGTCGCTGCAGCCGAGAGAGCGCGCCCGAGCCCGCGGGCTCCGCGAGACGAAGCCCCGCACGGGACGAGCTCCGCGGCCCTTCGTCTCGGAGCTCCGCTCCTCGCTCAGGGACCGATGAGTGGGGATGGCCTCGCTCAGGGGTCGACGGGCGGGGGCTTCCGGTCGATCCACGGCCCCGGCCGCACCCACGCGCTCGACGGCGAGCTTCGCAAAGTGCGCTCAGCGCGATGCGCGGAAGCCGCTCCGCCGCAGGAAGAGCACGGCGACCACACCAGCGAGCAGCACGCCGGCCGGCAGCAGGATCGCCTGCGACATCGCGGTCGCGAACGGTCCCGCGACCATCGCCGGCAGGGTTCCGCCGCTGAACTCGGACGCTCCGCCGGCCACGCCGGGCAGGTTCGCCGCGAGCCGGCCCTGCATGAAGGCCGCGATCGCGGCCGAGCCCAGCACCGACCCGATGGTGCGGGTCGTGCTGTAGATGCCCGCCCTGGCGCCCGCCTGCCGCGGGTCGAGGTCGCGAGTCGCCGTGGCCGCGAGAGGCCCCCACATCCCGGCCTGTCCGATGCCCATGAGCGCCGACGGCAGCAGGAACATCAGGATCGGGGTGCCGAGGTTCATGAGCAGCCCGTACCAGCCGAGCGAGGCCACCACCGCGAGCATGCCCGGCACCATCAGGAACCGGGGATCGGTGCGGTCGAGCACGCGACCGGCGAGCGGCGACAGGATTCCGGCCGCGACGGCCATCGGCACCAGCAACAGCGCCGACTCGGTCGGGGTGAGACCCCGGGCGAGCTGTACGAAGAACATGAGCGGCAGGGTCATCGCCGTCACGGTGAATCCGACCGTCGAGATCGCGAAGTTCCGGTCACGGAACAGCGCCATCGGCACGAGCGCCCCACTCCTCGTGCGGAACTGCTGCCAGACGAACACCGCGAGCACCGCCGCACCGGCGGAGATCAGCATCCACACCGTGACCGGTCCCCAGATGACGCCCCAGTCGTAGTGCTCGCCCTCCTGCAGCCCGAACACGATGAGGAACAGCGCCACAGAGCTGCTCCATCCGAACTAATCCATATGGACTATATAGCCGAGCCGCGGAAGGAGTGCGCGCCTCCGCGATAATGGCCGGGTGACCGACCCCTTGAGCCTTCCCGGCTGGCGCCACGCCTATTCCGGCAAGGTGCGCGACCTGTACCTCCCCGCCGACCTGCCGGAGGGCGCCACCGCCGGGCGCATGCTCGTGGTCGCGAGCGATCGGGTGAGCGCCTTCGACCATGTGCTCGCCCCGGGCGTCCCCGGCAAGGGCGCGCTGCTCACGGCCCTGAGCCTGTGGTGGTTCGACCGGCTCGCCGGCGGCGACGGGGGGCGCCGCATCCCGAACCATCTCGCCGCCGACCACGTGCTGGGCGCCGACGACGACGCGCACTCGCTGATACCGGATGCGGTCGCCGGACGCGCCATGGTCGTCCGGGGCCTCGACATGCAGCCCGTGGAGTGCGTGGTGCGCGGCTACCTCACCGGTTCCGGCTGGGCGGAGTACCGCGAGAGCGGGACCGTGTGCGGCATCCGTCTCGCCGACGGGCTCGGCAACGGCGACCGGCTGCCCGAGCCGATCTTCACGCCGGCCTACAAGGCACCGCTCGGCGAGCACGACGAGAACATCTCGTTCGCGCAGACCGTCGAGCTCGTCGGAGCCGAGCGAGCGTCCGAGCTGCGCGACCTGTCGCTCGAGATCTACGCCCGCGCCGCGGCGACGGCCGAGGCGCGGGGGCTCATCCTCGCCGACACGAAGTTCGAGTTCGGCCTCGACGCGGAGGGCGTCATGACCCTCGCCGACGAGGTGCTCACCCCCGACTCGTCGCGGTACTGGGATGCCGCGGCCTGGGCCGAGGGCGCGACGCCCGAGGCGCGGATGGCGAGCTTCGACAAGCAGATCGTGCGCGACTGGCTCGCGGCAGCCTGGGTGCCGCGCGAGGGCACCCCGCCGGAGCTGCCCGCCGACGTCGTCGAGCGCACCACGGCCCGCTACGCCGAGCTGCTCGAGCGCCTCACCTCCTGACCCGCTGCATTCCGCCGAACCGCGAGACTGCAGCGGAGCGCCGAGACAGCGGGGTTGCCCCTCGGTCTCGGCGCGCACATGCAGTCTCGCGGCCCGGTCGATGCAGCGCTCGCTGCGTCACCCGCCCACGCCCCGGGCCGGTGACGCGGCCCGGACGATGTCAGGCGGACTCGCGCACGACCAGCTCGGTCGGCATGATCGTCGCGTGCGGCGGCTCTGCGCCGTCGAGCAGGTCGAGCAGCACCCGCGCCATCCGGCTGCCGTGCTCGTACGAGGGCTGGCGCATCGTCGTCAGCATCGGCGCGACGCTCGTGGCGACCGACGAGTCGTCGTACCCCATCACCGCGACGTCGTCGGGCACCCGCAGCCCCGCGCTCTGCAGCACCGCGAGGGCCCCGCGGGCCATGAGGTCGCTCGCCGCGAACACCGCGTCGGGAGTCCCTCGGTCCAGGATGCTGCGCATCGCGGCCGCGCCGCCCTCGGCGGTGAAGTCGCCATCGGCGGCCATGCCGGGCTGCAGTCCCGCGGCGGTGAGCGCCTGGCGGTATCCCTCGAGACGGTCGACGCCGGCGGTCATCGTGAGGGGACCCGTGATGGTCGCGATCGCACGGTGTCCCCGACCGATCAGGTACTCGACGGCCACGCGCGCGCCCCGCGTGTTGTCGACGTCGACGAAATACGTGCCCTCGCCCGGCGACGGCGGGCGACCGCCGTAGACGACCGGGACGGATGCGGCGATGCGCTCGACGAACGTGTCGCTCGTGTGGTGCGACACGATGATCGCGCCGTCGATCGATCCGCTGCGGACATACCCCAGCATCTTGTCGTCGGGGTCGTTGCTGGCGATCGCGAGCGTGAGGACGTAGTCGGATGCGGCGATCGTGGCGTTGATGCCGGAGACGATCGACGCGAAGAACGGGTCGCCGAAGAACCGATGCACGTCCTCGGGGACGATCACCGCGACCGCCAGCGTGCGGCTGCTCGCCAGCGCGCGCGCCGCGCGGTTGGGCACGTAGCCGAGCGTGTCGATGGCCCGGCGCACCGCATCGAGCGCCTCCGGGCTGACGGCCGTCGACGCGTTCACGACGCGCGAGACCGTGGACCGGGATACCCCCGCGACGCGCGCGACCTCTTCGATCGTCACCGATGCCGCCATGGCGTTCCTCTCCCGCCCCGTCGCCCCGACTCTGGTGCGGCGCGATCCGTGCGCGACTCCTCCGCGTCGCCCGGGTACGACGCGGAACGGCCCGGCGGGTCCTCTTCCGAAGGAGTTGCGCTCACCTCGTCACCGTTCCCGCACAGTCTCGATCGCCCTAGATCTCCCGAGCGCGGATGATCCGACTGTACTCGCGGGCGCTGTCCTTGAGCGTGCGCTCCTGGGTGTCGTAGTCGACCCGGACGATGCCGAACCGCTTCTCGTAGCCCCACGCCCACTCGTAGTTGTCGAGGAACGACCAGTAGAAGTAGCCGCCGACGTCGACGCCCGACTCGATCGCGTCGAGGATCGCCACGAGATGCGCGCGCAGGAAGTGCACGCGCGCGCTATCGTGCACGCGGGCGACGCCGTCCTCGACCACGGCGACGTCGTCGTACGCCGCACCGTTCTCGGTGACGAACAGGCGCGTGCCGGCGGCATCCGAGTAGTCGTCGGCGACCCGACGGAGGAGCCGGGTGAGGGTCGGGGCGTCGACCTCCCAGTGCATCGACGTGCGGGGCATCCCGCGGTCGTGCCAATGGATGTCGTGCGACACCGGAAAGGCCGACTCGCCCCGCCGGTCGGTGGGCGCGTCACCGCTCGTCGGAGGTGCCGCCGGGATCGTCCCCCCGACGTATTCGCCGTGGTAGTAGTTCACACCGAGCGTGTCGATGCGCGTCGAGATCGCGTCGAGATCGCCGGGGCGGATGGCGCGCTCGAGGGCGGCTGCCGCATCCGGGACGTGGGCGGTGAAGTCGGAGAGGATGTCGGCCGGGTACTCGGCGCGGAAGATCGGGTCGAGGAACCACCGGTTGAACTGACCGTCGATGCGACGCGCGGCGTCGGCGTCGGCCGGGTCGTCGGGATCGACCGGATCGGCGACCGTGAGGTTCAGCGTGATGCCGAGGTTCAGGTCGGCGTCGCGCCCGCGCAGCGCCTGAACGGCCTGCCCGTGGCCGAGCAGCAGGTGGTGCGCGGCGAGCACACCCTCGGCCGGCGAGTAGTGGCCGGGCGCGTGCAGGCCCGCGGTGTAGCTCAGGAACGAAGAGCACCACGGCTCGTTCAGCGTCGTCCACACGCCTACCCGGTCGCCGAGCGCGTCGTGCATGTCGAGCGCGTACTCGGTGAAGAGGTCGGCCGTGTCGCGGTTCGTCCATCCGCCCTTCTCCTGGAGCGCCTGCGGGAGGTCCCAGTGGTACAGCGTCAGCCAGGGGAGGACGTCGGCCTCGAGCAGCTCGTCGACGAGCCGCTCGTAGAAGTCGATCCCCTTCGGGTTGACAGGGCCGCCGTCGGGCCGCACCCGGGCCCAGGACGTCGAGAAGCGGTAGGTCTGCAGGCCGAGCTCGCCCATCAGCGCGACGTCGTCGCGGTAGCGGTGGTAGTGATCGCAGGCGACGTCGCCGTTGTCGCCGCCTACGACGGCGCCGGACACCCGGCTGAAGGCGTCCCAGATGGAGTCGCGACGGCCGTCCTCGTGGGCGGCGCCCTCGATCTGGTATGCGGCGGTGGCAGCGCCGAAGAGGAAATCCTGGGGGAACGTGCGGGGCGTGGAGGGCATGTCGTCGTCCTTTCGCTGGAGTGTATGGGAGCGCTCTCAGGCCTGTCAAGGAGTCCGCGGCCCAGCGTCCCTCGCGAGAAACCACTTCCGCCGCGACACACCACGCATAGCGTGATGTCCGGACGCGCGTGTGGTTTCTCGCGGGGGGCTGGACGGCCGGGGGCGCCGGGCGCGGCGACTAGACTGGGGGACGCCACCCGGACCGCGCACCCACGGAGCCTCTCATGCCCACGATCGTCGTCGACGTCATGCCCAAGGCCGAACTGCTCGACCCGCAGGGGAAGGCCGTCTCGGGCGCACTCGCCCGCCTCGGCGCCGACGCCGTGACCGGCGTGCGCATCGGCAAGCGGTTCGAGCTCACGGTCGACGGCGAGGTCGACGAGGCCGTGCTGGCCACCGTGCGCGAGATCGCCGACGAGGTGCTCTCGAACTCCGTGATCGAGGACGTCGTGGGCATCGAGGTGGTCGAGTGACCGCCCGCATCGGGGTCATCACCTTTCCGGGCTCGCTCGACGACCGCGACGCCCAGCGCGCGATCCGCATCGCCGGGGGCGAGCCGGTCGCCCTCTGGCACGGCTCGCACGACCTCGAGGGCGTCGACGCCCTCGTGCTCCCCGGCGGCTTCAGCTACGGCGACTACCTGCGCGCCGGCGCCATCGCGGCGCTCGCGCCGATCATGGCCGAGGTCAAGGACGCGGCCTCGGCAGGCATGCCCGTCCTCGGCATCTGCAACGGATTCCAGATGCTCGTCGAGGCGCACCTGCTGCCCGGCGGCCTCATCCGCAACGCCCACCAGCAGTTCATCCGCCGCGACCAGCGCCTGCGCGTCGAGAACGCCGACACCGCCTGGACGAGCGACTTCAGCGAGGGCCAGGAGATCGTCATCCCGCTCAAGAACGCGGACGGCGGCTACATCGCCGACGCCGAGACGCTCGCGCGCGTCGAGGGCGAGGGGCTCGTCGCCTTCCGCTACCTCGGCGTGAACCCGAACGGCTCGCTCGACGACATCGCCGGGCTCACGAACGAGCGCGGCAACGTCGTGGGGCTCATGCCGCATCCGGAGCACGCGGTCGAGCCCGGCTTCGGCCCCGACACCTCGGTCGCGATGCGCTCGGGTGTCGATGGCGTGGGCTTCTTCCGCTCCGCCATCGCCGCCGCGGTCGCCGCCGCCTGAGCCGCCGGCGCCTCGAGCCGGGCGGGGAATCACTGACTCGCAAGTCGCCGCTCGCGGTTCCTGAACGAGGAGCACAGCTCCGAGACGAAGTCCCCCACCGCGTCGTCCCGCTGCGCGACAGGGAGCCTGCCTACCGGGCGGAGGGTCGCGTCAGCCGGCCGTCGGCGAGGCGGATGACGCGGCTCGCGCGCGCGCAGAGGCCGCGGTCGTGGCTGACACACAGCACCGCGGCACCGCGGGCGGTCTCCGCATCCATCGCGTCCTGGATGCGGCGTGCGCTGTCGTCGTCAAGGCCCGTCGTGGGCTCGTCGAGCAGCAGCAGATCGGCGCGCCGTGCGAGCGCCTGCGCAAGCAGGGCGCGCTGACGCTGCCCGCCGGAGAGCTCGGCGAAGGGCCTGCGCATCAGACGTTCGATCCCGAGCGCCTCGGCCGCCGTCGCGACTGCGACCCGACCAGCACGGCCCAGCAGCCGCCATCCGCCGACGCTGCCCCACACGCCCATCTCGACGACCTCGCGCACGGTCAGCGGAAGCGCACTCGGGATCGCCGCACGCTGGGGCACGAACGCGACGAAGCCGAGACGCCGCACCACGCCGGTCGCCGGCTTGCGCACTCCGGCAACGGTCTCGAGCAGCGTCGTCTTGCCCGCGCCGTTCGGGCCCGTGATCACGGTGAGCCCTCCCCGCTGAATCGCCAGATCGAGCGGATGCAGCACCGTCGCGCCGTCGATCCGCACCGACACGTCGTCGAGTGCTGCGGCATCCGTCCGTGCGGAGACGTCGATCATGCGCGTCAGTCTACTCAATTTGATAATCATTCTCATTATCGTTATCGTCGTCTCCCGTGCCCGCTCCCCTCACACCCCTTGCGCTCGACTTCATGCAGCGCGCCCTGCTCGGCGGCTCGCTCGTCGCCGTGCTGTGCGGGGTCGTCGGCACCTGGGTCGTGATCCGCGGCATGGCGTTCCTCGGCGAGGCCCTCGCCCACGGGACGCTGCCGGGTGTCGCCCTCGCGACCGTGCTCGGCCTGCCGGTGCTCGCGGGCGCCGCGGTGAGCGCGGTGGCGATGAGCATCGGCGTCGGCGTGCTGCGGCGTCACGGTCGTCTCTCGTACGACACGAGCATCGGCATGCTCTTCGTCGGGATGCTGGCGCTCGGCGTGATGGTCATCTCGCACTCGGGCAGCTTCGCGACGGACGCGACGGCGATCCTCTTCGGCGACATCCTGGCGATCACCGCGGCCGACCTGCTGCTGCTCACCGGGGCCGCAGCGCTCGGCGCCGTCGTCGCGACGCTCGGGCACCGCTCCCTCGTCGCCGCCGCCTTCGACGCCCGTGTCGCCCACGTGCTGGGCCTGCGCCCGGCCCTCGCGAACAGCGTGCTCGTCGGCCTTGTGACCCTCGCCGTCGTCGCGTCGTACCGGGCGGTCGGATCGCTGCTCGTGGTCGGGCTGCTGCTCGCGCCCGCGGTCGCCGCTCGGCACTGGACCCACCGCATCCCGACCACCATGGCACTGGCCGCGACGGTCGGCGCCGCCGCGGTCGCCGGGGGACTTGCCCTGTCGTGGCACGCCGGCACGGCCGCGGGCGCCTCGATCGCGGCCACCGCCGTCGCCGCCGCCGCGATCTCGTGGCTGCTGCGCACCGCTCTCAGCCGGACGCGCACGCGCCGCGCCGACGCCGAACGCGAGCACCGGGCCGCGCACGATCCCCTGCCCGGGCACCGGGCCCCGCCCCAGCCGACACCGTCATGACCCGCTCCCCCGGGTTCCGAGAGGATCACGTGCACGCCCGCCCCCTCCTGTCCCCTTTTGCGCTCGGTACCGTGCTGCTCGCTTTCGCGGCCTGCGGCACACCCGCTGCGCCATCCGCGTCCTCATCCTCCGCCGACGACGCGGATCACGGCGGCATCGCGGGCGCGGCCGAGCTGAGCGAGCCGCAGCTGCACCTCACGACGATCGGCGGCGACGGCGGCATCCTGCAGCTCGACCTTCTCGACGAGACGGTCACCGAGATCGGAACGATCGAGCCGGCGGACGCCGCGACCGGCGACGGACGGTACCTGTTCGCCGAGACCGCTGAGGGGCTCACGATCGTCGACAGCGGGATGTGGACGTGGGATCACGTCGACCACTTCCACTACTACCGCGCCGAGCCGCGCATCCTCGGCACGGTCGACGGCAGCGGACCCGCCACGGTCGCGACGACGAACTCGTCCACGACAGGCGGCACCGGCGTGTTCTTCGCCGGCGCCGGCGTCGCCGTCCTGCTCGACACGGCGGCGCTGTCGAAGGGCGAGATCGTCGAGCGGTTCCGCCTCGAGGTCGAACCGCACGACGGCCTGGTCGTGCCGGTCGGATCGTTCGCGCTCGTGACGGGTGCCGATGGCACGGTCTCGGTGCACACGGCGACCGGCGCGGCGACGCCCGGCATCGCCGCGGAGTGCCTCGCCCCGCGGGGCACGATCACCACGCGCGTCGGCGCGGTGATCGGCTGCCACGACGGCGCCCTGCTCGCCACCGTCGTCGACGGCACGGTCGAGGTCGAGCGGATCCCGCTGCCCGAGGGGGCGGGCCCCGTCTCGTCGTTCGCGAACCGCGAGGGACGCCCCACCGTCGCCGGGCTCGACGAGAGCGGGCGCATCCTGCTGCTCGACACCCGCGAACGCGCCTGGACCGTGCTCGACGCGCCCGCGCCGCTGCGGCAGGTCTCGGCGGTCGACGACGCGCACGAGCACCTGCTGGGCCTCGCCGAGGACGGCCGCGTGCTCGTCATCGACGGCGCGAGCGGCGCGCTGCTCGCCGCGACCGACCCGCTCCTGCCCGAGACCCTGGCCGCAGCCGGACTCGCGACCGTGTCGCTCATCGCCGACGACCAACGCGCCTACCTCAACGCCCCCGCCGAGAAGGCACTGTACGAGATCGACTATGCCGACGCGGCCCGCATCGCGCGTGTCTTCGAGACGGATGGCGAGCCGGCCCACCTCGCTCTGACGGGACGATGACCATGAGAACGCGCCTCAGCGCCGCCCTCGCGTCCGCCGTGCTCGCGCTCGGAGTCCTCGCCGGCTGCTCGGCCGCATCCGACGACCGTCCCCTCGTCGTCGTCTCGACGAACGTCCTCGGCGACGTCGTCGGCGAGCTCGTCGGCCCCGACGTGGAGGTGATGACGCTGATGAAGCCGAACGCGGATCCGCACTCGTTCGAGATCTCGGCGCAGGAGGCCGCGCGGCTGCGTTCGGCCGATCTCGTCGTCTCCAACGGCCTCGGACTCGAAGAGGGGCTGCAGCAGCACCTCGATGCGGCGGCCGCATCCGGTGTGCCCGCCTTCGTCGCGGGCGATGCCGTCGATGTGCTCGACTACGCGGAAAGGGATGCGGCCGGCACACCGGACCCGCACTTCTGGACGGACCCCGCCCGCATGGCCGCCGTCGTCGACGCGATCGAGCCGTATCTCCTCGAGATCGACGGGGCGGACGCGAAGGCGATCTCGGAGCGGACCGCCGCCTACCGCGACCGGCTCGACGGGCTCGACGCCGAGATGACGGCGGCCTTCGCCGCGATCCCCGCGGAACGGCGCGCGCTCGTGACCAACCACCACGTCTTCGGGTACCTCGCCGAGCGCTTCGGGTTCCGCATCGTGGGGACCGTCATCCCGGGAGGCACGACGCTCGCGGCGCCGAGCGCGTCCGACCTGGTCGGGCTCGTCGCGGCGCTCGAGGACGCCGGGGTCGCGGCCGTGTTCGCCGAGTCCTCGTCCCCCGACCGGCTGATGCGCGTCCTCGCGGAGGAGGCGAACGTGCACGTCGAGGTCGTGGAGCTGTTCACCGAGTCGCTCACCCCGCCCGGCGGGGGCGCCGAGGACTACCTGACCATGATGCGTGTCAACACCGAGCGCATCGCCACCGGGCTCGCACCCTGAGTCCGCACCACGAGGAAAGAAGAAGGATGCAGATGCACGAGAGACACATGCGCCGCGCGGGCCTCGTCGGCCTCGCACTGATGACCGCTGCGGGGCTCGCCGCCTGTTCCCCCGGGTCGGGAGCCGCACCGACGACGGAGCCCGCCGCATCCGGAGCCGAGGCGGGTCCACGACTCGCGGTGAGCTACGAGGGCGGCATCCTCGTGCTCGACGGAACCACGCTGGAGACGCTCGCCGACGTCGACTCGGAGGAGTTCACGCGCCTGAACGCCGCGGGAGACGGAACCCACGTGCTCGTCACGACGAGCGAGGGCTTCCAGGTGCTCGACACCGGTGCCGCATCCGGCGGCACGCCGGAGCTCACCGACCTCGTCTTCGAGGCCGACATCGCCGGCCACGTCGTGCGGCACGGCGGCAAGACCGTGCTGTACGCCGACGGCACGAGCGACACCACGATCTTCGAGACCGCCGACCTCGCGAGTGCGGGCGATGCGCTGCCCGAGACCGAGACGATCCCCGGCGTCGAGGCGCACCACGGCGTATCGGTGGTGCTCGAGGACGACACGTTCCTCACGACCGTCGGGAACGCGGACGGCCGCACCGGCATCTCGGTCACCGATGCATCCGGCTCCGTGGTCGCCACGAGCGCGGACTGCCCCGGCGTGCACGGCGAGGGCACGGCGAAGGGCGAGGCCGTCGTCTTCGGCTGCGAGGACGGCGCGCTGCTCTACCAGGACGGCGAGATCACGAAGCTCGCCGCCCCCGACCAGCCGTATGGCCGGATGGGCAACGCCTACGTCAGCGAGACCAGCCCGCTGGTCGTCGGCGACTACAAGAACGACCCGGATGCCGAGGGCTACCTGCTCTCGCAGGTCGCCCTGATCGACACCGCCGCGAAGACCCTCGAGGTCGTGGCGCTGCCGGAAGGCGTCGAGTACACGTTCCGCGACATCGCACGCGGTCCGGGCGACCTGGCGTACGTGCTCGCCTCGGACGGCTCCATCCACGTCCTCGACCCGGCGACGGGCGAGATCACGGCGGAGTACCCGGTCATCGCGGCGTGGGACGGTCCCGTGCAGTGGCAGGATCCGCATCCGGCGATCGTCGTCGCGGGCGACGTCGCGTACGTGACCGAGCCCGCCGTCGACGCGGTGCACGCGGTGGATCTCACCACCGGCGAGGTGCTGGCGACCACGACGCTCGACGTCGCGCCGAACGAGGTCGCCGTCGCTGTCGGCTGATCCCTCGGACGACGGTCCGCCCTCGCGCCGTGCCCCGGCAGCCTGCCGGGGCACGGCGCGCGCGGGACCGCACGGACGCGCAACGGGGATAGCCTCGGAAGGGTGACCACCCTCGTCGTCTCCGTCCCCGCCCCCGAGCTCGCCGCCGACATCGAGCCGCTGCCGGAGGGGACGGAGGTGATCGTGTGGGCGATGGACGGGCCCGCCCCGCGCGACGACATCGACCTGGTCGTTCCGCCCTACATGAGCGCGCACGACGTCGTGCGACGCCTCGAGGGCGTGCGCACCCGCCTCGTGCAGAGCCAGTCCATCGGATACGAGGGCGTCGAGGAGCTCCTGCCTGTTGGCGTCGCGTTCGCCAACGCGGCGACCGTGCACGAGACCTCCACCGCCGAGCTCGCCGTCGCTCTCGCCCTCACGGTGCAGCGGCACCTCGACGAGTTCGCCCGCGAGCACACCTGGACCCGGGTCTTCGCCGACAGCCTCGCAGATCGCCGCGTCACGGTGCTCGGCTACGGCGGTGTCGGCAAGGCGATCGCGGCCCGGCTCGCCCCGTTCGAAGTCGAGCTGCGCGCCGTCGCGTCGCGGGCCCGTGTCGAGAACGGCGTGCCCGTCGCCGCCATCGAGGACCTGCACGCCGTGCTCGCCGACACCGAGATCCTCTTCCTCGCACTCCCGGGCTCCGATGCGACCCGCAACGTGATCGGCGACGCGGAGCTCGCCGCCCTTCCCGACGGTGCTCTCGTCGTGAACGTCGGACGCGGCCCGCTCATCGACACCGATGCCCTCGTCGCGCACGTGCGCCGCGGCCGCATCCGCGCCGCCCTCGACGTGACCGATCCGGAGCCACTGCCCGACGGGCATCCGCTCTGGACCCTGCCCGGTGTGCTCGTCTCGCCGCACGTGGGCGGGGCGACCAGCGCCATGCGGCCGCGGATCGCGCGACTCGTCCGGCGCCAGATCGGGCATCTCGTGCGCGGCGAGGAGCCGGAGAACGTGGTGCTGCGCACCTGACCCGAAAGTCCTCACGCTTCGTCTCGCCGCGCTCGCTCAGCGACCGGACTTTCACACCCCACAGAGGGTCCCGCAGGGGCCCTGAGAAGCTGAGGCGAAAGTCCTCACGCTTCGTCTCGCTGCGCTCACGGTTCCTGAGCGAGGAGCGAAGCTTCGAGACGAAGGGCAGCGACCGGGGTCCCGCTGAGCCCGCTCCGGCATCCGCCGACGGCACGGTCACCCGCGCCCCGGGAACTCCCCCACGTCGACGACGACATCGTCGTCCTGGAGGACGAAGCGGATGATGCCGCCCTCCGGGAACGTACGGATCAGCTCCTCCGGGTACTCCATGTCGCTGGTGTACGAGACCCGCTCGCTCTCGCCCGGGATGTACACGTCCATCAGCGGTGCGAGCCCGGAGCCGGCGCAGCCGCCCCCGAGGTACGACGCGCTCTCTTCGGAGAAGACCGCGTACAGGCACTCGGTCGTCCCGTAGATGTGCAGCCCGAGATACTCGCCCCAGTACCGCGTGTCCTCGGTCGCGACGCCGAACCGCGTCGCGACGCTCGGGGCGATCTCCGCGCTCTGGAGCGTCAATCGCGCGTCGTGATGGTGCTCGTCGCGCACGCCGAACGGAAAGGTCCAGGCCGTCAGCCCCGCAGCCACGACGATCGCGACGACGATGCTGAGCACCCACGCGACGCGCGCCCGCCGGCTCAGCGCCGGGGCGGGCAGTGCGGACACCGGCTCGGGCGCGGAGGCGGCGGAACCGGGTGAGGCAGCCGTCGCGGACGCCTCCGATGCGTCAGACGGCTCCGGCGCGTCGGGAGTGGCGGGCGACCCGGGCGCGGAGGCGATGCGCGACCCGGATGCGGACTGCGTCTGTCGATCGCTCGCGTCCGCCGTGCGCTCCGCGGCGAGGTCGTCGGACACGACGCCGACCGCCTGCGCGAGCTGCCATCCGATCGAGGTGCGGGAACGTCCGGGCGCAGCTCCCTCCTGTGCGGTCTGGTCGCCCGCGCTCGTCGGCACCGGCTCCGCGTCGTGGGCAAGCAGGGCGTCCGCATCCGCGCGGGTCCGCCGCATCCGCCGGCCGTCGTGCGGATCGCTCACCGTCGCGAACCCGCCGAACCATTCCGCGAAGAGGTCGTCGGCGCCGCCGGACGTCTGCGCGCCGTCCGGATCCGAGGGGCGCAGGGCCTCCTCCAGCTCGCGCAGGCGGGCGAGCGCCCACGGATCGGACTGGATGTCGGCATCGGGCCCGTACGCGCGGGCGCGGAGCACCGCCAGTTCGTCGTCGATGGCACCCGGCATGGCTCCATTGTGCGCACACCGACGGGAGTTCGCACCCGTGAGCGCAGAGGCCGGCAGAGACCTCAGCGGGCGTCGACGTCCTCGCCCGACCACAGGTCGCCGCACTCCACCGTCAGCGCCCCATGGGCGCGCAGGTACGGGAGGGCGCCGCGATCCCCGGACACGGATGCGGACACCGCCGGCCAGTGCGTGCGTCCGATCAGCACGGGGTGCCCCGGGCGGCCCGCGTACTCCGCCCGGACGAGGGCGGTCGGCGAGGCTCCGTCGGCGAGGCGCGCGACGGCCTCGACGGGCATCGCGGGGGTGTCGACGGTGATGACCACGAGCGCGTCGGCGGCCGTGCGCTCAGCTGCCTCGAGTCCTGCGCGCAGCGACGCGGAGACGCCGACCGTCCAGTCGTCGACCCGCACGGCGTCCGCCCACGGCGGCAGAAGCGCCGCCACCTCGTCGGCGGCCGCTCCGACGGCGACGAGCACCTCGCGACACCCGCCGGCACGCAGGATCTGCGCGGCCCGCGCGACCCAGGGCTCTCCTTCCGTCGTGCGGGCGAGGCCCTTCGGACCGCCGAAGCGCGACCCGGCGCCGGCGGCGAGGACGAGTCCGGCGAGGGTGTGCTCGGAGGGACTCGGGCTCATGATCACGACAGCGTAGCGCGCTCGTAACATGCGCCGATTAGCGTGGCTGGATGCTCGAGCTCGCCCACGATCTGCTGCCGCTGCTGCGCACCGGCGAGACCGTCGCGACCGTCACGGTGGCACACGTCGCCCGGAGCGCACCGCGCGGCGTGGGCTCGGCGATGGCCGTCACGCGCAGCGCCCGGGTGATCGGATCGATCTCCGGCGGGTGCGTCGAGGCGGACGCCGTGGCGCTCTCGCTCGCCGCGCTCGGTCGGGGCGACGGCACGGCGGCCCGGTTCGGGTTCAGCGACGAGCAGGCCTTCGCCGCCGGGCTCGCCTGCGGCGGGTCGATCGACGCGATCGTCAGCGTGGTCCGCCCGGACGACGACATCGCGGTGCGCGCCCTGGAACGCGCGGCGGACGGGAGGCGATCAGCGATCGGGATCGTCCGGAGCGGGCCGCGCACGGGCGCCGTCGTCGAGGTGCCGGCCGACACCACGGAGAGCCGCCTACTCGCCGGGGCATACGACGGCGACGACCTGCTGGTCGTGGCCGCGACGCCCCCGCCGCGGCTGATCCTGCTCGGAGCCGGTGAGCATGCGGCGGCGCTCTGCCGCGTCGGCGCCGCCGCCGGATTCACCGTCTCGGTGTGCGACGTATGGGAGCTTCTGGTCACGCGCGAGCGCTTCCCGGCCGCGGACGACCTGGTGGCGGACACACCGCACGACTATCTCGCACGCCTCGATCCCGAGGAGATCGACAGCCGCACCGCGGTCTGCGTCCTCACGCACGACGTGCGCCTCGACATCCCCGCGATCCGCGTCGCGCTCGGCCTGCCGATCGGGTTCGTCGGCGCGCTGGGGGCGCGGTCGACCGTCGCGCGCCGCGCCGAGCTGCTGCGCGCCGAGGGTATGACGGATGCGGACCTCGCCCGGCTGCACTCGCCCCTGGGTCTCGACCTCGGCGGTGCCAGTCCCGAGGAGACGGCTCTCGCCGTGCTCGCCGAGATCGTGGCCGCCCACCACGGCGGGTCGGGACGCCCTCTGCGGGAGCTCTCCGGTCCTTTGCACCGCCGGGTCGCGGAAGCGGAGCCCGTCTCAGCTGCCGCCGCATCCGTCTCCTGCAGCACATAGCGGCCGCATCTTGGGCGAGCGACTCGCGGCGGCGCCTGTCTCCTGCGATGGCGGCGGATAACGCGTGCGCCACCACAGGCAACTGGCGCCACCCCGGGCGGGTCTCCGGAACGGCCCGTGCGGAAGACCCGACCGCCGGAAGTGCGCCCGCTCACACGCGTGAAACACCCGTGAAACCCGACGCTGCTTGACTCGCTGAACCGAACTGTTCATGTGACCAACATCCGAGGCAGCCGTGGACATCACCACCATCACGAGCTTCCGCACCGCGCGGATCCGCTCCGACCTCGCCCTCGCACCGGGCGAGGTGCTGATCGCGGGCGGCACGTGGCTCATGAGCGAGCCGCAGCCCGAGACCACCGGGTTCGTCGACCTCACCACGATGGGCTGGGCCGACCTCGAGGTCGCCGACGAGGGCCTCCGCATCGGGGCGACGTGCACGATCGCCCGCCTCGTCGCCTGGGCCGAGGGGCGCGCCCCGCATCTGCCCGCGGCACCCGCCGACTGGCGGGCCGTCGCGATGTTCCCGGATGCGGCGAACGCCCTGCTCGCCTCGTTCAAGATCTGGAACACCGCCACCGTCGGCGGAAACCTCTGCCGCTCGTTCGCCGCGGGCGCGATGATCTCCCTCGCCACCGCGCTCGACGGCGTCGCGGTCGTGTGGACGCCCGACGGCGGCGAGCGCCGCCTCCCCGTCGCCGAGCTCCCGACCGGCAACGGCACCAATGCGCTGCTCCCGGGCGAGGTGCTCCGCGCGGTGGAGATCCCCGCGCGGACCCTCCGCTCGCACGTGCTGCTGCGAAAGATCGCCCTCGCCGAGCTCGGCCGCTCCGGCGCCGTCGTGACCGGGCGCCTCGACGCCGACGGCTCCGCCGTCTTCGCGATCACGGCCGCGACCGCGGCGCCCGCCGTGCTGCGCTTCGACACGATCCCGGATGCCGCCGCCCTCGCCGCATCCGTCTCCGGTGCCGACGGCTACTACAGCGACGCTCTCGGCGCCGCGGACTGGCGCCGCGGGGTGAGCGTCGAGCTCGCGGAGCGCATCCGAGCGGACCTGGAGGCGCGCACCGCATGAGGTTCGAGGTCAACGGCGCTCCGATCGACGCCGAGCCCGCCGCCGGCCAGTGCCTGCGCACACTGCTGCGCGAGCACGGGCACACCGAGGTCAAGAAGGGCTGCGACGCCGGCGACTGCGGCGCCTGCTCGGTGCTGCTCGACGGCGAGCCCGTGCACTCGTGCGTCATCCCCGCCGTCCGCGTCGAGGGCGCGGCGATCACGACCGCCGCCGGTCTCGCCCCGGGCGACGAGCTGCATCCGGTGCAGCAGGCGATCGTGGACAACTTCGGGTTCCAGTGCGGGTTCTGCACACCCGGCATGAGCGTGACCGCCTCGACCCTCTGCGAGCACGACCTCGACGACCTCGACCGACGCATGAAGGGCAACCTCTGCCGCTGCACCGGCTACCGCCCGATCCGTGCCGCCATCCGCGAGTCGATCCTCGGTCCCGTCCGCGAGACCGGGGGCGAGACGGGGGACGAGGGCGCGACCCGGGACCAGGGCGTCGGCACGTCGGCGCGGCCGGCGGCGGGACGGCGGGTCGTGCAGGGCCGCGAGCCGTACACGTTCGACGAGGCCGTGCCCGGCGCGCTCGTGCTGCGGGTGCTCGGATCGCCGCACGCGCACGCCCGCATCACCGCGATCGACACGAGCGCGGCCGAGGCGATCGCCGGCGTCGTCACGGTGCTCACGCACGCCGACGCCGACGTCCCCGCGACCCGGTTCTCCACCGCCCGCCACGAGCACCGCGAGGACGACCCCGACGACACCCGCGTGCTCGACGACGTCGTGCGCTTCGTCGGCCAGCGCGTGGCGGCGGTCGTCGCCGAGACCGCGGCGGCGGCGGATGCGGCGTGCCGCGCCATCCGCGTCACCTATGAGGTGCTTCCGTCGGTGCTCGATCCGGATGCCGCCCGCCGCCCCGGAGCGCCGCTGCTGCATCCGGACCGCGCGCCCGCCGACCGCGTCGCCGAGGCGTCGCGCAACGTCGTCGCCGCACTGCACGAGACGCACGGCGACCTGGACGCCGCCCTCGCGGCGAGCGACGTCACGGTGTCGGGCACCTGGCAGACCTCCCGCGTCAGCCACGCGCAGCTCGAGACGCACGGCGCGGTCGGCCGCCTCGACGACGACGGCCGGCTCGTCATCCGCTCGTCGACGCAGGTGCCGTTCCTCACCCGTGACGAGCTGTGCCACGTGCTGGGACTCGAGCGCGACCGCGTGCGCGTGTACGCCCCGCGCGTCGGCGGCGGCTTCGGCGGCAAGCAGGAGATCTTCACCGAGGACCTCGTCGCCCTCGCGGTGCTGCGCACCGGACGCCCGGTGGCCTACGAGTTCTCGCGCACGGAGCAGTTCCAGCGCGCGTCGGTGCGGCATCCGATGCGGGTGGACGTGACCCTCGGCGCGAACGCCGACGGCACGCTCACCGCGATGGGCGTGGACCTCCTCAGCGACACGGGTGCCTACGGCAACCACGCGATCGGGGTGATGTTCCACTCCCTCGCCGAGTCGACCACGATCTATCGCTCACCGGTCAAGCGGCTCGACGCCGAGGCCGTGTACACGAACAACATCCCCTCGGGCGCATTCCGCGGGTACGGGCTCGGGCAGGTGATCCTCGGCGTCGAGTCCGCGATGGACATGCTCGCCGAGCGCCTCGGCATCGACCCGTTCGAGCTGCGCCGCATCAACATGGTGCGCGAGGGCGACCCGCTGCATCCGGACGCCGACAAGTACGAGGAGGACCTCGTCTGGGGCAGCTACGGGCTCGATCAGTGCCTCGACCTCGCTCAGGCTGCGCTGCGCCGCGGCAACGGCGTCGACGCCCCCGCCGGCTGGCTCGTCGGGGAGGGGATGGCGGCGTCGATGATCGCGACGATGGCACCCCGGGGCCACGTCGCGCGGACCTCGGTCGTACTGCGGCCCGACGGCACCTACCGGCTGCGCGTCGGCACCGCGGAGTTCGGCAACGGCACCACGACCGTGCACCGGCAGATCGCCGCATCCGTCTTCGGCGTCCCGCACGACCGGCTCGAGCTCTGGCACGCCGACACCGACGCCGTCGAGCACGACACCGGCGCGTTCGCGTCGGCGGGCATCACGGTCGCCGGCAAGGCGCTGCACGCCGCGTGCCTGGCGCTGCGCGACCGGATGCGGCTGCTCGCCGCCGGGCTCACCGGCACGGATGCCGCATCCGCCGTGGTCGGCCCGGACGGCGTCGACACCCCGGCAGGCCGGATCGGCTTCGCCGAGATCGTCGCCGCGGCCCCCGCCGCCGAGCGCGACACCGACGGGGAAGGCACCGACGGGCTGATCGCCGACGGCAGCGAGCTCGGCGACATCCGCTCGCTCGCGTTCAACGTGCACGCCGCTCGGGTCGCGGTGGATCCCTCGACCGGAGGCGTCCGCATCCTGCAGTCGATCCAGGCCGCCGACGCGGGGTTCGTGATGAACCCGGCGCAGTGCCGCGGCCAGGTCGAGGGGGGAGCGGCGCAGGGCATCGGCAGCGCCCTGTACGAGGAGGTGCTGGTCGACGAGACCGGCAAGGTCGCGAACGCGGTGTTCCGCACCTACCGGGTGCCGCAGTTCGCCGACGTCCCCGAGACCGAGGTGTACTTCGCCGAGACGAGCGACGATGTGGGGCCGTTCGGCGCGAAGTCGATGAGCGAGTCGCCGTACAACCCGGTGGCGCCGGCCATCGGCAACGCCATCGCTCGGGCCCTCGGCACCCGCCCGTTCGTGCAGCCGTTCACCCGCGAGCGTGTCTGGCGCCTCGCCCGGGAGTGACCAGGACGACACACGCCAGGTCGGGCAGGGCGAGACGCCCGGAGCGCCCGAATGGCGCGTGTTCCCTGTGAGGGCGCCAGTAATTCGCGGCGCCATACCAGGAAGCAGGCGCCATCGCGGGCGTGCCCCGTCGGCGTCAGTGCCGGTCGATGAACGCCGAGAGCGCCGCGACCAGGGCCTCGGGGGCGGAGAGCTGGGGCGCGTGATCGCTGTCCAGCGTGACGACCTCGGCGCCCGGCGTCCGCCCCTGCATGTGCCGCTGCAGGGCGAGCGGGATGTCGCGATCCTCGGATGCCTCGACGTACAGGCGGGACAGCGCGCCCCAGCGGTCCGGGGTCCACGTGGGCACGAGGTCGAGGCCCACGTTCCACTGCGGCTGCAGGCGCCGCGCCGCCTCGACCGCCAGTGCCGGCGGCGCGGCCTGGAAGAGCACCGCCACCGCCGCATCGACCGGCACGACCGTGGCGGAGCCATCCCGCACCTCCTCGACGAACGGCGCGAGCCCCATGATCCCCGGCGCATCCCCGAGCTCGGCGCGCACGTCGTCGAAGGCGACGCCCGAGGGCAGCATGATCCCCGCCACGTACGTCACGCTCACGACCCGCTCGCTCAGCGCCTCGCCGGCGGCGGTCGCCACGATCCCGCCGCCCGAATGTCCGACGAGGTGGATGCGGCCCGCCCGCCCGCCGATCGCCGTCTCCACCCGCGCCACGTTCTCGGCGAGGGTGGAGGCGCTCTCGGGTTCCGCCGCGTCCGGCAGCCTCACGGCGATCACGTCGTACCCACGGCCCCGCAGAGCCGGCATGATCGGATCCCACACCCAGTTCGACGCCCATGCGCCGTGCAGCAGCACGACCACCGGGAGGGATGCGGCGGCACCCGCCGGGCTCACGGCGTCCGACGCCGCATCCGCCACCGCGCGGCCCGCGCCCGAATCTCGGCCGCCGGCCGAGTCGCCGCCCCCGCTCACGCGCCGACGGCGGTCGTCACGCGTGCGGCCTCGCGCTCCGCGTTCAGGTTCTTCTTCAGCGACTTGAGCCCCTCGAGCTTCGCCGTGATGTGCTCCTTGAGGGTCACCGGGGCGTAGAGGGGCTCGTCCCCCTCGGGCACGAACGACGCCAGCGGCTGCACGAGCGCTGCCGGGTCACCGTCCTCGAAGAACGCCGCCGATCGCCGCCGCACGATCGTGCCGTCGATGATCGGCGGTTTCACGCGGTGCAGCGTCGACATCCACTGGTCGTTCGTGACACGGGCCATCACGTCGCCGAGGTTGACGAGGAAGGCGTCGTCGGCGGGTTGCACGTCATGCCAGAGCCCGTCGCGGCCGAGCACCTGCAGACCCGCGACCTGATCGGCCCACAGCACGGTGACGACGCCGAAGTCGGTGTGCTCGCCCATCCCGGTCATCTCCGCCCCCAGCTCGATCGAGCCCGGCGGCAGGGCATAGTTGTTCATCCGCAGCACGTCGAGCGAGTGCCGGGTGAACGGCTCGAAGAAGTCCCGTCCGACTCCCAGGGCGTCGGCGAAGATGTCGGTGAGCGTCCTCGCCACTCGCCGCGCCTGGGCGAAGTACGCCTCGACCTGCGGTCGGAAGCCGGCGGGCTCGACCGGCCACGTGTTGTCGGGGTACTCCTCGACGGGCAGCTCCGCATCCGGGAAGTCGGCGCGGGTCACCCCCACGTTGTACGCCTCGAAGAAGTCGTTCATGCGCGTGATCGGGTCGATGCCGATCGTGTAGCTGAGAGACTCGGTCTTCGGAGGCGTGTAGCCGCGGTTCTCACGCTTCGGCCGCATGTACTCCTTCTTCGTCTCGAGCGGCTGCTCGAAGAAGCCGTCGATCGCGTTCGCGATCCCCGTGGTCACGGCGGCCGGCACTCCGTGGCCGACGATCTGGATGAACCCGACCGTGCGGCAAGCGTCGTCGATCTGCTCGGCGACGCGTCTGCGCGCCCCGGGCGATCCTTCGTGCACGTAGGCGGAGATGTCGACCGTGGGCACTTCGAAGCCACTGACCATGACGGTTCCTTCGATCTCGGTGCGCCTCGCTCACGAGGCGGGTGCCGGCGGGATGGTCGGCACACTCTGATCGTAAAGACCTATCTTTGATAGCAGTTATCAATCACATGACGGACGTGTAACAGCCCGCCGCGACGCGCGCGAGGGCATCCCGGCAGACGAGCAGGGCATATTGTGGGCGCGTGCCCGCATCCGAATCCCCGACAGTGACCGGCGTCGCCGCGCCCCCGAGCGACGCTCTGATCGGCGTCTCGCTCGGCCGCGCCATCCGCGAGGCGCGTTCCGCGAAGAAGCTGTCGATGCGGGCACTGGCCGCATCCTCCGACATCAGCCAGCCGTTCCTCAGCCAGATCGAGAGCGGGCAGACGATGCCCTCGCTCGTCACTCTGTACCGACTCGCCAAGGCGCTCGAGATCTCGCCCTCCGCCCTCCTGCCGACGATGCCGGAGCCTGAGGTCGTACACGTGTCGCGACACGACGAGGGCACCTGGGTGCCCATCTCCGATGTGCCGGATGCCGCCACCACCCGGGTGATCTCCTCGGGCACCGCCCGCTTCGCGACCGTGCAGGAGTACCGCGTCGAGCGCGGACAGTACATGGGCGACTGGTTCCAGTCCGACGGCGAGCTGACGGTCTACGTGATCGAGGGGGAGATCGACGTCGAGATCGAGGGGCAGGGCGTCTGGGCGCTCGGCCCCGGCGATGCGATCGCGCATCCCGGCGCGATGCGCAACCGCTGGTCGGTGCGCGGCGACGGGCCCGTCCGCATCCTTCTCGCCTACGCGTTCGCCGCGTAGCGCCACGCCAGGACGCGCCGCGCCGCGCCGAACAGGTAACACCCGCGAAACCTGATTGCCATGTGCAATCAATGATTACTCCTTACAATCACTCTCAGCGCAGTCCCGAGCGCACCGGCACCGGCCGTCTCCGGCGCACGAGAGAGAGTCGTCATGAGCTCGCCCCGATCCTTCGCCCGCTTCCGCGCCACCGCCGTGCTCGTCGCCGGCGCACTCGCCCTGACCGCCTGCTCCGGCACCGCGGCGACCGAGCCGACCACGACCACCGACGCCACCCACGGCGAGCTCGACGTGCAGCTCAGCTGGATCCTCAACGAGGAGTGGTCGGGCGAGTTCATCGCCCAGCACGAGGGCTACTACGCCGACGCGGGATTCTCCGCGGTCAACCTGATCGCCGGCCCGTCGAGCGGCGTCGCGGAGCTCCTCAGCGGCACCGCCGACATAGCCCTCACCGACGCCCTCTCGATCGGCGCGGCCGTCGCGAACGAGAGCGCGCCGCTGAAGGTCATCGGCGCGACGTTCCAGAAGAACCCGTTCACGATCGCCTCGCTCACAGACGGCGCCGACATCACGACGCCCGAGGAGATGATCGGCAAGAGGATCGGCGTGCAGGACGCCAACCGACCGGTCTTCGAGGCGTTCCTCGCCGCCAACGACATCGATGCGTCCGAGGTGGACATCGTGCCGGTGCAGTACGACCCGGCGCCGCTGACCACCGGCGAGGTCGACGGACTGATCGCGTTCGTCACGAGCCAGTCCGTCACCCTCGAGGTGCAGGGGATCGAGGTCACCGACCTGCTGTTCGCCGACAACGGGCTGCCCTTCGTCGGGCACGTCGTCACCGCGACCGACGAGACGATCGCGAACGACCGCGAGAAGCTCAAGGACTTCCTCCGCGCCGAGATCCAGGGCTGGGCCGATGCGGTCGCCGACCCGACCGTGGGCGCGACCCTCGCGGTCGACGAGTACGGCGCCGACCTCGGCCTCTCGCTCGAGACCTCGATCGCGAGCGCCACGGCGCAGGCGGAGCTGCTCGTCGTCTCGGACGAGACGGCCACGAACGGGCTGTTCACGATCTCGGCCGAACTGCAGGAGCAGACGATCGGAAGCCTCGCCGACTCGGGCTACGACCTCGACGTCGCCGACCTCTTCGACCTGAGCCTGCTCGCCGAGGTCTACGACGAGCGCCCCGAGCTGATCGACTACCAGCGCTGAGCCCCACCGGCGGGCCCGGGATGCATCCCGGGCCCGCCCTGCACGACGAGGCACCACCAGACAAGGCACCGCATGAGCACCACCACCCTGTTCACCCCCGACATCGTCGTCACGATGGACGACGTGCAGAGCGTCCTCACGGACACCGCCGTGCTCGTGCGCGGCGGCACGATCGAGGCCGTCGGGCCGCGCGCCGAGCTCGAGACCGCGCATCCCGGGGCCGAGCGCGTCGACCTGCCCGGCCGCCTGCTCATGCCGGGCCTCATCAACGCCCATCACCACTCCGGGATGCTGCGCGGCACCGCCGAGCACCTGCCCGTGTGGGAGTGGCTGCGCGTCCACATCGACCCGATGCACCGGGTGCTGCGCCCCGAGGAGGCCGAGGCCGCCGCCTGGCTCTGCTACGCCGAGGGGCTGCTCTCGGGCACCACCACGGTCGTCGACATGTGGCGGTTCATGGACGGCGCCGCGCGCGCCGCATCCGCCCTCGGCAACCGCCTCGTCTCGGTGAACTACGTCGGCGAGCACCCCGACTTCGACTACTTCGACACCCTCGACGACAACGAGCGGATGCTACGCGACTGGGCCGGGGCCGCGAACGGCCGGATCATGCCGTGGGTGGGTCTCGAGCACCCGTCCTACGCGGATGCGGCCGGCCAGCGGCGCGCGATCGCCATGGCCCGCGACTACGGGACCGGCATCTACACGCACTGCTCCGAGTCCGAGCTCGAGATCGCCGACTTCCGGGACCGCTACGGCGCACGCCCCATGTTCGCGCTGGAGGAGCTCGGCTTCTTCGACGTGCCGCACGCGATGATCGCGCACGCGGTGTGGCTCGACGAGGCCGAGATCGACCTCATCGCCGCGCGCGGAGTGGGCGTGTCGCACAACCCGGTCTCGAACATGAAGCTGGCCAGCGGCATGGCCCCGATCGCCGAGATGATCGCCGCGGGCGTCGCGGTCGGCCTCGGCACCGACGGCGAGAAGGAGAACAACAACCTCGACATGTTCGAGGAGATGAAGGTGGCGTCCCTCCTCGGCAAGCTCCGCACGATGGATGCGGCCGCGATGGACTCGTGGCAGGTGCTGCGGATGGCGACCCGCGGCGGCGCCGCCGCCATCGGCCGCGCCGCCGAGCTCGGGGCGATCGCCCCGGGGCGCAAGGCCGACCTCGTCGCGGTCCGCACCGGCACCCCGCGGATGACGCCGCTCCTGCCCGCCGGCGCGCACGCCAACGTCCACCACAACCTCGTGCACGCGGTGCGCGGCTCCGACGTCGACATGACGGTCGTCGACGGGCGGATCGTCGTGCGCGACGGCCGGCTCGTGCACGCCGACCTCGACGAGCTGATCGAGCGGGTCCGCCTGCTCGTGCCGGGCCTGTTCGCCCGGCGGGCGGAGTGGATCGCCGCTCAGGACGACCTCACAGGCCTGTTCCACCGCTGACCCCGTACCCGATGCTCCCCGACTCCCACCCCCGGTTCGTTCGTCGCGAATGCAGGGTCCGCCACCCGTACATCCTGCATTCGCGACGAACGAACACAGAGGACGCACCACCCCGACGCTGACGAGCACCCGCTCCGCCCCTGACAGCCGCTCCGCCCCTGACAGCC
>NZ_CACSKB010000034.1 GCF_902706225.1 Microbacterium sp. 18062
GGGCGGGTCAGAGGGCGCGGGCGATGCGCTGGAAGTCCTCGACCGTGAGCTGCTCGCCGCGCTCGGTCGGCTCGACCCCGGCGCGCTCGAGAACCGCGGATGCGGACGCCGCCGATCCGCCGAGCTCGCCCGACAGCGCCTGACGCAGCATCTTGCGACGCTGCTGGAACGCCGCATCCACGAGCCGGAAGGTGCGACGCCGCTCGTCCTCGTCGGCGCGCGGCTGCGCGGCGCGCTCGAACGCGACCAGCACGCTGTCGACGTTCGGCACGGGCCAGAAGACCTGCCGCGACACGGTGCCCGCCAGGCGCCACCGCCCGTACCAGGCCGCCTTCACGCTCGGCGCGCCGTAGACCTTCGATCCGGGCGGGGCCGCGAGGCGCTCGCCCACCTCGGCCTGCACCATCACGACGCCGCGCTGCAGGTGGCCGAACGTCTCCAGGAAGTGCAGCAGGACCGGCACCGACACGTTGTAGGGCAGGTTCGCCACCAGCACCGAGGGCTCCCCCGGCAGCTCCCCCACGTGGAGCGCATCCGCGTCGACGACGCGCAGCATTCCGTCGAGCACGCCATGCGCGCGCGCGGTCGCAGGCAGGCGTTCTGCCAGCCGGTGGTCGATCTCGACCGCCACGACGCTCGCACCGGTCTCCAGGATGGCCAGGGTGAGAGATCCCAGCCCGGGCCCGACCTCGACGACGTGCTCGCCGGCGACGACGCCCGCGACCTGCACGATCTTGCGCACCGTGTTCGCGTCGACGACGAAGTTCTGTCCGAGCTTCTTCGTCGGGGTGAGATCCAGGTCGGCGGCGAGCGCGCGGATCTCGGCCGCGCCGAGCAGATGCACGGTCATCCCCCAACTGTAGTCAGCGACCTTCGGGTCGCTCGACCGTGCAGGAGGACGCGGGGCTCCCGCGCCGCGATCCTCCGACCGTGCCATGTCAATGGCTGCCGCGCGCGCCGCGTCGGGTCTATGGTGGTCGACCGTGAACAGCACAGGGACGCTTCCGACCGGCGAATTCTCCATTCGCAGCAGCTACGGGCGCAGGGCCATCGGCCTGTCGGTCGCCGGGGCGGTCGGCGGCTTCCTCTTCGGGTTCGACTCCTCGGTCATCAACGGCGCGGTCGACTCGATCGCGGAGAACTACGGGCTGGGCGACGTGCTCACGGGGTTCGTCGTCGCCGTCGCGCTGCTCGGCTGCGCGGTCGGGGCGATGATCGCCGGCAGCCTGTCGGATCGGTGGGGTCGGCTGCGGGTGATGTTCCTCGGCGCGATCATGTTCTTCGGCTCGTCGATCGGCGCGGCGCTCACCTTCAGCATCCCGGATCTCATCCTCTGGCGCGTGATGAGCGGTCTCGGCATCGGCATCGCCTCGGTCGTCGCACCCGCCTACATCGCCGAGATCGCTCCGCGTCAGATCCGCGGCGGCCTCGCGTCGCTGCAGCAGCTGGCCATCACCCTGGGCATCTTCGGCGCGCTGCTGAGCGACGCGGTCCTCGCGAACACCGCCGGCGGGGCGTCGGAGACGCTCTGGTGGGGCATGGAGGCGTGGCGGTGGATGTTCCTGGTGGGCGTCGTGCCGTCGGCGGTCTACGGCATCCTCGCGTTCACCCTGCCGGAGTCGCCACGGCACCTCATCGCGAAGGGCCGCACCGACGAGGCGCGCGAGATCTTCGCCCGGCTCGTGCCGACGGTGGACCTCGACCAGACGATGCGTGAGCTCACGAACGCGATCGAGTCCGACCGCAAGAACGCCGGGGCGTCGCTGCGCGGCCCGGTGCTGGGACTGCAGCCGATCGTATGGGTCGGCATCATCCTGTCGGTGTTCCAGCAGTTCGTGGGGATCAACGTGATCTTCTACTACTCGACGACGCTGTGGAAGGCGGTCGGGTTCGACGAGAGCGACTCGCTGACGATCAGCGTGATCACCTCGGTCACGAACGTGCTGGTCACCCTCATCGCGATCTTCCTCGTCGACCGGGTGGGTCGAAAGCCCATCCTGCTCACCGGCTCGGTGCTGATGACGCTGTCGCTGACCGCGATGGCGCTGGCCTTCACGTTCGCGGAGGGCAGCGGCGACGACGTCTCGCTTCCCGCGCCCTGGGGCACGATCGCGCTCATCGCGGCCAATCTCTTCGTCGTCGGGTTCGGGGCCTCGTGGGGCCCGCTCGTCTGGGTGCTGCTCGGCGAGATCTTCCCCAGCCGCATCCGCGGGAAGGCCCTCGGCGTCGCCGCGGCCGCACAGTGGATCGCGAACTTCCTCATCACGGTCAGCTTCCCCACGATGTCGGGATGGTCCCTCCCCCTCACGTACGGGATGTATGCGCTCTTCGCCGCACTGTCGTTCGTCTACGTCGCGTGGCGGGTTCCCGAGACGAAGGGCATGGAGCTCGAGAAGACCGAGACCCTGTTCACGCGACCGCCGAAGCAGCCGGCCTCCTAGGATCTCCCCATGACGAACAACTCGAAGTCCCACGAAGAGATCCGCGAGGAGCGCGAGGCGGCGCAGAAGGAGAAGGACCGCCTCGAGAAGAAGGAGCAGGAGCGTCTCGACGACGAGAGCCGCTGACCCCACGCCGCCGTCCCGTCCCGGTGCGCCGGCCGATCTCCATCGAAAGCGGTCGATCCAGCTCTCGGAGACGGACGGGCAAAGGGGGACGAAGCCCGCGGCTCGGCTTCCCGGGGCCCCTGCGAGCCCCCTCCGTGGGGTGGCGAGAGTCCGGTCGCCCGCCCTTCGTCTCGAAGCTTCGTTCCTCGCTCAGGCGCCGAAGACGGTCGACGCTCGAGACCGCTCGGCTCGAGCGCGGCGAGACGAGGCCTGCGGGCCTCGGGGCGCCGCCCGGGGGCCTCAGCCGAACGAGCCGTACGCGGCGAGCGTGTTCGCCGCGAGCTGCGCGCTGAGCTCGTCCACGTCGAGGCCGAGCTCCGCCGCCATGAAGCGCACGGTCACCGGCACGAGGTACGGGGCGTTCGGACGCCCGCGGTACGGCACGGGGGTGAGGAAGGGCGCGTCCGTCTCGACGAGGATGCGCTCGAGCGGGGTGACAGCGAGCGCGTCGCGCAGGTTCTGCGCGTTCTTGAACGTCACGTTGCCGGCGAACGAGAGATAGTAGCCGCGCTCCCGCGCGATGCGTGCCATGTCGGCGCCGCCCGAGAAGCAGTGGAACACCGTCCGCTCGGGGGCGCCGACGCGCGCGAGCGTCTCGAGCACCGCGTCGTGGGCGTCGCGGTCGTGGATCTGCATGGCGATGCCGTGCTTCTTCGCCAGGGCGATGTGCGCCTCGAAGCTCTCGTGCTGCGCGGGAATCCCGTCGGCGCCGGTACGGAAGAAGTCGAGCCCCGTCTCGCCGATCGCCCGCACGCGCGGCTGGGCGGCGAGCTCGTCGATCGCCTCGACGGCCTCGCCGAGCCGGCCCGCGGCGGCGTAGAGCGGCGCCTCGTTCGGGTGGATCGCGACGGCCGCCAGCACGCGGGGGTGGGATGCGGCGGCCCACGCCGACCAGCGGCTCGAGTCGATGTCTCCACCGGCCTGCACGACGCCCGCGATCCCCACCGCGACCGCACGGTCGAGCTGCTCGTCGAGCGACAGCGCGTCGTCGCCGTCCTGGATCTCGAGGTGGCAGTGGTTGTCGTACACGGGCACCGCGAGCGGCTCGGGGAGCTCGGGATAGCTGACGTCCCGCGCGCCCTTCTCGCGCTGCCGCACGTACTGGCTCGGATCCGTCTCGCTCACGACGCTCAGGCGTTGTCGATGCGCGGGAAGAGGGGCTCGAGGCCGTTCGTCGACGTGCCGGGCGTCAGGACGCCCCATCCCCCGGCCTCGCGTACCGGCTGATCCTGCAGACGGCCGAGGCTCTCGGCGGCGCCGAGCGCGACCCAGAGCTTCTCGGCGGCGATCGGGGTCACCGGGGAGAGCAGCACCGCGAGCGCACGGAGTCCCTCGGCCGCCGTGTACAGCACCGTGCCCAGGCGCGCGCGCCGAGAGTCGTCCTTCGCCAGCGCCCACGGCTCGTTCTCGGTGATGTAGCCGTTCAGGGCGTCGACGATCGTCCAGATCGACGTGATCGCCTCGTCGATGCGGAAGCGCTCGATCGCGGCGTCGGCGTGCACAGCCGCATCCGCGACGACCTTCTGCACGGCGAGGTCCGCCTCGGCGTACTCCGCGGGCGGAGGCACGATGCCCTCGAAGTACCGCTCGATCATCGCGATCGTGCGCGAGGCGAGGTTGCCGAACCCGTTGGCGAGCTCGGCCTGGTAGCGCGCGGCGAGGTCCTCCCACGAGAACGAGCCGTCCTGGCCGAAGGCGATCGCCGAGAGGAAGTAGAAGCGGTAGGCGTCCGAGCCGAACACGTCGATGATCTCGCTCGGAGAGATGCCGGTGGCCTTGGACTTCGACATCTTCTCGCCGCCCACCAGCAGCCAGCCGTGGCCGAAGACACCGCGGGGCACGTCGAGACCGGCCGCCATCAGCATCGCGGGCCAGATCACCGCGTGGAAGCGCAGGATGTCCTTGCCGACCACGTGATAGGCGGGCCAGCGCCGCTCGAACGTCTCGGGGTCCGTGCCGTAGCCGACCGCGGTCGCGTAGTTCAGCAGCGCGTCGACCCAGACGTAGATGACGTGGGACTCGTCCCAGGGCACCGTGATGCCCCAGTCGAACGCCGAGCGCGAGATCGACAAATCCTTCAGTCCCGACCGGACGAACGAGATCACCTCGTTGCGCGCGGACTCGGGGCGGACGAAGTCGGGGTTCTCCGCGTACAGCCGCAGCAGCGGCTCCTGGAACTCGCTGAGCTTGAAGAAGTAGTTCTTCTCCTGCAGCAGCTCCAGCGGGCGCGAGTGGATCGCGCACACCTTGAGCCCCTCGAACGCGCCGGTGCCGTCGAGGATCTCGGAATCGGGCTTGAACTCCTCGCACCCCACGCAGTAGAGCGCCTCGTACTCGCCCGCGTAGATGTGGCCGCGGTCGTAGAGCGTCTGCACGAAGCTCTTGACGCCCGCCTCGTGCCGCTCCTGCGTGGTGCGGATGAAGTCGTCGTTGGCGACGTCGAGGGTGCGCAGCAAGGGGAACCACGCCTCGCTGACGAGCTTGTCGACCCACGCCTGCGGGGTGACTCCGTTGGCGGAGGCGGCGCGCAGCATCTTCTGACCGTGCTCGTCGGTGCCGGTCAGCATCCAGGTGTCGTCGCCCGCCTGGCGGTGCCAGCGCGCGAGCGCGTCGACGGCGACCGTCGTGTACCCGTGCCCGATGTGGGGCACATCGCTCGGGTAGTAGATCGGCGTCGTGATGTAGAAGGAACGACCGGTGCTCACCCGACGATTCTAGGCGGGCCGGATGCGGCGCTCCGCCGCTGCAACGTCGGCGCTGTGACGTCCGCGCTGTGGCCTCGCCTCATCCCGGATGCTGCGAGCACCGCATCGACGTCCGTCGTCGGCTCGACAGTCACGCAATGGCAGCCGCACCCCCTCGCCGTCGTCGTCTCCGCGCTCGATCAGGAGCGGTGGACGATGTGGCGACCACGACTACATGGTTCTGCACCGCACGAACGGCGAGGGTGTTGGCTGGTCGCCATGACCGGGCCGCCCTCATATACGGGTCGAGGGCCACTCGGTAGGCTGGCGCCAGCCGGGACCAGCGCATAAGGAGACCAGATGACTGATCACCTCGATCGTCGCACGGGTCGGAAGAACTCGATCCGTTGGCGGGCCGCAGCGGGCATCGTAGGCGTTTTCCTATGGATCGCGGCGCCGGTCGTGGCCGTCTCCCTCGTCGCCATGCATCTCACCACTGCTGATGTGCTCATGGAGGAGGACACTTGGACTGCGCCGGAGCCGAGCACGGGGGATCGAGATCGCCAAGTCGGCCTCGAGCTCACGTGGGCTCCCTCACAGACGATCGTCGCGCCCGCGTGGACGGGCGTTGTCCAAGCAGTGCATGTCACCGCCGGCGACACAATCGAATCCGGGCAGCGCCTCGCGCTCATCGGCGGCGTGGACCGCATCGCCGTGCACACAGAGGTACCTTTCACCCGCGCCCTGGTCCGCGGGGACACCGGCAGTGACGTGACGGCACTGAACAACATGCTCGCAGCGCTCGGATACGACTCCGGCGGGCCGGACGAGTTCACCTGGTCAACTCTGTTTGGCGTCCGCGAACTCGCTGCGGCAATCGGAGTGTCGAGCGCCAGCGAGGTTGCCGCCTTCGACCCTGGATGGGTCGTGTACCTGCCGGCGGACAGCGCAGCCATCGATGCGATCGCCCTACAGGTGGGGGCGCCAGCGCCCGCCGCCGGTGTGGAGATCCTCACGACACCGGCGACGATCGCCAGCGTCACGCTCGTCAGCGCGGATCAGGTTCCCACCGGTTCAGGAGATGCCGCCCAGCAGACTCTCGGGCTTGAGCCGACAGCCGCCGCGCCCGCCGAGCGCCTATACATCAGCGCCACGGAGCTACCGCTCCAAGAGGATCGCGCTCGCGTGGACCCCAGTGCATTCGAGCAGGCTCGCTCGCAAGTGGCGGCCGGGACGGCGTACACCTTGGCGATTCTCCGACAGCCGGTGCCTGAGGGCGAGTACCGAGTACCGGCTTCAGCGATCATCACGGACGCTGACGGGAGCACCTGCGTGATCGCCTCCACCGCGGCAGCGGATGCCGCTCCGGCATCATCGGTGACGTCCGTGGCGGTTACCGTGACCGCATCCGACGCGGGGAGCTCGTGGGTAGCAGGTGACGTTACACGCAGTGATCTCATCGCAAGCACCCCTCGGGATGGTCTGCGCTCATGCCATCTGTAGAGATCACTGGCGCCAGCGTGAGTCTCGGCGGACGCGCGATCCTCGACCACGCAACGGCACGGATCGATGGTCCTGCGACGGTGGCGATCATGGGTCCTTCAGGAGCGGGCAAGACAACTCTCTTGTACACCATCGCCGGTCTCATCCGCCCGCAGGAGGGGTCCGTCACCCTCATCGGGGGTGCAGGCCAGGCGCCAGCATGGGTCGTACAGAACTCTCCTCTCCTGGCCCGACGTACTGCGCTGGAGAACGTGGCATTGGGAGCGTCAGCGGTCGGAGTCGAGTGGCACGCCGCGCAGGAAGCGGCGGCACCGATTATGACCGCATTGAGCATCGAGCACCTAGCCCTCCGGCCCGCCTACCAGCTCTCTGGCGGCGAAAGGCAGCGAGTGGCGGTCGCCCGCGCCATCGCCTTACGCGCACCATTGATCCTCGCCGACGAGCCGACGGCATCACTGGACAGCAGCTCACGGGCTGCAGTGTGCGACGCGCTGGAACGCGCTGCGGCGGCGGGGGCTCTTGTGCTCGTCACCACCCATGACCCGGTGGTCGCCGACCGGGCTGATCGCATCCTCGCCCTTGCTGAAGGTCAGATCCGGGAGGCGAGTGCGTGACAGAGCGGATACCCAGACGGCCTCGCCCGTCAACGGTCCTGTACGAGGCGTATCGGTCCGTGCTGTCACGATGGCTGTCATCGGTCCTCCAAGGGAGCATCGCGACCGTCTGCGGGTTCGCTGTCGTCGCGGTTGCGTGGACGTCGGTTGCCTCGTCGAGTTCGCAATGGGAATCCCAGGTGGAGCGCGGCTCGAACGTTTTCGTGGTGACCTCAGGTCGCGCGGACGTGATGACAGGTGCGCGATGCGACCAGCTCCTCGGCGTTTCCGGCGTCAGGAGTGCGGGCGCCGTGATGACGGAAACCGTCTCTGCTTTCGCTTCCGCTCCGACGGACAGCGTCACTGTCCGCATTGTCAGCCCTGGATACGTTCGAGTGGCATTCCCCGATGCCATCCCTGGCGTCGCCGCGGTCGGAGCGAACGCCGCGAAGATCATTGGCGCAGGATCTGGGAGGTATATCGCTCAGATCGGCTCGAGCTCTGCGGAACTGGTCGGTTATGTGGGCGGGACCGGCGCACAGCCTCGCTTCTCAGGGCTTTCGGACGTTGTGCTGGTGCCCGCTCCACCAACCGGATCCGTGAACGAATGTTATGTCGAAGCGGAACCGCAGACGCGCGCTGCAGTCGAGCGTCTGCTGTTGTCGTGGTTCGACCCGGCTCAGGATTGGACCGTGGTTCCGGTGCTCCCCGCCGATCAGTACGAACTGGACCCGCTGGACCCCTCGACGCAGACTCTTACGTTGATCGTCGGGATCGCGGGCGCGCTGGTAGTCATGCTGGTCGCCGGCACTATCCAGTGGGCCCGCCGCCAAGAGTTCGCGCTCTACCGCATTCTCGGCTATACCCGTGGGCAGATCCTCGCCCTGATCACCGCGGAGTGGCTGGCATTAGCTGCTGCCCCGGCAGCGGCAGGCGTCACGATCGGGCTCGGCGTCTACGGCGCGTTGCACATCTCGGGCGTGTTCTTGCCGTTCGGGATCGCCTCGCTCGGGTTCTTCGCTGCTGGCGTTGCAGTGACTCCGCCGGTCGTCACGTTGATCGTTCTCTCGACAAAACCGACCGACGCGCTGAAAGGGGCCTGATGAATTGGTCAGCTGTTTTGAGTCGGTCTCCCCTCAATATGTTCCCTGTCGAGGGCGGGCGAATCCACCCCGCCAATCATTGCAGTACTGACGCAGGGGGTAGACATGCGACTGAGGCAGAAATTTCTGGGAATCGCCGCACTGGTGGGAGTGATCACCGTCGGAGCAGCAGTACCAGCTATGGCATTCGGCACCGGGACGGTGGGGGCAGCGCCTGGCTGCACGGGAACCGCGACCAGCGCCAGCTACCCTCGCGCAGGGGCGGGCAATGGCGCGGTGGCCTCGACGGCGGAGAGCGGCAATTTGTGCCTCAGCAAGCAGACCGTCGGGGCAGGCTTGCTCGCCGGCGGCGGAGGACTTGTGGGATTCAGCACCGCCTACGATTCGGTCGTGGTTGTCGTGACGAGCGGGACGTTCTACGGCGGTTACCACACGTGGGGAACGAGTTCGGGCACTACGTGAGACGCACGGTGATTGTTGTGTCGCTGGCCGCCGGCACATTCCTCTTCGCGGCGTGCGGCAGTTCGCCCGACTCCGAATCGACCTGGTCGTCCGAGGACATCAAGCAGCGCGGCGAGGATCTCCGCCGCGAAGGCGACACCTTCGCGGCGGAGATCTTCGCTGACGGAGTCGTGACAGAGGATGAGAATTGGGACGCGGCGCGCGGGTACGCCGATTGCATGATCGGGCGCGGGTATGCCGTCTCTGATCTGACCCTGAATCCACTCAATGGATTGTCGGTGATCGTGCAGGCAGACCCGTCGGGACGCAGCATTGACGTGTATAACGCTGATGAGATGGAATGCCGAATGACGTATATGAACGAAGTTCCGGCGATGTATAAAGCCACTCATCAAGAGGTCATGGACGATGCGCTGCGTGTCGCCGTGGGCGCCTGCATGAACGACGCCGGATACCAGATACGAGATGGTGCGACCAATCACGAGGAGATGATCCCGGACCAGGCAGAGAAGGGGTGGGAACCTCAGTTCATATCCTGCGCGACCGACCTGATCGAGGAGTTGTACCCTACCCTGCCTTATTTTTCGTACTGAGCTGCCTCGCGTGCGAGGATGCGGGAAACAGTAGATCGTCCTACACCTACAATCGTCGCGCTGTGTCGGGCGGATATGCCTTGGTCGGCGAGGGTCAGTACCTGTGCACGCTTTTCAGCCCCGATAGGCGGCCTACCAACCGGTGTTCCAGACGCGCGGGACTGCGCGATTCCCACAGTCGTGCTTTCACACATCGAAGCCGAACGGAGTTGGTGAAGCAGCGCGAACACATCTGACAGGCGAACCCCGGACGAGGTGGTATCCAACGCTGGAATCGAGATGCTGCGCAGGTGCAACCCCCGTTCCGTGATCGCAACCACCGCGTCCACGACGTTGTGCAAACTGCCGAAATTCACTTCAGGACGGTCGACGACCACCACAGCACCGGTCTCAGCCGCACCCAGCAGTTGATTCCATCCGGGCCTCTGGGACAGCCGTGCAGGGCGCGGCCGGTCAAACAACCATCGACTGTGCGCCGGCGCTTACCAGAGCTTCAACACGACCGACCAGCGCGGAGTGATCTTCACCCTCCGCCGCCCGCACGTATCCATGAATCTGCACATCAACTACTATGCCCATCGGCCTCCGAGAATGACAGACCGAGGGCTGTCGGTCGCGGGGCGCGCAGAAGAGATCAATGTCCGGCAAGCGCCGACGAGCCCTATGCCACTCGCGGCTGCCTTGCCCAGCAGCCCGTCGGCTACGGGGACGATTCTGGGCGGGCCGGATGCGGCGCTCAGGCGCTCTCGCGCACGACGAGATCGGTCGGCAGCGTCACCGTCCGCGGCGAGCCTCCGTCGATCACCTCGAGCAGAAGCGTGACCATCTCGGCGCTGATGCGGTCCCACGGTTGGCGCATGGTGGTCAGTGCCGGCTCGTGGGATGCGGCGAAGCCCGAGTCGTCGAACCCCGCGACCGCGACGTCCTCCGGCACGCGCAGCCCGGCCTTCCGCAGCGTCGCGATCGCGCCTGCCGCCATCATGTCGGATGCGGCGAACACCGCGTCGATGTCGCTCGTGCGCTCAAGCAGCCGCGCCATGGCGGCGGCGCCCGACTCCCGGCCGTAGTCGCCGCGCTCGACGAGCTCGGGGAGGAAGTCCTCCCCCATCTCCTGACGGAAGCCGACCAGGCGGTAGCGCCCGCCCGGGGTGTCGTCGGGGCCGGCAATGGTGGCCACCCGGCGGTGGCCCCGATCTCGCAGGTACCGGGTGATCGCTCGGGCGGAGCCCTCCTCGTCCACGGCGACGGCCGCGAGGTCGCCCTGGTGCCCGAGCGGGAGGCCGCACGAGACGGTCGGCACGCCGGCCACGAGGAGCGCGTCCAGCAACGGCTCCGACTCGTGGGAGGAGATGAGCAGCACGCCGTCGACGTGCCCCGCGCTCACGAAGTGGGTGACGTTGGCCCGCTCCTCGGGCGTGCCGGCGACGAGCAGCACGAGCGTCATCGACCGCTGCGCGAGCGCCTCGGCGGCGCCGCGCAGCAGCAGCGAGAACGTCGGATCTGCGAACAGCAGGTGCTGTGGCTCGGTGAGCAGGAACGCCAGCGAGCCGGCGCGGCCGGTCGCGAGGCTGCGGGCGTGATGGTTGGCGGTGTATCCCGTGCGGCGGATCGCATCCTCCACCGCCGACCGCGCGTCCGGCGACACCCAGTGCCCGCCGTTGATCACGCGCGAGACGGTGCCGCGGGAGACGCCGGCGGCCGCCGCGACGTCCCTGATCGTCGGGCGCCGCCGGACTGTCGTCGTCTCCTCCACGCGAGGACTCTACCGTCCGGCGGGGCCGATCCGCACGATTGCCGACGACCGAACTGTGACCGGTCACAGTTCGGTAACGAAACGGTCACGGCCTTGCACGGCCGGATCCGGGCGACCGAGACTGTGACCGGTCCCAGTCCGAGCTGGACGGGACGGCACCCCAGACCCGATGGAGCGTCATGTCGGCGACACCCCCCTGGCCCGAGCTCGAGGCGATCGCCTACGGCGGCGACTACAACCCCGAGCAATGGCCTCGCGAGACCTGGCGCGAAGACGTCGCCCTCATGCGCGAGGCCGGGGTCAACCTCGTGAGCGTCGGGATCTTCTCCTGGGCGTTGCTCGAGACCTCCGAGGGCGTCTTCGACTTCTCATGGCTCGACGAGGTCATCGACCTGCTGCACGAGAACGGCATCAGCGTCGACCTCGGCACCCCCACCGCCTCTCCCCCCGCCTGGTTCTTCGCCCGCCACCCCGACGCCCGGGTCGTCACGCGTGAGGGCGCCGTCATGGGCTTCGGGTCGCGCGGGATGGCCTCGCACTCCGCGCCCGCCTACCGCCGAGCCTCGGTCCGCATCGCGACCGAGCTGGCCCGGCGGTACGGTCGGCATCCGGCCGTCGTCCTGTGGCACGTGCACAACGAGTACGGCGTGCCCGTCGGCGAGGACTACTCACCGCACGCGGTGGTGGCCTGGCGGGAGTGGCTCCGCGCCCGGTACGGCACACTCGAGGCACTGAACAGCGCCTGGGGAACCGCGTTCTGGGGACAGCACTACGGCGAGTGGGAGCACGTCGGCGCACCCGCCGCAGCCCCCTCCGTGGTCAACCCCGCCCAGCGCCTCGACTTCGCTCGATTCACCGATCACCAGCTGCGCGCCTGCTTCGTCGCCGAGCGCGACGCCATCCGCGCACACGCCGCGCAACCGATCACGACCAACTTCATGGCCAACCAGAGTCACACCACGGACCTCTGGGCCTGGGCGCGCGAGGTCGACATCGTGTCGGACGACCACTATCTCTGGGCACCCGACACGGAGGGTGAGATCGGGCTGGCAATCGCCGCCGACCTCACCCGGTCGGTCGGCGGCGGCAAGCCCTGGATCCTCATGGAGCACTCGACCTCGGCGGTGAACTGGCAGCCGCAGAACGTCGCCAAGCGCCCCGGGGAGATGACCCGCAACTCCCTCACCCACCTCGGACGCGGAGCCGACGCCATCCTCTTCTTCCAGTGGCGCGCCTCCCGCTCCGGCGCGGAGAAGTTCCACTCGTCGATGCTGCCGCACGCCGGCACCGACTCCCGCGTGTTCCGCGAGGTCGTAGCCCTCGGCGAAGGCCTCGGCCGGCTCGCCGAGGTGCGCGGCTCACGCGTCCGGGCGGATGTCGCCATCCTGTGGGACTTCGAGTCGTTCTGGGCGCAAGACCTGGAATGGCGCCCGTCGGACCTGCTCGACCACGACGAGCGCATCCGCGCCTACTACGAGCGGTTCTGGCGCGACGGCATCACGGTCGACTTCGCGCTGCCGGGTCACGACCTCTCGGGGTACCGCCTCGTGGTCGCCCCCGCCCAGTACCTGCTGACCCTCGCCGACGCCGAGAACCTGACGCGGTACGTCGCCGGCGGCGGGACCCTCGTGGTCTCCTACTTCTCCGGCGTCGTCGACGAGCACGACGCGGTGCACGAGGGCGGATATCTGGCGCCGCTGCAGACCGCGCTCGGCGTGCGGGTCGAGGAGTTCCTGCCGCTGCGCGAAGGCACGACCGCGGGCGTCGACTGGGATGGGAAACGTCTGGAGGCCGACGCCTGGACGGAGGACCTCGTCCTCGTGGGCGCCGAGGTGCGCGCCGCCTACCTCGACGGACCCGCGCCCGGCCGGCCCGCGATCACCCGCCACCGCCACGGCAACGGCACGGGATGGTACGTGAGCACACGCCCGGACGCGGCGGGCCTGGCCGCCGTCCTGCGCGAGGTCTACGCGGATGCGGGGATCGCCCCGGCCGGCACCCCCGCCGGCCTCGAGGTCGTGCGCCGCCACGGCGAGGCGGCCGACTACGTGGTCGTCGTCAACCATGCGGACGCGCCCGCGACGCTCGCGCTCGCGGGCACCGACCTGCTCACCGGCACCGCCTCGGACAACGGGCTCACCGTCCGCGCGGGCGGCGTCGCCGTCGTCCGCACCCATCCGTCCCTCGGGGGCCGCCACTGACAGCGTCGGCATCCCCGCACCAGGGCGCCCGCCGACCGGGCGGACGCCCCTCCACCGGTCGTAACGGCGCGACGTCGATGACAGCGCGCCTCGACCCTAGAGTTCTGAAAGGAACACGTCCATGCGCAAGATCATCGGTATCGGCGTCGCGGCCGCCGCGTCCGCCCTCCTGCTGGCCGGGTGCTCCGGCGGAACCTCCTCCGAGGAGACCGCCGGAGGGTCCGCCGAGCTCGTCATCTGGACCGACGCGGAGCGCGAGCAGGCCATCTCCGACGCCGCCGCGGCCTTCGAGGAGGAGACCGGAGCGTCGATCACCCTCGTCCAGAAGAACTTCGAGGACCTCCGCAACGACTTCATCGCCCAGGTGCCCACCGGCGAGGGCCCCGACATCACCGTCGGCTCGCACGACTGGCTGGGCGCGCTCGTGGCCGCCGGCGTCGTCGACACGATCGACCTCGGCGACAAGGCGTCGGAGTTCGAGTCGGTCGCCCTCGAGGCGATGACCTACGACGGCCAGCTGTACGCACTGCCGTACTCGCTCGAGACCGTGGCGCTCGTGCAGAACGTCGACCTCGTCGGCGCCGAGGCCCCGGCCACGTGGGACGACATGATCCAGCGGGGCCTGTCCGCCGGAACCGAGCGGCCGTTCGTCATCAACACCGCCGGAGAGACCGGGGACGGCTACACGATGTACGGCTTCCAGACCTCGTTCGGCGCACCCGTGTTCGTTCAGGACGACACCGGCTCGTACACGAACGAGGTCGGCATGGGCGGCGCCGGCGGCGAGGCCTTCGCGCAGTGGCTGCACGCCAACGGCTCGGCCGGCACCGGCTACCTGTCGACCACGATCGACTACGACATCAACAACGAGCTGTTCGCGTCCGGCAAGGCGCCGTACACCGTGCAGGGCCCGTGGGCGATCAGCTCCTTCCCCGATGTCGACCTCGCGGTGAACCCCATCCCTTCGGCCGGCGGCGAGCCGGCGGCCCCCTTCGTGGGCGTGCAGGGCTTCTATCTGAGCTCGCAGAGCAAGAACGCGCTGCTCGCCCAGGAGTTCCTCGTGAACTACCTCGGCACCGAGGACGCGCAGCGCGCGCTGTACGACGCCGATCCCCGCATCCCGGCGTGGAGCACGCTCGCCGAGGAGGTCGCCTCCGACCCGATCATCGCCGGCTTCCTCGCGTCGTCGCAGAACGGCGTGCCGATGCCCTCGATCCCCGAGATGGGGTCGGTGTGGGACTTCTGGAACGCCGCCGAGGCGCAGATCGTCAACGGCGCCGACCCGGTCGGCACCTGGACGCAGATGATCACCGACCTCGAAGGAACCCTCGCGGGTTGACCGGACGGCGGGGCGTGCCCGGCGCCCGCCCCGCCCCCTTCCTCTGACAGGAGCAGACATGACGGTGCAGCAAGCCGCGCAGACGGCCCTCCCCGACGAGCCGCCGCGCGAGTCGCACGCGCGCGGCTGGCGCGGCCCCGGCTGGGGGTTCATCGTCAAGGTGGTCCTGATGGCCCTCGTGAACGCGCTGGGCGTGATGGCGATCATCTCCGCCCTGAGCGTGCAGTCCTGGCTCATCCTCACGGTCGCCGTCGTGCTGCTGCTGGTCGCGGACGTGGTCTACTTCACGCGCCGCGCCCTCCCCCTGAAGTACCTCATGCCGGGACTGGTGTTCCTGCTCGTCTTCCAGGTGTTCGTCTTCGGCTACACCGCCTACATCGCGTTCACGAACTACGGCACCGGTCACGCCGGATCGGTCGAGCAGGCGGTGGACGCCGCGCTGATCCAGGGCGAACGGCGGGTCGAGGGGTCGGCGACCTACCCGCTCGCGGTCGTCGAGCGCTTCGGCGAGTACGGCTTCGCGATCAACGACGGCGGCGACGTGCTGGTGGGCACCGAGACGCAGCCGCTCGAGGAGACCGGGTCCGCCCCCGCCGGGGACGCGCCCGACGAGGTCTTCGGCTGGACGATCGTGCCCCGGGCGCAGCTGCTGACCGACCAGAGCCTGCAGGCGACGATCGAGGCGCTGCGCGTGCCCGTGTCGGACGATCCGAACGACGGCTCCATCCGCACGCGCGACGGATCCTCCGGGCTGGTCTACACACCGACCATGCTGTGGGACGACGAGGCGCGCACCATCACCGATACCGTGAACGGCACGGTGTACACGGCCGATGACGCCACCGGCAGCTTCGTCGCCGAGGACGGCTCGCGTCTGCCGGCCGGATGGTACGTGGGCGTCGGTCTCGACAACTTCCTGCGCGTGTTCACCGATGCATCCCTCGCCGGGCCCCTGCTCTCGGTGACGGTCTGGACGTTCGCCTTCGCGATCGGGTCGGTCGTGCTGAGCTTCGCGCTGGGACTCGTCTTCGCCATCGTCTTCAACGACCCGCGGGTGCGCGCCCGCAAATACCTGAGGACCCTGATCATCCTCCCCTACGCGTTCCCCGCGTTCATGTCGGCGCTGCTGTTCCGCGGCATGTTCAACGCGGAGTTCGGCGTCATCAACGACCTGTTCTTCTTCGGCAGCCAGATCAACTGGCTGGGCGACCCGTGGCTGGCGAAGGCCGCGGTGCTCTGGATCAACGTGTGGCTGAGCTTCCCGTACTGGTTCCTGGTGTGCACCGGCGCCCTGCAGGCGCTCCCGAAGGACACCCTCGAGGCCGCCTCGATCGACGGGGCCGGCAAGTGGCGGCAGTTCCGGGCGATCGTGCTCCCGCTCCTGCTCGTGTCGACCGCGCCGCTGGCGATCTCGTCGTTCGCCTTCAGCTTCAACAACTTCACCGTCATCTACATGTTCAACGCCGGCGGTCCCCCCATCCCCGGGGCGCCGTACAGCCTCGGCTCGACCGACATCCTCATCTCCGCGATCTACCGGGTCTCGGGCGTGGCCGGCGGCGCTGCCGACTACGGACTCGCGAGCGCCCTGTCGATCATCGTGTTCATCGTCGTCGGGATCATCTCGGCGATCGCCTTCCGCCAGACCCGCAAGCTCGAGGAGTACCAGTGATGTCCACGACACGCACTCCCGCCCGTCGCCGCCGCTGGTGGCTCGAGGTCGGCTGGAAGTACCTCTTCGCCGCCGTGGTCGTCTTCTACGCGGTCTTCCCGCTCCTGTACGTCGTCTCGGCGGCGCTGAACCCGCGCGGCACGCTCTCGGGCTCGACGGCGCTGTTCAGCGCCTTCGACCTGTCGAACTTCGCCGCGCTCGGCCAGACGAGCTATTGGACATGGGTCGGCAACACCCTGCTGATCGGGGGCATCTCGGCGGTGGGCGCCGTCATCATGGGGGCGGCGGCCGCCTACGCATTCTCGCGATTCCGCTTCACCGGCCGTCGGATCAGCCTCACGTCGCTGCTCATCGTGCAGATGTTCCCGCAGGCGCTCGCCTTCGTGGCGATCTTCCTGATGCTGCTGGCGATCGGCGAGGTGGTCCCGGCGCTCGGCATCAACTCGAAGCTCACCCTCATCTGCGTCTACCTCGGCGGAGCCCTCGGCGCGAACACCTTCCTCATGTACGGGTTCTTCAACACGATCCCGATGGAGATCGACGAGTCGGCCAAGATCGACGGCGCGACGCACGCCCAGATCTTCTGGCGCCTGATCATGCCGCTGGTCATGCCGATCCTCGCCGTCGTCGCGCTCCTCGCCTTCATCTCCGCGTTCGGCGACTACATCCTCGCGAAGATCGTGCTGACCTCCGAGGACAACTGGACGCTTGCCGTCGGGATGTACCAGTGGGTGTCGAACCAGCTCGCCTCGCGCTGGGGGCTGTTCGCCGCCGGCGCCGTGATCGCCGCGATCCCCGTCCTCGCGCTGTTCCTCTCGCTGCAGCGCTACATCGTCGGCGGGCTCACCCAGGGCTCCGTCAAGGGCTGACCCGCACTGCCCGATCCGGAAAGGACTCCCATGCAACGCCGCATCCCCCGCTCCCTCCGTGCCGCTCTGGCGGGCCTCGCCGCCCTCGTGGTCGGCGCCGCGGCCCTCGCCGCGGCGCCCCCGGCGACCGCCGCCCCCGACGACCCGGTGCCGGCCGGGGTCACCGTGCCGCGGGTCGAGGGACTGTCCGCCGACTTCATCACCGGCGTCGATGTGTCGTCCGTGCTCTCGCTCGAGGCGTCCGGGGTGGTGTTCCGCGACGAGACCGGCGCCCCGGGCGACCTGTTCGACCTGCTCGCCGATGCCGGCGTCAGCGACGTGCGCGTGCGGGTGTGGAACGACCCGTTCGACGCGGCGGGCAACGGCTACGGCGGCGGTGACGTCGACGTCGCGCGCGCGGTTGAGATCGGCCAGCGCGCGACCTCCGCCGGTCTCGGCGTGCTGGTGGACTTCCACTACTCCGACTTCTGGGCAGACCCGGCGAAGCAGCAGGCGCCCAAGGCGTGGACCGCGCTCACGACCGGCGAGCGGGCGGATGCGGTCGGTGCCTTCACCGCAGACGCACTGGCCGACTTCGCCGCCGCCGGCGTCGACGTACGCATGGTGCAGGTCGGCAACGAGACGAACAACGGCGTCGCCGGGGTGACCGGCTGGGACGGCATGGCGCAGATCTTCTCCGCCGGCGCCGCGGCCGTGCGCGCCGCCGCGCCCGACGCGCTCGTCGCGCTGCACTTCACGAACCCGGAGCGCGCGGGCGCCTATGCCGACATCGCGGCGCAGCTGGCCTCGCGCGGCGTCGACTACGACGTGTTCGCGTCGTCCTACTATCCGTTCTGGCACGGCACGCCGGCGAATCTCACGACCGTGCTGCGGCAGATCGCCGACATCTACGGCAAGCAGGTCATGGTCGCCGAGACCTCGTGGGCGTACACGCTCGAGGACGGCGACGGCCACGGCAACGTGATCGACCTGCCGTCCGAGGCCACGCAGTACCCGGTGAGCGTGCAGGGACAGGCCACCGCGGTGCGCGACGTCGTGCAGGCGGTCGCCGACGTGGGCGCAGCCGGGATCGGCGTCTACTACTGGGAGCCGGCGTGGCTGCCGGTCGGCCCGCCCGAGGAGCTCGAGCAGAACAGGCTGCTGTGGGAGCGCGACGGATCCGGCTGGGCGTCGAGCTTCGCGGGCGAGTACGACCCGCACGACGCCGGCCGGTGGTACGGCGGCTCCGCGTGGGACAACCAGGCGCTGTTCGCCCACGACGGCATGGCACTCGAGTCGCTGCGGGTCTTCTCCTACGTGCGCACCGGCGCGGTCGCCCCGCGCGAGGTGACGGATGTGGCCACGGTCGTGCTCTCGGTCGCCGAGGGCGACCCGGTCGCGCTGCCGGCCACCGTCGCGGTCTCGTACAACGACGGCACGTCCGAGGAGCAGGCGGTCGCCTGGACGCCCGGGACGGAGTGGATCTCGGGGGTCGGCACCTACACGTTCACCGGCACGACGACGGCCGGCCTCGCGACCACCGCGACCGTGACGGTCACCGCGGTGAACCACCTGCGAAACCCCGGCTTCGAGGACCCGGACACGTCGCCGTGGACGGTCACCGGCGCCGGTCTGACGCTGCGCGCCACGGACGATCCACGCACCGGTGAGCGCTCGGCGCACTTCTACTCGGACGCCGCGTACGCGTTCGAGCTCTCGCAGACCGTGACGGGGCTTCCGGCGGGCGAGTACCGCGCGAGCGGCGCCCTCCAGGGCGACGGCGAGGATGCGGCGAGCTCGGTGCGGCTGATCGTCGAGAGCAGCGGCGGCGCCAGCGCAGACGCGCCGTTCGCGCTGTCGGGCTGGCGGGAGTGGTCGACGCCGACGGCCGGCATGATCGACGTCGCCGACGGCGAGACCGTGACCGTGCGGGTGGGCGCATCCCTCTCCGCCGGGTCGTGGGGCACGATCGACGACCTCGCCCTGACCCGGGTGGGCGGCGCGGTCTCGGACGTCGCGCCCCTCGAGGCCCTCATCGCCCGCGCCGACGCCCTCGACCGCGACGCGTACACGCCGGCGTCTCTCGCCGCCGTCGACGACGCGGTGCGGATCGCGCGCTTCGTGCTGAGCGCCGAGGCGCCCGCGGCCGACCGGCTGGACGCGGCCGCCGCACTCCTCACAGAGGCCCTCGACGCGCTCGTCGCCGTCGACGGCGGGGGCGGCGATGACGACGGCTCCGGCGGCGGTTCGACCGGCCCCGGTCCGGGCGGCCCGATCGCGGACGGCGGTTCGGCGGGCGCGGGCGAGGCGGCCTCCGCTCCCCTGGCCTCGACGGGACAGCCCGATCCCGCCCCGATCGTGTGGTCGGCCACGCTGCTGCTGACCGTGGGCTCGCTCGCCCTGTTCGCCGCCCGTCGCCGCACGCGCCGCACCTGAGACGGGCGCCGCCCCCTCAGACGGGCGCCGCCGCACCATCCGTGTCTCACTTGAGCATCTCAGAACCGGCATTCCGCTGCACAAGTGAGACACGGATGCCGCACGAGTGACGGCTCAGCCCTTGACGGCGAGCGCGGCCTGGTAGAGCTCGCGCGAGGAGTGCCCGGTCGCGGCGGCGACCTCGCCCGCAGCATCCTTCAGGCGCGTCCCGGCGCGCACCTGCTCGAGCACCTGGGTGACCGCATCCGGGAACTCCACGCGGGTGCGCTCGGCGCCGGCGACGACCACGACGATCTCGCCGCGCACTCCCCCGGCGGCCCAGTCGGCGAGCTCGGCGAGCGTTCCCCGAGCCGTCTCCTCGTGCAGTTTGGTGAGCTCCCGCGACACCGACGCCCGGCGGTCGGCGCCGAACGCGTCGCGCAGGTCGACGAGCGCCTCTGCGATCCGCGAGGGCGCCTCGAAGAACACGGTCGTGCGCTCCTCGCCGGCCAGTCGCGCGAGCGCCTTGCGCCGATCGCCGCCCTTGCGCGGCAGGAACCCCTCGAACGCGAACCGGTCGGTGGGCAGACCGGACACCGCGAGCGCCGCGAGCACGGCCGAGGGCCCCGGCAGCACGGTCACCCCGACCCCCTGCGCGACCGCCTCGGCGACGACGCCGTACCCGGGGTCGCTGACCGTCGGCATGCCGGCGTCGCTGAGGAGCAGGACATCCTCGGATGCGGCGCGCCGCACGAGCTCGCCCGCGCGCTGCTTCTCGTTGTGATCGTGCAGCGCCACCAGCTGCGGACGGTTCTCCACCCCGAGCGCGGCCAGCAGCCGCTGGGTCGTGCGGGTGTCCTCGGCGGCGATGACGGTCGCCGCCTCGAGCGCCTCGACCAGGCGCCGCGTCGCATCTCCCAGGTTGCCGATGGGCGTCGCCGCGAGGATGATCACGGCCCCAGCATAAGCTGGGCGTCGTGACCACGAGCGCCCCGCCGTTGCTGCCGACGACGAGCCCGTCGATCTACGACCGCCGGATGTCACGGGTGCGTTCGAGCCCGGTCCTCGCCCGCCGGATCGACCTCTGGGCACCGATCGCGGTCACCCTGCTCGCCGCCCTCGCCCGGTTCGCGAACCTCGGCCATCCCCAGGCCGTCGTCTTCGACGAGACCTACTACGTGAAGGACTCGTGGTCGCAGTGGAACCTGGGATACACCGCGAAATGGCCGGACGGCGCCGACGAGGCGTTCGCGTCCGGCGATCCGTCGGGCTTCCTGACGGAGGCGAGCTTCTCGGTCCACCCGCCCCTCGGGCGCTGGCTCATCGGCGCCGGCATGTGGCTGTTCGGCGCGGACAGCGCCTTCGGCTGGCGGTTCTCGGTCGCGCTGTTCGGCACCGCGACCGTGCTGCTGGTCTACCTCGTCGCCAAGACCCTCACCGGCTCCACGCCGCTCGCGACCGTGGCCGGGTTCCTGCTCGCGATCGACGGTCTCTCGATCGTGCTGAGCCGCGTCGCGCTGCTCGACGGCTTGCTCGCGTTCTTCACCCTCCTCGCGTTCTGGTTCGTGCTCCTCGACCGGCGACGGCATCCGGCCCGGCTCGCCGCGAGGCTGGACCTCTCCGCGGACGATCCGCCGCCGTGGGGACCGGTGCTCTGGAACCGCCCGTGGCTGTTCGCCGCGGGGGCCGCCGCCGGCGCCGCGACCGGAGTCAAATGGTCGGGGCTGTACGTGCTCGCCGCCCTCGGGGTCTACGCCGTGGTCGCCGACGCGCTCGCGCGCCGGCGCCTGGGCGTCCTCTACTGGCCCGCCGACGCCATCCGGCAGGGTGCCGTCTCGTTCGTGCTCCTGGTGCCGGTCGCGTTCGTGGTGTACCTCGCGTCGTGGACCGGATGGCTCGTGAGCTCCGGCGGCTGGGACCGGCAGAGCGGCGCGACGGACGCGGCCACGGGGTTCTGGGCGTGGGTGCCGACGCCGCTGCAGAGCCTGTGGAACTACCACGAGGCGATGTATGCGTTCCATGTGGGCCTGTCGACCCCGCACGGCTACGAGAGCCCGGCCTGGCAATGGCCGCTGCTCGTGCGGCCGACCTCGATGTTCTGGGAGCAGGACGGCGACACGGTGCAGGCCGTGTCGAGCATCCCGAATCCGCTGCTGTGGTGGGCGGGCGTCGCCGCCGCCGCCCTGCTCGCGGTGCTGTTCGTGCGGCGCCGGGACTGGCGGGCGGCCTTCGTGCTCACCGCGATCACCGCGACCTATCTGCCGTGGCTGATGTACCCGGAGCGCACGATCTTCCAGTTCTACACGGTCGTGATCGCGCCGTTCCTCGTGCTGGCGATCGCGCTGGCGGCGCGGGAGGTCGCCGGTGCCCCGGCGGCGAGCGTCGAACGTCGCCTGAGCGGTCAGCGCGTCGTGTGGACCTTCCTGATCGTCGTCACCGTGCTGTCGGCGTTCTGGTATCCGGTGTGGTCGGCGATCCCGGTGCCGTACGACTTCTGGCGCCTGCACAACTGGCTGCCGACCTGGGTCTGACCGCGCCCCGCCCCGCACCCTCGAGTGACCCAAACTGCCGCGAGAAACCAGTTCCACCGCGAGACTCCCCGCATAACGCGATGTCCCGGGACGCATCTGGTTTCTCGCGGGTGTGGGAGCGGAGCCGGAGCGGAGCCGGCGGGGGTCACGCGTGTTCGTCGAGGGGCGGGGCGGGGGTCACGCCGTCGATGGCGGTCTGCAGCCGCTCGAGACACTCGATCACGATGCTCGTCTCCTCGGGCGACATGTCGACGACGGCGGACAGCATCCGCTCGTGCATGCCACCGAGGGTCTCCCGCACCTCGTGGTCGGTGTCGACCGTCGGGATGACGTAGATGCTGCGACGGTCCGTCGCATGACGTTCCCGGCGCACGTGGCCCGACGCGGCGAGCCGGTCGACGATCGCCGTCATGGATGCGGTCGACACGGCGAGATAGCGGGCGAGCTCGCCCGGCGACACGAGCTGTCCGTTCCGCTGGGCCTTGAGCAGATAGCGCAGGACGAGCAGATCGTTCTCACCCATCCCCATCGACTCGCGCGTGCGCCGGCGCATGGCGACCTCGGCGGCCCGGTAGAGCCGGAACGCCTGCAGCAGATCGACGGCACGGCGACGGCGGGCATCGTCGCCGTCCGCGAACCAGTATCCGCTGTTCGGCTCGGTCGGGTCCGGCATGAGATAGATGATAGATGCGCCCGCCGAGGTCCACCGAGCGCCGAGGGGCTGCCGTCGGAACTCTGCCGCGGCCGCCTCGGTCCTGAGATCCCGCACCCGGGTCATGCCACACTTGCCGAATGCCGGAGAATGCCGCACGCCCCTCGAAGCGGGGCCCGTATGCCCGGGGGCGCAAGAACCGTCAGCTGATCCTCGACGCGGCCATGGAGGTGATCGGCGACAAGGGATACAACTCGACCCTCCTGCAGGACATCGCCGCCGAGGTGGGCATCACTCCGGCGGGGATCCTGCATCACTTCGAGTCCAAGGAGGCGCTGCTGGCCGAGGTGCTGCGGGAGCGCGACACGGTCAACCGGCAGAGGTTCGCCGGCGGAGACGAGCAGTACCCGATGACGGTCCATGTCATGCGGCACAATGCCGGCGTCCCCGGTCTGATCCAGCTGTATGTGAGCACCGTGGCCGCGGCGTCCGACCCCCACCATCCGCTGCGGGAGTACCTCCTCGAACGCGATGCCGAGATCCTCGAGAGCGTGAAGGCCGATATCGTCCGTCGGCAGGAAGCGGGCACGGTGAACCCCGGCGTCGACGCAGAGAAGTTCGCCCGCGTGCTCGTCTCCCTCTCGGACGGCCTGCAGGCCCAGTGGACGATCGACTCGACCATCGATCTGCCCGGAGTGCTGGAGTGGCTCTGGGAGACCCTCGCCGCTCCCCCGCGGTGACCGCGGCACGAGCCACCTCCGCTCCGGCCCCGACGTTCCGATGCCCGGATCGGGCGCGGCGGTGATCGCCGTGCCCGTTGCGCGAACACTGATTCTGATTTAGCTTTGGAGAGCGGCGCGCATCAGCGTGCGACGCACCTGCTCACAACGACGACGACGTACCGAGAGTTGAGGCGAAGATGCCCAGGAGACATGGATTCGGTGTGCTGTCCGCGGCGGTGGCCGCGGCGCTGATGCTGACCGCGTGCGGTTCGGCGGGAGACGAGCCGACCGGGGATGACGGGGCGGCCGGTTCGGCCCCGCTGCTGCGGATCGGCACGATGCTCGAGCCCACCAGCTGGGATCCGGCCCAGGCGAACGAGGGGCATCCGCTGCCGTTCTACCAGCCCGTCTACGACTCGCTCATCACCCGCGCCCCGGACGGAACGCTCGAGCCGATGCTCGCAACCGACTGGCGGGTGGGCGACGACCTGCTCTCGCTCACCCTCACGCTCGAGGAGGGCGTCACGTTCACCGACGGAGCGGTGCTCGACGCCGATGCCGTGAAGCGGAACCTCGAGCATTTCGCGGCCGCGGGCGGTCCCATGGCATCCAATCTGGCGTCCGTGGACAGCATCGACACCCCCGACGACTCGACCGTGATCCTGAACCTCGCCGAACCCGACCCGCTCCTGCCCTACTGGCTGAGCGGGCCCGCCGGGCTGATCGCCAGCCCCGAGGCAGTCGGCGGCGAGGCCATCGTCACGAGCCCGGTCGGCTCGGGTCCGTACACTCTCGACGAGGCCTCGACGGTGGTCGGGTCCAACATCGTCTACGTCCGCAACGAGGACCACTGGGGCGAGGAACTCCCCTTCGACCGCATCGAGATCGCGGTCATGACCGATGAGACCGCCCGTCTGAACGCGCTCAAGTCGGGGCAGATCGACGTCGCCTTCCTCCAGCGCGGCGCCTCCGCCGTGGAGGCGGCCGGCGCCGGCTTCGTCAGCGAACCGCACGACATCGACTGGGAAGGGCTTCTGTTCTTCGACCGGGACGGGGCGATGATGTCGGAGCTGGCCGACGTGCGGGTCCGCGAAGCGCTGACCGTGGCCGTCGACCGCGAGGCGATCCTGGAGACCGTCCAGAACGGCCAGGGGCAGATCACGAGCCAGATCTTCGGCGCGGAGTCGCTCGGGTACATCCCAGAGCTGGACGACGCGTACGCCTACGACCCGGAGCGTGCGCAGGATCTCCTGAGCGACGCGGGCGCGGAGGACCTCGTCGTCACCCTGCCGATCAGCCCGGCGCTCGACCCCGCGATCTACGAGGCGATCATCCAGGACTGGACCGATGTCGGGATCACGGTGAACCGCCACGAGTGGGGACCCGGCCAGGCGCTGCCGGCGATGATGAGCGGCGAGGTGCCGCTGGCCTACATGGCGATCGCCCGCCAGATCGACTGGGGTCAGGTGCCCTACATCCTCGCCCCGGATGCCGGCTGGAACCCCTTCGGGACCGAAGACCCCGAGCTGTCGGAGCTCTTCGTGCAGCTGCAGTGGGCCGCCACCGAGGATGAGACGCGCGAGGCGTCGCAGAAGATCAACGAGTACCTCGTCGAGAACTTCTGGTTCAGCCCCTTCTACCGTCTGGACAAGCACCTCTACCACGACGCAGACACGGTCGTCGTGGAGAACCAAAGCGGCAACGTCGTTCCGTTCATCTACAACTACAGCCCCGCAGGCTGACCTCATCTCGAGGAGGGTGCGCCGTCTCCGGCCGGCGCACCCTCGGGGGACCCATCGTGATCTCGTTCATCCTCAAGCGCCTCGTCTCGGCGGTCGCGCTTCTGCTGGCGATCTCCTTCATCGCCTTCATGCTGCTGGCGCCCGCCGCCGGCGACATCGCGCGCAACATCCTCGGCGAGGCGGCATCGGCGGAGCAGGTCGCCATGCTCGAGGCAAGCCTGGGTCTGGACCAGCCGGCTCTGGTCCAGTTCGCGCTCTGGCTCGGCGACGCCGTCACCGGTGACCTCGGCGCCTCGTACTTCACCCGCCAGCCGGTCTGGAACTCGATCGTCACCCGGCTGCCGGTGACGCTGAGCGTCATCGTGCTGGTCACGGTCCTGACCGGGCTGGTCGCCTTCGCACTGGGCACCTGGGCCGCCGTCGCCCGCGGAGCCGTCGACCGCGTCCTGCTCTTCCTCATCACCCTGGGCGACGCCCTCCCCGCGTTCATCCTCGCGCTGCTGTTCGTCAACGTCTTCGCGTTGTGGCTCGGATGGTTCCCCGCGACCGGATACGTTCCGATCGCCGAGTCCGCCGGGGGATGGATCTGGTCGCTCGTGCTGCCGGTGACCGCACTGACGATCCTCGGCGTCGCGGGGGTGGCGCAGCAGGTGCGCAGCTCCACCATCGGCGTCCTGCACATGGACTTCATCCGAACGCTCCGAAGCAGAGGGCTGTCGGAGCGGCGCATCGTCCTGACCAGCGTCCTGCGCAACTCGTCGACGAACGGCCTGACCGCTCTGGCCGTCCAGATCGTCGGCATCCTCGGCGGATCGGTCATCATCGAGCAGATCTTCGCTCTGCCCGGTCTGGGAAGCCTGGTGATCGAGTCGACCGTGCGAACCGACATCCCGCTGATCCTCGGCATCGTCATGACCTACGTGCTCATCGTCCTCGTCATCAATCTGCTGGTCGACATCGCCGTCGCCGCCCTCAACCCGAAGGTGCGCCTGTCATGAGTGTGATCGCCGAACCGCCCGTGCCGACGATCCGCGCCCGACGCGGTGCCTCGCACCGCTTCGGGCGCGACCCCGTCGGCGTGATCGCCGCCGTGGTCGTCGCGGCGCTCGTCGTGCTGGCCCTCATCGCCCCCCTGCTCGGATTGCCCGACCCGACGCTGGTGAGCCTCCGCGACGCCGATCAGCCGCCGGGGCCGGAGCATCTGCTCGGCACCGATGCCGTGGGGAGGGACATCCTCAGCCGATTGGTCTGGGGCAGCCGTACCAACCTGCTCGGCGCCGCGCTGGCCGTGGCCGTCGCCGTGGCCGTCGGTCTGCCCAGCGGTCTGGTGGCGGGATACTTCGGCGGCTGGTTCGATCGCGTCGCCGACTGGGTCAACAGCCTCAACATGGCACTGCCGGGTATCGTCGTCGTCCTCGCCGTGCGCTCGGTCACCGGCCCCAGCGTGTGGATCGCGATGGCGGTCTTCGGCATCGTGCTGGCGCCCGCGATCTTCCGCCTCGTGCGCGCCGCCGTGCAGAGCGTGCGCGGCGAGCTCTACGTCGACGCCGCCCGCGTCTCGGGGCTGGGGGACGCCCGCATCATCTCCCGTCATGTGCTGACCGTGGTGCGCGCGCCGATCATCATCCAGGTCGCCCGACTGACCGGCATCGCGATCGGCATCCAGGCGGGATTGGAGTTCCTCGGCGTCAGCGACAACACGGTCCCGTCGTGGGGCAACATGCTCAACGAAGGCTTCCGTCGGATGGCCCTCAACCCCCAGCTGGTCCTGTGGCCGAGCCTGTTCATCGCACTGACCTGCATGGCGCTGATCCTTCTCGGCAACAGTCTGAGAGACGCGCTGGAGGACAGCGGTCGCCGGCGCACGCCACACGACCGGCGCAGGAGCCCGACGACCGTTCCGGCCGACACGCCCGCCGACCCCGCCGCGCTGCTGTCGGTGCGGCAGCTGCACGTAGGCTACGGCTCCGGTGCGGAGCAGGTCGAGGTCGTCCGCGGCATAGACCTCGACGTCGCACCGGGCGAGGTGCTCGGGCTGATCGGCGAGTCGGGCTCGGGGAAGACCCAGACCGCGTTCTCCGTGCTTGGGCTGCTCCCCGACGGCGGGCGGGTCGTCCGCGGGTCGGTCGTCTTCGACGGACGCGAGATGACGGCCTCGTCCGCGACCGAGCGCCAGCGCCTGCGCGGAGTGGAGATCGCGTACATCCCGCAGGAGCCGATGAGCAACCTCGACCCGACGGCGCGGATCGGTCATCAGCTGACGACGCCCCTGCGCGTGCGGCTCGGCCTGTCGGCACGAGAGGCGAAGACCCGTGCGCTGACCCTCCTGGAGAAGGTCGGAATCCCCGATCCGGAGAAGGCGTTCGGGGCGTACCCGCACGAGATCTCGGGAGGGATGGCCCAGCGCGTGCTCATCGCCGGGGCGGTGTCGTGCAACCCGCGGCTGCTCATCGCGGACGAACCGACGACGGCGCTGGATGTCACCGTGCAGGCCGAGGTGCTCGATCTCCTTCGGGATCTGCAGGCGGAGACCGGCATGTCGATGATCATCGTGACGCACGACTTCGGCGTCGTCGCCGACATCTGCGACCGTGTCGCGGTGATGCAGAACGGCCGCATCGTCGAGACCGCGGACACGTCGGCCGTGTTCGCGTCGCCCGAGAACGAGTACACGCGCCGGCTGGTCGGGTCGATGCTGGAGGGCAGGCCCGCCCGCCGCAATCCCTTCGGCGACCCCGCCGACCCCTTCGCGGACGGCGGTGAGCGGCGATGAGCGAACAGCCCGTGCTTCTGCGCGTGAGAGGCCTGGACGTCGTCTACAAGGGCCGCCGGAGACGCGACGACTTCCCCGCGCTGCGCGACGTGAGCTTCGCCGTGCGTCGCGCAGAGACCTACGGCCTGGTCGGCGAGTCGGGCTCGGGCAAGAGCACGATCGGCCGGGCGATACTGGGCCTCGTCCCCGTCGCGCGCGGAACGATCGCGTTCGAGCAGAAGGACATCACGGGACTACGCGGACGCGGCCGACGACGTCTCGCGGCCGACATCCAGGTGGTCTTCCAAGACCCCTACACGTCGCTGAACCCCTCGATGGAGGTCGAGGATATCCTCGCCGAGCCGCTGACGATCGCCGGCTGGACGCGCTCGGACGCCCGAAGGCGGATCGCCGCGCTCCTCGACGACGTGCGCCTTCCCGCCGACTCCGGCAGGCGACTGCCCCGGGAGTTCTCCGGCGGACAGCGTCAGCGCATCGCCATCGCCCGCGCCATGGCCCTGCAGCCGAAGCTCATCGTCTGCGACGAACCGGTCTCGGCCCTCGACCTGACGACGCAGGAGCTCGTGCTGCAGCTGTTCGTCGACATCCAGGAGGCGACCGGGGTGTCCTACCTGTTCATCACGCACGATCTCGCGGTCGTACGCCACATCAGCCACCAGGTCGGAGTCCTCTACCGCGGCGATCTCGTCGAGCACGGGCGGGCGGATGCGGTCACCTCCGCGCCGCAGCATCCGTACACCCAGCGGCTGTTCATGTCGGCCCCCGTCCCCGATCCCGCCCGGCAGGCGGAGCGTCGGGCTCAGCGCCGCGCGCTGGCCGACGCGCCGCCGCGGGCCGTGTGACCCGCTCGCACCCGCAGCCCCCTCCCCCAATGCCCCTCGACGAACGGAGAGACATCCCCATGGTGCACCCTGCCGCGCCGCGCAAGTCCCGCCGGGGCCGCGCTTTCGCGGTGACCCCAGACGGCATCGAGTACCGCGATCTCAACCGCAACGGCGTCATGGACCCCTACGAGGATCCGCGGCGTCCCGTCGAGGATCGCGTCGCCGACCTGATGGCGCGGATGTCCGTCGAGGAGAAGGCGGGGCTGCTGTACCATGCGGTCGCCAGCGTCTCCTCGACCGGCCGCATCGACGACGACGTGCCGCAGCCGACACGTCCCGTCGCCCGGGAGCTCGTCGGCGACCGGCACGTCACCCACGTCAATCTTCAGGCGATCGCCCGCGCGCGGGAGACGGCCCGATGGACCAACGAGCTGCAGGAGCTCGCCGAGTCGCGGGGCCCGCACGGCATCCCCGTCACCTTCTCCAGCGATCCCCGCCATGCCTTCATCGAGAACATGGGAGCGTCCTTCCGTTCCCAGGACTACTCGTCGTGGCCCGAGCCGATCGGGCTCGGCGCCCTCGATGACGAGGACACCGTCCGCGAGTTCGCGGACATCGCCCGCCGGGAGTATCTCGCACTCGGCATCCGCTCTTCGCTGCATCCGACGCTCGACCTGGCGACCGAGCCGCGCTGGGCCCGCCAGTACAGCACCTTCGGTGCGGACGCCGAGCGGGCGTCGCGCTTGGGCGTGGCCTACCTCGAAGGCTTCCAAGGACCGGTCGTCGGGACCGACAGCGTGGCCTGCATGGCCAAGCACTTCCCGGGCGGAGGCCCGCAGCTCGACGGTGAGGATCCGCACTTCCCCTACGGGCGTGAGCAGGTGTACCCGGGCGACTCCTTCGAGTACCACCTTCTGCCGTTTCGACGGGCGGTCGAGTACGGGGTCTCGGCGATCATGCCGTACTACGGCATGCCGGTCGGTCTCGTGCGCGACGGCCGGCCGGTCGAGGAGGTGGGCTTCGGGTTCAACCGCGAGCTCATCACGGGACTGCTTCGCGAAGAGCTCGGGTACGACGGCGTGATCTGCACGGACTGGGGGCTGATCAACGACTCGCAGCTGGGCGGGAAGTGGCTGCCCGCACGGTCCTGGGGCGTGGAGCATCTCCGTCCCGTCGAGCGCACGGTGCGGGCCTTGGAGGCCGGGTGCGACCAACTCGGAGGAGAGAACGATCCGTCTTTGCTGCTGCGGGCGCTGGAGCAGGGGATGGTCTCGTCATCACGCGTCGACGAGTCGGTGCGCCGGCTGCTGCGCGTGAAGTTCCGGCTCGGCCTGTTCGACGATCCGTACATCGATGAGGAGGCCGCCGCGGATCTGGTGGGCGGAGCGGAGTACCGGGCCGCAGGACACCGTGCGCAGTCGCGTTCTATCACCGTGCTGAGGTCATCGAGGCGCACCCTTCCGATCGGCGCGGGCACGAGGGTCTACGCCCCCGAGATCGATCGTGACGCGCTGCGCGGGCGGGCGCTGCAGCCGGTCGAGGATGCCACGGATGCGGATCTGGCCGTCCTCCGGATGAGTGCCCCCTTCGAGCACCGCGACGAGTACATGCTGGAGTCGAGCTTCCACGCGGGCAGCCTGAACGTCCCGCAGGACGAGGTCGATCGGATCGCCGAGGTCGCGAGCGTGGTCCCGGTCGTGCTCGACGTGAGCATGGACCGTCCGGCGATCCTGACCCCCCTGCAGGAGCACGCCGACAGTCTCGTCGCCTCCTACGGCTCGTCGGATGCGGCGCTTCTGGACGCGCTGACCGGACGCATCGAGCCGGCGGGCGCCCTCCCCTTCGACCTCCCCAGCAGCATGGCGGACGTCGAAGAGGCGATGCCCGATGTCGCGGGCGGGATGAGATCCGCACTCTACGAGCGCGGCCATGGCCTGACGCTGTGGGGGGACGCACTGCCGCCCCGATGACCCGGGGACGTCCGTGCGTCATCACGCGGGCGGTGCCGCCGTCAGGTCCCCGATCTCGTGCACCGGCAGGCGGCACATGAAACCGCTGCAGTCGTACGCGGTGGCCCGGCCGTTCCGGCGGACCCGGTCCGCCAGCAGGCCGAACCCGGCCTCGGCCCACCGCCGCGCCGCATCCTCGTCGAGCACGATGACCGTGTCGGCGCGCAGCCCGCGGGCGGCGAGCGCGAGCGGATCGTCCTGATCCGCCAGCACGACCACCTGGCGCGGCGGGCGGGCGAGGCGCACGGCCACCCGCAGCAGTGCACCGTGCGCGAACGGCTCGGCCGCCGCGCGGGCGGCACGGGCGCGTACGATGGCCTCGGCGGCGGCCCGGTAGCGCTTGCCGGCGCCGAGCTCCCACAGCGTCAGGGCGGCCGCGGCCAGCGCCGACCCGCCGCTCGGCCGGTCGATGTCGGCCTCGGAGGCCGGCGGCGCTCCCTGCGCGGCGAGCACGGGGTCGCGGCCGCCGGGCACCCGGATCTCGTCGTCCGACAGACACAGATCGACGAGCCGCCGCGCCTCGAGCGCGTAGGCCGGCTCCCCCGTCGCCGTCGCCAGCGCGAGGAGCCCGCCGGCGTACGCCCCGTAGTCCTCGAGCGTCGCGGGCGCGGGCGAGGCGATCTCGTCGAGCGACGCACGGCGCAGCAGACCCGCCTCGTCGACGTTCGTCTCCTCCAGCGCATCGACCGCCCGTCGCGCCGCGTCGAGCAGGTCCGGAGCCCCCAGGCGCGCACCGGCGGCGGCGAGCGCCGCGATGGCCGAGCCGTTCCAGGCCGTGACGATCTTGCCGTCCACGGCCGGTGCCTCAAGCCCTGCGCGCCGGCGCGCGTCCGCGAGGTAGTACCCGCCTTCGTTCCGCTCCCCGGCGATGACCGACTCCGAGTCCTGCGCGGCCCCGAAGCCCCCGCCCGGGGTCTGCAGGGTGTCGATGAGGAACCGGGCGGCGGATGCGGCGACCTCCCCACGGTCCGCATCGAGCGCCGTCTCGATGAGCCCGGCGTTGTCCGACAGCATCCGCTCGTAGTGCGGCACCGTCCAGTCGCGGCGGGTCGCGTAGCGGAAGAACCCGCCGTCGACCGCGTCGCGCAGGGGCGAGGCCGCCATGGCGTCGAGGGTTCGGGCGGCGAGCGCCGCCGCATCCGGACGCACGTCGTCGAGCCCGGTGGCCTGCAGGAAGCGCAGGAGCGGCACGGTCGGGAACTTGGGGGTGCCCATCGGCGCGTCCGCCTCGGCGAAACCGCCGTACGTCCGGTCCTCGGCGGCGGCCACGAGGTCGACCAGCGCCGCGAGCTCGGCGAGGGTCGGCAGGTCGGCGCCGGAGGCGCCCGCCCCCGCGACGAGAGCGCGGTGCAGCGACTGCGACGTCTCGGCGACGGCGTCGCGACGCTCGGTCCACGCCTCGGACACCGCGAGCACCACGTCGCGGAACGCGGGCATGCCCCCGCGCGCCTCGGCGGGCCAGTAGGTCCCGGCGTAGAAGGGCCTTCCCTCCGGCGTCGTGAACACCGACAGCGGCCATCCCAGGTGGGGCGTGAACGCGGCGGCCGCGGCCAGCATCGCGGCGTCGACCTCGGGATGCTCCTCGCGGTCGACCTTGATCGCCACCAGATGGTCGTTCATCAGCGCCGCGGTCGCCGCATCCGAGAACGACTCCGCCGACATCACGTGACACCAGTGACACGTGGAGTAACCGATCGACACCAGCACCGGCACGCCACGACGCCGGGCGACCTCGAACGCCTCTTCGCCCCAGGGGTACCAGGCGACCGGCTGGGCGGCGTGCGCGCGCAGATAGGGGCTCGCGGATGCGGAGAGTCTCGAGGACATATGCCCAGGCTAGGACGCCATACCCCGGTGCGGGGCGGACGGCGGCCTCCGCATCGTGGTCGGGACGGGCCGCTCCCGGACGAGCCGGGCTCATCGCTGTGATAGGAAAGACAGGCGATCCGCGCACGCGCGGGTCGCTGGTGCTCGAACGGAACGCACGGAAGGGGGCGCGGTGGCGCAAAGACTGCCCGCGGCGCCGCCGGTACTCCCCGGCTTCACCTACGTCCGACCCCTCGGCACCGGCGGGTTCGCCGATGTCTTCCTGTTCGAGCAGGACATGCCGCGCCGGCCCGTCGCGGTGAAGGTGCTCCTCGAGGACCTCGTCGACGAGGGGCTCCTGCGGATGTTCAACGCCGAGGCCGACGTCATGGCCCGGTTGAGCGCGCATCCGTCGATCCTCACCATCTACCAGGCGAGCATCTCCTCCGACGGACGCCCGTACCTCGTCATGGAGTACTGCCCGAGCTCGCTGAGCGCGCGTTACCGACGCGAGGTCATCCCGGTCGCCGAGGTGCTGCAGGCGGGGATCAAGATCGCATCGGCGCTCGAGACCGCGCACCGCTCGGGCCTGCTCCACCGCGACATCAAGCCGTCCAACCTGCTCATCACGGCGTTCGGCGCACCCGTGCTGTCCGATTTCGGCATCGCCACCGCCCTCGGCGGCCGCGGCGAGGACGAGGTCTTCGCCATGTCGGTGCCGTGGAGCGCGCCCGAGATCATCGACGAACGCGTCGCCGGGTCGGTGCCCGCGGAGGTCTGGAGCATCGGCGCCACGGTGTACTCGCTCCTGGCCGGGCGGAGCCCGTTCGAGCGTCCCGGCTCGGGGCAGAACTCGCGCGAGCAGCTGAAGGCCCGCATCCGCCGCGCCGCCTACACCCCGGTGGGCCGGGCCGACGTGCCCGCGAGTCTCGAGGCCGTGCTCAGCCACTCGATGCAGCGGGACCCGGCAGCCCGGCAGCCCTCCACGGCGCAGTTCGCCTACGAGCTGCAGCTCGTGCAGCACGAGCTCGGCCTCCCGCACACGCCGATGGAGGTCGCCGTCGACGAGTGGGCGTCCGCAGGAGCCCCCGTCGACTTCTCCGACGACCGGGCCCGGGGACCGGTGCGCCCCGCCGTGCAGTACGAATCCCGACGCCCGACCCGCGCCCGGGGCGGTGCGGGCGCCCACCGCCCCGACGAGGGCACCGTGCTCGCCGGGGCCGAGCCCCGCCGGCGCGGCCTGTCGATGGGAGTCATCACGGCGATCGCGGTCGGCGCGGTCCTCGTGGTCGCGGTCGCCGTCGTCGTGACCGTGCTCGTCGTCGGAGGAGGCTGAGATGGCGAACGGCACCGATGGCCCGCGCATCTCCCGGCGCGCGTGGGTCGTGAGCGGCGCGATCACCGCCGCCGTCGCCCTGGTCGCCACGCTCGCCGTCGTGTGGCCCGGCTTCGACGCCCAGCAGACTCCCCCCGACGACGGCAGCATCTGGGCGATCCAGTCCGGTGAGGGCCGTCGCTACGCCCGCGTGAACACGACCGTCGGCGAGATCGACACCGTCAAGCAGGTCGAGAACCCGAGCGGCGTCGTCCAGAACACCGACCGACTGCTCGTCTACGCCGAGGGCGACACCCGCTTCGCGGACGTCGACATGGCGACGCCGGTCGATCTCGACTCGGAGGCCGAGGACACCTTCCAGAACACTCCCGCCGGCACCGTCTCGGTCGTCTCCGAGGGCGACGTGATCGCCTACCTGACCGACGGCGGCTCCGTCTACAGCTCCTCACTGACCTCGGGGGCGTCCACCGTCGTGATCGACCCGTACGCCGATGTCGAGACGGAGGAGGACGAGGACCGGCCCACCTTCGTCGCGACGGCGATCGCCGTCGGCACCGACGGCGTCGTCTACGCCTACTCGGCCGCCGAGAACCGTGTGATCCGAGCGGATGCCGCCGACGGGCGCGTGCTCGGATCCGACACCGTGTCCGAGGAGGCGGGCGAGAGCGTGCAGCTGAGCGCGGCCGGCGACGGCTGGGCGCTGCTGGCCACCGAGTCGGGCGAGATGTGGGTGCGCGGCCGCAGCGAGGCCCTGACCTCCGGCACCACGGGCGGCGTGCTGCAGCGCGCCACATCCGCCGGCGACGTCGTCTACGTCGCCGATGCCACCGGACTCGTCGCCGTGCCGCGCGACGGCTCGGCGCCCGAGCGCGTGGAGGACACCGCCCAGGGCGTCCCCGCCGCCCCCGCCGAGCTCGCGGGCACGGTGTACGCGGCATGGCTACCCGAGGGCGGTGCGTCCGGCACCCTCTGGGCGAGCGACCGCGGCGCGGCCGACCTCGACTACGGCGGCTCTCAGCTCGGCGACGAGGTGGCTCCCGAGTTCATCGCGAACGGCGCCCGCATGATCCTCAACGAGACCCGTTCCGGCTGGGTCTGGACGCTGCCCGACGGCGCGCTGGTGCCGACGTCGCAGCAGTGGGACACCGACGACGAGCAGCCGAGCGTCCAGCAGGACGAGGTCGAGGCCGAGCGCGTCATCGACCCGAAGCCGCCCGTCGCCGTCGACGACGCGTTCGGAGTGCGGGCGGGACGCAGCGTCGTCCTCCCGGTGCTGCTGAACGACCACGACCCGAATGAGGACGTGCTGAGCATCGTCGCCGCCTCGCTCGAGGGACTCGACCCCGCCTTCGGGCTGGTGTCCACCACGAACGAACAGCAGGAGCTCGTCGTGCAGGTCTCGCCCGACGCCTCCGGCTCGGCGACGTTCCGCTACCGCATCACCGACGGCACCACGACGGACGGGCTCACATCCGAGGCCGCGACGGTGACCCTCACGGTGATGCCGGGGGACGCCGGCTCCGCCCCCGTCTGGTGCGGCGTCGAAGGGTGCCTGTCGACGTGGCCCACGCCGCAGGTCGTGCCCGGCGGCACCGTCTCGGTCAACGTGCTCGAGGGATGGGTCGACCCGGACGGCGACCCGCTCTACGTCTCCAGCGCGATCAACCAGTCCGGCGTCGGCTCGCTCGCGCTCGACCCGCAGGGCACCGTGACGTTCCAGCATCCGAACCCCAACGCGACCGAGGCGCAGTCCATCTTGATCTCGGTGACCGTGTCGGATGCCCGCGGCCAGTCGTCGGAGAAGCCGCTCGAGATCTCGGTCACCCCGAGCCCGCAGCTGACCGCGCAGTCGTTCGCCGTGGTCGGCACGGCCGGCGCGCCGACGACGATCGACGTGCGGCCGCACGTGAGCGGTGTCGACGGGGGCCTGTCCATCCGCTCCGCCAACGCGATCGACGAGAACAGCGCGGACATCGCCGTCAACAGCGTGGCCGGCACCTTCCAGTTCACCGCAGCGGCGGCGGGCTCCTACATCGTGCAATACGTCGTCGCAGACCAGGTCACCGAGGCGACCGGCACGGTGCGCGTGACCCTGGTCGACCCCGCGCAGACACAGATCTCCACCCCGCCGCTCACGGCGTTCGTGCGCCCCGGCGAGGACGCCACGATCGACGTCGTCTCGGCGGTGTCGAACCCCGCCGGTCTCGTGCTGCTCGCCAGCGACGTGCGAACGACCCCGGATGCGGCGGCGATCCTCACCGTCGACCTCGTCGGGCAGAGCCTGCTGCGCGTGGCCGGCGCGACCGACAACGGGCAGCCGGGCGTGCTCGGCGTGGTCTCTTATACGATCTCCGACGGGACCGGGAACGGCTACACGACGACGACCGGCGAGGTGACGGTCGTGCTCCTGCCCGCGGCTCAGGCAGAGCCGCCCATCGCCGTCGACGACGCGGTGACGGTGCGCGCGGGCACGCAGATCGACATCCCGGTCCTCGACAACGACACGGCCCCGGCCGGCGCCCTGTTCGCGATCGACGCCTCCACCGTGGCCAACGACTCCGGCGACGGCCTCGCGTTCGCGACAGGACGGCTGCTGCGCTACCTCGCGCCCGACGAGCCGGGCACCTACGTGCTCGGCTACACGATCTACCGGATGGGCTTCCCGGACATGACGGACACCGCCCAGGTGTCGGTCACCGTGCTCCCGAACGAGGCGAACGCCGCCCCCGTGCCGCGCACGCTCGTCGGACGCGTGCTCAGCGGGGCGACCGTCTCCATCCCCTTCGACCGCTTCGCGGTGGACCCGGACGGCGACGCCGTCGCGCTCGACCGCATCGTGGCGCAGCCCGATCGGGGGTCGGCTACCGTGTCGCCCGAGGGCGACGCGATCGTCTACACGAGCGCCGCGGGCGACAGCGGTCAGGTGACCTTCGTCTACCAGGTGCGCGACTCGCAGGGCGCGACCGGTACGGCAGAGGTGCGCGTCGGCGTCCTCGACGCCGAGTCCGACCCGAGCCCGGTGACGTACAGCGACTACCTCCAGGTGCAGGCGGGCGAGGGCGCCGAGGCGGTCGTCCGCCCGGCCGACAACGACATCGACCCGTCCGGCAGCGACCTCGAGGTGATCGACGTCCGCCCGAACGCCGAGGTGGGCTCTGCGGAGTACCGCGCGATGGAGGGGATGCTCCACGGCATCGACGAGAACGAGGTCTCTCTCCTCTCCGGCGCGCAACTGGGCACGTACTCGTTCGCCTACACGGTGCGAAACGGCAACGGCGACACGGCCATCGGGCTCATCGTGCTGAAGGTCGTGCGCGACCCGGTGCCGGACTACCCGGTGGTGCGCGACACGACGCTCACGATCGAGTCGCGCGAGGACTTCCCCGACGGCGTGGACGTGCTCGGCGGCAAGGTCTCGTGGAGTGCGGGCGACGCGTCGTCGCTCACGCTGTCCCTCTGGGGCGAGCACCCGGGCATCGAGGTCGACGGCCGCCGCATCTCGGGCCGTATCCCCGACAAGACGCTGCTCATCCCGTTCCAGGTCGACGGCATCTCCTTCGACGGCCGCGAGGTCACCTCGTACGGCTTCCTCCGCGTGCCCGGCACCGACGACCTGCAGCTGACCCTCCGCGGCTCCGCCGCCACCGTGCAGGTCGACGAGCGCGGCAGCGTGGAGTTCGACCTGGAGCGCTCCGTCGCGCTCCCCCCGCGCTCGCAGATCGAGGTCGACGGCTCACGGATCTCGGTCGGCGGAGCGCGCGCCGAGGCGGGCTGCGCGCTCGTGGCGGGCACCACCGTGCGCTACACCGCCGGCGCCGGGGCGCCCTGGGCCGACTCGTGCACCGTCCCGGTGCGCCTGGTCGGCCAGGAGGACTACACGTTCCTGACGGTGCACGTCGAGGTCATCGCCGAGGACCCGCAGCCGGAGCTGCGTCCCGCCTCGCTGACCGTCAGCCCGGGCTCCTCGTCGACGTACGACCTCACCGACATGACCACGTGGGCGGGCACCGAGGACTGGGCGGCGCTCAGCTACGCCCTGGGCTACACGGGCGACCAGTTCACCGTCACGCAGGCCGGCACGCAGGTGACGGTCACGGCGAAGGATGCGTCCCGCCCCGGCCGCCAGGAACCCGTCACCGTCACGCTCCCGAGCCACCGCGACACCCGTCCGTCCACTCTCGCCCTCACCGTCGGGCCCGCACCGTCCACCCTGCCCAAGGGCGCCACGCTCACCCAGCAATGCTCTCAGTCGGCGGGCTCGAGCTGCACGATCAACGTCATCGGCGCCGGCGGCGAGATCAACCCGCTCCCGGGCACCCCCCTGCGCCTCGTGAGCGTCGGCGCCGGTGCCGGCGGCAACTGCACCGGAGTCTCGTTCTCGGTCGCGAGCGCCACGGCGCTGCAGGCGAGTTGGGCGGCGGATGCCGAGGGCACCCGCTGCACCGTGAGCTTCACGGTCGAGGACGCCCAGGGCCGGCAGTCGAGCGGCGACCGCGACGGCCAGGTCACCCTCGATCTGCAGGGCTTCCCGAAGGCGCCGAACAACGTGACGCAGACGGCGTTCGGCGACCGCTCGATCACACTGAAGGTCGACGCGGGACCGGCGGCGAACGCGTACCCCGCCCTGCAGGGCTTCCGCATCTTCGACGGCTCGCAGCAGGTCACGACCTGCACCGCGGCGGGCGCATGCCAGCCGTTCCAGGTCGGCGCGAACGGCGAGCAGCGCACGTACGAGGCGCGGGCCTACAACGCCGTCGGCGACTCGCGCGCCGGCGTGAGCGTACGCGCGTGGGCCTACCGCTCCCCCACCGTCGGCCAGGTCACGGCCGAGCCGATCTACGTCAGCGGTCGCACGAGCAACGACTCGGGCGTCGTCCGCATCCGGATCCAGAACAGCGACCCCGAGGTGCGCAGCTACGAGGTCACCGGGGCCAACGGCCCGGTGTCCCGGGGCCGGGGCGACTACACCGAGCTCGAGGTTCAGCTGCCGGTCGGATCGGCGAACATCACCGTGACGCCGACGAGCAACCACGCCGCCCCCGACGGCAGCGGATCGGTGGGCTCGGCGGGCCGCGCCAGCGTCAACGTCGCCGGCCTGCCCAAGACGGGCGGCGTCTCCGTCCAGACCGAGGCGCAGACCTCCATCACCGTCTCCGACGCGCCCCTCGACCGCAACGGCAGCTCGCGGTCTTCCGAGATCGTCTACGTCGCCGTGCGCGCGGGCAACGACTTCTCGTGCTCGGTGGGCTCGGACGGCACCGGGCTCCGGGTCTCGGGCGGCGAGACCTCCTCGTCGCGGACGATCTCCGGGCTCGAGGAGAACCGCGAGTACACGGTCGGCGCGTGCGTCAGCAACGGCTTCGGCGCGGCGAAGACGGGGACGGCGAACGGCTGGGCGTGGGCGCCGCCGGCGGCGCCGTCGAGCGCCACGTACGAGATCCGCAAGCGCACGAGCGGTGGCAGCGTCACCTATCTCGTCGAGGACCAGCCTTCCGTTCCGTCCCTGCGGGACTTCGAGGTCGTCTTCGGCGGCTGGCCCAACCCCGCCATCGGCAGCGAGGGGTCGATGACGGCCAAGTACTGCCTCCGGGGAACGAACCAGTCCAAGTGCGGCGACGAGAGGACCATCGCACCCGCCGACCCCACGAGGGCGCTTCAAGCGCGCCTGGAGGGCGCCGGAGTCGGTTCCAGCTGCGTCGTCGGCTCGACCCTTCGGGCGACGGCGGGTCAGAGCCCTTCGGGGCTCGGCACCGTCGCCATCGATCCCGACAGCGTGCAGTACTGGGGAGGCTTCCTCGGATGGGAGCGCGTCCAGCCCGCGGATCCCGACCAGCCGCTCGTCGTGCCGAACGGCGCGAGACAGGTCCGCGCCGACGTGACGTTCACGTGGACCCACGCCGCAGCCCAGTACGGCGTGGAGACGTTCGGCATCACCGCCGACTGCACGGGCAGCGTCGAACCCGAGCCCGAACCCGAACCCACCGAGACCGACGACACGACCACAGAAGAAGGAACCCCATGACCGTCACCCCCGAGCAGACGACCTGGTTCCAGGAGACGTTCGGCGCCCTGGTCGAGAACGTCGAGCAGGTCGTGCTGGGCAAGCGCCACGTGATCGAGCTGGCCTTCGCGGCGCTCGTCTCGCAGGGCCACCTGCTGCTCGAGGACTTCCCCGGCACCGGCAAGACCTCGCTCGCGCGCGCCATGGGCCAGACGGTGCAGGGCGTCAGCTCCCGCATCCAGTTCACGCCGGATCTCCTCCCCGGCGACGTCACCGGCATCACCGTGTACGACCAGAAGCGCGGCGAGTTCGAGTTCCACGCGGGTCCGATCTTCGCGAACATCGTGCTCGCCGACGAGATCAACCGGGCGAGCCCGAAGACCCAGTCGGCCCTCCTCGAGGTCATGGAGGAGGGCCAGGTCACGGTCGACGGCGTCTCGCGCCGTGTGCCGACGCCGTTCCTCGTCGTCGCGACGCAGAACCCGGTCGAGCAGGCCGGCACCTACCGCCTGCCCGAGGCGCAGCTCGACCGCTTCCTCATGAAGACGTCGCTCGGCTATCCCGACCACGCCGCGACGGTCCGCATCCTCGAGGGAAGCGCCGCGGGCCGCCGCGAGGTGAACCCGGTCATCACCCCGGAGGCGGTGCAGACGATGTCGGCCATCGCGCAGGACGTCTACCTGAACCCTCTCGTTCTCGACTACATCTCGCGCGTCGTCGAGGCGACCCGCCAGGCCGCGCAGGTGCGCCTGGGCGTCAGCGTCCGCGGCGCCCTCGCGCTGACCCGGGCGGCGAAGACCTGGGCCGTGGCGCACGGCCGCGGCTACGTCACCCCCGACGACGTCAAGGCGCTCGCCGAGCCGGTTCTCGCGCACCGCCTCATCCTCGACGCGGAGGCCGAGTTCGACGGCGTCACCCAGGGCGCGGTGATCGGTCAGGTCATGCTCGACGTCAGTCCCCCGACCCAGCGCGAGTCGGCGTGACGAACGACACACAGTCCCGCATCAACCGCGTGTCCTCGACGTCGACCTCGACGTCGACGAAGACCCGCACACGTTACGACACGTCGCGGCAGACGACGGTCCTCGTCGTCGGGGGCATCCGGTTCTGGCGGCGACTGCGACGCACGACGACCCGCGCGGCCGCGGCGGTCGCCGCCACCGTCACGCCGGGCGGCTGGCTGCTCGTGGGGGCGGCGGTCGTCGGGCTCGCGGTGGGGCTTCCCCTCGGCTGGATCGAGTTCGTCCTCGCGGGGCTCGTCGCCCTCGTGCTGCTCGTGAGCGCGGTGCCGTTCCTGTTCAGCGCCCGCGCCTACGATGTGTCCCTCGGTCTCGCACACGACCGCGTCGTCGCCGGCAGCGAGGTGTCCGCATCCCTCCGCGTCGTGAACGTCGGCTCGGGCGTGGCCCTCCCCGGCCGGGTCGACGTGCCCGTCGGCGTCGGCCTCATCGACGTGCCCGTGCCGCTCCTGCGGAAGGGCGCGGTGCACGACGAGGAGCTCTCGATCCCGGCGATGCGCCGCGGCGTGCTCGACATCGGCCCCGCCCGCGCCGTCCGCGGCGACCCCCTCGGGATCCTGCGTCGCGAGATCGTCTGGGCGGACGTCCACACGCTGTACGTGCATCCGGTCACGACCCCGATCCCGAGCACCGCGACCGGGTTCGTGAAGGACCTCGAGGGAAACCCCTCCTCCCTCGTCGTCGACGCCGACATCTCGTTCCACGCGATCCGCGAGTACGCTCCCGGCGACTCGCAACGGCACATCCACTGGAAGTCCACCGCCAAGACCGGCACGCTCATGGTGCGCCAGTACGAGGAGTCGCGCCGCTCCCGCATGGTGATCGTGCTCGCCTGCGGCGAGGACGAGTACGCGAACGACGACGAGTTCGAGCTCGCCGTCAGCGCCGCCGCATCGCTCGGGGCGCGCGGCATCCGCGACGGTCGCGACGTCTCCGTGGTCGTGGGCGGCGAGGTGCCCGAGTTCGCCCGCCGCACCGTGCGCACCTCGCGCGATCTGGCCACGGTGACCGCCCGCACGCTCCTCGACGACCTCGCCGGGCTGGAGAAGACCGAGCGCGTGAGCCCCCTCGGCGACGTCGCCGGGCTCGCCGTCGAGGGCCACGGCGACGTCTCGATCGGGTTCCTCGTGTGCGGCTCGACCCCCGCGCTCCGGACGCTGCAGCACGCCGCCCTCGCCTTCCCCGCCGATGTCGGCGTCGCGGCCCTGATCTGCGACCCGACCACCGAACCGGGCTACCGCACGCTCGGCTCCACCTCCGTCGTGACGATCGGTCTGCTCGAGGACCTCCGGCACATCCTCGCCCGGAGCGCGCAGTCGTGAGCGGGGCAGCCGAGGAGCGCCGCGCCCGCGCCCGGCGCCGGTCCGTGCGCGGCGAGCGCGACCTCGCCTTCACGATCGGCAACGTGGCCTTCGTCGACGCCCTGCTGGCGATCGGCGCCGCCGCATCCTGGTCGATCTCGCAGAGCCTCTGGTTCGTGCTGCTCGCGGCCGTCGGCATAGCCGCGGCGACCGCGATCGCGTTCCTCGGCGCGCTCCGGCGCTGGGCGTGGTGGCTCGTCGCGGCGGTGACCGCGGGCGCCTATCTCGTGCTCGGCGTCCCTCTCGCCGCGCCCACCATGGTCACCGACCCGGCGACGGTCCTCGGCGCCGTCGTCGGCGTCGTGACCGCCCCCGTCACGGGCTGGAAGAACCTCCTCACCCTCGAGCTGCCGGTCGGCACCTACCAGACGACGCTCGCACCGATCCTGCTGCTGATCCTCGTCCTGGGCGTGCTCGCGGCGTCCCTCGCCATCCGTGCCCCGCGCGCCTGGGTGCTCGCCGCTCCGCTCGCGCTCCTGCTCACGGTCTTCGGCGTGGCGTTCGGATCGAGCGCCGTCTCGGGGTCGGCGAGCATCGGCTCCTGGCGGCTCGCCGGAACCTGGGAGGCCGCCATCGGCCTCGCCGCCCTGCTCGTCGCGTTCGGCTGGTATCTGTGGCGCAGCATCCACACCCGCCGAGCGGCTCTCCGCGCCGCACGGCGTGCCGGCGGCGCCCGTGCGACGGGCCGCGCCCATCGCACCATCGGCACGCGGCTCGCTCTGTCGGGCGGGATGCTGGCCCTCGCTCTCGTGGCCGGCATCGCGATCGCCCCCTGGGCCGTCGCCGGCAGCACGCGCGATGTGATCCGCACCGCCGTGGATCCCGAGCTGCGCGTGCACGAGGCGCTGAGCCCGCTCGCCGACTACCGCACCTCCTTCGCCGACGACCGCTACGACGAGGTCCTGTTCACCGTGTCGACGGACGGTGCCGTCGACCGCGTGCGCCTGGCGACGCTGTCGTTCTACGACGGCCGCGTGGCGAGGGCGACCGACCCCGTCACCGGCGTCGCCGCCGCCGACACGGCGTTCACGCGCGTGCCCGCGACCCTCGCCGGCAGCGCCGACCGCGAGGTGGAGGCCCGGATCGAGATCGGCGCGTACGGCGGCATCTGGGTGCCGACCGCGGGCGAGCTCGTCTCGATCGACTTCGACGGCGCATCGCGGGCGGCCCTCGCCGACGGGTTCTTCTACAACGCGGAGGCCGGCATGGGCGTCGAGCTCGCCGATCCGGGGCTCGAGACGGGTGTCTCGTACACGCAGACCGGTCGGGTGGGCGATCTCGTCCGCGACCCGGCGACCCTCACCCCGTCGCTGCGGTCTCCGGCCGTGGACCCGGCGTACGTCCCGGAGCGCCTCGTCACCTGGATCGAGGCGCAGGAGGCGCCGGGCGAGGGCGCAGGACTGGCCGAGCTGATCTCACGGCTGCGCGCGCGGGGGCTGCTCAGCCACGCCGTGACGGTCGATGCCGACGCTCCCCCGACCTGGATGGGCGACCTGGGCGAGTACACCTTCGAGCCGAGCCGGGCCGGGCACTCGACCGACCGCATCGGCGTTCTCTTCACCGCCCTCCTCGACAAGCAGAACGAGGTCGGCGGCACCGACGACACGCAGCTGGTCGCCGCGGCCGGCGACGACGAGCAGTTCGCGGTCGCCGCGGCGCTCATCGCCGACCAGCTCGGGTTCCCCGCCCGGGTCGTGCTCGGCACACGGCTGACGACGACCGAGGACGAGCTGCCCACCTGCGACGACGGCGAGTGCCGCGGCGGCGACCTCGCCGCGTGGATCGAGGTGCAGGACGTCGACGGCAGCTGGACGGCCATCGACACCACCCCGCAGCACGCCGTGCCGCTCTCGCCCGACATTCAGCAGCGCCGCGACCCGCAGAACACGACCGAGGTCGAGCCCGAGCAGGCCGACACCGTGCTGCCCCCCGAGGCGGACCCGGCCGACTCCGCGAACCAGGAGGAGGAGGAACCGGAGACCCCGGTCGATCTCGCCTGGCTGTGGGACGCCCTCCGCGTCACGGGCATCGTCGTGTCCGCCCTGCTCATCCTGCTGCTGCCGGTCGCCACCGTCCTGATCGCGAAGCTGTTGCGACGGCGCACGCGGCGCGACTCCCCCGACCCCCTCGACCGCGTCGTGGGCGGATGGGAGGAGTACCTCGACGTCGCGGTCGACCACGGCCGGCGAATCCCGCGCTCGGCGACCCGCACAGAGACGGCCGAGGCGGTGAGCCCGGGCGCGGACTCGGCGGGCGGCACCCTCGCGGTGCTCGCCGACCGTTCGGTGTTCGCGCAGGTGCCGCCGACGGATGCCGACGGCACGCGGTTCTGGGAGCTGGTCGACGCCGAGCGGGCGCGGTTCCGCGACGAGCTCGGCTGGTGGGCGCGGTGGAGGGCACGGCTGTCGCTGCGATCCTTCGCGCGCGGCGTACGGGAGATCGCGGCACGAACACGGGCGGGTGGACGATGACGGACGGAATCGTACTGGTGACGGGCGCGCGCACCGATGTGGGCCGGGTGCGCGAGATCAACGAGGATGCGGTCATCGCGGAGCATCCGGTCTTCCTCGTCGCCGACGGCATGGGCGGACACGAGGCCGGCGAGCTCGCAAGCGCCGCGGTCGTCGACGCGTTCCGGCCGCTCGTCGGACGCACGGACGTGTCGCCCGAGGACGTCGTCGACGCGGTGACCGCCGCCCACGCCGCCGTCTCCCGCCTCGCGAGGACCCGCGCTCGCGGCGCGGGCTCGACCCTCGCCGCGGTCGTCGCGGTCGCGCAGGGGGGCACGCACGGCTGGCTCGTGGTGAACATCGGCGACTCCCGGGTCTACCGGCTCGTCGGCAGCACCCTCGAGCAGCTCACGGTCGACCATTCCGTGGTGCAGGAGCTCGTCGACGAGGGAAAGATCAGCCGGGCCGAGATGTCGACCTATCCCGGCCGCAACGTGATCACCCGTGCGGTGGGCGACCAGGGCAGCGCCGCGGACTACTGGCTCGCCCCCATCATCACCGGCGAACGCCTGCTGATCTGCTCCGACGGGCTGTCGAACGACCTCACCGACGAGGCGCTCCGCGCCGGACTCTCGCTCGGCGGATCGGCGCAGCAGACGGCTCACGGCCTCGTCGATCAGGCGCTCGCGCGCGGCGGCCGCGACAACATCAGCGCGGTCGTCGTCGACGTGCGCTCGGGCGGACTCGCGCAGCGGGCGGACGAGGTCACCGGCGGGTTCGCGACCAGCGCGGAGGCGACCGTGCATACGATCGACATCGACACCCGCACCTCCGACCGACAGCGAGCACGCCGTGACTGAGCGCACCTGGTTCGACGGGCCCCTGCCCGCGATCGCCACCGACCGGCTCGCCGTGCTCGTCAGCGGCGACGCGGCGATCCCCGCCGCCCGTCGCGTCCTCGCGGTGGCGGCGGCGGCGGCCACCGCGACGGACGTGCTCGACGCGCTGCTCGAAGAGGGCATCGCCGCCGTTCCCGCGTTCGCGATCGTCGCGCTCGAGGACGGCGCGCTGACGGCGTTCCTGCGCGGTCCGTTCGCGCTGCGCTTCGAGGACGGCACCCACCGCGTGTGGCGGGTCGACGGCATCGGAGCGCATACGTGGCGCGAGGTCGCCGCCGACGGGGTCACGCGTGGATGGGCGGGATCGCCCGACGCCGAGCCGCGGCTGCTCGATCTCGGAGCGACGCCGGAACGGCCGGTCCGCTCCGGCCCACATCGGTGCGCGCGCCCGTCACCAGTACGATTCCGTCTGTCATCGCCCGCCCGCCCGTGTTCNTGCCGCGATCTCCCGTACGC
>NZ_CACSKB010000035.1 GCF_902706225.1 Microbacterium sp. 18062
CTACGAGATGCCTCTCGGATTGGGTGAATAGGACCTTAGACAAGCTCTATTCTTCCCGGTCAGAGAGGCATTTCTCTGTCACGACGCCCGCTCAACACCCAGGCTCATCGGTGGATCGAGGCTAAGCGGGCGCACGTCGGCGTAACCGTCCAGTTCGGTCACGATCGTGGTGTTCAGCACGCGGGTGGCACCGCGCTCGGGGGTCCAAGCCTCCCATTGCGGCTCGTGACCGCGAATGAGCCGGACGGCCGCGCCGTGGAGATCATCGGCGATCTGCTGAGGGGCTTGCGGCCCGACGAGGCGATAGACGGTGGGGGAACCGAGCACGTCGAAGAAGAACGGGAGGTCCAGGCAATGCAATGCGTCACCGAAAGCGGGGGACGTCCAGCCGACCCGTGCGAGCCAGGTCGCGGCGGTGCCGCGTGCTGTCGCCACGTCGAGTGCGAGGCGGCGGAACAGCGCGTCCGTCAGCAGCTGGCCGAGCAACCGGCGCGGCTTCAGACCTCGATGACGCGCGAGATAGGCGCGGGCGACCGAGCCGGGAATGCCCAGCATTCTCAACGCCGGGAACCGGGGGAGAAGATCGACAACGCGAGGCATCCCCCGCGCGGTCTCGGAGGTCAGCTCGTCATCCACCGTCGCAATCAGCAGCGGCTTGTCCGCTCCGACGCCGAGTGCCAACGAGTCGACCGTCGGACGCTCCAGCAGATCGCCGTCGATCATCGGGCCGGTCGGGAACGCGCCATCGAGCATCGCGCGAGTCATCGCCAGCCGCTCGCGGGCAGGGGTCGCGAAACCTGCGAACTGCTGCGACTGCAGTTCGAGAAGCCTCGCCTCGGACAGGGATGCGAGGCCCGCCCGATCCCCCGCGACGCCCGCACGTGCCGCAAGGCGCCGAGTGAACTCGTCCGCGCGAGCACGCGGCACGTCGGCCACCGCGCCCGAAAGGCTGATGGCGGCGCAGAACAGCGGCTGTGCCCGCTGCATCCCGAGGAGCGTGAGCACCGCACCGCCACCCGCGGACTGGCCCGCGATCGTCACGCGGGCAGGGTCTCCGCCGAACGCCGCGATGTTGTCGGAGACCCACTCGAGGGCCGCGAGCCAGTCGAGCACTCCCCGATTGTGCGGAGCACCATCGATGCAGCCGAAGCCGTCGACGCCGAGCCGGTAGTCGACGGTCACCACCACGACGCCGTCGCGGGTGAACGATTCGCCCTCGTACCACTCGTTCTTCGGCGACCCGCCGTAGAAGCCGCCGCCGTGAATCCATACCATCACCGGCAGACCCGACGGCGGCTCGTGCGCGAGCGCAGGCGTGAAAACGTTGAGATTGAGCGTCTCGTCACCGAGAACCACGGTCTCGGGCATGATGTGCCCGGGAATGGGCACGCGGTCTGTCGTGGGACCGTACTCGACCGCGTCGCGTACGCCGCCCCACGGCTCAGGCGGCACGGGCGCCGCGAACCGCAGCGGGCCGACAGGGGGCTGCGCGAACGGGATGCCGAGAAACACCGCGACGTCGTGCCGCCACATGCCGCGGACCCGCCCTGCGCGGGTCGTCGCCTCGGGTCTGGGCCCGTCCGCACGGTTCGGAGTGCTCATCGCACCGACCTGATCGGCCAGATCGCCGCAGCGGCGATGAGCACGATACCGATGCCTACAGCGAACAGCCCTATGTAGCCGCCGGTCGCCAGGACGAGTGCAGCGCCGAGCGCCGGAGCAACCGCCTGCGGAATCGCGTTGGCGAGGTTGAGCACACCGAGATCCTTCGCCGCCGCGCCGTCGGCGTCGGGCAGCACCTCTGTCATGAGCACGGTATCGCATACCTGATAGAGGCCGAAGCCGATGCCGAACAGCGCCGAGAGCACGACGATCGCCGCGAATGTCGGAGAGATCAGCGGCACCGCCAGCCCCACGGCCATGAACACGGAAGCGGCATAGATGAACGGCTTGCGGCACCGCAGACGATCGCTGAGAAAGCCGCCGACAAGGATGGCGGCGATCGCTCCCAGCACGGTCGCCGCGCTCAGCAGACCGAGACCCGCGTTGGCCTCGTCCAGTGTCATTCCCACGTAGTCCGTGAGCACGTAGAGGTTGAAGGTGAAGACGGAGTAGTAGCCGATCACGAAGAGGAACCGGCCCGCGAACGCCCAGGCGAAGTCCGGATGCCGGCGCGGATTCACCCAGAACGCCGCGAGAATCGAGCGCAGGCATAGGGGCGGCAGCTGGCGTGCGACGATCGTCCGGTCACGGTTGACGACGACGAAGAGCACGACCCCGACGAGCACGGCGAGCCCGAACGCGGTGTAGGCCAGCGGCAGGTCGCGAGCGAGTTGCCCCGCGATCACCACGGCGACCGCGGCGCCCACCATGAAGCCGAAGCCGATGGCGGCGGAGGCGACGCCGCGTCGTTCCGAGGGGATACGGTCGGGAAGCACCGCGGAGAACGGCGCGAGGATGGCGTTGAACGCGATCTGGACGCCCACCCAGCAGGCGGCGACCGCACCGATCGAATCGAGGTGCCCGACGAGGGCCAGCACCGCTGCCGCCGCGACCGCGCCGCCGAGCATCCATGGCGCGCGACGGCCGAGCCTGCCACGAGTGCGGTCGCTCAGGGTGCCGACGACGGGCTGCACCACGATGGCCAACGCGAACGAGATGCTCGTGACGAGGGCGAGGTTCGCGACCTTGTGCGGCTCGTCGAGGGCGGTCAGCTGGTTCGGCAGCAGCACGGCCGTCAGCGCGCTGAAGACGCCTTGGACGGTGAACTGGAGGATGCCGAGCCAGGGGATGAGTCGTCGCGGCGGGCGAGGAATCGCAGGCGCTGAGGAGGGCACGGGATCGAAGACGGCGGGATCGAGCATGCATCACATCCTTGGAACGGCTTGGGCTCGCCAACTCTAAGTGAATCTCTATTCGTTGTCGAGCGCCCAAGTAAAGTCAGGGACATGGACCTTGAGGTCGGCGTCTCAGACCCGCCGCCGCGCGGAACACGTCCGCGCGATCGCAAGGCGATGATCGTCCGCACAGCCGGGCGCCTGTTCGGACTCCACGGATACAGCGCCGTCGCGATGCGGGACATCGCCGAAGCATTGAACGTCCGCGCCTCCGCCCTCTACCGGCACGTCCCCGGCAAGGCGGCGCTCCTCCTGGCCGCCACCCGAGCGGGCCTCGATCCACTGCTCGATAGCGCGAGATCCGCGACTGCGCTCGACTCGCTTCTGGGCGAGTTGGCGGCGGTCGCGGTACGTGAACGCAACTCGGGCCTTCTGTGGGTGCGCGAGTACCGACACCTCGACGCGCCGAAGCGCTTGATCGTCGAGAACTCGATCGCCGAGCTCATCGATCTGATCGCCGCCGCGATCGCCCGCGAAAGCGCTCCCAGCGGAATCGAGCCCCACTCTCGGGCGCGCGCCATCGTCATGCTGCTCGCGAGCATCTCGTTCCACTACTTCGAACTGCCCGACGACAGGATGGAGGTGTTCGTCCGCGACTCCGCGCGGCGGATCGTGGACGCCTCAGTGCGAGGGACACGTCCCCCCGTCGTCGAGGTCGCGCCGCACGATCACGCCGGTCGACGCGCCGAACTGTTGACGCGAGCGGTTGAGCTCTTCGCAGACCGCGGCTACGCCGAAGTCTCGGTCGAGCAGATCGCGGGCGCGGCGGGCATCGTCGCGAGCAGCTTCTACAATCACTTCGCAAGCAAACGCGACGTACTCGGCGCAGCCTTCGCCGAAGGCGAGGTCCTGTTGCGGGCCGAGGTGGACCGGGCCGTCATCGGTGAACCGGACGACGTCACGACTCTTGACCGCCTGCTGGACGGGTACATCGGCCTGCTGCTCGCACGACCCGACCTGATCACGATCGTCGTCAACGACGCGTTCGAGCTCGATCAGAGCGACCGGCTCAACGCGTCCCGCATTCACGACGAGCTCGTCGACCGCTGGTCGCGCTACATCGAGACCGCAACCGGCAGCAGTGCGGTCGAGGCACGCATCCGTAGCGACGCAGCGTTTCTGCTGGTCTACGGGCTGATGCTGTGGCCGCCCAGGCCTTCTGCTCCGGACGTGGACGTCGTGCACACGCTCGCATCGACGGTCCTCCGTGCCGACAACGGCAACACGGGGACGTCTGGGGATGGGGTCGCCCACGGTGATCGCGTCAACTTCTCGGGGACTCTGCGGGGCCGTCCCGCCCCTCCTTCGCGGAATGACTGAGGGCTCCCGCTGCTGACCTCGTCGTTCGGATCGATCGAGTCGAGCCGGTTCAGATGTCGAGGATTCCGTCGCGTGCCGCACCGGCGTCGGGGAGGGCCTCGGTGCCGAGGTCCTCCATGAGGTGGATGGATGCATAGAGGGCCGGATTGACGCGTCCGGCGTCGTCGAATACGCGGAGTGTGCGACGAAGGCGTCCTTCGGGATAGTGAGGATGGGTGAACGACACTTCCACGCGTGTTCTCGGCCACTCGTCGACAGCCTCGACGAGCGGGTCACCGAGGCCACGCGAAAGCGGGAACGTCCGACCGTCCTGCCCGCGCCAGTAGTCCGTGAGATGGTCGAACTCGTGGACGACGGAGGCGACCGCCGCGTCCTTCTCGTCCGACGTGAGGCTGATCGGATCCCACCGGATCGCCGGGTCGGATGGAGGGTCGTCGGGAGGACGTGGCGTGACAGCCGCCATGGCACTCATCAGCTCGCGCTCATCGAAGGTCTCGGTCTCGAGGTCTGCCACGCGCATGACGCCAAGGAGCACGTCGGGGAGCCGTGCCGTGACGTAGCGGTAGGAGTAGGTCGCGCCGCCGAACCCGTCTCGACGGGCGGCGGGCGCCCCTCGGTAGAGAATCAGGCGCGATGACCCACTGTCGTCGAGGGCGACCGCGATCCTGCGATCGATTGCGTGTCTCCGCTCGATCCCGTCCGGACCGAGCACGGCGACGCGATGATCCGCCCGCCACGCGGCCTCCTCGTCGGGATCGGGAAAGCCTCCCGACGTGAGCCACAGGCCATGTCGCGTCACCCCCAACGTTTGCCCCTGGGGCACGGGGGCGAAGCGCGTCACCTCGCCGTCGACCGCCACGTGAACCGCCGCCGAGTGTCCGGCGGGCAGCGAAGGATCCTCCGATTCGAGGGGCCTGTAGAACACCCATGCTCCCGCATGCGCGCCCAGCACCGTGCTGGATGTGGCGCGCGACCCCACATCCAGATCCGGCCACGATGCGACGACGTCTGCCGCCCCGGGGCTGCGCACGATCGCCACCGGATCGTCCAGGCTCACGACGACGCGGGATGTTCCGACGCCGACCTCGGTCCATCCGTTTCGCTTGACGTCCACAGGAGCAGACTGCCAGAGCCCGGCTTCCAGGCCCCCGCCGATCCGTATCGCGCAGTGATCGCAAGCCACCCGGCTTCGCCGGCACAAGGCGGACCGCGGAGAGCTCGCGCCTGGGCGCGGTTGCTCATAACGTACGGTGAATACCTGATCAAAGGGTAGAAATACCGTGCCCCTGGAGGGACTCGAACCCCCAACCGTTTCCTTAGGACGGAACTGCTCTTCCATTGAGCTACAGAGGCTGGCTCCCCGAGTCTAGCCACCGGGCGCGGAGTCCAGCGACCCGGCGACGTCAGTGCGCGCGGGGGCGGCGCAGGGCGGCCACCGCGATCAGGGCGGCCAGTGCGCACATGCCGACGACGCACAGCGCCATCCCCGGCCATCCGGATGCGGCGAACACGATGCCGAGGCCCCAGCCGAAGACGCTCGACCCCCCCATAGTAGGCGAGGTAGTACAGCGACGAGGCCTGCGCGGGCGCTCCGGGTGCCGCGGACGCCGGCGTCCACCCCGAGGCGACGGCGTGCGCCCCGAAGAATCCCCCGGTGAACACGACGAGACCGATCAGGATCGCGACGAGTGCGGGAACCAGCATGAGCACGAGGCCCAGCATCATGATGCCGACCGACAGCAGCAGCGCGGGAAGCCGCCCGCGCCGCGCCGCGAACGCGCCGACCTGCGGCGACGAGAAGGTGCCGGCGAGGTATGCGAGGAAGAGCAGGCTCACGAGCCAGAGCGGCAGCGCGTAGGGCGGCGCGGCGAGCAGGAAGCCGAGATAGTTGTACACCGCGACGAAACCGCCCATGAGGAGGAATCCCTGGGCGTACAGCGCCCGCTGCGCGGGCAGGCGGAGATTGGCGAGGAGGCGTCGGCCGACGGCGCGGACCGGTTCGCGCCGCGGGACGAACCGGCGTGCCCGCGGCGCGAGGCGCAGGAACACGACGGCGCTCACCGCGCAGAGGGCGGCCGCGACGAAGAGCCCGGCGCGCCACATCCCGAACTCGGCGAACGGACCCGCGACGAGGCGTCCGGAGAGCCCGCCGATGGTCGTTCCGGCGATGTAGCTCGCCGCCGCGCGGGCCGTGTGCGCCGCATCGACCTCCTCGGTCAGGTAGGCGAGCGCGACCGAGGGAACGGCTCCGAGCGCCATCCCCTCGATCACCCGCACGATCAGGAAGGCCTCGATGCCGGGCAGCAGCGGAGCGGCGAGGCCTGCGGCCGTCGCGACGAGGATCCCGACGCTCATCGCCGGAAGCCGCCCGAACCGGTCGGCGGCGATCGACCACGGGATGACGGTCACGGCGATGCCGATCGTCGCGCCCGACACCGACAGCGCCGCCGTCGCCGGCGAGACGCCGAAGTCCGCCGCGAGGAACGGCAGCGCGGCCTGCGGCGAGTAGAGCTGCGCGAACGTGGCCACCCCGGCGAAGAACAGCCCGACGATCAGCCGACGATACGCGCGCTCCCCCGGCTTGTGCCCCGCGAATCCGCTCACCGGATCACGCTATGCCCCGAACGCCCCTCTCGACGTCAATGGAACAGACGTCGCCACAGGTTCGTGTCGGCGAGGTCGAGCAGCTCGTCGCCGCGCCCCGACAGCACCGTGCGCAGCGCCCACAGCGTGAAGCCCTTCGCCTGCGCGGTCGTCACGGCCGGCGGGATCGACAGCTCCTCCCGCGCCACCACGACGTCCAGGAGCACCGGCCCCGGCTCGGCCAGCGCGCGGCGCAGCGCTCCCTCGAGGTCCGCGGCCCGCTCCACGCGGATGCCGGTGATGCCGACCGCCTCGGCGACGGCCGCGAAGTTCGGGTTCTCGAGGCCGGTGCCGAAGTTGACGATGCCGGCGGCCTTCATCTCCACCTCGACGAAGCCGAGCGACGAGTTGTTGAACACGACGATGTTCACCGGCAGATCGTTCTGACCGATCGAGATGAGATCTCCCATGAGCATCGACAGCCCGCCGTCCCCGGCGAGCGCGATGACCTGACGGTCGCGGTCGACCGCCTGGGCGCCGAGCGCGTGCGGCAGGGCGTTGGCCATGGAGCCGTGGGTGAACGAGCCGATGAGGCGCCGCCGCTCGGTCATCCGCAGGTAGCGTGCCGCCCAGATGACGGGCGTGCCGACATCCGCGGTGAACACGGCGTCGTCCGCCGCGAGCTCGTCGAGCAGGCGGGCGACGTACTGCGGATGGATCGGCTCCTTGCCGTCGTCGTTCGCGAGCCCGTCGAGCTCACGGCGGGTCTTCGCGTAGTGGTCGACCGCGTCGCGCAGGTGATGCCCGTCGCGCTGCGTGCGCAGGAGCGGAAGAAGGGCGGATGCGGTCGCACCGACGTCGCCGACAAGACCGAGGTCGATCGGGGTTCGGCGGCCGAGCTGCTCGCCACGGATGTCGACCTGCAGGATCGTGGCCTTCTCCGGGTAGAACTGCCGGTAGGGGAAGTCCGACCCGAGGATCAGGAGCGCGTCGCTCTTCTCGATCGCACGATAGCCGGAGGCGAAGCCCAGCAGCCCCGTCATGCCGACGTCGTAGGGATTGTCGTACTCGATGTGCTCCTTGCCGCGGAACGCGTGCACGATCGGCGCCTGCAGACGTTCGGCGAGCGCCAGCACCTCGTCGTGGGAACCGGCGACGCCGGCCCCGGCGAGGATCGTCACCTTCTTCGCGTCGTCGAGGAGCGCCGCCGCACGGGAGAGCTCGGCCTCCGAGGGGACGACCACGGGCCGCGTCGCCCGGATCGGCGCGGTGGCGCGGCGGGCGGGGGCTTCCGCGAAGAACACGTCGCCGGGCACGACCACGACCGCCACTCCCCGCTTCTCGACGGCGGTGCGCATCGCGATCTCCAGGACCCACGGCAGCTGCGCCGGGTCGCCGACGAGCTCGCTGTAGACGCTGCACTCGCGGAACAGCTCCTGCGGGTGGGTCTCCTGGAAATAGCCGCTGCCGATCTCGGCCGAGGGGATGTGCGAGGCGATCGCGAGCACCGGAACACGGGAGCGCTGGGCATCGAACAGGCCGTTGATGAAGTGGAGGTTGCCGGGCCCGCAGCTGCCGGCGACGACCGCCAGCTCCCCGGTCGCCTCGGCCTCGCCGGCGGCGGCGAACGCAGCCGCCTCCTCGTGCCGCATGTGCAGCCACTCGATCCCGCCGTTCCGCCGGAGCGCGTCGGTGAACGCGTTCAACGAGTCGCCGGGGAGCCCCCACACCCGGGTGACGCCGGCGGCGCGGAGGGTGTGGACGAAGAGTTCTGCGACGTTCTCAGCCATGCCCCCCACGCTAGACGTGCACACCGCGCGACGGCGAGGAGTGGAGGATGAGATCGCTCGCGACCTCCGTCCGGGCTCCGGGCGAACGCCGGCGCCGACCGGTCCGATCCACGGACCGTGGACTGCACGCCCCCGCACGATCCCCGGAATTCCGGGGCTCTCGAGCGTCTCGATGCCACGTCGGCGCCCGTGGACCGCTCGCCGCGGAGGACCGCACTGGTGGGATCGGATCATCGACTCGACCAGGAGGTGGTCCCATGCTCGTTCCCATCGTCATCTGCATCCTCATCACCCTCGTGGCCATCGCCGCCACCGTCCGGGCGATCGTCACGGACGACCCGGGTCCGCGACGACGCATCGACGGATACGACTCCCGGAACCCCACGCTGTGACCCCGAGCGGACGTGTGAGTTCCCTCACAATCGACCGCTCGGGTTGAAACCGGCTCCGATTCTCGGAATCGTGGCCGGTCCGCAGTCACCGATCGAAGGGAGAGCTTCATGCTCACGCTCACCGACAACGCTGCCTCGGCGGTCAAGACGATCTCGTCGCAGATCCCGGCGGAAGGCGGCGGCCTGCGCATCCGCGACACCGGCCCGGACACCGGCTTCGAGCTCGCGCTCGCGCCGTCGCCCGAGCAGGGCGACGCCGTCGTCGAGACGGACGGCGCCCTCGTCTTCGTGGATCCGGCCGCCAGCGACGCCCTCGACGACCGCATCCTCGACGCGGAAGTGGGAGACGACGGCTCGGTGCGCTTCGCACTCGGCGTGCGCGGCTGACATACCCGCGCGAAGGGCCCGGAGACCGGTTCTCCGGGCCCTTCGCCATGCCCGACCGGGTCGTCCTCCGAGCTGTCTCGAAGCTTCGTTCCTCGCTCAGAGACCGGAGAGGGGTCAACGGAAGTCGCGGGAACGGTGCCGCACCCCCACTCGCAGGTCCTCGAACCCATCGGCAACGATGTTGGTCACCCCCTCGACGGAGCGTTCCAGCATCCCACGCACGATCAGCGCCGGAGTGTCACGCACGAGTCGCCGATGCCGGTTCCACACCCCGACCGAGCAGATCACGTTGACCAGGCCGTGTTCGTCCTCAAGGTTGAGGAACGTGATCCCGGATGCGGTCGCCGGCCGCTGCCGGTGGGTCACGAGCCCCGCGACCTGCACCCGACGCTCCGTCTCGTGCTCGCGCAGCTCCCGCGAGGTCAGCACGCCTCGGGCGGTCAGCGCCGACCGGTAGTGCGTCATCGGATGGTCGTCGGTCGAGATCCCGGTCGCCCACAGATCGGCAGCCAGCACCTCATAGCTGGAGGGGTCGGGGAACAACGGCGGCTGCACGGCGATGAACGACCCGGGCAGGAAGACGGCGCGATCCTCGGCCGCGGAGCCCGCCAGCCAGATCGCCTCGCGGCGGCTGAGGCCGAAGCATCCGAATGCTCCCGCCGTCGCGAGGGCTTCGAGCTGCGCGACGGTCAGATCCGTGCGCCGCACGAGATCGTGCATGTCGCGGAACGCCCCCTCCTTCTCCCGCGCCGCCACGATGCGAGCGGCGACGTCCGCGCCGATGCCCGTGACGCCGGCGAGCCCGAGACGCACCGTGAACGCCCCGTCGCGCCGGTGGGCCTCCGACTCGTCGGGGGCCTCCGGGTTGAAGTCTCCGACGGGCGGCTGCTCCGCCCGGCAGGCGTCCCGGCCGGTCGGCCCCGTGGTGTCGGCGAGCGCCTCGAGCGTCGCCTCGGCGCCGGAGAGCTGCAGATCGGGGCGCCGCACCTCCACACCGTGTCTGCGGGCGTCGGCCACGAGCGTCGCCGGGGAGTAGAACCCCATCGGCTGCGCCCGCAGGAGCCCGGCGAGGAACGCCGCAGGGTAGTGCAGCTTGATCCACGAGCTCGCGTACACCAGCAGGGCGAACGAGAGCGAGTGGGACTCCGCGAACCCGAAGTTCGCGAACGCCTGGATCTTCCGGTAGATCGCGTCGGCGTCCTCGTCCACCAGGCCGTGTCGGGCCATGCCGGCGTAGAGCTTCTCCCTCAGGGAGTCGATGCGTTCCTGGCCGCGCTTGGAGCCCATCGCCCGGCGCATGAGATCCGCATCCTCGCCGGAGAGATCGCCCACCACCATCGCCATCTGCATGAGCTGCTCCTGGAAGACCGGGATCCCCTTCGTGCGTTCGAGCACCGGCTTCAGGTCGGGATGCGGATAGGTCGTCTCCTCCAGGCCGAGCTTGCGCCGGACGAACGGATGCACCGCGCCGCCCTGGATGGGCCCCGGCCGCACGAGCGCGATCTCGATCACCAGATCGTAGAACCGCCGGGGCTGCAGGCGCGGCAGCAGCCCCATCTGCGCCCGGGACTCGACCTGGAAGACGCCGATCGAGTCGGCCCGGCAGAGCATGTCGTAGACGGCCGCCTCGTCCTTCGGCAGGGATCGCAGCTGCCACTCCTCCCCGGTCGAGGCGCGGATGAGATCGAAGCAGTACTGCAGCGCCGACAGCATCCCGAGACCGAGCAGATCGAACTTGACCAGCCCCATCCACGCGGCGTCGTCCTTGTCCCACTGGATGACCGTGCGCCCGGGCATCCGGGCGTGCTCGATCGGAACCACCTCGCCGACCGGACGTTCGGTGAGCACCATCCCCCCGGAATGGATGCCGAGGTGCCGGGGCGCCTTCATCAACTCGCTCGCATAGGCGATCACCTGGTCGGGGATGTCGTGGTCGAACGCGCTGCCCGGAGCCTCCGGTCGCAGGGGCCCGCGCTCGACCTGCTTCGACCAGGCGTCCTGCTGGCCGGGTGAGTACCCGAGCGCCCGGGCCATGTCGCGCACCGCGTTCTTCGGCCGGTACTGGATGACGTTCGCCACCTGCGCCGCGCGCTCGCGACCGTACTCCCCGTACACCCACTGGATGATCTCCTCGCGACGGTCGGAGTCGAAGTCGACGTCGATGTCGGGCTCCTCGTCGCGCAGGCTCGACAGGAACCGCTCGAACGGCAGGTCGTAGTGGATGGCGTCGATCGCCGTGATCCCGAGGAGGTAGCAGACCGCGCTGTTGGCCGCCGATCCCCGCCCCTGGCACAGGATGCCGCGGTCCTTCGCCTCCTGCACGATGCCGTGCACGATCAGGAAGTACCCGGGGAAGTCCTTCCTCTCGATGACGTCGAGCTCGCGTTCGATGCGCTCCCTGCTCTTGTCGGTCAGCCGCGGATAGAGCACGGGAACCGCATCCCAGACCAGCTTCCGCAGCCACGACATCGGCGTGTGCCCGTCGGGGACGGGCAGCTTCGGCAGGGCGGGCGAGGCCTTGCGGAGCGGGAAGGCGAGCTCGTCGGCGAGGGTCACGGTGCGCGCCACCGCCCCGGGGTACCGCGCGAACCGGGCCGCCATCTCGGCTCCGGAGCGCAGGAACGCAGCGCCGTGCGCGGGAAGCCACCCGTCGAGCTCGTCCATGCTGCGGTTCGCCCGCACGGCGGCGACCGCCGCCGCCAGCAGCCGTCGTTCGGGGACCGCGTAGTGAACGTTGCCGGTGGCGAGGAGAGCGAGCCCCCGCTCGGCGGCGAGACCGGCGAGGATGTCGTTGGTCTGCGTGTCGCGCGGGTCGCCGTGGTCGATGAGCTCGACGTGCACCGCGTCTCGCCCGAAGAGGTCGACGAGCAGGTCGAGCTCCGCCGCCGCGCCCACGGCCCCGCCCTCGGCGAGCGCCTGACGCACACCCCCTTTGCGGCACCCCGTGAGCACCGCCCAGTGCGGGTCGGCGGCCCCGCCCGCCTGCTCGGCGAGCTCGGCGAGGTCGTAGATCGGTCGCCCCTTCTCCGCGCCGCGCAGTTGGGCGCGGGTCAGCGCCCCGGCGAGGCGGTGGTACCCCTCCTGCTGCCGGGCCAGCACGACGAGGTGACGCCCGACCGGGTCGGGCCGCCCCTTCTGCGGCGAGGGCAGCTCGAGCGACAGCTCGGCGCCGAAGACGGTCTGCACCCGGCGCTGCTCGGCGGCCTCCGCGAACCGGACGATGCCGTAGAAGCCGTCGTGATCGGTGACCGCCAGCGCGTGCAGTCCGAGCCGCTCGGCCTCCTCGACGAGCTCTTCGGGCGAGGAGGCGCCGTCCAGGAACGAGTACGAGGAATGGGCGTGCAGCTCGGCGTAGGGAACGACCTGCTCCGGCCGCTCGATCGGCGGGGGCACGTAGGGTCCGCGCTTGCGCGACCAGGCCGGGCTGTCGCCTCCGTCCGCGCCCGCGGGCACGGTGCCCGGTCGTCGCACGTCACTCAGCGCCCGTTCGAGCTCCGACCACGGCACGGCGGGGTTGTGCCAGCCCATCAGCCACCTCCTCCCAGGTCTCGACCCGCATCGAGCCGTCCGGCCTCGAGCAGTCCGGCCTCGGCTTCCGTGCCCCTGCGTGCCCATCCGGGGGATGGAGAAAGCTCGGTCGCCGAGCGAGCGCAGCGAGACGGGGCGCGACAGGTGACCCCTTCGTCTCGTCGCTGCGCTCCTCGCTCAGGGACCGGCGAGTCGATGACTCTCACGTCGGGCCGCTCGATCGCGTGCTCAGTCGTACTTCGCCTCGGCATACCACCCGCCTTCCTCGTGAACGAGCAGCCAGGCGTCCTGGGCGGCGTCGATGACCTGGAACCGGTGCGCGATGCGACGCCGCGCGGCATCCCATTCCCGTTCGAGGACCGGCCACGGCCCTGCCCACGACACGACGGCGCGCCGCGATCCCTCCACCGTCACCTCCGCGAGCGGCGCCGAGAGCACCCCGCGCCCGTCGACCGACACGCGCTCTCCGCGGGCGTCGCGCACCTCGGCCGGCGGCGGATGCGGGTAGACGGTCGTCGGCAGCGGGGCGGGGAGCGACCCCGGCCACGGTCGCGAGGGGTCGCGCGCGGTGAGCGTGCGGTCGCCCCAGGGCACGAGCACCTGTCGCTCCTCGAGCCAGCGGCCACCGCCCACGACCGGGGTCACGACGCCCCGGTGTCCGAGCATGGCCTGCACGCGTGAGAGGGCGTGGTGCACCTTCTCGCGCTCGCCCGCGCCGAACAGACCCGTGATGTGGTGGGCAGCGGCGTCCACGGCCTCCGGGAAGAGACGGACCCGGGTCACGCCGCTGCGAAGGTCCTGTTCCTCAGCGAGCTGCCAGCGCACCCGGTCGACGACGGCGGAGGCATCGAAGGTCCCCGGATGCAGCCACACCCGGTCGCTGCGCTCGCCCCGGTCGCCGCTCAGCTCGACCCGCAGCTCCGTGCAGACGAGGCGGGCGACGTCGAGGCGGGCGATGAACTCCTCGGCGGCCACACGCATCCCGAACGCGACCTGCTCGGCGATCTCGGCTGGCGGGTCGAAGGCGACCTCGCGATGCAGCTCCGGTGGGGGGATGCGCGGCTCGACGGCTCGCGAGTCCGCACCGGCGGCGAGAGACTGCAGGTGCACGCCGCGCTCCCCCAGCCGCTCGCGCACGCGGTCGACCTCGAGCGCGGCGAACGCGCCGAGGGTGTGCGCCCCCAGCCGGGCGAGGAGATGCGCGAGGTCGGCTCCGGCCGAGCCGCCGGCGGCGTCGATCAGCGCGACGATGGGCAGCGGCGCCAGGAAGTCCGCCGCTTCTCCCGCCGGGACGATGCGAACGGGATCGTCCCGGCGGGTCGCCGCACGGGCGGCCTGCTCGGCGGTGAAGGGACCGTCGGCGATCCCCACCCGCGCGTCGGCGATGCCCTGGGTCACGAGCGCCGCCCGCAGCGTCTGGGCGGCCGCGGACTCCCCGCCGTAGTAACGGGCGGGTCCGCGGGCCTTCAGCGTGCAGAGTCCCGGACGGATCACCTGCACGTGCGGGGCCAGCTGCTCTACCGCCGCGACGATCGGCGCGAAGATCCGATGGTCGCGAGCGGTGTCCGCCGTCACGATCTCGAGCCGGGGGCAGCGCGCCTGTGCGTCACGGCGGCGCTGTCCGCGACGCACGCCCTCGGCACGGGCCGCCGCGGAGCACGCGACGACGAGGTTCTTCTCGATCACCGCGAGCGCGTGCTCCGGGCCTTCTGCCGCTCCCGCCGAGACGGCGCCGAGGAGGTCATCAGAGCGATGGGATCGGTCTCCACCGGCGCGACATGGTGCGCGGTCGTCGGTCCCCGCGTCGTCGGCGCCGCGGTGGTTGCCGGATGCACTCTCGACCCGCGACGACTCGCCGCCGGACGCCGGAGCCCCCGGCACGGCACGATCACGATGCACGGCCACGACCGGCCAGTCGGGGATCCAGAGGACAAGGCTCCGCACCTGCTCGGGCATGTCAGCCGACCGCCCGCATCGGCACAGCGGCCGCGGCGGGCACCGTGAGCGGCGCGAGCGCCCCCTCCTGGTCGGGCAGCAGCATCCGCGCGTGCCGCGGCACGGGCGAACGCCGGGACTGCACCGTGACCGTGACCGCTCGCGACGACAGGTGGCCGTGCCCCTCGCCCAGCCCCGTCCACTCCGGCTCGCCGAGCTGCAGCGATGCCTCGGTCTGTGGCCAGACCCCCTGCACGAGCAGCGTCGCGCCGCGATCGCGCAGCCGTGCCATGAACCGCGATGCCTCTGCCTCGGCGACCCGCCCGGTGGGACGCACGGCGACCACCGGCATGACCTCGGCGAGCGTGGCGACCACGCCCAGCCAGCGCGACCCCGGATCGGGGACCAGCACGAGACGCTCGAGCACCACTCCGAGCGCCGCTGCCGCCTCGGCCCCGAGCTCCGGCATGCCGACCGCCGCGCACCACGCCCCCTCCCGCGAAGGCCGGGCCATCAGCGAGAGCAGGAGCGACGAGGAAGGGCCGATCGAGTATGCCGCACCGGAACGCAGACCTCCGCCGGGGAGAAGCTCGGCGAGCGAAGGATGTGTCGGCAGCACGGCCGGGTCCATGCGCGGCCTCTGCACCCGATCGAGCTGCGCGCGCAGGCGGCGGACCTCGCCGACAGCGTCTTCTCGCACGATCACCTTCACTCCGACAGGCTAGAACGTATGTTCTAGTTTCTCAATGTCGTATTCGAAGATAAGATCGACCACCGACATCGCCTCCGGAGGGATGTCGCCGGCTTGCGCCACGGAAGACCGGCAAAGCGTCAGGCGGCGCGTCACCGCGCACGAAGACCCGGTCTCCGGCCTTTCGCCTCCTCCCGGGTCGTGCCCATCACATCACGCCGCGCCGACACCGCCGGAGCGCAAGGCTGCCGTTCGGCGTCGACCGAACGCCATCCGCCCGGGCACCACCCCCAGCACGACGCCGACCACCACGAGGAGGAGTCCCCCGATCTGTGCGGGCCCGAACACCTCTCCGCCGATCCACACACCGAGCACCGCGCCGGTCACCGGGTTGAGCAGGCCGATGATCCCCACCACGGCCGGCTGGAGCCTCGCCAGGCCGGTGAACCACGCCGCGTAGGCGATCGCGGTGCCGACGACGATCACGAACGCGAATCCGGCGACGGCGGGCGGATCGAGCACCGGCGCAGCACCCTCGACGATCACCGCGACCGGAAGGAGCACGAGAGAGCCGGCCAGCAGCTGCCACGAGGTCATCGCGAGCGGGGGCACCTCTGCGCCCCATCGCGCTGTGAGCACGAAGCCGAGCGACGACGCGATCATGGCGCCGATCGACGCCGCGACGCCCCATCCGTCGACCTCGCCCGCACCGACCCCCAGCATGAGCGCCACCCCGCCGATGCCGATGAGAGCCCCGAGTGCCGCGCGCAGCCGAGGACGCTGCCGCAGCAGCAGCCAGGCGAAGAGCATCATGACCGCCGCGGACGACGACATGAGCGCCGCCGCGAGACTCGAGGGGAGACGCTGCCCGACGATGTAGATCAGCACGCAGAAGCCGCCGACGTTGAGCACACCGAGCAGGGCGGAGCGCCACCACCAGGCGCCGCGCGGCAGCTTCCGGGCGACCAGGAGGACGAGCAGCCCCGCGGGCAGGCAACGGATGACGCTCCCCCACAGGGGCGCCTCGGCCGGCAGCAGGTGACGCGTGACGACATAGGTCGCACCCCACGCGATCGGGGCCATCGCGGTCACGAGCACCCATCGGAGCCATTTATCTTCCACGGAAGACACTTTATCTTCTACGGAAGGTAAAGTCGAGGGATGACAGGCACCGACCGGGTGGCGCGGATCCAGGCCGAATGGCGCGCCGCCCGCCCCGACCTCGACCCCTCTCCCCAGGGGGTCATCGGGCGCCTGCACCGGATCGCGCAGGCGCTGACCGCCGAACTGACCAGGGTCTACGCGGATTTCGACCTCAGCGAGCCCGAGTTCGACCTGCTCGCCACTCTGCGACGCGCGGGCGCCCCCTACGCCCGGACGGCGGGAGAACTGGCCGCGCACACGATGGTGACGACCGGAGGGCTCACCAAACGCGTCGACCGTCTGATCGAGCGCGGACTGGTCGAGCGTGGTGGCGAAGCGAGTGATGCCCGGCGTCGCGTCATCCGGCTCACCGACGCCGGCCGTGAGCTGATCGATCGGGCCGTGACCGCCCACCTCGCGAACGAGCGCCGCCTGCTCGACCAACTCGGAACATCGGATACCGCCGCCCTCGAGCCCATCCTCACGCGCTGGCTCGGCATCCTCGACCGGGGCTGATCCCGGCGCTCATCCGAACGCGGACGGATGCTGCGGATCCAGGTGGTCGCGATCAGGATGATGCTCGGGGCGCTCCGCCCCCTCTTCTTACTCGACGTCAGTTCGCGAGCGTGTCGATGATGGGGCAGGTCGCTTCCGGGTCGAGGCACTGGGCGTCGAGAAGCCCCGCGATGGCGTCGCGCGTGCGAGCGAGATCCGCGATTCGACCATCGATCTCGGCGATCTTGTCGCGTGCCTGTTGTGCGACGTCTCCGGCGACGATCCCCGATGCACGGACGTCCTCCGAGAGCCGGGTGAGGGTCGAGAGCTCTCGCAGAGTGAAGCCGAGCTCCTGACCCCGTCGCAGATACCGGACAGTACGGACGTCATCCGCCGAGTAGACGCGATAGCCGTTGAGCCCGCGCTCGGGGACGGGGAGGATGTCGTTGCGTTCGTAGAAGCGGACCGTCGAGACCGGCACCCCTGCCCGCTGTGCCAGTTCGGAGATGCGCATGCCTTCGACCCTAGTGTCGTGTGTCAGAGGTTCTCGGGCCTCCGGTCGCGGGCCTCGGGACTGGTGCGAAGCCTCCGCCCATGCGGCCGAGGCGATCGCCTGCACGATCGCCCAACCGACCTCCAGCGCGAGCATGACCCCCAGGATCGGCGATGCTCCGTGAGCGAGGGCGGCGGCCATCCCGAGCGAGAACAGCACTCGGGCGACGATGTCGGCAACCCCGGCCGTATACGACGGCCGCAGGAGCCGGAAGAGAGACCAGACGGAGACGATGCTGCCCATCAGATTCGCGAAGAGGATGGTGAACACGTCCGGGGAGGGCGCTGAGCCAGGCAGATCGAGCCACGCGTGCAGGGCGCCCAGCGCCGCGAACAGCGTCGGAGCCGTGAACGGCAGTGCGAACCCACCGGTGACGACGAGGTCGTAGACGGCCGAGGCGCGGATCGTCCGACGGGTGCGTGCGCTGAACGGGCGGTCGAGAGCTGATGGGGTCATGAACCGATCGTCGACCGTGAACCATGGTTCACGGTCAAGTCGCCTGCCCAGCCACACGCCCCGCTCCTCAAGCACGAACGCGCAGCGCGACCGGGTGCCACCCGAGCAGTTCCGCCCGGCACCTCCGCCTCGCTGAACCCTTGCGGGGCGCTCCGCGGGAGAGAGGAAAGTCCGGTCGCTGAGCGAGATCCGCGAGATGAACCGTTCCGGATCCACCCACTCAGAATCGTACCTATCTTCGAACTTGCCTACATGCTACGAGAGGCCTCCGACATCGAACCCACCCCAGCCCGGTCCCCGACACAACGGCGGAGATCGCACCCCGACACGCCGACATCGCCACCCCACGCACGGCGTGGCGCACGCCATATCCGCCGTTGTGCACAGCCATGCGAGCAAAGCGAAAGCCCTCGCGCTCCGTCTCGCTGCGCTCGCCCAACGACCAGACTCTCGCCACCCCCACAGCGCCCGGACCCGGCGCTGAGAAGCCGCCCCGAACGACGCCGCTCCCGACCGGCACACCTCAGCCCATGGGCATCGCCCGACCGCGCGAATATCGCCGCTCAGGCGGCGAGGGCGAGGTACGGCTCCCATCGCGGGTCGGCGCGCTCGGTTCCGCGCACGGTCCACTGGGTGCCGCGTGGAACGCCGGGGACGAGCCGCAACGACCAGGACATCTCCTGCGGCGTGCGGTCACCCTTCACGTTGTTGCAGCGCAGGCAGCAGGCGACGAGGTTCTCCCACGTGTCCTTGCCGCCCCGGGACCGCGGCTGGACGTGATCGATCGTGGAGGCAGCCTTGCCGCAGTACGCGCAGCGGTGGCCGTCCCTGCGCAGCACCCCACGACGGGTGACCGGGACGCTGCGTGCGCCCGGGATCCGCACATAACGCGTCAGGATGATCACGGCGGGGCGCTCATACACCGCGCTCGCGCTCCAGATCGGATCTCCGTCGACCTGCTCGACGACGGTGGCCTTCTCGTTCATGACGAGCACGAGGGCTCGCTTGAAAGAGACCACGGCAAGCGGCTCGTAGCCCGCATTCAGCACCAGTGTGCGCATTTCCTGTCCTTCGAATAGGCCGGGACGGCTTCGCGGATATTCGATTCGAGCGCTCGGAAAGGGACGCAGGGTATGAAGAAGGCGCTGCCCTATGGACAGCGCCGTGAACGCACGGGAACCCCGTGGCATCCGATCTCATGATGCCGAAGGACGAGCAGGCCGAGCGCATCCATGGTTCGGATGCGTGGTGTGCTGCCCATCGGCTTCCCTCCGCTTCTCTGAGCGTCGAGACTCAGGGTAACCCACCACGACACGCGCGGGCGCACGGAGGGAGGAACGGCGGGTGTCGTGTCGGCTTCGCGTCAGCGAACCCCGGCCGACGACCATCAGGACGGCCCCGGAAATCCTCCCAGGGATTCTCGGGTCAACGGTCCCGGCCGATGCCGTCCAGGATGACGCGGAAAAGTCCCTCCCAGGGACTTCCGCGTCGGTCAGCCCGCGTTGGAGAGCAGCCAGGCGTACGGGTCGACCAGTCCGCCGTTGAGACGCACCTCGAAGTGGAGGTGGTTGGCGGTGGACGAGCCGGTGCTGCCCATGAGTCCGATGATCTGACCGGCCTCGACGTACTGGCCGGGGGTGACGAGCACACCGCCCTCGACCATGTGCCCGTAGAGCGTGGTGACGGTCTGTCCGTTGATGACGCTGTCGAGCACGACCGCGTAGCCGTAGCCGTAGTACCAGCCGGCGACGCGGACGGTGCCCGCGGCGGCGGCGTACTCGGCGGTGCCCTGCGGGCCGAGCAGATCGATGCCCTGGTGGTAGCCGTCGGCGCCGAAGCCGCGGCCGACGGTGATGCCGGACATGTCGAGCGGCCAGCGCACCGCGCCGCTGCCGGGGGCGACCATGTTCAGGTCCACCGAGGCGGACGAGACGGAAGCAGACGATCCGGATGCGGCGACCCGCGCGGCCGCGGCCTCGGCCGCCTTCTTCTTCTCGACCTCTTCGGCCGTGGTGGCGGCGTAGCTGCTGCGGGAGAGCCCGGTGGTGGTGACGTCGGAGGCGACGACGAGCGACTGCGCGTTGTCGGCGGCCACCTGCTCTATCGTCACCGCCTCGGATGCGGTGGTGAGCTCGGACGTCGTGCTGAAGGCCGCGTAGGCGGGGAGGGCGACGGTCAGAACGAGTCCACCGACCATGCTCAAGGTGACGACGCTGCGCAGGGGCTTGCGGAAGCTGCGGCCGGAGAGGGGCTTTCTGGTGCGGGCCACCGTCGTCGAGGTCCGTGCCACACGATGCTTCGCCGTGCGCGCCATGTCGCGCATCCCGCGTCGGCTCGTGGGGGGACTCGCAGCGTCTGCGCCGGGTTCGCTCGCTGACGAATCGGTGTACTCGGCCAAATCTGTCCTCCGTCGCCTCTGCGTTCTCACGCTGGCTCGTCGGCATTCGTTGTCGGGGCACGATATGCGGGTTTCACCGCGGGAACGACGAGCCGTCAGAGGCAGATCCACGCGGGGTCCGACGGCGGGCTTCTCGCCTGTGGACGTCACGAGGCTACCGGAAGGTAACGAATAAGTCACGCTGAGAGGCGTTCGGGAGGAGCTTTCGACGGCTGTGGAGGACAGGTCGCGTCGGCTTCTCCGTGCCCCCGCCGGGCATTCCCCGGGAGGGGAGAACCCGGTCGCCGCCCTTCGTCTCGGAGCCTCGCTCCTCGCACGGGGACCGAGAGCGGAGACTCGCGGGTCAGCGGCCTGGGTATCTGACGACCAACGAAGGAGGCGAAGTCTCCCCCCTCCGGGGAGACTTTCGCTTCAGCTTCTCCGCGCCCCTGCGGGGCGCTCCGTGGGGCGCGAAAGTCCGCTCGCTGAACGAGCGCAGCGAGACGAAGCGTGAGGACTTTCGGGTCAGCGCTTCTCGTCGACCAAGAAGATGTGTCCGGCGACCTCGACCGGCAGCTCCAGGCCCTCGTCCGCGCCGTCCATCTGCACGAGCACGTATCCCTCGCTGAACTGGAACCCACCGCTCGCGCCGGGCACAACGCCCGCCCCGCGCAGCTGCTGGAGCAGCTCGGGGTCGACCTGGGCGGGCTCCGCGAGGCGACGGACCGTGCCGGTGATCGGGCCGCCCGTGGCATCGAGCAGCCGGACGAGACCGACCACACCCTCCTCGAACGTCGAGGTCGGCAGATCGCCCAGCTGGTCGAGACCGGGGATCGGGTTGCCGTACGGAGACTCGGTCGGGTGCCCGAGCAGCTCGACCAGACGTCGCTCGACCTGCTCGCTCATCACGTGCTCCCACCGGCAGGCCTCTTCGTGGACGTACGCCCAGTCGAGGCCGATGACGTCGCTGAGCAGTCGCTCCGCCAGACGGTGCTTGCGCATCACGTCGACGGCCTTCTGACGGCCCGAGCCGGTCAGCTCCAGGGTGCGGTCGTCGGAGACGACGACGAGGCCGTCGCGTTCCATGCGTCCGATGGTCTGCGAGACCGTGGGCCCCGAGTGCCCGAGGCGCTCTGAGATGCGCGCACGGAGGGGGACGATGTTCTCCTCCTCGAGTTCGAGGATGGTGCGCAGATACATCTCGGTGGTGTCGATGAGATCGGTCATGAATGTGTTCCTCGACGATTCGGAGCAGGTCAGGCAAGCCTATCCGTCCGCACGGCGCCGCGGCCGGATGACAGGACGATCCGAGCCCTAGAATCGAGCCATGCCCCACGTCGTGCTGCCCCGCGAGATCCTGCCCACCGACGGACGCTTCGGTTGCGGTCCGTCAAAGATCCGTCCCGAACAGCTGTCCGCGCTCGTCGGCCCCGGCGCCGCCGTCCTGGGGACCTCCCACCGGCAGGCCCCCGTGAAGAACCTCGTCGCCGGCGTCCGCTCGCGACTCGCCGACCTGCTGCGCCTGCCCGCCGGATACGAGATCGTCGTGGGCAACGGCGGCTCCACCGCGTTCTGGGACGCCGCCGCGTTCGGCCTCATCGAGCGCCGCGCGCAGAACCTCGTGTTCGGCGAGTTCGGTGGCAAGTTCGCCGCCGCAGCCGCAGCACCCTGGCTCGAGGCCCCCGATGTGCGCAAGGCCGCCCCGGGAACGAGCGCGTCGCCCGAGGCCGTCGAGGGCGTCGACGTCTACGCCTGGCCGCACAACGAGACCTCCACCGGCGTCGCGACGGAGATCCGCCGCGTCGAGGCGGATGCGGGCGCGCTGACCGTGATCGACGCCACAAGCGCAGCGGGCGGCATCGACGTCACGATCGCCGAGAGCGACGTCTACTACTTCGCCCCGCAGAAGAACCTCGGCTCCGACGGCGGCCTGTGGTTCGCCGCGGTGTCGCCCGCCGCGATCGAGCGGATCGAGCGGATCGCCGCATCCGGCCGCTACATCCCGGAGTTCCTGAGCCTGAAGAACGCGCTCGACAACTCCCGCCTGCAGCAGACGCTGAACACCCCTGCGCTCTCGACGCTGATCCTCCTCGACGAGCAGTTGCGCTGGATCATCGACAACGGCGGGCTGCAGTGGGCGGACGCACGCACGCACGAGTCCTCGGACGCCCTGTACGCGTGGGCGGAGGCCTCATCGGTCGCGACCCCGTTCGTCGCCGACCCGGCCGACCGCTCGCCGGTCGTCGTCACGATCGACTTCGACGAGAGCGTGGATGCGGCGGCGATCGCGGCGAGCCTTCGTCACAACGGCATCGTCGACACCGAGCCGTACCGCAAGCTCGGCCGCAACCAGCTGCGGATCGCGACGTTCACCTCGATCGAGCCGGACGACGTGCGCCAGCTGATCCGGTCCATCGACTACACGCTCGAGCACAGCTGACCCGAAAGTCTCCCCGCCCCGGTTCTGTTGAACAGGCGCATTGCCTGGATTTTCCCCACCCCACGGAGTGCCCCGCCAGGGGCGCGGAGAAGCTGACCCGAAAGTCTCCGCGTTCAGCTGAGCGGATGCCGACGGCTCGAGAGTCGTCGCGGCGTCTCAGCGGCTGGCGCTCAGCGCTCGCCGCCGGTGTCCTCGGACTCGTCCGGGTCCTCGTCACCGTCCGGATCGTCATCGGAGAACTCGCCGTCGTCGGAGAACTCGCCGTCCGGTTCGTCGTCGACGTCGCCCTCCGAGTCGAGTTCGTCGATGTCGACGCCGTCGACGTCGCCGGCGTGCAGCACCCGGGATCCGTCGTCGTCGAAGTCCCCGGAGTCGAGGTCGTCATCGAGGTCGTCCAGGCCATCGGGCTCGTCGCCGTCAGTGGCGTCGCTCTCGGCGGCGTCCGCCGATTCGGCGAGCAGGGCCTGCTGGGCGTGGTACTCCGCCAGGCGCATCGCCCACGGTACCCACTCGGGCGCCAGCAGCGCGCCGTCGCCGGGCAGCAGCTCGGCCTCGAGCACGGTCGGCTCCGCGTCGTCGACCACGGCGAGCGATACGGTCCAGTACCAGCCCGGATAGCCGGCGAGGCGGTTCTCGAAGCGCAGCGATACGACGCCGTCCACCTCGATGCGGTATCCGGCGGCCGGCCCGACCGAGGTGGCTGCGGTGATCTCATGGAGTGCCGCGAGCGCGAGATCGTGCGCGGCGAGCAGCCGCGGGTCGGGCTCGGCAGCAGGAAGAGATGCGGACTCGCCCGCATCCTCCGCCTCGTCGCGCCTCCGGGTGTCGGTGGCGGCGATCTCACCGGTCGACGTCACCTCGACGGCACGCGATTCGGCGGTCTCCGCGATGGCCTCCACGGGGACATCGTCGGCGCCGTCCTCGGCGCCGGAGGACTCAGGCGTCGAGGTCATCGGCGACCTTGCGCAGGACCGCGGCGATCTTCTTCGCGTGCGACGAACTGGGGTAGCGCCCGTGGCGAAGATCGGCGCCGATGCCGTCGAGGAGCTTTACGAGGTCCTCGACGATCACGGCCATGTCGTCGGCCGGCTTGCGGGAGCGCTTCGCGAGGCTGACGGGCGCTTCGAGCACCCGCACCGAGAGCGCCTGCAGCCCGCGCTTGCCGTCGGCGACGCCGAACTCGAGACGCGACCCGGGCTTGAGCGTCGTCGCCCCCTGCGGCAGGGCCGTGGCGTGCAGGAAGACATCCTGGCCGTCATCGGTCGTGATGAAGCCGAAGCCCTTCTCCTCGTCGTAGAACCTGACCTTGCCGGTGGGCATGGAAACCTCGCTGGATCATGCGGCCGCGGGATCGCGGGCGCGGCGGGACGCAGGGATCGGTGGACCCCAACCTCCAGCCTACGGCACCGGGTGCGAGGCGGTAGGCTGATGAGGATGAGCAAGCCCACTCCCGCCGGCGACCTCCCGGTCCGTCGCATCGACCGCGTTCTGGCGTTCATGTCGCTGGGGCTGCTCGTGCTGTCGATCATCTGCTTCCTCGCGATCATGATCGGCTCGGCATCCGGTGCCGACTTCAGCACCGGCGTCTGGCCGGCCGTGGGCGTCCTCGTCTACATCGCCCCCCCGGTCGCGTTCGTGATGATGCTCGCCGTCATCATCATGGCCTTCGTGCGAAGGGCTCGGGCCAACCGAGCGGACTGACCGGTGGACGACTCCTCCGACGAACGCGCGCTGGCGACGATGCTGGCCGCGTCCGGCGATGCGGAGCTTGCTGAACTGTTCGAGGCCCGCCGGCTGCCCCTGCCGAGCACTGCCCACGACTTCTTCGACGTCGCGGCGGCGCTTCTGACCGACACCGCCGTCGATAAGACCCTCACCCGCCTTCCCGCGGCCCTGCTCTCCGCGCTGACGGATGCCGACGGCGCGGGCGTCGATGAGCGCGCGCGCGCCGCCCTCGGCGCGCTCGCGCTCATCGATGCGAACGCACGCCCGTTCGACGCCGTCCGTTCGCGCCTGGACGCTCTGCGCGTACGGACGCCGGCGATCCCCCTCGATGCCTCCCCCGCCCCGGCCCGCGCCGACGCCGCCGCGACCGCTGCCGCCGCGGAGCGCGCCTTCTCGGCCGTCGCCTCTCTGACAGACGTCCTGCTGGCGGCGTCCGCCGCGCCGCTGCCGCGCACGGGCGCGGGCACGGTCAGCGTGGCCGAGCGGCGCCGCCTGGTCGAGGACGGCGCCGTCGTCGACGTCGACGAGCTCGACGATCTGCTGGCGCTGGGCCGGGACGCCGCTCTCCTCGGCGACGTGGAGCGCGCCTGGACGGCGACCGGTACCGCCGTCGACTGGCTGGCGGAGGCAACCTCCGCCCGCTGGGCGGCCGTGGCCCGTGGATTCGTCGCGCACCTGCCGCTGGGTCTGCGGACGCCCCTCGGCGGCTTCGTCTCCCCCGGGGCCTGGGCCGCCGCCTACCCCCTCGACGCGGAGTGGCCCGGCCAGGCGGCCGCGCTTCTGCGACGCGCCATCCGATGGGGCATCCTCGCCGAGGCGGCCGTCGAGCCGGCCTGGACCACCGATCTGCGCGAACACGGGACACCCGACCTCGCCGAGTTGGACGCGCACCTGCCGCCCGAGGTCGACCGCATCTATCTGCAGGCCGATCTGTCCGCGATCTCGCCCGGGCCCCTCGCTCCGAAGTGGGAGCAGAGGCTGCGGACGATGACGGTGCGCGAGACGCGCGCGCAGGCGTCGACGTACCGCTTCACGGTCGAGTCGCTCACCACGGCGGTCAGCGCGGGCGAGTCCGCGCAGTCGCTGCGGGCGTTCCTCGGCGAGCTGTCGCTGACCGGCATCCCCCAGCCCCTCGACTACCTCATCGAGACCACCGCGGCCCGGCACGGCCTCATCCGGGTCTCGACGGACGCGGACTCCGGTCGCACGGTCGTGCGCAGCCCCGATCCCCAGGTGCTCGCGACCATCGGCGTCGACCAGGCGCTGCGTCCGGTCGGCCTCGTCCCGCACGAGGGGGCGCTCGTGTCCCGCGCGTCGCGGGACGCCGTCTACTGGTCGCTCGTGGATGCCCGCTACCCCGTCGTCGCGGTGGACGAGGACGACGACGTGGAGCGCGTGTCGCGCCGCGTCGCGCGGTCGGCATCGACGGAGCAGACCGCCGCGGAACGCTATGCGCGACTCATCGAGACCCTCCGGTCGGCGCACGGACCGGATGCGGACGCCGCCTGGCTCGAGCGCGAACTCGAGCAGGCGGTCCGCGCACGCACATCGATCGACGTCGTGGTGCGGCTTCCCGACGGGTCGGCCCGCACCTTCTCGCTCGAGGCGACCGGCATCGGGGGCGGCAGGCTCCGCGGTCTCGACCGCGCCGCCGACGTCGAGCGCACCCTGCCGCTCACGAGCATCGTCAGCGTGCGTCACCCCTGAGGGCTGTCGCCCCGCGCCCTGGATCCCCGTTTCCCGGCATGCCGACCTCCCTCGCGCGACGCCCGGTAGACTTTCCCGTTATGGCTGACGGACCCCTCATCGTGCAGAGCGACCGCACGGTACTGCTCGAAGTGGCCCACCCCGATGCCGAGGACGCCCGGCACGAGCTCGCCGTCTTCGCCGAGCTGGAACGCGCCCCCGAGCACATCCACACCTACCGGATCACCCGCCTCGGCCTCTGGAACGCCCGCGCCGCCGGTCACGATGCCGAGGACATGCTGGCCACCCTCGACCGCTGGTCGCGGTTCCCGGTCCCCCCCTCGGTGTCCACCGACATCCGCGAGACGGTGACCCGCTACGGACGTCTGGTGATCGAGCGCGGCCCGTACGGCGACGAGCAGTCCGCGCTCATCCTGCGGTCGACGGACGAGGCGGTCCTCACCGAGGTCGCCCGCAACAAGCGCATCGCGCCGCTGTTGATCGCGCACCCCGCCGCCGACACCTATGTCGTCGACCCGTGGGCGCGCGGGCACATCAAGCAGGAGCTGCTCAAGATCGGCTGGCCCGCCGAGGACCTCGCCGGGTACACGCCCGGCACACCGCATCCGATCGCCCTCGACGAGACCGAGTGGTCATTGCGCCCCTACCAGCGCAAGGCCGTCGACATCTTCACCGAGGGTGGATCGGGCGTCGTGGTGCTGCCCTGCGGCGCCGGCAAGACGCTGGTGGGGGCGGCGGCGATGGCCGACACGAAGACCACGACGCTCATCCTCGTGACCAACGCCGTCAGCGCCCGCCAGTGGCGCGACGAGCTGCTCAAGCGCACCTCGCTCACGGCCGAGGAGATCGGCGAGTACTCGGGGCAGGTCAAAGAGATCAAGCCGGTCACGATCGCGACCTATCAGATCCTCACCGCCAAGCGGAAGGGCGAGTACGCGCACCTGGCGCTGCTCGACGCCCTCGACTGGGGCCTCGTCGTCTACGACGAGGTGCATCTGCTTCCCGCCCCGGTGTTCAAGCTGACCGCCGACCTGCAGGCGCGACGCCGGCTGGGCCTCACCGCGACGCTCGTGCGCGAGGACGGCCGCGAGGGCGACGTGTTCAGCCTGATCGGCCCCAAGCGGTTCGACGCCCCCTGGAAGGAGATCGAGGCCCAGGGCTTCATCTCCCCCGCGGCCTGCTACGAGGTGCGCGTCGACCTTCCCGCCTACGAGCGGCTGGAGTACGCGGCGGCGGCCGACGAGGACCGCTACCGGCTCGCCGCGACCGCGCCGGCAAAGATCGACGTCGTCCGTTCGCTCGCCGAGCGGCACTCCGGCGAGCAGATCCTCGTCATCGGCCAGTACCTCGACCAGATCGACACGATCGCCGACGCCCTCCAGGCACCGAAGATCACGGGAGCGACGCCCGTCGACGAGCGCGAGCGGCTCTACCAGGCGTTCCGCGACGGGACCGTGCCGCTGCTGGTGGTGTCGAAGGTCGCGAACTTCTCGGTCGACCTGCCCGAGGCGTCCGTCGCCATCCAGGTGTCGGGGTCGTTCGGCTCCCGCCAGGAGGAGGCCCAGCGCCTCGGGCGTCTTCTGCGCCCGAAGACGAACGGACACACCGCGAGCTTCTACACGCTCATCGCCCGCGACACGGTCGATCAGGACTTCGCGCAGAACCGCCAGCGCTTCCTCGCCGAGCAGGGCTACAGCTACACGATCCTGGATGCGGAGGGGCTCGTCGCCGCCTAGCCCGCCGACGCCGCCCGGCCCCGGTGTCAGGCGGGACGGAGGACGGCGCGCGCCGGGTCGAAGAGGCCGATCGGCAGGTCGGTGCGGCCGTCGATCGTCAGATCGGCGAGGATCTCGCCGATCACCGGCACGAACTTGAAGCCGTGCCCGCTGAATCCGCACGCCACCTGCACCTGAGCGTGCTCGGGGTGCGTCCCGATCACGAAGTGCTCGTCGGGCGTGACCGAGTAGAGGCAGGTCTTGGCCTGCACGAGCGGCCCCGTCAGACGGGGGAAGAGCTGCACCGCGCGCTCGCGCATGTCCTCGACCTCCGCGTCGTACACGGTGCGGTCGATCGTCCCGGCCGTGGTGGGCGTGCCCTTGCGGAAGAAGCCCAGCTTGAAACCGCCGGCCGGCCCGTCGGTCATGGGGAAGCCGTAGATCTGGCCGTTGGCGTGGGTCTCCTCGATGTACACCGGATGCCGGGCCTCGCTCCAGCTCGCGTAGGGCACCGCGTCCGTGAACTCGGGGGTGAACCAGTAGAAGATCATGCGTTCGATCGACAGCGGCAGCCCGAGCTCGGGCAGCACCGTCGGCGCCCACGGCCCCGGGGTGACGACGAGCCGGTCGGCGCCGTAGACGCCCTGCGTGGTGACCACCCGCACCCCGCCGCCCGCGGTCGTCTGCCAGTGCGTGACCGGCTCGTGGAAGCGGAGCGTCGCGCCTTTGCGGGCCGCGACCTCGGCGTTGGCGATGGTGGTCTCCTCGGGTCTCACGTACCCGGCCTCCCGCTCGTAGACGGCGAGCGCGTCGTCGGCGGGGTCCATGGTGGGAAAGCGCCGGCGCACCTCGTCGGCGTCGAGCACCTCGTGGTCGAGCCCGTGCTCCTTCGCGGCCAGCCTGCTGCCCGCGAAGGTCGGGCTGTCCGGATCCCCCAGATAGATCCCGCCGCAGAGCTCCATGATCCTCCGGCCCGACTCCTCCTCGAGCGCGCGCCAGAGATCGTAGGCGCGGCGCAGCAGCGGCACGTACTCCGGGCTCTCGAAGTACGACTGCCGGATGATGCGGGTGCCGCCGTGGGCTGCGCCCTGGTCGTGGCCCGGCTCGAACGTCTCGAGCCCCAGCACCTTCAGCCCGCGCCCGGCGAGGCTGTTGGCCGCCGCGCCTCCCATCGACCCGACTCCCAGGACGATGACGTCGTAGTGCTCCATGGGATTCCTCTCGTTCCGGCCGCTCGGCGCGTCGCGGCCGCCCGACGCCGGCGCGTCTCTCAGCGCAGGATGTGCGCCATCTCGGGATCGAACAACGGCTCGGCCCGCACGGTGGCCGCCAGCCGCTCGCCGAAGTACTCGACCTCCACGGCCACGCCCGGGACGGCCTGCTCCTTGGGCAGCCACGCGTAGGCGATCGTCCTGCCGATCGTGTACCCCTGGTCGGCGCTCGTGACGTATCCCACGGCGCGTTCCTCCCCGAGCGGGAAGACGGGCTCGGCGCCCAGCAGGATCCCGCCCGGGTCGTCGAGGGTCAGGCAGGCCAGGCGCCTCGTGTCGGCACGGGAGGCAAGGGCGTCACGGCCGGCGAAATCGCCCTTTCCCGGCCTGACCGCGAAGTCCAGGCCCGCCTCGGCCGGCGTGTGCTCGCGGGTCATGTCGACGCCGTACGACCGGTAGCCCTTCTCCAGCCGCAGGCCGTTGAAGGCCCGCCGGCCCGCCGCGACGATCCCGGCATCCGCTCCCGCATCCCACAGGGCGTCCCACAGGTGCAGCCCGAAATCCGCCGTGGTGTAGAGCTCCCAGCCCAGCTCTCCGACATAGCTGACCCGCAGGGCGAGCACGGGGGCGCCCGCGACCCGGAGCTCCCGGGCGCGGAAGTACCGCAGTCCCTCGTGTGAGATGTCGTCGTCGGTCAGCTTCTGCAGCACCTCGCGGGCCTGCGGCCCCCAGAGCCCCAGCCCGCATCCTCCGGCGGTGACTGGGCGGATGCGCACGTCCGCGGGGGCGTGGGCCTCGAGGTGGACGCGGTCGAGGTTGCCGTTGGTGCCGAGCAGATAGCGGTCCTGGCCGAGACGGGTGACCGTGACGTCGGAGAGGATGCCGCCCCGCGCATCGAGCAGCAGCGTGTAGACCACCCGGCCGATGGCCACGTCGACCTGGTTGCTGGAGACCCGGTTCAAGAAGGCTGCGGCGCCGGGGCCCTCGACCTCCAGCCGCGGCAGCGGCGAGAGGTCGTAGAGCGCCACGCGCTCGCGGGTGGCCCTCGCCTCGGCGGCGGCGATGGGAGACCAGCCCTCGGAAGCCCACGGGTCGCGGGCGGGAGCGGCATCGAGGCCGTCGAGGAGCGGCGCGTTCGCCTCGAACCACAGCGGGCGCTCCCATCCGTCGCCCTCGCCGAAGACGGCGCCGAGCTCGACCTGGCGGGGATGGAAGGGGCTCCTGCGCAAGCCGCGCAGGCGTTGCGTGGGACGATGCGGATGCCAGATGTCGTAGACCTCGTCGTACGCCTCCTCGGCCCGCTCCCGAGTGAAGGCACGGCTCACCACGGCGGGGTCGAAGCGCGTGTACTCGAGCCCGTGCGTGTCGACGCCCGGGTCGTCGGCGACGATCCAGTCGGCGATGACCTGGGCGACCCCCGCCGACTGGGTGACCCAGACGGCCTGGGCGAGCCACAGGCCGTCGACGTGCGGCACGGGTCCGAGCATGGGACCGCCGTCGGGAGTGAACGAGAAGATGCCGTTGAAGCCCCCGTCGAAGGCCACCTCGCGCAGTTCGGGGAGAAGGCGCCGCGCCTCCTCCCAGGTCGGTTCGAAGTCGTCCCAGGCGAGCGGATGCATCGCCGGGTGCACGCCCGTCGCCGCGTGCTCGTCGGCGGAGGCGATCTCCGACTGCTCGAGCGGGATGGGGCGATGGTTGTAGGCGCCGATGCCGATGCGGTCGACGTACTCGCGCAGGTAGAGCGAGAAGTCCTGGTGGCGCAGCATGGGCCGGGTGGCCTCGTCCCGCTCTGTGTTCCTGCCCACGAGCGAGGGCACCGTGGCGCTCATGCCGAAGCCGTGCTCCATGGGCTGCATCGGCAGCTCGAAGCCGAGGAGCTCCCGCGTGATCCCCGGGCCCCACAGGCCGCCGGCCGCGATCACGATGTCGGCGGGAACGTGCTCGGATGCGGCATCCGCCCGAGGCACGGGCACGACGTCGACGCCCGTCACCCGTCCGCCCTCCCGGGTGATGCCGACGACGCGCGTGCGTCCCCGGATCCGCGCCCCGCGGTCGATGGCCCGCTCGGCCTGCCATTGCACGGCGGGCACGGACTTCACGATCGCATCGGTCGGGGTCAGGTACCCGCCGAGCACGGCGGAGGTGTCGAGGCCGGGCCAGAGCCGCCCGCATTCCTCGGCGTCGATCAACGACGACGGGATGCCCCACGACGAGGCGAGCCCGTGCCGACGTGCCAGGTCGTGCAGCCGCTCGGGAGTCGTGGCGATCTCGAGTCCGCCGACGCGCTTGCTCAGCCATTGGCCGTTCAGGCGGATGCCGTCGAGCTTGTCGAGGGTTCGGGTCGCGAGCCGGCTCATCGTGCGGTTCGGGCTGGTCTGGTAGACGAAGCCGGGCGCGTGCGACGACGATCCGCCCGTCACGTAGAGAGGCCCCTGCTCGAGGACCGTGACATCGGTCATGCCCCTCAGTGCCAACTCGTCGGCCAGCGCCGCTCCGACGACGCCCAGACCGATGATCACGACGCGCGGCCGCGGCGAGAGGCCGGGGAGACGGGTCACGGCGCGCACCTCCGAGAAAGAGCCGGATCTATGTTGCGAATAATGCAACATGATGTTCACTACGCAACACAGTAGGCGCGAGGCGCCTCTCCGACAACCGCCGCCCGAGGGTGCGGAGCACTGTTTACACGCCCGTTACGCGAGGGGCGAGTGCGGCCGGTCGGTCAGACTGCGTCGGGGCCCGGCGAGCCGAGCCGCGTGCTGAGACGCCGCGCGTGGGCGCGCAGCGTCTCCACGAGGACGGGGAAGTGCTCCCCCGACATGCGAAAGCTCGGCGCCGTCACGCTCAGCGCGGCGACGACCTTGCCGCCGAGCCCCCGCACCGGCACGGCGAGCGCGTTGGTGTCGTACTCCCATTCCTCGACCGCGGCCGCCCACTCCCGCTCGCGGATCTCCTGCAGGTGCTCCTCCAGCGCGACGGGATCGGTGATGGTGTGCTCCGTGCACTGCTCGAGCTGCGTCGACAACGTGCCCAGCAGGACCTCGTTCGGCGCGTACGCGAGCAGGACCTTGCCCGTGGAGGTCGCGTGCAGCGGCGTGCGCTGGCCGACGTACTGCCGCGTGACCGAGACCAGCTTCGTGCCCGTGGTCTGGGTGATGTTGACGGCTGAGCCGTTGTCGAGGATCGCGACGTTGCTGGTCTCGTTGAGCTCGCCGGTCAACTCGTCGCAGACGACCTGGGCGTCCTTGACGATGTCCATCCGCGCCGTGATGTGCCCGGCGAGCCGCAGCACCCCCAGTCCCAGACTGTAGGTCCCGCGCTTCTCCTCCTGCTCGACGAGGTTGCGCGCCTCGAGCGTTGCGAGCAGGCGGAAGGCCGTCGACCGATGCACGCCCAGCTGCCGGGATATCTCGCTGACGCCGAGAGAGCGCGCCTCCGAGAGCATCTCGAGGATCTGGATCGCACGATCGACCGACTGCACGGTCCCGTCCGGCGCCGGCTCGGTCTCCACCATCCTTCCACCCTACTGGTGTTGCGCCTGACGCACGGGGTGCACGACGTGCGCCATGGGCTCGCTCGGCACCCCGCAGTCACGTCGGCATCCCGCGTACCGACCACCCGGCCGAGACGAGAATGCATGCCGAACGATCACCCTCGTCCCGGCTGATTCCCCTCGGCAGAGCACGACCTCCGGATGCAGCCGCACGGCGCTGCGCTGCCCGTCGGCGCCGCGCAGCGCAGCGCCCTCTTCTCCCCCGCCGGCCTCGCGCGGCCGCACGCGAGGGCGCCGCGTGTTTCCGCGCGGTAAATTCCTGCCGCGCAGCTCGGATCCGCCTTGACAGGGCCTCGTCGACGTCCTCATTCTGTTGTGTATTACGAGATATCGTGCGTAATGCGCATCACATGAACACCCGCTCCACCGGCACGAGAGACCCTTCTTCCATGCTGCGCATCTGCTCGCTGAGCGACCTCCCCGAAGACGAGGGCGTCCGCTTCGACACCGTCACTCCGCCCATCGCGCTGTTCCTCAGCGCGGGCGAGGTCTTCGCGATCGACGACACGTGCACCCATCAGGACGCCTCGCTCGCTGAGGGATGGGTCGAGGAGTGCCGCGTCGAATGCCCTCTGCACGCCAGCACCTTCTCGCTGCGCACCGGCGAGGTCGACGTACCGCCGGCCAAGCTGGGGGTACGGACGCACCGCGTCGACGTGGTCGACGGCGAGGTCTACGTCGAGCTCTCCGGAGAGACGCCCAACCTGCCGCCCGGGGTGACGTACTGATGCCGGCCTCCCGCATCGCGATCGTCGGCGCAGGTCTCGTCGGCTACACCGTGGCGCGCGTCCTGCGCGCCGAGGGCTACGCCGGCGAGATCGTCGTCGTCGGCGCCGAGCGCCACCGCCCTTACGACCGCCCACCGCTGAGCAAGGCGTACCTGCACGGCGAGGTGGACGACGGAGGCCTCTCCCTCGAGGCTCCGGGCGAGCATCTCGACGTCGACTGGCGCCTGGGCTCGGCCGCGGTGGGGCTGGACGCATCGACCCGTACTCTCGCCCTCGCCGACGGCTCCGCTCTCACCGCCGACCACATCGTGCTCGCGACCGGCGCCGCACCGCGCCGCCTGCCGGACGTCGCGATGCCGGTCACCGGCCGCGGGATCGCGCCGCTGCGTCCCGCCGCGTACGTCGTCGGCACGATCGAGGACGCCGCGGACCTGCGCCGAGCGCTCGTGCCCGGAACCTCCGTCGTCGTCGCCGGGGCGGGATTCGTCGGCCTTGAGGTCGCGGCCACCGCCGCCGCCCTCGGAGCGGCCTCCGTCACCGTCGTCTGCGCCGACGAGTCCCCGCTGAGGTCGGCCTACGGCGCCGAGGCGAGCGCCGCCGTCCGCGCGCTCCACGAGCGGGCAGGCGTACGTTTCGTCACGGGGACGCGCGTCTCGGGCGTACGGCGCGACGGCTCCGGTGAGCCCCACGGCGTCGTCCTGGCGGACGGACGGGAGCTCGAGGCATCCGTCGTGGTCGCCGGTGTCGGAGCCGTCCCCGCGACCGGTTGGCTCGCGGACAGCGGCCTGAGACTCACCGCCCGAGGCGCCGTGGCATGCGATGAGCGCGGCGTGGCCGCCCCCGGGGTGCGCGCCGCCGGCGACTGCGCCTCATGGCGGGACGAGCCCTGCGCCCACTGGACCCGTGCCCGGGAGCAGGCCGAGCTCGTGGCCCGCGACATCGTCGCGCCGGGCGCCGCAGCCCCCTCCGACGCTCCGGCCTACGTGTGGAGCGATCAGCACGGCGTGCGCCTGCAGTTCGCGGGCCGCCTGCGCGGCGGTGAGACCGCGACCGTCGAGGCCGGCGGCATCGACACGGGCGATGTCTTCCTCGTGTACCGCGATGACACCGGCACCGAGGTCGCCGCACTCGGCATGGACCAGGTCCGCCTCATGATGCGCTGGCGCAAGACCCATCCCGCCCCGCTGCGCCCGCCCGGCGACGCCGTGGCCGCCTGACGGGCGGGGCAGGCATCCGCACCCACCACCACCAGAGGATGTGACTCACGATGATCATCGAGCAGCTGGACAAGCCCCTCCCCGGTTCCCTCCTCCCGACGCTCTCCGGCGGCTACTACACGGACCCGGGCGTGTTCGCCGCCGAGCAGGAGCTCATCTTCGAGCGGTCGTGGTTCTGCGTGCTGCACGGCAGCGACATCCCGAACCCCGGCGACTACAAGCTCGTGCAGGTCGGACGCGAGCAGCTGATCGTCTCACGCAACCGCAAGCGCGAGATCCGCGCGTTCTTCAACGTGTGCCGCCATCGCGGAATGCGCGTGTGCACCGAGGACTCCGGCAACCGCCGCAGCTTCCAGTGCGGCTACCACGCCTGGACCTACGACCTCGACGGCACGCTGATCGCGGCGCCGAACCTGACGAAGATGCCCGACATCGACCGCGACGACTACGGCCTGCAGCGGATCCACGTGCGCGAATGGCTCGGCTACGTGTGGGTGTGCACCGCCGAGGATCCGCCGTCGTTCGAGGAGAGGGTGCTCGGCGAGGTCGTGGGGCGTCTCGGACAGGTCGAGAGCCTCGACCACTACCAGGTGGAGAACCTCAGGATCGGCAGGCGCATCGGGTACGAGGTCAAGGCGAACTGGAAGCTCATCATCGAGAACTTCATGGAGTGCTACCACTGCGCCACCATCCACCCCGAGCTGACCGAGGTCATCCCGGAGTTCGCCGAGGGTTGGGCCGCGCAGACCAACGTCGGCCGCGGCGCCGAGTTCGGCGACGACATCGAGGGCTTCACCGTCGACGGCTCGGCGGGCGTGATCGAGCTGCCGCTCATCGCGCCCGATCAGGAACGCCGTTACTTCGCCATCACGATCCGGCCGAACGTCTTCATCAACATGGTGCCCGACCACGTCATCATCCACCGCATGTTCCCGACCTCCGAGTCCTCCACCTACGTGGAGTGCGACTGGCTGTTCCTGCCCGAGGTGGTCGATGCCGGACTCGACGTCTCGAAGTCGGTCCAGCTGTTCGACCGGGTCAACCTGCAGGACTTCGACGCCTGCGAGAAGACCCAGCCGGCGATGGCGTCGCGGCTCTACCGGGCGGGTGGCGCGCTCGTGCCCGCCGAGCACCACATCGCCTTCTTCCACGAGTGGCTGCGAGAGGCGCTGGAGGCGTGACCGAGGTCTACGACTACGTCGTCGTCGGCGGCGGCAGCGCGGGGAGCGTGCTGGCGAACCGTCTCTCGGCCGATCCCGACGTCTCGGTGCTGGTGCTGGAGGCCGGCCGCAGCGACTGGCCGTGGGATCTGTTCATCCACATGCCGGCGGCCCTGACGTTCCCGAGCGGACGCCCCCTCTACGACTGGCGCTACGAGTCCGAGCCCGAGCCGCACATGCATGGACGTCGCGTCGCGCACGCCCGCGGCAAGGTCCTGGGCGGATCCTCGTCGATCAACGGCATGATCTTCCAGCGCGGCAACCCGCTCGACTACGAGCGCTGGGCGGCTCTCCCGGGTCTCAACGACTGGGACTACGCGCACTGCCTGCCGTACTTCAAGCGGATGGAGAACGCGCTGGCGGCGGCGGCGGACGACCCGTTCCGCGGCCACGACGGCCCGCTCGAGCTGGAGAGGGGGCCGGCGACCAACCCGCTGTTCCAGGCGTTCTTCGACGCAGCCGTCGAAGCCGGCTACTCCCGCACCGACGACGTGAACGGCTTCCGCCAGGAGGGGTTCGGGCCCTTCGACCGGAACGTGCGGCGCGGGCGCCGGCTCTCGGCATCCCGCGCGTACCTCTGGCCGGTGCGCCGCCGCCGCCCGAACCTCACCGTGACCACGCGCGCCTTGGTCACACGCGTGCTCTTCGACGGCACGCGCGCCACCGGCGTGCGGTACCGCCACAACGGCCGGATGCGGACCGCGAGCGCCGGAGAGGTCGTCCTCGCGGGCGGCTCGATCAACACCCCGCAGCTGCTGCAGCTGTCGGGGGTCGGAGCAGCCGACCATCTCCGGGGCCTCGGTCTCGCACCCGTCGTCGACCTTCCCGGAGTCGGCGAGAACCTGCAGGACCACCTGGAGGTCTACATCCAGCACAGAGCCACGCAGCCGGTGTCGATGCAGCCTTATCTGAAGCCGGCCAGCATGCCGCTGACGGGCCTGAAGTGGCTGCTCGGGCGCACAGGCCCCGCCGCGACCAACCACTTCGAGGGCGGCGGGTTCGCGCGCTCCAACGACGAGGTGGGCTGGCCCAACCTGATGTTCCACTTCCTGCCGGTCGCGGTGCGCTACGACGGTCAGGTCGCCGATGTGCCGCACGGCTACCAGGTGCACATCGGCCCCATGTACGCCGACACGATCGGGCGCCTGCGCATCCGCTCCCCCGACCCGACGGCGCATCCCGAGCTCGTCTTCAACTACCTCAGCACCGAGAAGGACCGCCGGGAGTGGGTCGAGGCGATCCACGTCGCCCGCGACATCCTGTCGCAGCCCGCGCTGCGTCCGTTCGACGGCGGCGAGATCGCGCCGGGGTCCGGGGTCTCCACCGATGCCGAGATCCTCGACTGGGTGGGCCGGGAGGCCGAGACGGCGCTGCATCCGTGCGGGACCGCGAAGCTCGGACCCGATTCGGACCTGCTCGCCGTGACAGATCCCGGCACGATGCGCGTGCACGGCCTCGACAACGTGCGGGTCGTGGACGCCTCGGTCATGCCCTTCGTCACCAACGCGAACATCTACGCGCCCACGATGATGATCGCCGAGAAGGCCGCCGACCTCATCCTCGGCAAGGCTCCGCTGCCCGCCGAGGACGTCCCCTTCTTCGTCGCGGACGGGCCGGCGAAGCGCTCGGCCTGAGACCTGCGGAGCGGATACGCGGCAGCCGGTTACCTGCGTGTTTCGGCGCATGAACCTTGTGTATCGATCCCGGTCGCGGGGGTGCGTGCATCTGATCGGCTCGCCACAATGAAAAGCGCGCATCACGCACGAATGTTGCGTATAGCGCATCATTGAGATCACGAGGGGTGACGCGAGACCCATGACCGCGAGCAGCACGGTGTACGTCGACGGGGCATGGCGCGAGCCGCACTCCCCGGCCGTGCGCGAGATCCGCTGCCCCGCCGACGGCTCGCTCGTTCGCACCGTCACGGAGGCGGACGGCCGGGACGCCGCTTCCGCCGTCGAGGCCGCCGCCGCGGCCTGGCGCGCCGGCTCGTGGGCCGACACCCCCGAACCGGAGCGCGGCGCGCTGCTCGAGCGCGTCGCCGACCTCATCGAGCGCGACCTGGAGGACTACGCGGAGGCCGAGTCGCGGGACACCGGCAAGCGCATCGCCGAGTCCCGGTACGACATGCACGACGTCATCGCCTGCTTCCGCTACTACGCCCGGGTCGCCGGCACTCGCACCGGCCGCCTGGTCGACACCGGGAACCCCCTCGTCCGCAGCCGCATCGAGTACGCGCCGGTCGGCGTCTGCAGCCTCATCACCCCGTGGAACTATCCGCTGCTGCAGGCGTCCTGGAAGATCGCCCCCGCCCTGCTGGCCGGCAACTGTCTCGTGCTCAAGCCCAGCGAGCTCACGCCCTCCACGGCGATCCTTCTCATGGGCACCCTCGCCGGGGCCGGTCTCCCCGCCGGCGTCGCGAACCTCGTCACCGGAACGGGCGCGGAGGTCGGCGAGGTGCTCACGACGCACCCGGCGGTCGACCTGGTCTCCTTCACCGGCGGTCTCTCCACCGGCGCGCGCGTCATGGCCGCCGCATCCGCCACGGTCAAACGGGTCGCCCTCGAACTGGGCGGCAAGAACCCCAACGTGGTGTTCGCCGACGCCGACGCCGAGGCGGCGCTCGACCAGGCCCTGACCGCGATCTTCCTGCACAGCGGCCAGGTGTGCTCCGCGGGTGCGCGGCTCGTGATCGAGGAGTCGTTGCACGACGGCTTCGTCGACGCGCTCGTCGATCGCGCGCAGCGCATCCGTCTCGGCGGTCCCTTCGACGAGGCGGCCGAGACCGGGCCACTCATCTCCGCCGCCCACCGCGAGAAGGTCGACGCCTATGTGCGGACGGGGATCGCCGAGGGGGCGATCCTGCGCTGCGGCGGCCGCCCCCCGGACGGCGAGCAGTACGCCCGCGGCCACTACTACCTGCCGACGGTCCTCGACCGCTGCCACAGCGGCATGGGCGTCGTGCACGAGGAGAGCTTCGGCCCCGTGCTCACCGTCGAGACGTTCCGCGACGAGGACGAGGCGGTGCGCATCGCGAACGACACCGTCTACGGTCTCGCCGGCGCCGTATGGACACAGGACGCCGGACGGGCGCAGCGGGTCGCGAGCCGCCTGCGGCACGGCACCGTCTGGATCAACGACTACCACCCCTATCTGCCGCAGGCCGAGTGGGGTGGCTTCGGGCGGTCCGGCAACGGGCGGGAGCTCGGCCTCGCGGGTCTCGACGAGTACCGCGAGACCCGTCACGTCTACCACAACCTCGACCCGCGCCCGCAGCACTGGTTCTCGCCCACGGACTGATCGCCTCGGCCCGTTGCACGCGAAGGGATGCACATGATGAGCACCACCAGCACGGCATCGACGGACGTTCCCGAGGCGCCGACGCCAGATCCCGACTTCGTCGTCGACGGCCTCTGGAAGGTCTTCGGGGAGCAGCCGGAGCGGGTCGTCGCAGACCCCGAGTATGCGTCCCTCTCCCCCTCCGAGATCCTCGAGCGCACCGGCAACGTCGTGGCCGTCCGCGATCTCAGTTTCACGGTCGGCAAGGGCGAGGTCTTCGTCATCATGGGGCTGTCGGGCTCGGGCAAGTCGACGCTCGTGCGGTGTCTGACGCGCCTGATCGAGCCCACCGCCGGCAGCATCCGTCTGCAGGGCGACGATCTGCGGGCCCTCGATGCGGGATCGCTCCGCGAGCTGCGCCGCCGGAAGGCCTCGATGGTGTTCCAGCACTTCGGCCTGCTGCCGTTTCGCACGGTGGTCGAGAACATCGCCTACGGACTCGAGATCCGCGGGATGGGCAAGGCCGAGCGGCGCGCCCGCGCCCTGCAGATGGTGGAGCTCGTCGGCCTCGGCGGCTACGAGTGGCGCTACCCGGCGCAGCTCTCCGGCGGTATGCAGCAGCGCGTCGGTCTCGCCCGTGCGCTCGCCGGCGACCCCGACGTGCTCCTGTTCGACGAGCCCTTCTCCGCCCTCGATCCCCTGATCCGCCGCAACATGCAGAACGAGATCGTGCGCCTGCACCACGAGATGGGCAAGACGATGGTCTTCGTCACCCACGATCTCGCCGAAGCGCTCAGGCTGGGCGACCGCATCCTGATCATGCGACACGGCGAGCTGCAGCAGGTGGGCACCGGCGCGGAGCTGGTGGGCGCGCCCGCCAACGACTACGTCGCCGACTTCGTCTCCGACGTGCCGATCGCATCCGTGCTCACGCTCGAGTGGATCGCACGACCCGGCGATCTCGCCCCCGACGCGGTCGCCCTGCCTGCGGGCACCGTCATCGCGGACGCGATACCGGTCGTGCTCGGCACGCCGAACCCGATCCGGGTGGTCGATGAGGAGGGCGCCACGCTGGGCGCGGTCGACCGCGACGCGCTGCTGCGCAGCGTCGCCGGAGAGCGGAACCCGAGCGATCGGATGCCGCAGCCATGAGCGAGAGCCTCCCGCCGACCACCGTGGAGATCGCCAGGATCGAGGCCGCCGCCGTGAGGGCGGCACCCCGCCCGCGAGCGATCCCGCCGTGGGCGTGGATGCTGATCGGCACCGGTGTGGTCTGGCTCGTCCTGTTCGCGATCTTCCACGGCCGGGGCACGGACGTGCTGCCCGCCTCGACGCTCACCGACGTGCAGAGGACGCTCAACGACGTCAAGGACTGGGTGGCCGCCAACCGCACCTCGAATCCCGTGCTGCTCGCGCTCGAGGGCATACGGATCGTCGTGAACGCCGTCGTGCAGGCGCTGCTCGCCCTGCTGGCGACCACCCCCTACGGGCTCGGGTACCCCGAGATCGGATGGCTCGGCTCCACCCTCCTGATCGGGTTCCTCGCCTGGACGACCGGCAACGCACGCGTCGCCGGTCTCGCCGTGGGCGTGCTCGTGTTCATCGGCGTGCAGGGCCTCTACACCGAGGCCATGCAGACCCTCGCGATCACACTGGCCGCGGTGCTGTTCTCCTTGCTGATCGGCGTCCCGCTCGGCATGTGGGCAGGCCGGTCGCCGCGGGTGGGGCGCGTGGTGACGCCCGTGCTCGATTTCATGCAGACGATGCCGACCTTCGTCTATCTGGCGCCCCTCGCCCTCGTCTTCCTCATCGGCCCGGCCTCGGCGGTCATCGCGACCGTCGTCTACGCCGCGCCTCCGGTCATCCGGCTCACCGCCCACGGCGTGCGCGATGTGCCCGAGTCGATCGACGAGGCCGTCGCGTCGCTCGGCGCGACACCGGGCCAGCGCATGCGCTCCGCAGTGCTGCCGCTGGCCCGCACCTCGATCGTGCTCGGCATCAACCAGACCACCATGGCCGCCCTGTCGATGGTCACGATCGCCGCGCTCATCGCGGCTCCCGGCCTCGGCCAGACGGTCGTGCAGGCGCTGCAGTCGCTCAACGTCGGCCGCGCCTTCAACGCCGGCCTCGCAGTGGTGCTCCTGGCGATCATGCTCGACCGGGTCACCACCGCGATCGGCGAGCGCGGCGACCCGCTCGTCGCTGCGGCCCGCAGGCAGAGCTCGCCGCTGGCGCGCCGCATCGGCTACGGCATCGGCGCCGTCGTGACGGCCGTGGGCGTGCACCTCTCGCGCACCCAGCTGTGGGCCGCGGTCTTCCCCGGCCGGCTCGAGATCGGCGACACGATCCAGACCGCGGTGAACGCGGCGTCGGACTGGGTCAAAGGGACGTTCGGCGTCGTCACCGGCGGGCTGCAGGAGATCGCCACCGTCGGAGTGCTCAACCCGCTTCAGTCCCTGCTGCAGCAGTCGCCGGTCGTCGTCGTCATCGCGGTCTTCGTGATCGTCGCGGGAATCGCCGGCGGACGGCTGCTCGCGGCCGGCACGACCGCCGGGCTTCTGCTGGTCGTGTGGCTCGGAGTCTGGGGCGCCTCGATGGTGACGCTCGCGTCGACCCTGGTCGCCACCGCGATCGTGGTGGCGTTCGCGCTCGTCGTCGGCGTGTGGATGGGGCGCTCGCCGCGCACCGACCGCATCGTGCGTCCCGTGCTCGACGCCGCGCAGACGATGCCCGCGTTCGTCTACCTCGTGCCGTTCCTGGGCCTGTTCGGCCCGAGCCGTTTCACCGCGATCGTCGCCGCCGTCATCTACGCGGCCCCGATCTCGATCAAGATCATCGCGGACGCGATCCAGCGGCTGCCGGAGAGCCTGCGAGAGGTCGCGCTCTCGACGGGGTCCTCCAGCTGGCAGGCGATCACCAGGATCCAGCTGCCCATGATCCGCCGCGCGATCGCGCTCGCCGTCAACCAGGGGCTCATCTACGTGCTCGCGATGGTCGTGATCGGCGGTCTGGTCGGCGGCGGCGGCCTGGGATACCTCGTCGTCGCCGGCTTCGTGCAGGGCGAGCTGTTCGGCAAGGGGCTCGCCGCGGGGCTCGCGATCGTGATCTGGGGCATGCTCCTCGACCGCACCACCCAGGCGTTCGCCCACCGCGGGCAGCGCACCGCCGCAGCGTCGAAGCGTCGCCTGCGACGCCTGCTCCCGCCGATCGCCCGGTCGGCTCGAACGCACACAGCCTGAGCGGGAAGGCCCCGCTCAGGCCCAGACGAGACGCCCGCGTCTCACGGAGGGAGATCACATGCACCGAGTAGCCATGAACCGTCGGCGGTCCGCCCGTCTGCTGTCGTCGTTCGCGATCGCCTCGATCGGCGCGCTGACGCTGAGCGCGTGCGGCTCGTCGCTCAACGAGGGCGGATCGGACGGCGACGCGTCGGCGTGCGGCACCACCAGCCTCGCGATGAACGACTGGGTCGGGTACACGGCCAACGCGGCCGTGTACACGTACCTCGCCGAGACCGAGCTGGGCTGCACGATCGATCAGAAGTCGATCTCGGAAGAGGTCGCCTGGCAGGGCTTCGCGACCGGCGAGGTCGACGCGATCATCGAGAACTGGGGTCACGACGACCTCAAGGAGAAGTACATCGAGACCGACGGCGTCGCCGTCGAGGTCGGTCCCACCGGCAACGAGGGGATCATCGGCTGGTACCTGCCGGAGTGGATGGGCGAGGAGTACCCCGACCTCACCAGCTGGGAGGACCTCAACGAGTACGCCGACCTCTTCGCGACGAGCGAGTCGGGCGGCAAAGGCCAGCTTCTCGACGGCGACCCGAGCTACGTCACCAACGACGAGGCGCTCGTGGCGAACCTGGGGCTCGACTTCCAGGTCGTCTACGCCGGTTCCGAGGCGGCGCTCATCGAGGCGTTCCGCGCCGCGGAGACGAACCGCACGCCGTTGCTCGCCTACTTCTACGAGCCGCACTGGTTCCTCTCCGAGCAGGCGCTCGTTCACCTCGAGCTGCCCGCGTACACCGAGGGCTGCGACGCTGATCCCGAGGCGGTCGCCTGCGACTACCCTCCGTACGTGCTCGACAAGATCGCATCGGCGGAGTGGATCGAGGCCGGCTCCCCCGCCGCGCAGCTGTTCGAGAACTTCCAGTGGACCAACGACGACCAGAACGTCGTGTCGGCCTACATCTCCGAGGAGGGACTGACGCCGGCGGCGGCGGCCGAGCGATGGGTGACGGAGAACCCCGACAAGGTGGCGGCGATGCTCGAGGGAATCTCCTGAGACCCTGCCCGGATGGACCGGGCCCGGTGAGATGTCCGGACCGGGTGAGGGCGCGCTCCTCGCCCGGTCCGGACGTGCTGTCGCCGGCCCGAGCCACGCCGCGGAGGGAGGTTTCAGGACGCGCGTAGGGAGAGCGGACCATAATGGGCCTATGACCGCACCGCGCATCCTCGTCGTGGACGACGAACCGAACATCCGCGACCTGCTCATCACGAGCCTGAAGTTCGCCGGATTCCAGGTCCGAGCCGTCTCCAACGGCGCTCAGACGATCTCCGCGGTCCTCGAGGAGGAACCGGATCTCATCGTGCTCGACGTGATGCTGCCCGACATGAACGGGTTCAGCGTCACGAAACGCCTCCGCGAGGCGGGGTACACGGCACCGATCCTGTTCCTCACGGCCAAGGACGACACCGAGGACAAGATCACCGGTCTCAACGCCGGCGGCGACGACTACGTCACGAAGCCCTTCTCGCTCGATGAGATCGTGGCCCGCATCCAGGCGATCCTGCGCCGCACGATGCAGGCCGACGAGGAGTCGGTCATCCGCGCCGGCGAGCTCACGATGGACCAGGACACGCACGACGTCTTCGTCGGCGACACGCAGATCGAGCTCAGCCCGACCGAGTTCAAGCTGCTGCGCTACCTGATGCTCAACCCCAACCGGGTGCTGTCGAAGGCACAGATCCTCGACCACGTGTGGGAGTACGACTTCAACGGCGACGCGGGCATCGTCGAGAGCTACATCTCGTACCTGCGCCGGAAGATCGACCCGCACTCGGCGGAGTCCCTCATCCAGACCAAGCGTGGATTCGGATACATGCTCAAGGCCGGCAAATCCGCCTGAGCGGAAGGACCACATCCTGGGCGAGAGCGACGGCATCACGCGCTGGTGGCGCAGCATCAGCCTGCGCGCGAAGGTCACCGGCGTCACCGTCGCGGTCCTCGTGATCGGACTCGTCGCCGCAGGCCTGGGCACCATGGTGTTCCTGCGCACGACCCTGCTCGCGAACCTGGACTCGAACTTGAAGCAGGTCGCTCAATCCGCCATCGCCAACTCGCTCGTGACGACCACGCTCAACAACGACGGCACTCTGACCTTCGCTCGACGCGACGATGCCGCCAACACCGCGTACACGGTGGCGTTGTACGAGTGCTCCACCGAAGGCATCCGGATCGTCGTCGCGGGCGGGCAGGATTCTGCGTCGACTCCGGTGCTGCCGGCCACCTTCCCGTGCGATCAGGCGTACATCTCGCAGGAGTCGGTGTTCCCGTTGGACGGAGATCCGACCGGCGCCTTCCACGCGACGGTCATCGTGACGCCCATCGACGATGTCTCGGCGACCGTCGTGCAGCTCGTCGCCACGCCGACCGCGCCCACCGAACGCATCATCGCGACCTATCTCGGCATCTACACGCTGCTCGCCCTGGTCACGGTCATCGCGAGCGCGTTCCTGGTGCGCTGGGTCGTGACGCTGACGTTCCGCAGCCTCGGACAGGTCGAGCGCACGGCCGAGGCGATCGCGGGGGGAGATTTCAGCCAGCGGCTCACCGACATCGAACCTGCCACCACCGAGGTCGGCCGGCTGAAGCGGGCCATCAACGCGATGCTCGGCCGCGTCGACGCCTCGCTCTCCGACCGCGACGCGACCGTGCGGCAGATGCGCCGCTTCATCGGGGACGCAAGTCACGAGCTGCGCACCCCGCTCGTGACCGTGCGCGGCTACGCCGAGCTCTACCGGATGGGCGCCATCCCGGATGCCGACGGCACCGCGCAGGCGATGGAGCGCATCGAGAAGGAGGCGATGCGGATGACCTCCATGGTCGAGGACCTCCTCGCCCTCGCCCGCCTGGACGAGCGCCGGGACATCGTCTTCACAGCGGTCGACCTGCGTCCCATCGCGCGCGACGCCGCCCTGGACGTGCGCGCCGCCGCTCCTCAGCGCCGCGTCGCCGTGCGGGACGACGGCGCCGCTCGCCCCACGACGCTGCAGACCCCGCGGCTGCCGCCGCCGCTGCCGAGCGCCGAGGCTCAGACCAGACGCCGCGGCCCCGTCCCGACGGCCGCGATCGGCCTCGCCTCACGGCTCCGCCGTCGACCCCGCGACACCGGGGAGATCCCGGCGCTGCCCGCCGTGTTCGACGAGGTGTCGCCCGTCATGCCTCCCGTGGTCATGGGCGACGAGAACCGCATCCGGCAGGTGATCGCCAACCTGCTGGGCAACGCGCAGCGGTTCTCGCCCGTCGACTCCCCCATCGAGATCCGCGTCGGCACCGACGACGAGACGCGCATGGGATGGATCGAGGTCATCGACCACGGCGAGGGGATCCCGGAGCAGATCCGGTCGCAGATCTTCCAGCGGTTCTGGCGCGCGGACACATCGCGTGCCCGCGAGACCGGCGGATCGGGGCTCGGCCTCTCGATCGTCGCCTCGATCGTCGAGACGCTCCGCGGCACGGTCGCCGTGACCGACACCCCGGGCGGCGGCGCGACCTTCCGTGTCTCGCTCCCGCTCGCGGCCGACCAGGATGCGGCAGCGCACCTGCTCATCGAGACCCAGCCGTTGCCTCCGCTGCCGCCACTGCCCGGCCCGCTCGGCTGAGCGACCCCC
>NZ_CACSKB010000036.1 GCF_902706225.1 Microbacterium sp. 18062
GTGTTGGGCTCTCATCTGCCGTGGGGGGATCCGCGGCGGGGGTGGGATTTCGTCTCCACGGGTCACGGTGATGTGCCGTGGGAGGATGCGTTCCGTGCGCTCGATGCGATCGGGTATGCGGGGCCGATCTCGATCGAGTGGGAGGATGCCGGGATGGATCGTCTGCACGGGGCGGCCGAGGCGGTGGAGTTCGTGCGGTCGCTGTTGTGGAGACGTCCCGACGCGTCCTTCGACGCCGCGTTCTCCACCCGCTGACGGCGACGGGTGAGCTGGATGCCCGGCTACGCCGAGGCGCGCCGTGCGCCCTCGCCGAGCGCGTCGAGCTTGGCCCAGGCGATGTCGGGGTGGATCCGGCCGCCGAGGCCGCAGTCGGTCGAGGCGATCACCCGGTCGGCGCCCACGATGCCGGCGAAGCGGCCGATGCGCTGCGCGACGAGGTCGGGGTGCTCGACGACGTTCGTCGCGTGGCTGACCACGCCGGGGACCAGCACGAGATCGTCGGGGATCGTCCCGGCGGCCGCCGCATCCTGCCATGCGGTCCACTCGTGCTCGTGGCGCACGTTCCCGGCCTCGAACGAGATCGAGCCGACGTTCGCCTCGAGCACGACGGGCAGGATGTCGGAGATCGGGATGTCGGTGACGTGCGGGCCGTGCCACGAGCCCCAGCACACGTGCAGGCGCACGAGCTCCTTCGGCAGCCCATCGAGCGCGTGGTTCAGCGCCTCGACCCGGATGCGGGTGAACGTCCGGTAGTCGGCGACGGTCGGCTCGGGGCTGATCTGGTCCCAGTTCTCGGCGAGTGAGGGGTCGTCGATCTGCAGGACGAGACCGGCGTCGGTGATCGACTTGTACTCCTCGCGCAGCGCGTCGGCCCAGGCGTGGATGTGCTCCTCCTCGGTCGCGTAGTGCTCGTTCCACACCCGCGAGCCGCTGCCGGGCGAGATCGCCGTGAGGAAGCCCTGCTCGCCCGGGCGGAGGGCGTCGCGCAGATGCCGGATGTCGGCGGCCACCGCATCCTGCCCGCGGTAGACGAGCGGCCCGGTCGTCGTGGGGAACGCGGTCGCGGTCCTGCCGGTGAAGGCGCCGCTGTGGGGGTCGGCGTAGACGGCGGGGAAGAGCTGCCGGTCGCGGCGGTCGAGGAACGAGGTCAACTCGATGCGCCCCGGGACCGAGACCGCGAACGGCTGTGTGAACAGGTCGGTGTCGGTGAGCGAGAGGCCGGCCACGCGCTGGAACGAGTACGACCACCACGCGCCGTAGTCGAGGGCGTTCGACATGGCCTTGCCGTACTCGCCGTCGCCGACGAGCGTGATGCCCGCCTCGCGCTGGTGTTCGACGACGTCGCCGACGGCGGTGGCGACGAGGCTCTCGAACTCGGGCGTGCTGCGCAGAGTGAAGCCGTCCTCCTCGAACTCGCGCGCGGCGTTCGCGTCGATCAGGGCACGGCTTCGGGGCAGGCTCCCCGAGGTGGTCGTGGCGATGGCGGACATCGATTTCCTCCTCGTGACGATGTGTCATCGGCTCTCGCCCCGGCGACGGTGGGATCACGATCGCGCATCCGGTGCACGATCGGGTCGACGGTGCTCAAGGCGGAGGCTTCCGATTCACGAGCCGTGGCGAGCATAGCGGCGCTCGGCGGCGGGTCGCCGGGTCTGTGTCGGAAGGTGACGGACGGCGCGGTGTCGCGCGCGGATTCTGCGGGTGGCGGACGATCGCATTCGCGCGTTATCCTTGTTCACAATACGCACGTACGTTCGCAATGCGAACACCCGAAGGAGGATACGTGATCGACAAGACCGTTCCGAACGTCGAGGCAGCCGTCGCGGGCATCGCGGACGGCGCCACCGTCATGATCGGCGGCTTCGGCCGCGCCGGTCAGCCCGTCGAGCTCATCGACGCCCTGATCGCCCACGGGGCGAGCGACCTCACGATCGTGAACAACAACGCCGGCAACGGCGACACCGGTCTGGCGGCGCTGCTCGCGGCGAAGCGGGTGCGCAAGATCATCTGCTCGTTCCCGCGGCAGAGCGACTCCTGGGTGTTCGACGGGCTGTACCGGGCGGGCGAGATCGAGCTGGAGCTCGTGCCGCAGGGCAACCTCGCCGAGCGCATCCGGGCCGCAGGCGCCGGCATCGGCGCGTTCTTCTCTCCCACCGGTGTCGGCACTCAGCTGGCCGAGGGCAAGGAGGCGCGCGAGATCGGCGGCCGTCGGTACGTGCTGGAGTACCCGATCACCGCGGACTTCGCGCTCATCAGCGCGCGCAAGGGCGACCGCTGGGGCAATCTCGTGTTCCGCGAGACCGCCCGCAACTTCGGGCCCATCATGGCGACCGCCGCCGCGACGACGATCGCGCAGGTCGACGAGGTCGTGCCGCTGGGCGACATCGACCCCGAGACCGTCGTGACGCCCGGCCTGTTCGTCGACCGCGTCGTGGCCGTGGGGGAGCGGCCGTGGCTGCGCGACGACGTGTTCGTCGGCGGCGTCGACCTGGAGGGCCGCGCGCTCGAGGAGGAGAACCGATGACCACCCGCATCTCGCGCGACGACCTCGCGCGCCGCATCGCCGCCGACATCCCCGAGGGCTCCTACGTGAACCTCGGGATCGGCGCGCCCACCCTCGTGGCCAACTTCCTGCCGGCGGACGAGGAGATCATCCTCCACACCGAGAACGGCCTGCTGGGGATGGGGCCCGCCCCCGAGCCCGGGCTGGTCGATCCCGATCTCATCAACGCCGGCAAGCAGGCGGTGACCGCGCTGCCCGGAGCGGCGTACTTCCACCACGCCGACTCCTTCGCGATGATGCGCGGCGGCCACCTCGACGTGTGCGTGCTGGGGGCCTTCCAGGTGTCGCAGACCGGGGACCTGGCGAACTGGTCGACCGGGGCACCGGGCGCGATCCCGGCCGTCGGCGGCGCGATGGACCTCGCGATCGGCGCGAAGGACGTGTACGTGATGACGGACCTGCTCACCAAGCAGGGGGAGTCGAAGCTGGTCGCCGCCTGCACCTACCCGCTCACCGGCGTCGGCTGCGTCTCGCGCGTGTACACCGATCACGCCGTGTTCGACGTCGCGGACGGCGCATTCGTCGTCCGCGAGCTGTTCGGCGACAACACGATCGATGAGCTGCGCGAGCTCACCGGGCTCGCACTCGGTGCGACGGAAGGGAACTGAACCATGACCGCATCCTTTGTGTACGACGCCGTCCGCACACCCTTCGGCCGTGCCGCCGGCGCCCTCGCGGGCGTACGGCCCGACGACCTCGCCGCCGTCGTGATGAAGGCCGTCGTGGAGCGCGCCGGGGTCGACCCGGCCGCCATCTCCGACGTGATCTTCGGCGACGCGAACCAGGCCGGCGAGGACAACCGCGACGTGGCGCGGTTCGGCGCACTTCTCGCCGGGTTCCCCACGAGCGTGACCGGCGTGACCGTCAACCGGCTGTGCTCGTCGTCGCTCGAGGCGGTGATCCAGGCGGCGCGCGCGGTCGAGACCGGGGACGCCGACATCGTGCTGGCCGGCGGCGTGGAGTCCATGAGCCGCGCCCCGTTCATCGTCGAGAAGTCGCCGAAGCCGTGGCCCGCCGTCGGCAATCAGACGCTGTGGAACACCGCGATCGGCTGGCGCATGACCAACCGGAGGCTGCCCGCGCAGTGGACGATCTCCAACGGCGAGTCGGCGGAGAAGATCGCCGGAGAGTGGGGCATCTCCCGCGAGGCGCAGGACGAGTTCGCGGTGCGCTCGCACCGGCTCGCGGCGAGGGCATGGGCCGACGGCGTCTACGCCCCCGAGATCGTCCAGGTGCCGGGCGTCGAGCTGTCGCGTGACGAGGGCATCCGCGACGACACCTCGGTCGAGAAGCTCGCCGGGCTGAAGGCCCTGTTCGCCTCGGACGGCGCCGGCACCGTCACCGCCGGGAACTCCTCGCCCATCAACGACGGGGCCTCCGCCGTGTTGATCGGGGCGGAGGGTGCTCTGCCGGGCGAGCCGCTGGCGCGCATCGCGGGCCGGGCCGCCCACGGCGTCGACCCCGACCAGTTCCCGATCGCGCCGATCGAGGCCGCCAACAAGGCGCTGGCCCGCGCCGGGAAGACCTGGGCCGACGTCGACGTCGTCGAGCTGAACGAGGCGTTCGCGTCGCAGTCGCTCGCCTGCATCGCCGGCTGGCCCGAGCTCGATCCGGAGAGAGTCAACATCCACGGCGGCGCGCTCGCGATCGGGCATCCGCTGGGGGCCTCGGGCGGCCGCATCCTCGGCCATGCCGCGCACGAGCTGGCCCGGCGCGGCGGCGGGGTCGCGGTCGCCGCGATCTGCATCGGCGTCGGTCAGGGACTCGCGGTGGTCCTGGAGCGCTGATCGCCTGGTCCGGCGCATGCGCGGCACAACGGCGGAGATCCGGCCGGATGCGCAGGTCGTGCCCGGGCGTGCCCGGCGTGTCGCCCACGGTCCCCGCCGTTGTGCATTCGCACGGGCGCCCGGAAGCGGCGGCACCGGGCAGGAGAGGATGGGATCGTGAACGAACGATCCGAGAGGGAGCCCGCGTCGGGCGAGTTCGTGCAGTCGTTCGCGCGCGGGCTCGCCGTCATCCGGGCGTTCGATGCGGAGAACCCCGGTCTGTCGCTCAGCGACGTCGCCCGCCGCGCCGATCTCCCGCGGGCCGCGGCCCGCCGATTCCTGCACACGCTCGAGGCCCTCGGCTACGTCCGCAGCGACGGGCGGCGGTTCTCGCTCACCCCGCGCGTGCTGGAGCTGGGCTTCAGCTATCTGTCGGCGCTGTCGCTGCCCGAGCTCGTGCAACCGCACCTCGAGCGACTGTCCCGCGCGGTCGACGAGAGCGTGTCGGCGGCCGTGCTCGACGGCACCGACATCGTGTACGTCGCACGCGTGCCGATCCGCCGCATCATGAGCGTGCGCATCACGATCGGCACCCGCTTCCCCGCCTCCGCGACGAGCATGGGCCGGGTGCTGCTGGCCGGGCTCCCGGAGGCGGAGCGCGACGAGGTGCTCGCCGCATCCGCCCGCGAGCACCTCACCGACCGGACTCTCACCGGTCCCGCCGCGCTCCGCACGGAGCTGAGCCGGGTGAGGGAGCAGGGCTGGGCGCTCGTCGACGGGGAGCTGGAGGATGGGCTGCGCTCGGTCGCGGCCCCCCTCCACGGCCGGGACGGAGCCGTGGTCGCCGCGGTCAACGTGTCCACCAGCGCCACCCGCGACACCGTCGAACGTCTCACCGACGAGTACGTGCCCGCGTTGCTGGCGGCGACGGCGGCGATCGACGCGGAGCTCAGGATGCGGTGACCGATCCGCCCGCGATCCGCGGGCGGATCATGTCGTCCGCACGCAGTAGCCGAGCCCGTCCGCCTGGACCACGACACGGGGCCGGTGGAGCGGAGACGATGGGACCGTCCCCGAGCAGGGGGCGGATCCTCCGAAGAACAGGGATGAGACATGACCTCCGCAACCCACCGCGTGCCGCGTCGCCTGGCCGCAGAGTCCATCGTCGGCCCGGTCGTCTACGACCGCGACGCGATCCGTGTGCCCGGCACCCTCCAGGTCTCGCTGGGAGACGCCGCCGCACTCCAGCGTGCGCTTCGCGCCCGGTGAGCCGGCGGTGAGGGGCGCCCTCCACGCCGACCCCGGCACCGGGGTCCATCCGCTCCCCGGTGCCGAGGCGTCTCCCACGGCGGGCGGCACCGAGTCGGGGTCCGGGTCCGAGCCTGCGGCGCGGCGCGGACGGTTCGGCGGCCGCTACCGGCGCCCGCCCGTGCCGACCGATCGCGCCCGCAACCGCATGTCGGCGTTCGTCTACGGCAACGTGCTGGTGCTCGCGGCGGTCGTCGCGCTCAGCGCGCACGACATCGAGGACGGCACCGGCATGGCGATCGTGCTGGTCACCGCGCTGACGACGCTCTGCGCGCACCTGCTCGCCCATTCGGTGGGCGCGCTGGTGGGCCGGCGACCGGAGGAGCCGTGGCGTCACGTGCGGCAGGAGCTGCGGGACGTCGTCCCGATCGCGACGAGCGCCATCGCCCCGACGATCTGTCTGATCGGGGGAGTGCTGGGGTCCTATACGCCGCTCGTGGCGCAGCTCATCGCCTCGGGCGTCGTGGTGCTGCGGCTGGCGCTGATGGGGCCGATCGCCCGGCACCTGTTCCCCGACGGGTCGCGACTGGCCGCGCTGTGGCTCGGCCTCGGCATCGCCGCCGTCGGGATGGCGATCGCCGCCGGCAAGCTGTTCCTGACGCACTGACCGGCTCCGGCCGGCTCCGCCCCGTTGGCGACGGGACGTACGATGATGCCCCGCGTGACGCCCGAGGTCGGGTCGTCGCGCGGGGCGTCTCGTCCGTCAGGGCCGCTCGGGCTCGTCCGCCGCGAGGGCGGTCTGGGCGCGGGAGGCGATGTCCTCGACGCGGCGGCCGACCGCGTCCGGCGTGTGGTCCTTCGTGAACGTCGCCGCTCGGCCGATCGCGTCCGAGGTCTTGCCGACGGCCGCGGCGAACCGCTCCTCGCTGCGCGCCGTGTGCGCGTCGAGCCTCTGCTTCATCGACTCCTCGTGCGCCTGGATGCGGGTGGCGACGTCGTCGCGGGTGGACTCCTCGTTCTCGGTCATCTTCCGGTCTCCTCTCTGGGGTGGGATCCGATGCCCCCGTGGGCGATGGATCCGCCGATGAGCCCAGCATCCTCCCGGCGTCCGGAGGGCGCGTCGTCCGGATGGAGCGTCCGCCGTAGACCGGATGCAGTAGGGTCGCCCGTCGGCGACCAGGGGTGACTCACCAGTCGTCGGATCCGTGGGGCGGATGTCGCCTGCTGAGGCACGACGAGGGCCCCGCCCGCCGTTCATCCGACGACTGAGGACGCATCAGCTTCCCCGCGTCCCTGCTTGCGTGAGGTGGCGAAAGCCCGGTCGCTGCCCTTCGTCTCGGAGCTTGCGCTCCTCGCTCAGGGACCGAGAGCGGAGACTTTCGAGTCAGAAGAGGGCTGTGAGGGCGACGATGCCCACGCCGACCGCCGTGGGGAGGAGACCGAGGAGCACGAGCAGGGCGAGCGTGCCGAGGTCCGCGCGGAGACGGCGGACCCAGGCCGGCGTGTCGGCGTCGCTGCGGGCGGTCACGGCCGCTCCCCGCCGGGGAACGTGCGCTCCGGTCCGTGGCGGGCGGGTCGCCGCCCAGGGGACGTGCGCCGCAGCCCGTGACACGCGCGCGGCGGCGTGCAGACGCGCCCGCCGCGCGGCGGCCCCGGCACGATGTCGTGTCATGGCAGCGGTCGTGGTGTCGGATCCGTCGCGGGCCCGGGAAGACGGTGGACCAGCATGTAGACGCCGATCAGCGCGACCGCCGAGCCCATGGCGAGCCCGCACAGGGCGTTGGAGAACGTGTGGTCGGCCTCCGAGGCCATCGACAGCAGCGCGGTCTGGGTCAGCACGAGCAGGATCAGGGAGGCGGCGAGATTTCCCAGCTTGTTGAGCTCCATCAGCAGGTCCTTCCGCTTCCGGGACGAGACGAGCCCGTGCACGGAGAAGCCGAGCTCGACGAAGGTCACCGCCGCGATCGCGATCGCGACCACGGGATCGTATTCGTCCGTGGCCTTCGAGCCGCCCGGATACGGGATGCAGCACGCGATGTAGATCGCCGCGAGCACGACGAGGAGGGCCCCGCCGCAGCGGTACGCCCTCTTCGCGGCGGTGGCCGAGCCGCGCCGGTCGCGGCGGTCCGACGCCACGATGAGCGTCTTCACCCCGACCAGGCCCAGCGTGAAGACCACGTTCCCCAGGATGAACAGCGAAGGGGCGATCAGCATCAGGCCGCCCTTCCAGCCCGCCATGGCGAGGTGCCCGGGGATGGCGGCGGCGGAGAAGTAGACGTTGCGGCGACCGGCGTCCCTCAGGCGCACGGCGACGCGACGCGAGCCCGGTCGCCCGCGCCGCGCCGCGCCGCCGCCGCCGATGCCCCGCCGCGTCGTCACCGTGCTCTCGACGGTGTCGCCGCGGGTGGTGGTCATCGGCTCCGGCGTGCGATGACGACGCCCACCGTCGCCAGCACGGCGGCGGCGACTCCGGTTCCGATGATCTTCGTGCGAGTGGACATGGCTGCTCCTTGCGATCGTGCATCCGGGCTGCTCCGCGGCTGGTGTGCCCTCAGCCTCGCAAGACGCGGCGCGATCGGGATCGTCCTGCCGGATCGCCGCGCGTACTGCGTCCGGACGAGCGCGTCAGCGACCGCGAGCGCAGCGAGACGAAGCGCCCCACCGGAACGGGCACACCGCGTCCCTTCGTCTCGGAGCTGTGCTCCTCGCTCAGGGACCGGGAAGACGAGACTTTCGGGTCAGCGGCCGGGGTCGCTGACGACCGACGAAGGAAGCGAAATCTCCCCACTCCGGGGAGACTTTCGGGTCAGGGGCGGATGCCGGCTTGCACGGCGAGGGAGACCAGGTGCGCGCGATCCCGCGCGGACACCTTCGTCATGGCCCGGTTGGCGTGGGTCTTCACCGTGAACGGCGAGATGAAGATCCGGCGACCGATCTCGGCGTTGTCGAGACCCTCGACGACCAGCCGGACCACTTCCAGCTCGCGCGGCGTCAGCTGGGCGAACAGCGCCTGCTTGTCGGGGTCCGCCGGCGGCGGCTCCGGTGCGTCGTGGAGATGATCCACCAGTGCGCCGACCGCCGTCGGCGACAGGGCGTTCTCCCCGCCCGCGATCCGCAGGACGCCCTCCGTGAGCTCGGCGGGGCTCGCACCCTTGCTGAAGAAGCCGTCCGCACCGGCACGCAGCGCCTTGAGGACGTTCTCGTCCTGGTCGAAGGTCGTCAGCACGAGAACGCGCGGAGAGGCCGACCCGTGCCGTGCGCGGATGCGGCGCGTGGTCTCCACGCCGTCGATGCCGGGCATGTTCAGATCGAGCAGCACGACGTCGACCGGAGTGCGCTCCAGCAGATCGAGCGCCGTGATCCCCTCGGCGGCCTCCGCGACCACCTCGATCTCGGGGTGCGCGCCGAGGATGACGCGAAGCCCCGCCCGGATCATCTCCTGATCGTCGACCAGCATCACGGTGACCATGAGCTCCTCCCTTCTGACGCGACGTCTCCCCGAGGGAGAGATCTCGCATCCTTCGTCGGCCGTCATCGGCCGCGGGCCGCTGACACGGGAACGACGGCGTCGAGCCAGAACAGCCTCCCGTCGATCCTGACATCCAATCCGCCGCCGGCGGACTCGGCGCGCTCGCGCATGCCGACCAGCCCGTTCCCCCCGGTCGACTGCGGGTCCGCTGTCTGTCGACTGCGCATGTTCACGACCTGGATGCGGATCTCGTCCTCCGTGCGCTCCACGGTCAGCGACACCGTTCCCTCGCCGTGCTTCTGCGCGTTGGTCAGCGACTCCTGCACGATGCGGAAGACGGCAGCGGCGGCCTGCGGCGAGATGTCGGGAGGGGGCTCGGCGATCGTGTCCTCGATCTGCATCCCGGCGTCGCGCCACCTCTCCACGAGCTCCGCGACCGAGTGGTAGGCGTGCTCGGAGCGCGCGGGATCGTCGCCGACGCGCAGCACGCTCAGGATCTGCTGCGTCTCGCGCAGCACGGCCTGCGCCGCGGCGCGCGCGGCGACGAGGTCGGCACGCGCGGCGTCCGCGCCGGGGGGCAGGTGGACCTCCGCCGCGCCCAGACGCATGTTGACCACCGCCACCTGGTGACCCACGCTGTCGTGCAGGTCGCGGGCGATGCGAAGCCGCTCCTGCGCCACCCCGCGTTCTACGGCCGTCGCGTGGGTGAGCTCGGCCTCGTGCGCGCGCTGCTCCACTTCTCGGCGGTAGCTCGCATTGTCGCGGATCGCGCTGCCGATCGCCGCACCCATGACGGCGGCGAACGCCGCGACGGAGGCGCTCACGGCCACGTTCGCGTCGATCGCGGCGGCCTCCCAGCCTGCGGCGGCGAGGTTCGAGACCGCCACGACGCCGCCGGCGATCAGCGCGGAGGACCCGCGCAGCGCGATGAGGAAGACGAAGAAGCAGGCGATCGACCAGATCCCGGTGGAGGGGACCGATGCCACGACGGCCATCGGCGCGGCGGCCGCGACCGGGATCAGACCGGCATAGGGATGGCGCAGCCCCGCGGCCACGCCCGTGGCAGACAGCACGATGCAGACGTAGGCGAGCGGCGGGGAGCCCGAGACGGCGAGGGTCACGGTGTTCACGACGAGGGCGACCGCGATCACCCCCAGTGACGTCAGTGCGAGCGCTCGCGGCACCCGCTCCCAGACGGGACGAGGTCGGAGCGGAGTCTGCGCGGTCGCCGTCACGGTGTCGATCCTGTCATCGCGGCGGCCCTCCGCGCGCCCTCGCGGGCGCGACCTACTCCCGATGCAGTAGGTCGCGCGCGCTCGCTGGACGACTCTCCCGGCCTCCTGCGGGAGGACCATCGAGGAGATCACAGGGCTCGACCTCGATCCGCCCGCATCCGACCTCGCTTCCCGGAGCACAGACATGACCACCGACCAGATCCCGTCCACGGCTCCCGAGAGGGGCGGCGGCTCGTACGTCGCGTACGAGTACCTGTCGGTGAAGGCGCCCCGGAGCCTCGGGGCGCTCTATCGGGACACCTACCGCGGCTTCGGCTGGATCGGCGAGAACGCAGAGCCCCCCGACCCGTTCCGCCCGCCGTCGGCGACCCCGGGGATGCACTCGGGGGTCGTCGCGCTCACACTGAAGCGCGACCGCAGCATCCGCAATCGCGAGCTCGTGCAGGAGCTGCAGCGCACGGCCGAGCGCAGCCTCGCGGCGATCGCCCGGCTGGAGCGGCACACGACGGTCGCCGTCGTGTGCGTCGCCGTCCCGCTGGGCGTCGTCGGCGCAGCCCTGCTCGCCGCCGCGGTCCTCAGCGTGATCGGGGGGCTTCTCGCGCTCTCGATCGTGCTCGGCGCCGCCGGGCTCCTGTCGTGGATGGGCGCCTTCCTCTCGCAGGGGACGGTGCGCCGCCGCAGTCTCGCACGGGTGACCCCGCTGATCGACCGGGAGCACGACGAGCTGCACGAAGCCGCCGGTCGGGCCAGCCGGCTGCTGGCCTGAGCGGCCGATCCGTTCGTCGTACTGCGACTGACGTAGTCGTGGCGGTCCGCCGGGGCGATTCGGCGCGGGGCGCGACTGGCGAGGATCGTCTGGACCGCCGCCGCGGCCCCGCCGCAGCCGACCCGCGCAGACCGAGAGGACCACCCATCCATGACCACCGCCACGCCGCCCGCGACCCTGCAGCCCGCCGCACCGCCCTCGTCCCTGTCCGCCGGACGGATCCGTCTCGTCGTGCTGGTCCTTGCCGCCACCGGGGTGATCGCGGCCGGCATGCAGACGCTCATCGTGCCGCTCATCGGGCGCCTCCCCGCCCTCCTGGGAGCATCCGCCGACGACACCGCGTGGGCGGTGACCGCGACCCTTCTCGCATCGGCGGCCGTCGTGCCGGCGGTCGGGAGGCTGGGCGACATGTTCGGCAAGCGCCGGATGATCCTCCTCAGCCTGCTGCCGCTTATCGCCGGCTCCGTGATCTGCGCGCTCGCCGGATCCCTCGTGCCTCTGATCGTCGGACGTGCCCTGCAAGGACTCGGGATGGGGGTCATCCCGCTCGGGATGAGCCTGCTGCGCGAGGTCCTGCCGCCCGAGCGCGTGGGTTCGGCCGTCGCGATGATGAGCGCGTCGATGGGCATCGGCGGCGCCATCGCACTCCCGGTCGCCGCGGCGATCGCCGAGTACTCGAGCTGGCGCGGCATGTTCTGGACGTTCGCGGGACTGGCCGTGGCGGTCCTGGTCCTCGTGTGCTGCCTCGTCCCCGCGGATGCGCCGGGCCGTCGCGGGCAGCGATTCGACCTGATCGGCGCGGTGCTGCTGGCGGCCTCCCTCGTGAGCCTCCTGCTGGCCGTCTCGAAGGGCGCGGACTGGGGCTGGTCGAACGGGCGGACGGTCGGCTGTCTGCTGGTGGCCGCGATGTTGCTGGGCTCGTGGATCCTGCAGCAGCTGCGCGCCCGATCGCCGCTGGTCGATCTGCGGCGCGTGGGCACCGGCACCGTCGCGATCACCAACGTCGCCTCGTTCCTCGTCGGCTTCTCCATGTACGCCCAGTCGCTGGCGATCCCGCAGCTGATGCAGCTGCCGGCCGAGACCGGATACGGGATGGGTCAGTCCATGCTCCAGATGGCGCTGTGGCTCGTGCCGAGCGGCGTGACGATGATGGTGGTCTCCCCGTTCGGGGCGCGACTGACCGCGTGGCGCGGGCCGAAGACGACACTCGTGGCCGGGGCGCTCGTCGTGGCCGCCGGATACGGGGTGGCGCTGCTGACCATCTCCTCGGTCTGGGGGCTGGTTGCGGCGACCATCGTGATCAGCGCCGGCATCGGCCTCGCCTACGGCGCGATCCCGATGCTCGTCATGGGCGGGGTCGACGCTCATGAGACCGCCGCGGCCAACGCGTTCAACACGCTGGTCCGCTCGGTCGGCACGAGCGCCGCCGCGGCGCTCATCGGGGCTGTGCTCGCGGCGTTCGCCGGGAGCGTCTCCGGCCACTCGGTGCCCGCCCTCGCGGGCTTCCAGGTGACGCTCGTCGTCGGCGGCGGTGCCGCGCTCGCCGCGGCGGCGGTGGCCATGTGCATCTCCTCGCGCCGTTCCCGCGCGGTGCGGGCCGGCTGACCGACCGCCCCCGTGCGCGAGAGCGGTCACGGGCCGACCCCGCCGACGCCCCGGCCGCTCGGCCGCCCGCGTCCACCGGGAACGGCGCGCGGCCGCTCCCGGCTCAGGCCTGCTCGGCGAAGGTCTCGGCGATCCAGTCGGCGGTGAACTCGCCGACGTAGGCCATGTTGTCGATGCCGATGTGCTCGGCGCCGCCCTCATCCCGGGTGAAGATCCGCAGCTCGCGCTTGGGGGAGTTCACCGCGGCCTCGTACTCGTCGTACGCGTACTGCACCGGGATCTGCCGGTCGGCCTCGCCGTGGGTGACCAGGAACGGCACGGTGATCTTCTCGACGACGCCCTCCAGGCGCATGTTCTTCGTCTTCTCGATGAAGTCGGCCTCGTCGGAGGCGCCGAAGACCCAGTAGACGTGATCCCAGTAGTGCGGCACCGGGTTCTCGCCCTCCCGGCGGCGTCGGGCCTCCTGCACGGCGGCCCAGTCGTAGTTCGCGCCCCACGCGACCGCGAGCGCGATGCGCTTGTCGAACGCCGTCGCCCGCGGCACGTAGTAGCCGCCCAGCGACCAGCCGACCAGACCCACGCGGCTCGGGTCGACGTTCAGGCCGGCGGCGTTCTCCTCGACCCAGTCGAGGGTGGACGCGGCCCACACCTCGGTGTCGTAGCGGGCGTGCAGGTCGCGCATGCGCAGCGCCTCGCCGGATCCGGGCGGGTCCATCATCAGCGTCGAGATGCCGCGCCTGGCCAGCTGCTGCGGGAACCCGGAGGTGTACATCATCTCCTTGGTGGAGTCCAGGCCGTTCCACATCACCACGAGCGGGCGCGGGCCGTCACCGGGAGCGCGGTAGAAGTAGCCGGGCAGGGCGGAGCCTTCGGGCGCGTCGTCGCCCGCGTAGGGGATGTCCACGGGGGTCAGCGGCACGTCGCCGAGCTCGACGTGCGCGAGCAGCAGGTCGATCGACTTCTGGTACGCGGCCCTGCGACCCTCCCACTTCGGCGACTGCAGCCGCTCCGCCTGCGAGGTGTACAGCGCCGCGCGGTAGTACTTGTCGGATGCGCCCAGCCGCCAGCCTCGCGCCTGCGCCTCCCGGGCGGCGGTCAGCAGCCGGTCGGCCACGGCCTGCCATGAGCCGTACAGCAGCTCGGTGCCGACGTCGTCGCCGTGCTGGGAGGCCTCGAGCACCGGCCGCGACGCCTTGTCGACGTCGTCGATGAAACCGCCGTTGTTGAGCGACGCGACGACCGCCATGCTCCAGACGTAGTTGGTGGGGAAGTACATGTACATGGGATCTCCTAGGGGAGCTGGGCGCGGACGGCATCGGAGAGGAACGTCGCGACGCCCGAGAGGAACTGGCCGCCGTCGACGCCGACCTCGGCGCCGGTGACGTAGGACGCGGCATCCGACAGCAGGAAGACGACCACGTTCGCGACCTCCTCCGGCTCGCCGCCGCGGTGCAGCGGAGCGATGGCGACGTTCGCGTCGAGGAACGTGCTCGGGGCGCTCGCGGTCATCTCGGTGCGGATGTAGCCGGGGTGCACGAGGTTGACCCGGATGCCGCGGGGCCCGAGCTCGGTGGCGCACGAGTGGGACAGCCCGCGGATGGCCCACTTGCTGGTCGTGTAGGCGGCCGTGTAGTGACCGGTCACGCCCGCCGCGGACCCGATGTTCACGATCGACGAGCCCTCGCCCATGAGCGGCAGGAGGGCCTGGATGCCGAGCATCGCACCCGTGACGTTGATGGCGAGCACGCGGTCCCAGTCGGCGCGGACCACGTCGCCGATGCGGGTGCGCTGGGTGACCCCGGCGTTGTTGACGAGGCCCTTCACCGTCCTCTCGTCGAACGAGTCCGCGAGCGCGCCCCAGCCGGATTCGTCGGTCACATCGAGACGGCGGTAGGTCACGGTTCCGGGCAGCCTCGCGGCTGCGGCGAGCAGCTCCGGGGCGTCGTCGCGCACGTCGGCGGCGACGACATCCGCCCCGTTCGCCGCGAGCAGCAGTGCCTCCTCGGCGCCCTGGCCGCCCGCGGCGCCGGTGACGACGAACAGGCTGCCGTCGAGCCCCGGCAGCCGCACCCCGCTCATGCGCTCACCGGGCCTTCGCGGTCGATCAGCTCGATGAAGTTGCCCTCGGGGTCGGTGACGAAGGCGAAGCGCACGCCGGGCTCGGGCGAGGGGGCCGGCGTCGTGACGACCGTCGCACCGGCGGCGGCGAGTCGGTCGACGACCGCATCCACATCCGTGACACGGAAGCAGAGGTGCCCCCAGCCCTGCGCGAGCAGCTCGTCGGACGGCGTCGTGGCCGGTGTGCGGTGGGTCGAGCCCTTCCGCTCCAGCAGCTCGATCGCGATGTCGTCCGGGCCGAGCAGGAACACCCCGCGCAGCCCGACGGGCGGGATCTCGAAGGCTTTCGCCGAATCGAGGCCGAAGGCCTTCTGATACCAGTCCCGCTGCGCGTCGAGGTCGCGCACCGACAGGCCGACGTGGTCGACGCGCATCATCCGGATGCCCCGTTCTCGGCGTCTGCGCCGCCGGGGCCGTCGTGCGGACCGTGGGTCATGAGCGCGGCGTGGACGTCGTCGGGGAGCACGTCGAGCAGCTCCCGTGCGAACTCGCCGTCGATGAGGACGAAGGCCACGCGGCACACGTGGTCGGTGCGGTTGGCCCAGGCGTGATCCGTGCCGCGCTGGATGGCGATGTCGCCCGCCCTCAGCGTCACCTCGCTGTCGTCGAGGATCAGCACGATCTCCCCCTCCAGCACGATGCCGTAGTCCACCGACCGGGTGCGGTGCACGGGCGACTGGCGGCCCTCCGGGCCGACGTGGCCGGGGAAGAACTCGTTGACGCGGATCTTGGTGCCCCGCGCGGGCGGGGGCACACGGATCGAGCCGACCGTGGGATCGCCCTCGTCGGGGACGATCGGGGCGGGGGCGCCCTCGGTCTGCCACACCTCGTAGAAGCCGACGCCATCCTGCGGCATGAACCGGTGCACGGGTACGAGGCCGTCGGAGACGACAACCGACACGCCGTCGGCGTCGTGCCCCGTCACCACACGGCGGGGCACGGAGAGCGGGCGGAGCCCGCTCATGGCGCCGGAACCAGTGCCATGAGGGCCCGGCCCATCACCCGGCCGGGATCGGCATCCGGCGTTCCCGGGTGCAGCTCCCAGTCGGCGAGCTGCAGCGACGCGTCGACCACGCCCTTGATGCGGGGGAGACGACGCGCGTAGAACTCGGCGAGCTGCGTCTCCCAGTCCCCCTCCGCGGTCACGTGCTCGGCGAACAGCAGCGAGTCCTCCACGCATTGCGCGGCGCCCTGTGCGATCAGCGGCGGCACTGCGTGCACGACCTCGCCGAGCGCGACGACGCGGCCCCGATGCCACGGACCCTCCACGAAGATCCACTCGATCTCCTGGAAGTTCAGGAATGTGTCCTCGGTGATCGACTCCCGCAGATGGTCGAACTCGCCGTGGAAGTCCGCCATGAGCCGCTTGACCTCCTGCCACCCCTCGAGTCCGTTGTCGGGGCGCACCGGCGGGCACAGCACGAAGACATAGCACTGGTCGGCGCTGACCGGCGTGTAGCCGACCTTGTAGGCGCCGCTGTCGTCGGACGGGTAGGCGATGCCGCCGGTCATCCCGGGCAGCCGGGAGGTGACCGCGCGCCAGATGCCCAGGCCGCTCGGTGCGCGATCCTCCGCGATGCCGAGCTTCGGCCGGGTCGGCGACTTGATGCCCTCGGCGACGACGATCACGTCCCAGGTCTCGGTCGTGCCGTCGGAGAGCACCGAGGTCGCCGACTCGGGGCCGGCCTCGTACGAGATCAGCTCACGGCCGAGGCGGATCTCCACCCCGAGCGACTCGGCTTTGGCGACGAGGATCTCGTGCAGATCGGGACGCAGCGCGCCGATCGTCGCGGGCAGGTCGTCGCCGCCGGTGCGCGGGGTCGGCAGCTCTGCCATGACCCGCCCGTCGGCGAAGTACAGGGTGACCGCGTTCTCTGCCTGACCGACCGCGAGCACGTCGTCGATGACGCCGATCTCCTTGAACACGCGTAGTGCGTTGCCCTGGATCGTCAGCCCGTGGCCGACGCGCGCCCACTCCTTCGTGCGGTCGACGAGGGTGACCGCCACCCCGCGCTGCGCGAGCGCGATCGCTGTCGTCAGCCCGGTGAATCCACCGCCGACGATGAGCACGTTCCGAACCGACATCCTCGTCTCCTGCTTTCCGGGACGCGGCTTCGCATCCCATTCCCGGACGCGGCCTCGCATCCCAGCGATGACGCTATGTCGGCGAAGGGGGTCTCACCAATCGTCGAGCGCGATGCCAGCTATCTGGGCCTCAGGCGGGAGCCGATCCCGCCGCGACGAACCCGGCGGCGAACTCGCGGAACCATGAGTGCCCGGCGTCCGGGGAGTGCGCCGGATGCCACCACAGCCGCTGGATGAGCTCGATCGTCGGGAAGGGCGTCGGGACGGCCACGGTCTCCGTGACGGCGGAGTTGAGCTCGACCAGACGCCGGGGCACGACCCCGACCAGGTCGGTGCCGCGGACGATCAGCGGGATCGAGAGCAGGGTCGAGGTCGTCACCCGCACGCGCGGACGCAGATCGAGCTCGTGCATGCGGCGCTCGGCGGGAGTCATGTGGGCCCGCCCGAAGTCGCACCGGATGAAGGGGCTCGCCAGGAGGTCGTCGATGCCGATCTCGCCCCGGGCGACGACGGGGTTGTCCCGGTCGGCGATCACGACGTACTCGTCGCGGAACAGCTCCATGCTCTCGACCTCGATGCCGATCCCGGGCGTCGCGACGATGAAGTCGTGAGCGAGCAGATCGCGCTCGGCCTCCGTGGGCTCGGGCGGCAGCCGGAGGACGTCGAACCGGATGCCCGGTGCCGCCGCCGTCGCCATGCCGAACAGCGGCCGGAGCTCGATCGCCCCGTAGTCGGAGATCTGGATGGTGAAGGCGCGTCGCGTGGTCGCGGGATCGAACGGAACCTCCTGGCCCAGGGCCTGCGCGATGATCGGAAGGGTGAGCTGCACCTGGGGCAGCATCTGCCGCGCGAGCGGAGTGAGCTCGTAGTCCCGGCCGACCCGCACCAGGAGCTCGTCCTGGAACAGCGTGCGCAGCCGCGCCAGCGCCGACGACATCGTCGACTGGCCGACCCCGATCCGTTCCCCGGCCCGGGTGACGTTCGCCTCCTCGAGCAGGGCGCGGAGGGCGACGAGGAGATTGAGATCCGGGTCGCCGCTCGCCACAGATGCATGGTATCCGGCGGCGCCATGGCGACGACGGGGGCGGGCGGCCTACATTCGTGTGATCGCGCCCCGTGCGCCCACGATCCCCTGATGAAAGGTCGACGATGACTGAGCGGCTCGTCTCCCACCTGCGCTACGGCGCACTGGCCGTCCCCGACTTCGAGGTCGAGCGCGACTTCTTCGTGAAGCACTGGGGCCTCACCGAGGTGAGTGCCTCGGACGGTCTCAGCCATCTGGCCGCGGAAGGCTCCGCCGAGCCGTTCATCCTCCGGCTGCGCCGGGACGACAAGCGTGTCGATCTCGCCGGCTTCGGCGTGCGCAGCCGCGCCGACATCCATGCTCTCGCCGACAAGCTGCACGCCGAGGACGTCCGGTTCGTGCACGATCCCCGGGAGCTCACCGGCTTCGGCGGCGGCTACGGCTTCCGTGTCTTCGACGGCGACGGACGGGTGCTCGAGTTCGCGACCGGCTACCAGACCCGCGAGCCCCGCAAGATCCGCGAGCGCGAGCCGATCCCGGTCAAGCTCTCGCACATGGTGTTCAACTCGGCCGACCTCGCCCAGACCGTGCAGTGGTACGTCGACCACCTCGACTTCACCATCTCCGACTCGCTCGTGCGGCCCGACGGGGTGGAGATGATGCACTTCCTGCGCTGCAACCGGAATCATCACTCGATCGCGGTCGCCTCGGGCCCGCATCACTCGCTGCACCACCTGTCGTTCGAGATGCGCGGCATCGAGGAGTGGATGCGCGGCGCCGGCAAGATCCTGCGCGCCGGCACCCGGATGATCTGGGGACCGGGGCGCCACAACGCCGGCGACAACACGTTCGCCTACTTCCTCGACCCCTCCGGCAACACGATCGAGTACACGACCGAGCTCTCGATGGTCGACGACGACGCGTGGGTCGCGAACCGGCACGACATCAGCCGGCTGTCCACCCAGGACCAGTGGGGCACCGCGCAGGAGATGAGCGAGCTCGTCGCGCGCGAGTCGTTCAACGACATCGACAAGGGACTGTTCGTCGCCCCTCCGGTCTGAGCCGGATCCGCACGCTCTCGACACGGAGGTCAGAGATGACACGCATCCACTTCGCCGCCGACCACGGCGGCTACGACCTCGGCAGGGCGCTCCAGGCGCGGGCCGTCGAGGGCGGCTTCGACGTCGTCTGGCACGGCGCGGACGGGATCGACCCGGGCGACGACTACCCGGTCTTCGCGGTGCGCGTCGGGCGCGTGGTCGTCGAGGACCAGGACGCCGGCGTCGACGCCTTCGGCGTGCTCGTCGTCGACGAGGCGAACGCCGGCGTCGTCGCCGCCAACAAGGTCAACGGCGCGCGTGCGGTGACCACGGTCTCGCCCCGCGCCGCCGTCGTCGCCCGCGCCGTGGTGGACGCGAACGTGCTCGTCCTCGACGGCGTCGCGTACGAGGAGTCGGCGTGGCTGAACGTGCACGCGTTCGTCACCTCCCCCATGGAGCAGACCGTCGAGCGGGGCCGTCAGATCCTGCAGATCGAGGAGTACGAGAACGCGGGCACGATCGAGGGCTGGGCCGTCCAGCTCGAGCCCGAGCAGATCGCCGTCCGGCACGAGTGACCGTTGCCCTGCGCCGTGCCCGGTCAGGCCTTCCAGACCGTCTGCAGGTTGCAGAACTCGCGGATGCCGGCGGCGGCCAGCTCGCGGCCGACGCCGGAGTCCTTCACGCCGCCGAAGGGGAGCTCCGGATACGAGGCGGTCATGCCGTTGACGAACACGGCGCCCACGTCGAGGTTGCGCACGAACCAGTCCTCCTCCTCGGCGTCGGTCGTCCACACCGAGGAGCTGAGCCCGAACGTCGTGCCGTTCGCGATCCGTGCCGCCTCCTCGCGGTCCCCGACGCGGTACACCGTGGCGACCGGGCCGAACGCCTCCTCGAGGAACAGGCGCATCCCTGGGGTCACGTCGGCCAGCACCGTCGGCTCGTAGAACCAGCCGTCGCGGTCGGGGACGACGCCGCCGGTGAGCACCGTCGCACCCTTCGCGACGGCATCCGCGACCTGTCCCTCCAGCTCGTCGCGGCCGGACTCGGTGGCGACGGGCCCCACATCGGTGGTCTCCTCGAGCGGGTCCCCGACCGCGAGTGCGGCGACGCCCGCGGTGAACAGGCGGGTGAACTCGTCGTACACGTCGGTGTGGACGATGAACCGCTTGGCCGCGATGCACGACTGGCCGTTGTTCTGGTTGCGCGCCGTGACCGCGACGGACGCCGCCCTGGCGACATCCGCGCTGGCCATCACGACGAAGGGGTCCGAGCCTCCGAGCTCGAGCACGACGTGCTTCACCTCGGAGCCGGCGATCGCGGCGAGCGACCGGCCCGCCGGCTCCGAGCCGGTGAGCGTGGCCGCCTTCACGCGCGGGTCGCGCAGCACCCGCTCCACGTCGGCGGCGGGGATCAGCAGGGTGTGGAAGGCGCCGACGGGGAAGCCCGCCCGCTCGAACAGGGTGCCGAGATAGAGGGCGGCCTGCGGCACGTTCGAGGCGTGCTTGAGCAGTCCTGTGTTGCCGGCCATGAGCGCCGGACCGGCGAAGCGCAGCACCTGCCACAGCGGGTAGTTCCACGGCATGACGGCCAGCACGACCCCGATCGGCGCGTAGCGGGTGCCGGCCGAGGACGCTCCGACCGCGGACGGGTCGGCGAGCGGCTGGGGCGCGAGGAACTCCTCGGCGTGGTCGGCGTAGTAGCGCAGGCCCTTCGCGCACTTGAGGACCTCGGCCCGTGCGGCCTTGATCGGCCGGCCCATCTCGATCGTGATGATCCGGGCGAGCTGCGGGGCGTCGGCCTCGAGCAGCCGTGCGGCCGCGCGCATCCACTCCGCGCGCTGCGCGAACGTCGTGGCGCGCAGCGCGCCGAAGGCCGCATGGGCCTCGGCGATGCGGCGGTCCACCTCGGTCTCGTCGTGCGGCTCGAACTCCTGCTCGGTCCGCCCGGTGAACGGATTGATCGTCGCGATGGCCATGCGTGTGCTCCTCGTCGAGTGGGCGGGACTCCGCGAGCGTACGTCGCGGGAGCGGGCCGCGTCCATCGTCCGTGCCGATGGCTGCCATGGCCGACGTGCCGACGCGCTCACCGGCCGGATCGGCCGAGGGGGGAGGTCGAGGTCGAACGCGAGCACGATGGCCGCGGCGAGCCGCGTCTCCTGGGACTCGTTCAGGAATCCGATCTCGGGTCCCACCGCGTCCGGCGCGATGGGAGGCATCGCCCGCGCGCAGTGGCCCGCGGCATCCCGTGCCCCTAGCGTGAAGGCGATGGGCAGAGCCCGCGACGATGACGACGCCCCGAAAGGAAAACCCCATGGCCTTCGTATGCAGTGCCACCTGGATCGCCAAGCCCGGCGAGGAGGAGACCGTGCGCAGCGCGCTCGAGCAGCTCTCGCCCGCCTCCCGCGAGGAGCCCGGCAACATCTACTACCAGGCGTATCAGAGCCCGGAGGAGCCGAACATCTTCCGCATCTTCGAGGTGTACACCGACGAGGCGGCCTTCAAGGCGCACGCCACCTACCCGCACTTCGAGCAGTGGGCGCTCGGCCGGGCGATCCCCGCGCTCGAGACCCGCCGGCGCGACTTCTACGAGACGCTGGACTTCTGAGGTGGCGCAGTACGCGCGCCACGTGGGGCCGAACGGCATCGTCCACACCGGGCGCGTGCAGCACGGCAAGCTGCAGGACGTGCCGGGCGACCCGGAGATCCTCGATCTGCTCAACGGTCCGGAAGACCTCAAGCGCGACCTGGACCTGCGCGGCGGCCGCCATCAGAGGCTGCCGATCGAGGACGCGGTGTTCGCGGTGCCGGTGCAGCCGCGCGCCATGCGCGACTTCCTGGTCTTCGAGGCGCACATCGCGGGTATGAAGAAGAGCGAGCCGGGCGACGGGTCCGTGCCACCGCAGTGGTACGAGGCCCCGGCGTTCCTGTTCATGAACCCGTGGTCGGTGCTGCCGACCGGCGCCGACATCCCGATGCCTCCGTTCACGCAGAGGCTCGACTTCGAGCTCGAGGTGGCGATGATCGTGAAGGACACCGTCCGCGACGTGCCGATCGAGGAGGCGGCCGAGCACATCGCCGGCTTCTGCCTGCTCAACGACTGGAGCGCGCGCGACATCCAGGGCAAGGAGATGCGGGTGGGCCTGGGTCCTTCGAAGGGCAAGGACTTCGCCAACACGCTCGGTCCGTGGCTCACCACTCCGGACGAGCTGGAGCAGTACCGCGAGGGTGACCGCTACGCCCTGGACATGTCGGTCGCGATCAACGGCGAGGTCGTCGGCGCCGACAACCTGCGCAACATGTCGTGGTCGTTCGAGGAGATGCTCGTGCACGCCTCCCGCGACGCCTGGGTCGGCGCGGGCGACGTGCTGGCGACCGGCACGGCCTCGCAGGGCGCGCTGTCGGAGCGCTGGGCGCGCGCCGGCGGCGAGCTCGTGATCCCGCCCCTGCAGGTGGGTGACGTCGTCACCATGACGGTCCAGGGACTCGGCATCATCGAGAACCGCATCGTCGAGACCGTCAGCCCCGGTCACACGGTGCCGAGCGCACGGCGCACCTACGGCCCGGACCGGCTCTGAGCGTCCCGCCGGAGCGCCGCCGCCGTCTCCTATGCTGAAAAGGAGCGCGCAAGGGGGCGACGTCGACGGCATGGACGACCTGCGGGGCATCGATCTCAATCTCGTCGTCGTGCTCGATGCCATCCTCGCCGAACGCAATCTGACCCGAGCCGGCGAGGTCATCGGCCTCACCCAGCCGGCCATCAGCGGGGCGGTGGCGAAACTGCGCAAGCTCCTCGACGATCCCCTGCTGGTGCGCCGCGGGCGGGTGTCCGAGCTGACGCCGCGGGCGCTCGCGCTCCAGCCCATCGCGCGGGCGGCCGTCACCGAGATCGGGCGCACGCTCAACCTGCGGCCCTTGTTCGACCCGCTCACCAGCGACCGGCGGTTCCGGCTCTCGGCGTCGGACTACGCCCTGTCGGTCATGACGGCGCCGATGCTGGAGGTGCTCGAGCGGGAGGCTCCGCGCGTCTCGGTCGAGTTCGGCCCGATGAGCAACATCGGCCCCATCGACCTGCTGCGCGAGGACGTCACGATCGCCTCGGCCGTGCGGGGTGTGCCGGGCAAGCGGCAGTCCCTCTTCTCCGACACGACCGTGTGCATCGTGCGGCACGACCATCCGCGGATCCGGGACGGCGCGCTGACTCTCGAGGATCTCGCCACCATGCCGTACGTGCAGGTGTCGTTCGCGGACGGCGTGATCATGTACGCCGACGACGCGCTCGCGACCGCGGGGATCAGGCCGCGCGTCGCGCGGACGGTCCCGGGGTTCCTGCCCGTGCCGTTCACCGTGGCCGACACCGATATGTACGGGTTCGTGCCGTTGCGCCTCGCCGAGCTGTACGGGGGTGCGCTCGGCCTGGTGGTCGTGCGCACCCCGTTGCGCCTGCCGGTGCTGGTGGAGTCGGCGTTCTGGCACCCGTCGCGCACGAGCGACCCCGCCCTGACCTGGCTCCTCGGGATCCTCCGCACCGTCGCCGAGCGCGTGGAGTTCGCCTCCGAGGCGGGCTAGGCGCGTGTCCAGGGGAGACGGCCGGACTCGGCGGGTCAGCCGGCCCATCCTCGAACACGTCGGATGGTGGCGGTCTTGGGGTAGGTGCCGGTGGGCGGTCCGATCTCGAAGAGATCGATCATGAGGAAGAGCGGGTAGTCCGGCGCTTGCGGGATGCGCCGAAGCAGGAGTCCCTCGCAACCGATGACGGTTTCTCCGTCGCCCCAGATGACGGTCCAGGTGTGTGATTCGGCGGCGTCGAGAGGCACCGACAACTCGACCATGTCCGTGGTCGTGCGCGGATCGTGGTGAGCCTTCACGCCCGTGCGTGCGTGCGTCGTCTCGCCGATCGCCTCCGCGTCGATCTCGAAGATGCAGATCTCACCCGAGTCGTCGGCGGAGAGATGCTCCGTCCCGACGAGCCAGCCGGCGGTCATGCAGCTCTCGTCCCGGCTGGCCGAGAGCGTGATCTCGATCCGGCCGCGCGAGGGGGCGAAGAGCAGTCGTTGCGGGGTCTCGGCGCGGACGAGGAGCCGGTCGTCGCGATGGCGATGTGTTCCGCGCCGGGAACCGAGGGGACCCGAGAAGGTGCCGGTCTGCAGGTTCGAGACGCGCAACGGAGCATCCTCGGGGCGCCAGTCGGGCTGATCCGCGTCGATCTGCAACTGGATTCCCGCGGCGACAAGGCGATAGCGGGCTTCGGCGCGCTCGGGGGTCGTCCAGTGCGGGAGATAGCTCGGCACCCACCGCTCGGGACTCAGCCCCTCGGAGAAGTCCTCGTCGAGATCCGGGATGCGAGTCGGCGGTGGTGGAATCACCTCGCGCGCGGACGCCATGACCCATGGTCGCACGTGCTCTCATCCCCGCCCAGCCGCAGGCGCCCCAGCTTCCCCGTGCTCGCAGCGAAAGTGCGGTTCACCTGTCGCTTCCGGTCGGTGAGATCGGCGGGACGCGACAGGTCAGCCGGGGCACCGCGCCCCTTCGTCTCGACGCTGCGCTCCTCGCTCACGGACCGAACCCGGAGACTCTCGCATCAGGCGGGCCCGGCGAGCTCGGCCCCGAGCTCTTCGACCAGCCGCTCGCGGAACCAGGTGTGCACCGGGTCCGAGTCGTGGCTGGTGTGCCACCAGAGGTTCAGCGCGATCCCGACCGACCCGAACGGGGCGTCGACGCCGACCGTGCCGGTCAGCGGGCCGAGCCGTTCGGCGAGCGCGCGCGGCACGACGGCGACCAGGTCCGTCCCCGCGACGACCGATGGCAGCGGAAGGAAGGACGAGGTCGTCACGCGCGGCTCCCGCCGGTCGATGCCGAGCTCCCGCAGCCGGCGGTCGGCCGGGGTGAAGTGCAGGCGACCGAACTGGGCGACCGCCTGCGGCAGCGCGACGAAGTCGTCGAACGAGAGCGCGCCGTCGCGCAGCGCCGGGTTGTCCGCATCCAGCAGGCACACGTACTCGTCCTCCAGGAGCGGCAGATGCGGGCCGTCGATCCCGATGCCCGGGACGCCGATGACGAAGTCGTGCGTGACGAGATCCCGTTCGCTCTCCATCGGCCGCTCCGGCAGCGGGAGCAGATCGAGCTGGATGCCGGGCGCCTCGGCGAGGATGCCGGCCAGTGCGCCGCGCAGCCGCATGATGCCGTAGTCGGTCACCATGAGCGTGAGGGTGCGCCGAGCGGTCCGGGGGTCCGGATGCGGCTCGTTCGACAGCACCCGCTCGAGGAGGGGGACCGTGGCCTGCACCTGCGGCAGCAGCAGCCGCGCGAACGGGGTGAGCTCGTAGTCGCGACCCACGCGGACGAGCAGCTCGTCGTCGAAGACGGCCCGCAGGCGGGACAGGGCGGAGCTCATCGACGACTGTCCCAGCTGCACCCGTTGGCCGGCGCGGGTGACGTTGGCCTCCTCGAGGAGCGCCCGCAGGGGGATGAGCAGGTTGAGGTCGTAACCGCCGTTGGTCATGGCCGAATGCTACCGAGCGCGCGGGCCATCGGCAGGGCCCGGTGCGCTACGTCCGGTCGTGCCACGGGGAGCGGCCGCCGGCCGCGGTCAGGCAGTTGAACATGTGCAGGCCCTGCAGCATCCCCGAGTGCAGGCGCAGCACGTGCGTCGAGACCGCCGTCGCCGGCAGCTCCTCGACGACCCGGCGTCCCCGTGCCCAGTCGCCGCGCAGCGTCCGGCGGTGCTGCTCGATCATGGCGGCGGGGACGAAGCAGGACTCGTTCGCATCGCGCACGACGTAGGGCGAGGTGAAGCCGGGCACCAGCCCGGTGACGACGACGATGCCCTGCTCCTCGTCGATCGCGACGATGCGCGCGTCGGGGTCGTAGGGGCGCACGGGCATCAGGCCCGCCTTCATCGACGTCTTCTCGCGGTCGGTGCCGCCGTGCAGCTCCCCGGTCATGAGGAGGTCGATGTAGTCGGGGTCCTCCAGGACGACTCCGCCGAGCTCCATCAGGAGGCAGTCGTCGGAGGGCTCGGGCCCCGTGAGCGAGTCGTCGAAGACCGCCCGGCCGAGCCGTTCGAGCTCGTCGCGGGTCGCGCGCCCGCCGGCCGGGATCTCGCTCGTCCAGCCGGCCGGATACGTGCCGATCTCCTCGGCGAGCATCACGAAGCCGCCGTCGGCGCGTGCGCGCACGTGCGAGAGCTCGGCCTCGCCGACCCGACCGTCCTCGACCTTCAGTCGGGCCCAGAACGTCACCGGCATCCCGCCCTCGTCGAGGCTCGCGGTGACGAACACCTGCCCGAGGACGGGATCGACCACGTACTGGCCGACGCGGTTGACGCCGGTCACCGTCCGCCAGCTGCTGAGCATGCCCGGAGCGCCCGGCACCGAGTTCACGGTCACGGCGTAGCGGTCGGCCCACGGGACGATGCCGGGGTCGCGCTCCACCATGGACTCCAGCAGCAGGTCGGCGAGTTCGCGCACGGCGACGTCCTTTCTCGGGGGCGGGATGCGGCGGTGCCGGCATCCCGGGGGCGTGTTCCACCCTTGCCGATCACCGAATCAGAATCAATATTCTGATTCGTGATATCTCGCTCGCTGATACCCGGAGCCGTGCCGCAGGCGCGATCGGCTGAGAGACTGGTCGGGTGATGACACAGGTGCCCGGTCTCCGCCCTCCCGTGCAGGAGCGGTCGCGTCGAAGCCTCGAACGCATCCTCAACGCGGGCGCCGACGTGCTCAGCGAACGGGGCTACGAGGGCTTCTCCATCGCGGAGGTGTGCCAGCGGGCACAGATCTCCTCCGGCGCGCTCTATTCCCGGTTCGACGGCAAGGACTCGCTCATCCTCGGCATCCACACGCATGTGCTCGGGCGCATCGACGCCGACGCCCGCGAGATGTACCAGCCGGGGCCGCAGTGGGACGGCCTCTCGGTGACGCAGACGATCGAGCTCGCGGTGCGACTGCTCGTCGACCACTTCACGAAGCACGCCGCCATCCTCGGGGTGTTCATCATCATGACCGCGAACGACTCGAGACTGCGCCAGAACACGGCCGAGCCCGCCCAGGCGATCAGCGGCGCGTTCCGCGACCGCCTGCTGGCGCACTCCGCCGAGTTCCCCCATCCCGATCCGGCGGCCGCGGTCGACGCGATCTTCTCGCTCGCGTTCGAGTCTCTGGCCCATCACGTCGCGTTCGGCGGGGAGTTCTGGAACCAGCCGCCCCATCCGATGGCCGAGATCGCCCATCTGCTCCCGCGTCTGGCCCGGTTGCACCTGCTCACCCCGCCGGACCCCGCCGCCTGAGTCGCGCTCCCGCCCGCCGCCGGCACCGTCGCGGGCCCCGCACCTGGTCAGGCGGGCAGCCCGCGCGCGAGCCTGCGGGCGCGCTGGACCACCGGGTCCGGCACCGGGGAGGCGGCGAGCAGCTCCCGGGTGTAGGGGTCCTCCGGCGCCGAGGTGATCCGGTCGCCGTCTCCCGACTCCACGAGGCGCCCGTGGCGCAGCACCGCGACCCGGTGGCAGAGATGGCGCACCACGGCGAGGTCGTGCGAGATGAACAGGTAGGCGACGCCGGTGTCGGCCTGCAGCTCCAGGAGCAGCTCGATGATGCGCGCCTGGGTGGTCAGATCCAGTGCCGACAGGGCCTCGTCGCAGATGATCAGGCGCGGTCCCCGGATGAGGGCACGGGCGATCGCGACGCGCTGGCGCTGTCCGCCGGAGAACTCGTGCGCGTACCGGTTGATGGCGTCGGCGGGCAGATGCACGCGGTCGAGGGCCGCCAGCACGACCGAGCGCACCGCGGCGGACGACGCCCGAGTCAGCAGCAGCGGCTCGCCGAGGATGTCGCCGATCCTCAGCGCCGGGTTGAGCGAGCCGTAGGGGTCCTGGAACACGACCTGCGTCTCGCTGGCCAGCGCGCGTCGTTCGCGCTGTCTCAGGCGGGTGATGTCGCGGCCGTCGAGGCGGATGGTGCCGGTGCTCGGCTCGACCAGGCCCAGCACGGCGCGCCCGAGCGTCGACTTGCCGGAGCCCGACTCCCCGACGAGCCCGACGGCCTCGCCCGCGCGCACGTCGAGCGAGACGTCGTGCAGGGCGGTGAAGGGCGTGCGGGATCCGCGGACACGGAAGTCGACGCGCAGCTCGCGCACGTCGAGCAGGGGCGAGGGACGGTCGCTCACGATCGTCCTCCTTCGCGAGGGGCGGAGCCGCGAGGGGCGGAGTAGGGCTCGCGCGGTGCGGCGCCGGACAGGGTCGAGTCCAGCAGCGTGCGGGTGTACGCCTGGCGGGGCGCGGCGAAGACCTCCTCGACCGTTCCCTGCTCGACGAGGGAGCCATGGCGCAGCACGGCGATCCGGTCGCAGATGTCGGCGGCGACGCCGAGGTCGTGGGTCACCAGCAGGATGGCGAGGCCCCGGGAGCTCTGCAGCCCGCGCAGCACCTCCAGCACCTCCGCCTGCACGGTGACGTCGAGCGCGGTGGTCGGCTCGTCGGCGACGAGCAGCACCGGATCCATCGAGAGGGCGCCGGCGATCAGCACGCGCTGGGCCATTCCGCCGGAGATCTCGTGGGGGTACGACCGCATCGCCTTCTCCGGCTCCCGGATCCTGACGGCCTCGAGCAGCTCGAGGGCGCGGCGCCGGGCGGCCTTCCGCGACAGCCCCCGTACGATGCGCAGCGGCTCGGTGAGCTGGAAGCCGATCGTGAACGACGGGTCGAGGTTGGGGATCGGGTCCTGCGGCACGTAGGCGATGCCTCCGGTGAGGACCTTCCGCGCCCGACGCGGGCTGAGTCCCACGAGCTCCGTGCCGCGGAACAGGATGCTGCCGCTGTCGATCGTCGCCGTCCGCGGCAGCAGTCCCGCGATCGCGAAGGCGATCTGCGATTTGCCGGAGCCGGACTCGCCGACGAGCCCGACGACCTGCCCCGCGTGCACGGCGAGGTCGACGCCCTGCACGACGCGGAGGGGCTCGCCGTCCCGGCCGGTGTAGCCGACGCCGAGGTCGCGGACCTCCAGCAGTGCGGCGCCGGCTCGGCGCGAGGCATCCGCGGCCGGCGTCGCACGGGGCGCGGGCCGCCGTCGGAGGGCGCCGTCGCGCGGGTCGAGGGAGTCGCGCAGTGCGTTCCCCAGGACGATCAGCGCCGCCGTCATCGCGCCGAGGAACAGGGCCGGCCAGAACATGAGCTGCGGGGCCGAGTACACGAGGGCGAAGCTGTCGGCCAGCATCCCGCCCCAGGTCACGGTGCCCGCGCCGAGGCCGAGGAAGTTCAGCGCCGCCTGCACGCCCACCGCCATGCCGGCGACCATCATCGCCTGGATGATGAGCGGCGCGCGGACGGCGCGCAGGATGTGCCGTGTGAGGATCCGCGAGTCGGGGAGCCCGGCGACGCGCGCCGCCTCGACGTAGGGCTCGGCGGCGACGTCGCGCACGGTGGTGCGCACGAGCTGGAAGATCGACGGCGATATCAGCAGGCCGAACGCCGCCATGATCACCAGGATCGACGGGCCGGTGACCGAGCGCAGCGCCAGCAGCACGACGAGGGAGGGCAGCGCCAGCATCAGCGACGCGGCCCACGAGGCGGCCGCATCGACGACTCCCCGGTAGTAGCCGGCGAACAGCCCCGCCAGGCCCCCGATCACGAGCGCGATCGCGAGTACGATGGCGGCCCCGGCCAGGGTGAGGCGGCCGCCGTGCAGCAGCCGCGACCAGATGTCGCGTCCGATGTCGTCGGTGCCGAACGGGTGCGCGGGACTCGGCCCCTGCAGGACGGCGGAGAGGTCCGTGGCGGACGGCGGGATCGGCGCGAACAGGTCGGCGCCCACCACGAGCACGATCAGCAGCACGACGACCGACGCCGAGACCACGGCGAGGGGATTGCGCAGCAGCGCGGGTGCGAGGGCGCCGGGCCTGCGCTTGGCCAGCAGGAGCGTCTCGGTGCGGGGCGCGGTCATCGCATCCTCACCTTCGGGTTGAGCCAGGCGTTGGCCAGGTCGAGCAGGAGGTTGACGGCGACGACCATCGTCACCATGAGGGTGACCACGCCCATGACGACCGGGATGTCGCCGCTGGCGGTGGACGACACGGCGAGACGGCCGATGCCGGGCAGGGCGAAGACCTCCTCGACCACGACGGCGCCGGAGAGCATGCCGACGAACTGCAGGGAGAGGACCGTCAGCGCCGGCGGCGCGGCGTTGCGCAGCAGATGGATGAGGAACAGCCGCCGGGGCGGGAGCGCCCGGCTGCGCAGGGTCCGCACGAACTCCCGGTGGCTCAGATCGATGATGGCGCTGCGCAGCTGCATCGCCGAGCCCGAGATCCCGGCGATCGAGATGGCGGCGACCGGGAGCACGAGCGAGGCGGCCCAGCCGGCGAGATCCTGTTCCGGTCGGACGTAGCCGGTCGCCGGGAGCCAGCGCAGGCCCACCGCGAACACGGTGATCAGGACGAGGGCCACCCAGAACCCGGGCAGAGCGGTGCCGAGCACGGCCACTCCCTGCAGGAGCCGGTCGAGCCATCCGCGGCGCAGCGCCGCAGTGATGCCGACGGCGACCGCGAGCAGGGCCGAGGCGAGGATCGACAGTGTCACGATCGACAGCGTCACCCCGGCCCGCTGCAGGACGGTCTCGGCGACGCCCTGCGAGGTCAGGAACGACGTTCCGAGATCGCCCTGCAGCGCGCGCAGCGCCCACTGGCTGAACTGGTCCCAGATCGGACGGTCCAGGCCCAGCTCGGTCGTCTTCGCCCGTACCTGCTCCTCGCTCGCGTTCGCGCCCACGATCGTGCGGGCGACGTTCGCGCCGCTGAGTGCGAGCATCACGAACACGACCGTCACGGTGGCGGCCAGCAGCACGACGCCGGCGGCGATCCGCTTGAGCAGGTAGACGAGCATGGTGACGCCTTCGGGGGCCGGGAGGACTCACTCCGCCGGCGCGAAGTCGTAGATCGACGGCACCTGGGTCTGCGGCTGCAGCGTGACCTCCACGGCGTCGGTGCTCAGATAGACCCCCTGTTCGCGGAAGAACGGCGCTGCCCACGCGTCCTCGACGATGTGCTCGTTGAGCTTCTGGTAGGCGGCGTTCTGGTCGTCCCCGGTCGTGGTGCGGACGGTGTCGATCAGCGACGCGACGGTGTCGTCCGTCGAGTGGAACGGGTTGAAGGCGGCCGTGGGGAGCACGTACTGCGACAGTGTTTGCCAGGCCGTCCCCTGGAAGTTGGAGTTGAGCGTGACGGCGTAGCCGCCCGACATCGTCTTGCCGATCATGTCGGGGATGGGCAGCGACTCGAGCGTGACCGTGATCCCGACGGCCTGCAGCTGCTCGGTGACCGTGGCGAACAGGGACTCGCCGAAGATGGCGCTGAAGTCGGGGAGCGTGATGTCGAACCCGTCGGCGTAGCCGGCCTCGGCGAGCAGCTCGCGGGCACGGGCGGGGTCGAACGGGTACTCGTCGTCGAGGTCGGCGACGAACGCCTCCGAGTCCTCGCCGAACAGCTGCGAGGTGACGACGCCCCGGCCGTCTCGGAGCGCCGTCAGCAGCGCGTCGCCGTCGATCGCGTGGTTGATCGCCCGGCGTACCCGCGCGTCGCCGAGCGCGGGGACCAGGGCGCCCTCGCGGTCGAAGATCACGAGCCCCGTGAAGTTCAGCAGCTGGGTCTGCACGGTGAGCCCCGCCGACTCCGCGGCGGCGATCTGCGGGATCTCGGCCATCGTGGCCTGCACCTGGCCGGACTGGATGGCGTTCATCCGGGCGGTCACGTCCTCGAGCGTCTTGATGACGATCGTGTCGTACGGGACGAGCTCCGGATCCCAGTAGTCCGGGTTGGCCGTGTACGTATAGGTGTCGCCGGTCGTGGTGCTCGCGGTGTCCAGGACGAAGGGCCCGGTTCCGACCGGTGCCGTCGACAGCGTGTCGGAGTCGAGGGCCTCGGGGCTCACGATGGATCCGGCCGTGCCGGCCAGCGCATCGAGGAGCCCCGGGTCGGGCTCGGTCAGATGGACCTCGACGGTGTCCGCGTCGACCGCCGTGACGGTGTCGACGCTGGCGAGGGAGGCGGACTGAGGGCCGTTGGCGTCGCGGGTGCGCACGAGGTTCGCGACGACCGCGTCGGCGTCGAAGTCGGTGCCGTCCGTGAAGGCCACCCCCGTCCGCAGCTCGAGCGAGAGCGTCGTGAGAGCGTCGTCGTACGTCCACTCGGTGGCGAGCATGGGCACGAGCTCGAGATCGGGTGTGCGGCGCAGCAGGGTGTCGTAGACGGGCTGGAGGTACTGGTCGAGGCTCCCGGTGGTGACCTGCGCCGGGTCGAAGGTCGCCAGGGTCGAGGGGTTGGCGATCGTCAGGGTGCCCGTCGTCGAGTCGCCCGACGGCGAACCCGAGCAGCCGCTCAGTGCGAGGGCTGCGGAGATGAGTGTGGCGGTCCCGGCCAGGGCGGGGGTGCGAGTGGACATCTTCGTCTTCTCTCTGTCTGCATGCCGTGTGGGTGGATCCCGGACCCGCGGGTCCCGACCGAGAAAAAGATAAAGGGAATTCTGATTCGCGTGTAGTGATCGCGGCGATACCAGGTATGAGCGACGGGTCGTGGGCCTTCCCGGCGGTCGCGCCGTACAGTCGGGGACGGTGCACAGGAGTGCCGCCGCACGCTCGAAGGAGAGATCCATGACCCGGACACCAGGACGTCTCGAGGGAAAGGTCGCGCTGATCACGGGCATCGGCGGCGGGATGGGCCGGGATGCGGCGCGCCGGTTCGCCGCCGAGGGCGCGAAGGTGGTCGGCTGCGACCTCGATGCCGAGACGCTCGAGGAGACGGTGCGCATCGTTCGCGAGGACAGGGGCGAGATCACCGGCTTCGCTCCCGTCGACGCGGGGGACGCGAACACCGTCGAGGCATGGATCGACGAGGCCTCCGCCGTGTACGGCGGCATCGACATCCTCTACAACAACGCCTCCATCCAGAGGTTCGGCGCCATCGACGAGATCAGTGTGGCGGACTGGGAGTTCGCGATCGACATGGAGCTGAACATCGTGTTCTACGCGGTGCGTGCCGTGTGGAAGCATCTGAAGGCCCGCGGGGGCGGCGTCATCCTGAACATCGGCTCCATCGCCGGCACGCGCGGCGTCGAGTTCATGCCGCAGAACGCGCACGGCGCCGCGAAGGCCGGTGTCATCAACCTGACCCAGCAGCTGGCGGTCGAGGGCGGCCCGCACGGCATCCGCGCCGTCAGCATCTCGCCCGGATTCATCCAGACCCCCGCGACGAGGTTCCTCGTGGACGACCCGCCCCCGGCGATGAAGGCGACCTGGGACCGCATCCCGCTCGGTCGCATCGGGCAGACCGACGACGTCGTGAACGCGGCGGTGTTCCTCACCTCCGACGAGGCGTCGTGGATCACCGGCATCAACCTCGTCGTCGACGGCGGCGGGTCGGTCCTCGGCTGAGCGGCGACCGCGGGAACGGGTGCGCCGAATGCCGTCGGCGCAGGACCGGGCTCGATAGGTGGTATCCCGAACGGCAGGTTCAACCCGCGGCGCCCGCTCCCTACTGTCGATAGCGGGCGCCGGAACGGACCGCGCCGCATGATCCGCTGAGGAGCTCGACGATGACCCTGGATGCCTCCGCCTTCGACGGCCGCCTGGTGCTGCCGACCGACGCCGACTGGGAGCAGGCGCGCGTCGGCCGCGTCTTCAACGGCCGCCGTCCGGGCCGCCAGCCCGACGCCGTGCTCGTCGCCGGCAGCATCGAGGACGTGCAGAGAGGCGTCCGGCTCGCGAAGGAGAACGGATGGACCGTCGCCGTCCGCTCCGGCGGCCACGCGTGGGCGGTCTGGAGCGTGCGGGAGGGCGGTCTGCTGATCGATCTCGGCGCGCTCACCGACGTCGGCTACGACGAGGAGACCGACGTCGTCTCGGCGGGGCCGGCGACGAAGGGCGGCGAGGTGCTCTCGCCGTACCTGGAGGCGCGGGGCCGTTTCTTCAACGGCGGACACTGCCCGACCGTGGGCATCGGCGGATTCCTGCTGCAGGGCGGCCAGGGGTGGAACCAGCGCGGCTGGGGCTGGGCGGCCGAGTCCGTCGTGGCCGTCGACGTCGTGACCGCCGACGGCGAGCTCGTCCACGCCGACGCGAACGAGAACAGCGACCTGTACTGGGCCGCGCGCGGCGCCGGTCCCGCCTTCCCGGGCATCGTGGTGCGCTTCCACCTCGCGACGCGCCCGATGTTCGGCGCGCTCGCGCACACCGTGCACGGGTACGAGCTCGAGGACTTCTCCGAGGTCATGACCTGGATGTACCGGGCGCACCGCCGCATCCCCGACAACGTCGAGATCGTCTGCGTCTCGGTGCCGGTTCCGGTGCCCGAAGGCGGCGAGCGCCGCCTGTTCCTGGTCACCGGTCTCGCGTTCGGCGATGACGAGGAGCATGCCCGCGCCTCGCTCGCGGAGTTCACCACGAGCCCCGTGATCGACCGGGCCGTGTTCGTGCAGGATGCCGTGCCTTCGACGCTCGCGCAGCAGCGGGAGGAGCAGCTGCGCAACAACCCCGAGCACTGGCAGTACATCTGCGACAACGCGTGGATCGACGGGGAGGACTCGGCCGAGGGCATCGCCGCGGTGGTCGAGGGCATCCGCCCGGTGTTCACGACGAACCCCACCGAGCACGGCTTCGCCATCTGGATGAGCAACGCGCCCCGTCGCGAGCTGCAGGACATGGCGTTCTCGCTGCACACCGACGCGTATGTCGCCGCCTACACCGTCTACGAGGATCCGGCCGACTATCCGCGCAACCGCGACTGGGTGAACGAGGTGTTCGCGCACGCGCAGCCGGTCACGGCGGGCCAGTACCTGGGCGACTCGGACATGACCAACCGTCAGCTGAGGTTCATGGCGCCGGAGAACTGGGCCAGGCTGCAGGAGATCATCGCCGCCCGCGACCCCGAGGGGCGCTTCCACCGCTACCTCGCCGCCGACCCCGAGCGCATCAACGTGAACCACTGGGAGCGGGAGGAGGCGCGATGACCGTCGCGGTGCTGTACGACGAGACCGGCGATCCCGGAGTGCTGCGTCTCGCGGAGGTCCCCGACCCCGTCGCGGGCGCCGGCGAGGTCGTGCTCCGAGTGAAGGCCGTGGGGATCAACCCGTTCGACGCGAAGGTGCGTGCCGGCGCCATCCTCCTCTCCGCGCCGTTCCCGCGCGGCATCGGCGGCGACGTCGCCGGGATCGTGGTCGCCGTCGGCGAAGGGGCCTCGTACGTCGACGGCGCCCCCGTCGGCGTGGGCGACGAGGTGCTCGGCTTCGGCTCGTCGACGCTGCGCGGGCTGGTCGCCGTGCCGGCCGCCCACCTCGCGCGCCGGCCCGCGGCCCTGCCGTGGGCGGTCGCGGGCGCGCTCGCAACTCCCGGGCTGACCGCCGAGGCCTCCTACCGGGTGCTCGAGCCGGCGGCAGGAGACACCGTGTTCGTCAGCGCGGCGGCCGGCTCCGTCGGCTTCCTCTACGGCCAGCTCGCGCTCGCCGCCGGAGCCCGCGTCATCGGCTCGGCGAGCTCCGCCAATCACGAGCGGCTCCGGGCCGCCGGTATCGAGCCCGTCGAGTACGGGCCGGGTCTCGCCGGTCGCCTGCGATCGCTCGCGCCCGAGGGCATCACCGCCGTGCAGGACGACGCGGGCGGTGAGACCGTCGAGGTCGCCCTCGAGCTCGGCGTTCCGCCGGAGCGCATCTGCGAGATCGTCGACCACGCCGCGACCGAGCGGCTGGGGCTCGCCAGTCCCGGCCGCTACGAGCGCCGTCCCGACATCCTGGAACGCCTCGCGCAGCAGGTGGCCGGCCGCATCCTGAGCCTTCCCGTGCAGCGGGAGTTCCCGCTGCACGAGGTGGCGGAGGCGTTCGCCCTGCTCGAGACCCGGCACCTGAGCGGCAAGGTCGTCGTCACCCCGTGAGCGGTGCGGACACCGCGTCGGCGGCGGGCAGGTTCTTGTGCGCCGGGCAGGTGGCGATCGTCACCGGCGGGGCCACCGGCATCGGACGCGCCGTCGCCGAGGCGCTGGCGGCGGCCGGAGCCCGCGTCGTGATCGCGGGGCTCGCCGCGAGCGAACCGGAGCGCGCGGCGGCGGAGATCGCGGCCGCCGGCGGCACCCTCGCCGCGGACGGAGGAGGATCGCTCAGCGGCTGCGCAGCATCAGGATGCACAGCCGGGACAGCCGCTCGCGGAGGGCGCCGGAGGGGGGAGCGTTCGCGGCGAACGCGCGACCGAACGCGGTGTCCCACGACAGGGTGTCGAACACGATCTGGAACGCTGCACGGATGGCGGACTCCGGGTCGTCGTGCGGGAAGTCCGTGGCGCGAGGCCGCAGCGCCTCGACGAATGCGCTCGCCAACCGCGCGGCGTGCGCCACGCCGAGGTCGCGCACGTGGACGTCGACCGCCGCGCGCAGGATGAACGCGCGTAGTTCTCCGTCGTGGTCGGCGAACTGGCGGCAGACGCCGTCGACGACGGTCTCGATCAGCTCGTCGGTGGACAGGTCGTCGCGCGAGGCGAGAGCGCCGATCTCGACGGTGCGCGCGTCGAGCTCTTCCATGACGTGCTCGTGGATGGCGAGGAACAGGCCGTCGATGCTGTCGACGCGCGAGTAGACCGACCCGATCGAGACGCCGGCCCGTTCGCACACCGCGGCCAGCGTGAAACCCTCGATGCCCTGTTCTGCGAGGATGGCCCGTCCCGCCTCGACCACCTTGCGGAAGGTCTCGCGAGCGCGCGCCTGCTGGGGAGGGCGGGCGACGGATCGAGCGGCGGTCACCCGCCTAGTCTTTCGTATCCACCGGCTCGTGTGCCGGGACCGGCTCCACCGTCAGCCTCTTCAGCCGGGGGATCGGCATCGTGCGGTTCACCGCCGCCGCAGCGCCCGGCCAGCGCCACAGCGCGCCGCCCTCGCCCTCGCCATCGATCAGGGGTGTGATCCCCGACGGGACGACGCCCGCGAGCCTGATCTCGACTCCGAATGCCTCTGTCCAGCAGTAGGGGACGTCGTCGGAGAGCGTCGGGCCGTCGACCTCGAGCATCGTGCGCGCCGCCCTCACCGCCTGCGCGATCGCTGCGGTCCACAGCGGAGACCGCGCGGAACCTGCGCCGAGGACGCGGGCGGTGACGTCCCCCGCCGCGTACACGTCCGGCACGAGGCCTCCGCCTCCGCCCGCGCGGACGCGGGAGAGCTCGTCGATCTCGATGGCGCCGCCCGCCCTGGCCGACCGCCACCGAGCCGGGAGTGCCGCGGTGTTCGACGCGCACCCGACCGCACCGATCATGACGTCTCCGCGCAGGATCGAGGCACCCACCGCCACCGCCGTCCCGCCGGCATCCGCGCGCACGATCGGGTCGGCGGCGACGACATGGCGCGCACCGGCGGCGCGGGCGCGCGAGATCAGCATGGCGGCGAGCTCGGTCCCGAGCGTCCGCGCCAACGGCGCCGGGCGAGTGACGACCGTCGTGTCGACCCCTGCGGCGACGCATCCGGCGGCCAGCTCCCACGCCAGGAAGCCGCTGCCGACGATCAGCGCCGTCCGCGCGGTCGTCAGCCGGTCCCGCAGCACCGTCACGTCGTCGATCGTGCGTACGGTGAGCGTCCCCGGACCCGGCACGCGCGCCGACGAGCCCGTGGCCACCAGCAGGGCGTCGTAGGGGAGGGCGGTTCCGTCGGAGGCGGTCACGAGGCGCTCGACGGGATCGACGGCGACCGCGGCCACGCCGCGCCGGAACCTCGCGGCCGCAGGATCGAAGGGGAGCGACGTCGACTCCGGTGGGGCGGCGCCGGTGAGCACGGCCTTCGACAGGGGCGGCCGCGCGTACGGCGTGCGCGACTCGGCGGCCAGCACGTCCAGGTCGCCGTCGAACCCCAGTGCGCGGGCCTGGGCGACGAACGTGTTGGCGGCGAGGCCGCCGCCGAGCACGATGACGCGGCGCGGCCGCGTCATCCCTCCTCCCGCATCACGCGCAACGCGGCGACCGGGCATGCCGCCGCGCCCGCCACGGCCGCCGCCTGCACGTCTCCCGGCAGCGGGACGCCGTCCAGGGGGAACTCGAGCTCCCCGGCCTCGTCGAGCCGGTACACCTGGGGCGCCATCTCCTCGCACACCCCGTGCCCCTCGCAGCGCGCGCGGTCCAGGGCGACCCGCACACTCACGCCGCCACCAGACGCAGCGGCACCGAGGCGAACGTGTTGGCGATGGAGTTCACCAGCCAGACCGGCTCTCCGACCAGCTCGACGGCGCGCACCTGGGCGAGCAGGGCGTGGATGATGGCGTGGATCTCCAGTTTCGCCAGTCCCTGCCCGGCGCAGCCGTGCACGCCGTACCCGAAGGCGACGTGGTCGACGGGATTGCGCTCGATGCGGAACTCGTCGGCATCCGCGCCCCACTTGAGGGGGTCGCGATTCGCGGACGCGACGATCGGCCAGACGCGCGATCCGGCGGGGACGGGCATCCCGCCGATCTCGGTCTCCCGCGAGGCGATCCTGGAGAACCCGCGCAGCGGGCTCTCCAGGCGCAGCGTCTCGTTCAGCGCCGCCGTCACCAGCCCCGGGGCCGCTCGGAGCAGCTCCCACTGCTCTGGGTGACGTGCGAGGAGCACGAGGAGGTGCCCGAGCGCGCTGGCGGTCGTCTCCAGCGACGGGCCCAGGTAGTCGAGCATGAGCACCGGGCACTTCTCCGGGCCGATGTCGCCGCGCTCGACGGCGGTGAGCAGGTTCGCCGCCAGGCTGTCCGGGAGCAGCTCGCCGCCCTGAGCGACATCGATGGCGTACTGCACCTGCAGGCCCGCGGTCTCGAACGCCGACTCGAGGCGGGGATGATCGGGGCCCAGGGTGTCCAGCGCCGCCGCGGCCCAGTCGAAGAGACGCTCCCGGCCGCGCGTGGGCAGGCCGATGAAGTCGGGCACGACGCTCATCGGCATGGCCTGGGCGATGTCGGCGACCGCGTCGATCTCCCCGCGGGCGACGGCCGCGGCGACGACCCGCTGCGCCGCCTCGGCGACGCCGTCCGCGCGACCGCGGACCGCCCGAGGGGTGAGCTCCGAGGCCACGATCGAGCGGAGGTGATCGTGCTCGGGGTTGTCGCTGTTGAGCGTGTTGCCCTTCGTGAGGTCGTTGACGATCCGATTGAAGCCGACGCCCTCCCCGCTGATGAAGGTCTCGGCGTCGCCGAGAACCGCGCGTACGTCGTCGTAGCGTGCGACGGCGAAGACGCCGGTGGCGGGCAGCCACACGGCGGAGCCGAGATCGCGCAGGGCCGCATAGTGGGGATGGGGATCGCTCACGACCTCGTCCGAGAACAAGTCGGCGGCGTAGTCGGGAGTTGCGGGCTTCGGTCCGGTCACGATGTTCTCCTTCGAACGGTGCAGGCCACGATGCCTGTTTGATAATGATAGCTATCATTCGTATATGCGAATGCGGATGCATCATCGCCGCATCCGATGCCAAGCATCAGCGCTCAGGCGTTCCCCATCCGATCGGTCGCTGGTGTGATGAGTGCACTGGCAGAGGAGCCAGCACCCGAAAGAGGCGATGGCGCCGTACTCCGGTCGTCGCGTCTCCCGACACAGCAGGAGTGTCCCTTGAGATCACGCAAGATCCTCGCGATCGCGACGTCAGCGGTCGCCCTCGCCCTCGCTCTCAGCGCATGTTCCAGCGGCGACGAGGGAACCGGCACCCCGTCCACCGACAGCGGCAGCCTCAGCGCCGAGGCGCAGGCGGCGCTGGACACCGCGTACGAGGGCATCGGCTCCGACCTGTCCGGCCTGGAGTCGACGACGCCCCCGGAGGGCCTGAGCTTCTACGTCATGTCGTGCGGCGAGTCCAACGCGACCTGCGCCGCCCCCGCCGCGGCCATGGCGGATGCGGCCGAGGCCGCCGGCTGGAACGCCACGATCGTCGACGGCAAGCTGAGCCCCGAGGGCTTCGCGACCGCGATCCGCCAGGCGGTGGCCGGCGGGGCGGACGTGCTCGTGCCCGTCGGCATCAGCTGCAGCGCCGCCGCCGCGGCCTTCACCGAGGCCAAGGAGGCCGGCGTCACGATCGTCGGTGGCGGCGGGCTCGACGACTGCGACCCGAAGGTCTGGGACTCGGAGCGGCTGTGGCTGGAGGACCCGCCCGTGCCGTCGCCGTTCCACGCGATGGGCAAGCTGCAGGCCGACTACACGTTCGGCAAGAACGACGGCGACGTGAAGGCCGTCGTCGTCAACCTGACCAGCAACCCGTGGGGGCAGCTGGTCACGGACGCCTACGGCGAGGAGCTGGCAGCGCTCGGCAGCGGCGAGGTCGTCCAGACGGTCGACGTGTCCGACCCGGAGAGCGCCGACGGCTCCTACGTCCAGAAGGTCATCAGCGCGCTGCTGGCCAACCCCGACGCCAACGCCCTCGTCATGCCGACCGACGCCTATCTCGTCAACGGCCTCGCCGCGGCGATCGACCAGGCGGGTCTCGCAGAGCAGCTCGTCGTCGTGGGCGGGTTCGGCTCGGAGGCCGCGCTCGACATGATCCGCCAGGGTCAGCCCGGCATCACCGCCACCGTGGGCCAGGCCCAGATCTGGGAGGCATGGGGATCGGTCGACACCGCGATCCGCGTGCTGGGCGGCCAGGAGCCCGCCTACATCGGCCAGTCCGTGCAGGTCGTCGACGCCGATCACAACCTGCCCGCCTCGGGTCCGTACGACGGCTCCATCGACTGGAAGTCGACGTTCCTCGAAGCGTGGGGCAAGTGACCGACACGAGGACCGACCCGGGGACGGCGGGGTCGGCCCCTGCCGCCCCCGGGTCGCGGGGTGCCGACCTGGCGCTGGACGTCCGGCGTCTCGACAAGGACTTCGCCGGCACGCGGGCGCTGAACAAGGCCTCGCTGCGCGTGCGCCGCGGCACCGTGCACGCCCTCCTCGGCGGCAACGGCTCGGGCAAGTCGACGACGATCAAGATCCTCGCGGGCGTGTATCCGGCCGACGCCGGCGAGCTGGAGATCTTCGGCCAGGCGTTCGACCTGCACGGTTACACACCGGCGACGGCGCAGCAGGCGGGACTCCGGTTCGTGCACCAGGACCTGGGCCTGTTCGAGGATCTGTCCATCGAGGAGAACTTCGCCCTCGACACCGGCTATCCGCGCAGCGGCCCGGGAATCGACTGGCGCGGCCTGCGGACGCGGGTCACGTCGCTGCTGAGGGAGTACGAGCTCGACGTCGACCCGCGTGCCGCGATCCGTACGCTGCGCCCCTCGGATCGCACGATGGTCGCGATCGCCCGGGCGCTCGCGGACCAGGACGCCGACCAGCGGCTGATCCTCGTGCTGGACGAGCCGACGGCGCGACTGGCCGCGCACGAGTCCGAGCTCCTGCTGGAGCGCGTACGCCGCCGGGCCGAGATCGGCCAGACCGTCCTCATCGTCAGCCACCGCCTGCGCGAGGTGCTCGCGGTCTCCGACGACTTCACGATCTATCGCGACGGGCGGGTCGCCGGCGAGCTCGTCGCGGAGTCGCCCACCGAGGACCGGCTCATCGAGATCATGGCCGGCCGCTTCGTGAAAGCGCTGCGTCCGACCGGCGACGCCGTCCATGCCGAGCGGCAGCCGGTCTTCTCCGTCTCCGATCTCCGCGGCGGCCCCGTGCGCGGCATCGACGTCACGGTGCACCGCGGGGAGATCCTCGGTCTCGCCGGCCTGGTCGGCTCGGGGCGCTCCAGCGTCCTGAAGATGATCTTCGGCGAACACGCCCCGGATGCGGGGACGATGCGGCTCGAGGGCCGCCCCTACGCGCCGCAGCACGTCGGCGAGGCGATGTCCGCCGGCGTCGCGCTGGTGCCGGAGGACCGTGTCCGCGAGGCCGCCTTCATGGACCAGAGCGTCGCCGAGAACCTCGCGTTCGCCACGCTCGCCGAGAACTGGACGCACGGGTTCATGCCTCGCAGGCGTGAACGCGGGACGGCGGAGACGCTGATCGCCGACTTCGGCGTCAAGGCCGCCGGACCCGATGCGCTGTTCTCGTCGATGTCCGGCGGCAATCAGCAGAAGGTCGTGATGGCGCGCTGGATGCAGCGCCTGCCGAAGCTCCTCCTCCTCGACGAGCCGACCCAGGGGGTCGACGTGATGAGCCGCGCCGACCTGTACGACAGCATCCGCCGCGCAGCCGCGGAGGGCTGCGCGGTCGTGGTCGCCTCGAGCGACCTCGCCGAGATACACGCGCTGTGCGACCGCACGCTCGTGCTCAGCCGCGGCAGGATCTCGGACGAGGTCGTCGCCGGCGAGCTCGACGTCGAGGGCCTCACGAGCCTGGTGCTGCGCGAGAAGACGATGACCGATGCCCCCACGGAGGCGACCCCATGACCCAGACCGCCACCACCCCGCCGTCGACGGCGACCGTCTCCATCCCGGTGAAGCACACGCCCGCTCCGCTGCGGCTGCTGGAGAACTACGCGCTGCCGTTGCTGACGATCCTCGTCTTCGCCTTCTTCGCGTTCTCGCCGCTCTCCTCTGCGTCCTTCCCGACGATCAACAACATCAACGTCATCCTCGGCAGCCAGGCGGTCGTCGCCCTCATCGCGATCGCGGCGCTCTTCCCGCTGGTCTGCGGCTACTTCGACTTCTCGCTGGGCGCCAACGCCATCATGACGCAGGTGATGACGGCCGGGCTCATGTCGGTCTACGGGCTGCCGCTGTGGTCGGCGATCCTGGTGTCGCTGGTCCTCGGGACGCTCGTCGGCGTGGCGAACGGCTTCTTCGTCACGAAGCTGCAGATGAGCCCGTTCGTCACGACGCTGGGCATGTCGATGCTCCTCGCGGGGCTGATGTCGTGGTTCACCGGCGGCCAGACGTTCGTCAGCGGCCTCGACCCCGCCCTGATGAAGTTCGGCTCGACGCGCCTGCTCGGCATCCCGCTCGTGTTCTACATCACCCTCGTCGTCGCGGGCGTCGCCTGGTACTTCTTCACGCACACCCCCTTCGGCCGCTCGCTGTACGCGATCGGCTCGAACGCCACCGCGGCCAAGCTCGTCGGGCTCCCCGTCACGAAGAACGTGTGGTGGAGCTTCGTGGTCGCCGGTTTCGTCGCCGGCGGTGCGGGCGTGCTCCAGCTCGCCCGTGTCGGCAGCGCATCGGCATCGGACGGCGGCACGCTGCTGTTCCCGGCGCTCGCCGCCGTCTTCCTGGGCGCCACGACCATCCGGCCGGGATTCTTCAACGTCTGGGGAACGGTCGTCGGCGCGATCTTCGTGTCGGTGTCGGTGAGCGGTCTCGCGCTCTCTGGTGCGAGCGGCTGGGCCTCGAACGTCTTCAACGGCTTCGCGCTGCTGGCCGCGGTCGGCCTGTCGACGTACCTCGGCCGCCGTAAACGGCGGGGTTAGCCGCCGGCCTCGCCCGCCGGCGCCGGACCGGTCCGTAGGATGGGTGCGCCCACCCGCCCGCGAATCGGAACAGTGCCGTGACCGACGTCCGCAAGCTCGACCTCAACCTGATCGTCGTCCTCGACGCCCTCTTGGCGGAGCGCAACCTGACGCGGGCCGGCGAGCGGATCGGGATGACCCAGCCGGCGGTCAGCGGTGCGCTCGCCCGGCTGCGGGAGCTGTTCCACGACCCGCTCTTCGCGCGCGAAGGCCGCGGCTTCGTGCTGACGCCGCGTGCGGAGTCGCTCATCCCGGTGGTCGCCGAGTGCATGATCGAGGTGCATCGCACGTTCGACGTGCTGCCCGACTTCGAGCCCGCGACGAGCACGCGCACGTTCCTGGTCGCCGCGAGCGACTACGTGCTGGCCGAGATCACGAGCCCGCTGCTGCGCCTGCTGGCCGTCGAGGCGCCCCGCACCCGCGTGGAGTTCAGCGCCCTCCCCGTGGATGCGGACCTCTCGCCGATCGATCTGCTGCGCTGCGACGTGTCGATCGCCGCGACCGGTCGCGGCGTGCCGGGAAAGCGTGCGTCGCTGTTCTCGGACCGGTTCGTCTGCGTCGCGGACGCCGCCAACCCGGCGCTGGCCGGCGGGCGCCTGTCTCTGCAGGCGCTGCGCGAGCAGCGCCACGTGCGCTCCGTGTTCGGCGTGCACGTCTCGACCCATGTCGACGACATGCTCGCCGCCGCCGATCTCGTCCCCTCCGTCGCGGTGACGGTCCAGGGCTTCCTCCCGGTCCCCTTCGCCGTCGCCGGCACGCCGTGGATCGGGTGGGTGCCCGAGCGCACCGCGGCGAGGTTCGCGGCATCGCTCGGACTCGTCGTCGCCGAGACGCCCATCGCCCCGAGCGTCCTGGTCGAAGCGGCGCACTGGCATCCGTCGAAGTCCGGCGACGCGGCGTTGCAGTGGCTGCTGGGACGGCTGCGCGACGCGGCCGAGCTCGTGGAGTTCGGCGGCGACGCGGAGGGCGCGGACGAGTCCGCCGGGTAGCTCAGTGCGGGATGCCGAGATCGCGGCTGTTGCCGTCGCGGTCGGTGTGCACGAAGGAGTTGTAGGCGACGAGGATGTCGCTGAAGCGGCCGGTCTCGTCGATCTCATACATGATCACGCCGTCGAACTCGAACGTCTCGGCCTTTCGGACGGGGCCGAACAGGGACTCTTCGGCATCGTGCTTGGCGGTGAAGACGGTGTTCATCTGGATCGCCGCGCGGTGGTCGTCGGAGACGAAGCGGGGGACGGCGAGGCGCTCGACGAAGTCGGGCCAGATCAGGTCGAGGTAGTGGCGCTTCATCCCGTCCACGCCGGTGAACTCCAGGGTGCCGTTCTTCATGTGCATGTCGGGGGCGAGGTAGTCGTCGAAGGCGGTGTCGTCCTCGGTGTTGAAGCGGCGGATGTACTCGCGGAAGCGCTCCTCCTGCATGGCGGATCCCTCTCTGTCGTCGGGTGGGTCCGGCTCGATACAACGCCGCACGAGGCTCCGTCAGAACGGGCGCCGGCCGATACCAGGTATCCGCCGGGCGCCGCGGCCGGGGGAACACGCAGCCCGGCCGGGGAACGCGCAGCGCGGCCGGGCGCGCACGGCGATGGGCCGCGCCTCCGGGGAGTGCGCGGCCCATCGGGTGCCGATCGCGGACGGGGGGCGGGATGCGCCGCCCTCAGACGAGCCAGCGGAAGCGCTGCACGATCGGCAGGCTCTTCCACCAGGCGCCGAGGCCCCAGGTGTCGCCGGCGTAGAGCACTGCGACCACGATGAGGGCGAGGGCGTAGATGATGTGGTAGTCCACGAGCGGGTTGGTCGATCCGGCGTTCGCGGCGAACGGCCACTCGGCCAGGTACATGAACAGCATTACGAGCGTGCCGGCGACGGCCGAGATGCGCAGCCCGACGCCGAGCATGACCGCGAGACCGATGCCCAGCATCCCCGCCATGAAGAGCCAGTCGACCAGGGGCGAGGCGATCGCCTGGAAGAGGGGCTGCAGCGGTCCGGTGACGGATTCGCTGTTGAGGAACCCCTGGGCGGGGGTGCCGCCGTTGATCCATGCGCGCTCCACCGGGGTGGAGAAGCCGAGGCCGAAGGTCTTGTCGAGGAACGCCCACAGGAACACGAAGCCGGTGGCGAGGCGCAGCACGGCCATCGAGCGGCGGCCGGCGGCGGTGGTGACGACCGCGCTCTCACGGGGGAGGGCGGTGGCGCGCGCCGGGCGG
>NZ_CACSKB010000037.1 GCF_902706225.1 Microbacterium sp. 18062
GCGGGGGAGCGATCGTGGTCATCGTGCTGTTCCTGTCTGCGGCGGTCGGGGCGCATCGGGCGCCCCGTGCTCGACGTGCGCGAGGGCGGCGAGCACGCGGCGGTTGCCGGACTCGTCGGGCTCGAGCTCGAGCTTCTGGAAGATGGCGGTGATGTGCTTCTCGACGGAGGCCTCGGAGAGGAACAGCGTCGTGGCGATCGCCTGGTTCGACCGGCCCTCCGCGATGAGCGCGAGCACGGTGGACTCGCGCTCGGTGAGGCGCTGCATCCGCTCGTCCCGGGTGCGTCGGTTCAGCAGCTGGGCGACGACCTCCGGGTCGAGCACGGTGGCGCCGGCGCCGATGCGATCGACCGTCTCGAGGAAGTCCCGGACGTCGGCGACGCGGTCCTTGAGCAGGTAGCCGAGCGCACCGCCCCTGGCCACGACCAGCTCGCTCGCGTAGCGCTCCTCGACGTACTGCGAGAGCACGAGCACGGGCAGCTCGGGGTGGGCGGCGCGCAGGCGGAGTGCCGCGCGGATGCCCTCGTCGGTGAAGGTCGGCGGCAGCCGCACGTCGAGGATGCAGAGCTCGGGCACACCGGCGGCGACGGTCTCGTCGAGCGCCGAGGCGTCCGGCAGCGCCGCGACCACGTCGTGGCCGGCATCCTCCAGCAGACGCACCAGCCCCTCGCGCAGAAGGACCGAGTCCTCGCAGATCAGGATGCGCACGGGACGCTCACCTCCAGCGCGGTGGGCCCGCCCTGCGGGCTGTCGAGTCGGACGGTGCCGCCGGCGGCGAGCACACGGTTGGAGATCCCGTCGAGGCCGCCGCCGGGCAGCACCCGCGCGCCGCCGATGCCGTTGTCCTCGATGCGCGCCCAGAGCGCACCCTCGTCCCGCACGCGCACCACGACGCGGCATTCGCCCGCGCGGGAGTGCTTCGCGGCGTTCGTCAGCGACTCGGCGATCGCGAAGTAGACGGCGGTCTCGGCATCGCGGGAGCAGCGCCCGTCGATCCGCACGTCGAGGTGGACGGGGACGTGGGAGCGGGCGGCGAGTGCCGAGAGGGCGGCGTCGAGACCGCGGTCGTCGAGGACGGAGGCGTGGATGCCGCGGGCGAGCTGCCGCAGCTCCGTGATCGCCGCCTTCGTCGAGGTGTGCGCCTCCTCGATGAGCGACTTCGCGGCGGAGGGGTCGTCGTCGATCTTCTGCTGCGCCAGGCCCAGCGTCATCCCGACGGAGACGAGCCGGGGCTGGACCCCGTCGTGGAGATCCCGCTCGATGCGGGTGCGCTCGACCTCGGAGGCGCGGATGGCGCCGGCCCGCTGAGCGTCGGACGTGCGCGCGGCCTCGGCGAGCCGGGTCTCCCGGGACGGCAGCAGCAGGGCGCGCGAGATCACCCCGTGGAGGCTTCCGAGCCCGAACAGCATCGCGAGCGCGCCGAGCGCGCCGACGATCCCCGCCAGCGGCGCCCACGCGGTCTGCACCTCGAGCCCGATGCCCCACGCGTCGATCACCGCGTCTCCGTCGGCGTAGAGCGGGGAGAACGCGAGCGTGACGGAGGCTGCCAGCGCTGTGGCGATCGAGAGGACGACGAGTCCCAGCACGGTCGCGATGCCGGCGCTCGCGACGGCGCGCCAGACGGTCGGGTCGATGAACTGCCGCCACAGGGCGAGCAGGAATCCGCGGAAGCCCGGAGCCGCGCGGGGACGCAGACGCAGCGGCGGGAGCCCGAGGCCGTAGAGCCCGTCGATCCGAGCGGCCTCGACCCAGGCGATCCCGAAGAGCGCGTAGACGCATCCGATGACGAGCACGAGTCCGATGCCGAGCACCGGGATGAGCCCGATGCCGGTGCCGAGGACGGCGAACAGCGCGCCGAAGACGGCGGGGCCGACGAAGCCGAGCGCGGCCAGCTGGGCGATCGCGCCGGCCACCCGGCCGGGGGAGAGCGCGACGGCGCGTGTCGGGGGAGGCAGCACAGCGGATGTCATGTCTCCACGGTAGGACCGGGCCAGCGTCCGCACAGCCGAGTCATCCCGACATCCGGCGTAGGGAAAACCCGAACGAGCACCTCCTCGACGGATGTCGGCGGCCCGCGCGAGAATGGTCGCCTCATCACCCGACGACCGGAGGCCGCCATGACCGACCGTGCTGCGACTCCCGTCGCGCAGGGGCGCGAGACCATGCGCAGCTTCTACCAGGTGCTGGCGAACACGCTGGTCGCCAACGTGACCACCAGCTACCTGTGGTTCGCGCTGACCTTCTGGGCGTACCTCGAGACGAGGTCGGTGCTCGCGACGTCGATCATCGGTGGCAGCTATATGCTCCTGGTCGCGGTCTTCGGCGTCGTGTTCGGCGCCCTCGTCGACCACATGAAGAAGAAGGCGGTGATGGTCCTCTCCAGCACCGTCACTCTCGCGACCTACCTGCTGGCCGGTGCGATGTTCCTCTCCTTCTCGGAGGCCGTGCTCGTGGACTGGGGCGGCCCGTGGTTCTGGCTGTTCGCGGGGGTGATCCTCGTGGGCGGCGTGGTCGAGAACCTCCGAAACATCGCGTTGTCGACGACCGTCACCCTGCTCGTCCCGGCCGACCGCCGCGACAGGGCGAACGGGCTCGTCGGCACCGTGCAGGGCATCGCCTTCATGGTGACGAGCGTGTTCTCGGGGCTCTCGGTCGGGCTCCTCGGGATGGGGCCGACGGTGCTCATCGCGATCGTCGCGACCGCGGTGGCGTTCGTGCATCTCCTCTTCGTCGCCATCCCGGAACGCGGCGTGCTGCAGGACCCCGACGCCCCGCCGAAGAGGATCAGCTTCCGCGGAGTGATCCCGGCGATCCGATCGGTGCCGGGACTCATGCCGCTCATCGTCTTCACGACGTTCAACAACCTGATCGGCGGCGTGTTCATGGCGCTCATGGACCCGTACGGCCTGACCCTGTTCTCGGTCGAGATCTGGGGCGTCGTCCTCGGCGTCACGAGCATCGGTTTCATCGTCGGCGGCGGGCTCGTCGCGAAGTTCGGACTGGGTCCGAACCCGGTGCGGACGCTGCTGCTGGTCAACATGGGCGTCTCGGTGCTCGGGCTCACGTTCGCGCTGCGCGAGTGGTGGTGGCTCTACGCGCTCGGGCTCCTGCTGTTCATGTGCCTCATGCCGATCGCCGAGGCGGCCGAGCAGACGATCATCCAGCGCGTTGTGCCCTACGAGAAGCAGGGGCGCGTGTTCGGGTTCGCGGCGAGCGTCGAGTCGGCGGCGTCCCCGGTCTCGGCCTTCCTCATCGGTCCGCTCGCCCAGTTCTGGCTCATCCCGTACATGGAGACGGATGCGGGGCGCAGGCGGTGGGGCTGGCTGCTCGGCGAGGGCGAGGCACGCGGGATCGCGCTCCTGTTCGTGTGCGCGAGCCTCGTCATGCTCGTCGTGGTGGCGCTCGCGCTCGCCTCGCGGCCGTACAGGCGGCTGTCCGCGTCGTACGCGACCGCGACGCCACCGCTGTCGACCTGAGGCGCGTCGCGGGCACGCCGCGCGCCGCACCGCACGGGCGCCTGCGCCGCCGCGCCCGGCCGCCGCCGAAGCCCCGTGAGAAACCAGATACACCGCGAGACACCGCGCATAACGTGATGTCTCGCGGTGTATCTGGTTTCTCGGGGGAGCGAACGGAGAAGCGGTGGGGTGGCGCGGGAGAGGATGGAGGGGTGACATCTGCAACTGCATCCGCATCCGCCGCTCCCGCCGCTCTGCTCGACATCCGCCTGGTGGCGGTCGACATGGACGGCACGCTCCTCGACGAGTCGGGGCGGGTGCCCGAGGAGCTGTGGCCGCTGCTGGATCGCATGCGGGAGCGCGGCATCCTCTTCGCGCCGTCGAGCGGGCGTCAGTATGCGACCCTGCGCCGCGAGTTCGGCGCGCACGGCGACGACATGGTCTTCATCGCCGAGAACGGGACGTATGTCGTCCGAAGCGACGAGGAGCTCAGCTCCGACACGATGGCGCCCGCGGTCGTTGCGGACGTCGTCGCCGCCGCGCGGGGGATGCGGCACGACATGGGCGTGGTGCTGTGCGGCAAGTGGTCGGCCTACATCGAGCGCACGGACGAGGCGTTCCGGACGGAGGCCGACAAGTACTACGCACGGCTCGAGGAGGTCGCCGATCTCGACGCGGTCGACGACGACATCCTGAAGGTCGCGATCTTCGACTTCGGCGACGCCGAGACGACCACCGCCCCCGCGCTCGCCGACGTCGCCGCATCGCAGCAGGTGGTCGTCTCGGGCGCGCACTGGGTGGACATCATGAACCCGGGCGTCAACAAGGGCAGGGCGCTGCGCCGGCTGCAGGAGGTGCTCGGCGTGACCCCCGCGCAGACCGTCGTCTTCGGCGACTACCTCAACGACCTCGAGATGATGGATGCCTCCGAGCACTCCTACGCGATGGCGAACGCGCACGCCGATGTCGTGGCGCGTGCCCGGCACCGCGCGCCCTCGAACCGCGACCACGGCGTCATCCGGGTGCTCGACGAGCTGATCCCCCGCTGATCCGGAGCCCCCCCGCACTCTCCGTGTCTCATTTATGCAGGTGTGGGGCGTCGTCGTGCTGCACAACTGAGACACGGAGCGAGCAGGGCGTGCTCGGCCGTCGGCGGGCGAGCGGGCGAGCGGGCGAGCGGGCGGGGCAGGTGACGGTCAGGCGTTCTTGAACGACCGGAGGCGTTCGAGCAGCGCGGGCCCGTTCCGGTCGAGGATGCGACCGCCCACGACGACGCCCACCACGAGCGCGACCGAGCCGAGCACGACGCCCACAGCCAGGGCGATCCACCCGAACAGGGACTGCGCGGTCACCACGGAGACGATCGCGAGCACGACCGCCGGAGCGCCCACGACCATGATCACGGCCCAGATCAGGAAGACCGAGAGCCCGGCGATCGCGTTGCTGCCGGGCACTCGCTTGAACGGGCTGTCGCCCGGGGCTGCGACCGGCATCACGAGCAGCGCCGAGCTGACCGCGCAGACCCCGTAGCCGCCGAGCAGCACGCCGATGCCGGCGCCGAGGATGGCAGGCAGCAGCTCCCATCGGCCGGACAGTCCCACGGTGACGGCGGCGACGATCACCACCAGCGGCAGGCCCACGACGCTCGCGGCCAGCATCCGTCCGGCCCGATCGTCGCGCCCGCGGATGCCGGTGGCCAGCACCGTCGCGAAGGCCGTGCCGTCGTACGACACATCGGCATAGGGCACGGCGCCGAGGATGAAGGCGGCCAGCACCGCGCCGAACGCGAAGACGGGGCTGGTGACGTCGCCGCCCGAGTAGACGAGCATCAGCACGGGGAAGATCGGGACGACCAGCAGCTGGCGCAGGTACCGGGGGTCGTGCAGCCAGTACACCTGCGCCCGGCCCCACGTGGCGCCCGTCGCTCCGGTGGGCACGCGGCCGATCCACCCGAGCTTGCCGGGCTTCACCCGCGCGGAGGTCGACCGCGACGGCGAGACGAGCGCTGCGACGAGACTGCGCCGCCACAGCCACCAGAGCAGCACGAGCGTGGCCGCGGCGATCAGGAGCTTCAGCACGGCGGGCGCCACGGCGCCCGCGGCGAGGTCTCCGGGAACCGCCCACGCGGCCGCGAGCGGTGTCCACGAGAGGGCGGTGACGATGCCGGTGATGCGCTCGAGCGGGTCCGGCCCCGCGGTGACCCCCGCCTCGATGAGGTTCGTGATGCCGATGAAGATGGGACCTGCGAGGATCACGACGAGGAACGCGAGTCCGCCGATCAGCTCACGGACGCGGCGATTGCCGCTCGCCCCGCTCGACATGGCCGCCACGAGCCGCGAGGCGACGACGCAGGTCAGGACTCCGAGCGGGATGCAGACGACCGCCGCGGCCGCGGCCGCCGGCCAGCGGAAGAGCGCCAGGAAGACGCCGAGCATGGCCGCGGTCGTCGCGATGCCGGGGACCCCGGTGAGACCGGCCGCGGTGAGCGCCCGCATCATCTGGCCGGTCGAGATCGGGAAGGGTGCGAGCTTGGCGGGGTCGAGGGTCGTGTCGACACCGGTGATGATCAACGGCCCCAGCGTCCAGCCGAGCAGGAGCACGCCGCCCGCGATCGTGACGACGAGACTCGCGACCTCGAGGCCGGCCAGACCCGCGGCGAACAGTCCTGCCCAGGCCAGGAGCAGGACGCCGAGGGCCCACAGGGCGCCGAAGATGAACCCGACGAGCTGCCAGGGACTCGAGGCGAGCGTGTTGCCGAGGACGCGGAACCGGATCCTCAGGAGAGTCGCAACCACTCGGGCCCCTCCGTGTGGTGTCGTCCGCCGACGAGTTCGACGAAGCGGTCCTGCAGGGTCTGGGCGCCTCGCACCTCGTCGACGGTGCCGGCGGCGAGCACGCGGCCCGCGGCGATGACCGCGACGTGGTCGCACATGCGCTGGACCAGGTCCATGGAATGGCTCGAGACGATCACCGTGCCGCCGCTGCCCGCGTAGCTGCGGAGCACGTCCTCGATGTTCGCCGCCGAGACCGGGTCGACCGACTCGAAGGGCTCGTCGAGCACGAGGATGCGCGGTGCGTGCACGAGGGCGCAGGCGAGCGACACCTTCTTCGTCATGCCCGCGGAGTAGTCGACGACAGGGGTGCCGGCCGCCTCGGCGAGATCCATCAGCGCGAGCAGATCCGCCGTGCGAGCGGTCACCTGGTCTCGGGGGAGCCCGAACATCATGCCGGTGTAGGTGATCAGCTGCTCGCCGGTGAGCCGGTCGAACAGGCGCACTCCGTCGGCGAGGTTGCCGATCATGGCCTTCGCGGCGACCGGGTCGCGCCAGACGTCGACGCCGTGGAGCACCGCGGTGCCGGCGTCGGGGCGGAGGAGGCCCGTCGCCATCGAGAGCGTCGTGGTCTTCCCCGCGCCGTTGGGTCCGACGAGTCCGTAGAACGAGCCGGTGGGCACGTCGAGGTGGAGGTCGTCGACCGCGACCTTGTCGCCGAAGCGCTTCACGAGTCCGCTCAGCCGGAGCGCCGGCCCGGCGGCGGAGGGCGGGGCGATCGGAGGGAGGGCGGCAGCCGGTGTCGTCACGCGCTCATCCTAGGAGCACGGCGGTGCGCCCACGAGGTGTCTTGCACCCACGGTGCGCGTTGCGCTACACGGGCGCGGACGGCGGCCGACAGGAGCAGGATGGTGGCATGGCCACTATCCCCACCGTCACCCTGAACGACGACACCGCCTTCCCCGAGCTCGGGTTCGGCACGTACAAGCTCACCGGGCCGGAGGGCGTCGGCGCGATCGTGTCGGCCATCGGCACCGGGTACCGCCTGCTCGACTCCGCGGTCAACTACGAGAACGAGCGCGAGGTCGGCGAGGCGGTCCGGCGCAGCGACGTCGATCGCGACGAGCTGCTCGTCGCCACCAAGATCCCCGGTCGCGACCACGGCTACGACGAGGCGATCGCGAGCGCCCGCGGATCGCTCGAGCGGCTGGGGCTCGACCGGATCGACGTGTACCTGATCCACTGGCCGAACCCGCGGATCGACAGGTTCGTCGACACGTGGCGGGCGATGATCGACCTGCGCGACCAGGGGCTCGTCCGCACGATCGGCGTCTCCAACTTCACCGAGGCGATGCTCACCCGCCTCATCGAGGAGACGGGCGTCGTGCCGGCGGTGAACCAGGTGGAGCTGCATCCGTACTTCCCCCAGGCGCGGCTGCGCGCGTTCCACGAGAAGAACGACATCCACACCGAGAGCTGGAGCCCCCTCGCCCGCCGCAGCGAGCTGCTCGGCGAGCAGGTCGTCCAGGAGATCGCCGACCGCCACGAGGTGACGCCCACCCAGGCGGTGCTGCGCTGGCACGTGCAGCTCGGCACCACGCCGATCCCGAAGTCCGCCGATGCCTCGCGTCAACGCGAGAACGCCGAGATCTTCGGCTTCTCGCTCACCGACGCCGAGGTCGCCGCCGTCTCGGGCCTCGAGCGCGGGCGCCTCTGGGACGGCGACCCGGACACCCACGAGGAGTTCTGATGCGAAGTCTCCCCGGAGAGGGGAGATTTCGCATCCTTCGTCGGTCGTCAGCGACCCCGGCCGCTGATGGGGAGATCTCCCTCTTCGGTCCCTGAGCGAGGAGCGTAGGCGACGAGACGAAGGGGCGCGGAACCCGTTCCGCCGGGGCGCTTCGTCTCGCTGCGCCGAGCCGGCGGTGCGCCCGGGCGCTACAGCTGGGCGCCGTCGTCGTCGCGGTCGTAGATGCCGACGTTGCGGCCACGCCACGACTCGTAGGCGATGACCCAGCCGATCGAGACGGCGGCCGCGATCAGCAGGCCGACCCAGACGCTGCCGAGCAGGATGCCGACGAGGACGCCGGCGGCGAACAGCAGGATCGTGCCGAGGATCCACGTGGTGCGGCCCCGCGGCCAGCCGGTTCCCGACGTCGTCATGCTCCCAGCGTAGAGGGCGTCGGGCTCAGGCGTCGGCGGCGATCATCCAGTCGATGCCGAACCGATCGGTCAGCATCCCGAACGATCCGCCCCACGGCGGCGTGTCGTAGGGCATGGTGACCGTGCCGCCGGCGGCGAGCTTCGCCCACATCGTCTCGAGGCGGGAGTCCTCGTCGCCCGACAACGAGACCGAGATGCCGCTCGGCGGGCGGAACGGCATCCCGGAGGGCGTGTCGGAGGCCATCAGCACCAGGCCCTCCGCGGTGGTGAGCTGTGCGTGCATCACCAGGTGGGCCTCGTCGGGCGAGATGCCCATCTCGTCGTAGCCCTCGAACGTGTCGATCTGGAGGTCGCCGCCGAGCACCGATCGGTAGAACTCCATCGCCTCGCGCGCCTCGGTGCGAAACGACAGGTAGGGGTTGAGTCGGAGCATGGCCTCTCCTTCGAAGCGTGAGCGGGTGGCTCGGCCAGTGTGCTCCCGCCGGGCGGCCGCCGCAAGGGAGGTCAACGCTCGCGATGGTCCTCCGGATGCAGCCTCGGCCCACGCCGCGGCTCGCGCACTCCGCTCGCTCCGATCAGCCGGACCACCCGCTGCCGGTGCCCGGGCCATGCGGCGAGGAGCTCCAGCATCCCGTCGTCGTCGGTGCGGCCGGCCGCGAGCGCATAGCCGACCTCGTGCGCGAGGTGGAAGTCGCCGACGCTCACCGCATCGGGGTCGCCGTAGGCGCGGATGCGCGTCTCGGCCGACGTCCACGGGCCGATGCCGCGCAGGCTCGTGAGCACGGCCTCGCGCGTCGCTCCGTCCGGGGCGCCGTCGAGCGCGCGGACGAGGGACGCACCGCACGCCGCGACCGACACGACGGTGCGCGACTGGGGAGGTTCGAGTCCCGCGCGATGCCAGGACCACGAGGGGATGCGTCGCCATCCGTCGATCGAGGGCGGGGCGAACATCGGCCGCGGTGTCGGGCCGGGCGCGCGGTCGCCGAACCAGGTCACGATGCGCCGCCACGCGGCGAAGGCCTGCAGGCCCGTCACCTTCTGCTCGAAGATCGCACCGGCGAGGGCGTCGAACACCAGGCCGGTACGGCCGAGGCGGAGCCCGGGATTGCGGCGGTGGCTGTCGGCGATCAGCGGATGCCGCGCGGCGTCGAAGCCCTCGAGGTCGTCGTCCGCGCCGCACAGCGCCGGCACCTGCGCGATCGCCCACTCGGCGCCGGGGCCCCAGGCCGCGACCCGGACCCCATCGCCCGCAGCGCGCAGCGCCACGGTGGCGACGCCCGCGGGGGTACGGCTCGCGCGCCAGATGACCGGGCCGTCCACCACGAGCGTCGGATCGTTCGCGCCCCGCCGCTGGAAGACGACGGTGCGGTGCAGATCGAGCGGATGGCGCGGGGTGTAGGTGGTCTCGAGTCGCGGCACGGGCGCCGGCATCGGTCGCACCGCCGGGGCCGCGGCGGCCGCCGCCCCCGAGGCCGTTCCGGGGTGCGGGGCGCGCACCGTGCGGATCGGGGTCATGCCCTCACCCTAAGCGCGACCCGCCGACATCCCGGGTCGGGAGCGCTGCGAGGCTCAGAAGCGGTCGGGCGAGGGGGTGCCGTGACCGTAGCGGATGACGACATCGGCGTGCCGGTCGAACCGGTACCCGACGCCGCGCACCGTGCGCACGATGTCCTCGAACCGGCCGAGCTTCGCGCGCAGGCGCCGCACGTGCACGTCGATCGTGCGCTCGCCGGGTGCCTCGTCGTCGCCGAGCTGCCAGAGCGAGGAGACGAGCTCGGTGCGCTCGATCGTGCGACCCTCGCGCAGCACGAGGTACTGCAGCAACTCGAACTCCTTGAAGGTGAACGCGGCGGACTCGCCGTCGATCAGCACGCGCTTGCGTGAGATGTCGACGACGACGCCGGCCTCGGCGCGCTCCTCGACCTCGATCTCGGGCTTCGTGCGGGCGACGGCCGACGGCTCGTGCAGGGCCAGACGCACCACGTCGACGTCGCGGCCGCCCGCGCCGACGGGGGCGAGGGCGACGGTCGCGTAGGTCTCGGCCTCGGGGGCGAGCTCGGTCAGGGTGCGGCGCAGCGCCTCGACGATCGTGCCGAGTGAGACGCCGGATGCGGCGGCCTTCGCCTCGTCGAAGCCGACGTAGAGGGCGAAGCCGCGGGGGGCGGTGCCGGCCGGGATGCTGCGGTCGGGGGAGGCGGCGGGGGTGTCCTCGACGAGGCGGAGCGCCGGACGGGGAGAGGAAGAAGAGGGGTGCTCGAGAAGGGCGGTGGTCGACATGTGCGGAATCCTTGCGGGAGGGAGCCGGGGCTCTGTGCCCGGTTCTTCGTGTTGTTGTGCGCGGCCCGCGAAGGGGCCGGATGAGGGGTGCTCGCTGTACTCAGCGGCACCACGGACTCGCTGCGCTTCAGATCCAGCGGACGAGTCGGACGAGGTCACCGATCAGCGGCACATTCGACAACACAGAGCAACGCGGCCGGCCATCATGGTGGCGGCAGTCCCGTTCGCCTCCCGGGCGGACAGAGAGCGGGCGTTGTCAGTCATAAACCCGATTATTACGGTGCGGGACGCGCCGCGTCAATTCCCCGGATGCATTCCCCCGCCGTGTGACCGAATATGACGTCGCTCGGCGGGTCGGACGCGGAGACGCGCCGGGAGGCATCGAGTGCCGGGGCGCCCGCCTCCGGCACCGGCGGAAGGCGTAGCCTGGGCGGGTGACGGATCTGCGATTCACGAACGAGAAGGACGCCTCGCGTTACACGCTGCACCGCGGCGACGACCTCGTGAGCGTGCTGGACTACCGCGACGACGGACGCTCCGTCGCGATGACCCGGGCCTTCACCATCCCGACCTTCCGCGGGCACGGCTACGCGGGCGAGCTCGTCGACCGGGCCGTCGCCGAGCTCGAGACCCAGGGGGACCGCGAGGTGATCCCGGTCTGCTGGTACGTCGCCGACTGGTTCGCGGCGAACCCGCACCGCGCCGGCATCCTGCAGCAGCGCCGGCCGGCCTGAGTCCGCGGCGATGGACATCGAACCCGTCTTCACCGTCGTCGCGGTCGCGTTCGAGTGTGTCGGCGCGCTCGCGATGGTGATCGGGTTCGTCGTCGCCGTCGTGCTCGGTGCGAGGTCCCTCGCCCGCGGGGCCGGCGGGACGGCGGCGTTCACGACGCTTCGGACGACGCTGGGCGGGGCGATCCTGCTGGGTCTGGAGATCCTCGTCGCCGCCGACCTGATCCGGACGATCACGTCGAACCCCTCGGTCGAGGACGCCCTGATCCTCGGTCTCATCGTGCTCATCCGGACGGTGCTGTCCATGTCGATCCAGATCGAGATCGAGGGGACGCTGCCGTGGCGGCGGGCGCTCGTCACCAGCGGGGCGCAGGTGATCGGCCGCGAGGTCGGTCGCGATCGCGCCGCGTCGCGTGAGCGGGCGGGCGGCGGGGCGACCGACCCGCGCTGAGCCTCTACCCGTGCCATCCGGCATCGTCAATCCCCTGCGTCCGGCGCGCACCCCCGACGAAGCTGGGGACGGATGAGAGGAGCGCGTCATGGACGATCGTGATCTTCCGGAGGGTGTGATCGATGCGAACCCGCCGGGCGGATGGGAGAGCTCGGAGGTCGCCGACCGCGAGACCGAGGAGCAGAACGCCGACGCCATCGACTCCCCGGAGCTGGTGGAGTCGGACGAGCCCGGGCAGGGCGCCGACCCGGACCTCGCTCTCGGAGACGACGGATGAGCGGCTCGGGCGAGTACGCCGATCCGGGGCGGAACTACCCGGACAACGAGGGCGCGAGCGAGCCCGACCCCGCGCCGACGCTCGCGGATCCGAACCGATCCGTGTCTGACGCGCCGCCGGCGCCCCCGGGGACGACGCAGGACGCACCCGTGATGGACCAGCACAGCGCCTCGGTCGACGACAAGATCGACGGCATCGTGGCGCAGACACGGGTGGACGTCGCCGACAGGCCCCACGAGCGGATCGTCGAGGTGCTCAGGCAGCGCTTCGACGACGCCGGGATCTCGGCGGACGACGCGCTGCTGGACGAGCTCGCGAAGAAGGTCGTCGGCGGCTGATCAGCGGGATCCGACGAAGTCGATGATCCGGGACGCGGTGGGCGCGGCGTCCCGGATCATCGTCTCGTGTCCGTGGTCCGGGACCTCGGTCAGCCGCCCGTCCGGAAGGGCTCGCACCACGTCCCGGCACCAGTCGAGGGGCGAGACGGGATCCTCGGCTCCGCGCAGCACGAGGGCGGGGACGGCGATCCGGGGATAGGCCTCCTCGGGCCGGTGCGCGAGCATGGCGCGGAGCTTGCGGTGGAGGTTCGGACCGGCGCGGAGGTACTCGCGGGCGCCGATCGCGATGACCTTGGGGCTCTCGACGGCGAGGTCCTGCACGAGCCGCCGCAGCTGCCGACCCGCGCCGCGTTCCCGGGCGTTCACGGTCGGGGCGACGAGCACGACCCGATCGGCGAGGCCGGGATGGCGGGCCGCCACCTCGGCGACGACCTGCGTGCCCATGGAGTGCCCGACGAGCACCAGTCCGCCGGGTGCGCGGTGCAGCCCGCGTTCGCGGACGAAGGCGGCGACGAGATCGGCGGTGCGCTCCATCGTGAGTGTGCGGGCGGGCTCGGGCGCCTCGCCGTAGCCCGGGAGGTCGACGCGCACGACGCGTCCGTGTCCGCGCAGGTGCTCCGCCAGGTCGCCGAACACGGTCCGCCCCATCCCGATGCCGTGCACGAGCAGGAAGACGCGCGGCGGCCGGCCCTCCTCGTCGGCGACGAGTGTCGCCCCCGCATACGTGAACGACAGGGGCGGGCGCTCCGCATCCGGGATCGAGCGTTCGTGATGGGCCACTCCGCGACGCTACCGTGCCGAGGGCGCGGTCTCGGTCTCGGCCTCGGCGAGGCCCTGCCGCTGGGCGGTCACCGTCGCGAGATCGTCTCCGAACGTGAAGGTGGCGTCGTCCGCGTGCGCGCCGCGGAGCACCTCGGGCAGCCAGCGCCGGGCGTCGTCCCACATGCGCTCGAACGGCACGTCGTCGAGGGCGAACCAGGCGGGCACGATCTCCTCGGTCTCGGCCGGGACGCCGGCGAAGCGCCGGCACACGAACACGTGCGATCGCTGCGACCACGCGGGCTCGGCGGGGAAGAGGTAGTCGAAGACGCCGACCGGCTCGAGGTCGGCGGCGGCGATGCGGAGCTCGGTCTCCTCCCGCACCTCGCGCACGGCCGCGCCGACGACGCTCTCGCCCGGCTCGACCTTGCCGCCGATGCCGACGACGCGGCCGAGCCCGAGCCCCGTGCGCTTGTAGCCGAGCAGCACCTCCGCGGAGCGCGCGCGCTCGCGCAGGATGTAGACGGCGCAGACCTCGGGAAGCGACATGCCCGTCACGCTACGCCCGGTTTGTTTCCGGTCTGTTTTGCGCTCCGCGCGCTGTCGAGGCCGACGGCGGAGTCAGCGGCCCGGGTCGCAGACGACCGGCGAAGGATGGGGAAAGCCCGGTCGCCGCCCTTCGTCTGGGAGCTTCGCTCCTCGCTCCGGGACCGAGAGCGGAGACTTTCGCTTCAGGCGCCCGTGTCGGACCAGTCGTAGCCCGATGCCCGCGACAGCGCTCGAACGGTCACGGCGTCGATGCTGTGGGCGAGCTTCACCACGAGTCGCGAGAGCTCCTCGCGATCATGGTCGCTCCAATCCCGGAAGAGCTGCTGGAAGTGGTCGTGCATGCCCGCCACGATCCGATCGCCCACTGCGCGGCCCTCGTCGGTCAGACCGACGACGACCCCGCGGTCGTCCCGTGGATCCGGGGCACGGCGGACGAGCCCGGCCTCCTCGAGGCGGGCGACGACCTTGCTGATCTGGGACGTGCTGACCTCGACGGCGTCCGCCAGATCGGTGGGGCGGGCGGCGCCGCGGTAGATGAGCTGGTTCAGCAGGAGGAAGGCGGCGAGGTCGTCCTCGAGCGGGAATCCGCAGCGGACCATGAGGTCGCGCCGGTTGGCCGTCGAGTTCGCCCACACGGCGAACGACGCGAGAGCGGCGGACAGGCTGTTGCCCGGGACGAGGGGGGCGAACGCCGCGGCGGGCAGGGGCGGGCGCTCGCCCACGTCCCGCTGTCTCGCCATCCGGTCTCCCTCTCCGTGCGGTTCTCAGGCTAGGGCACGGGTGGCGTGGTCCCCTCCGCGCCCCCGGTCGGGAGGCGGGTGCCGATTTCCGCGATGACAGGAAATATCGTCTGAAAAACGATTACTATCGTCATGGTAACGATATATTCGATCGGTACCACGCCTCACGTTCGAAGGAGAACCCATGTCGATCCGACGTCTCGCGGACCTCGTCGCCCATCCCGGCATCGAGTACCGGCCGGAGGTGAGGTGGTGGCTGGCCGAAGGCCTGCACACGGACGAGACCCTGCGGCACGAGATCGACCTCGCCCGTCGGCTCGGCTTCGGCGGCATGGAGTTCCTCGCGATGGACGAGGAGGCGATCGACCACGCGCGGTACGGATGGGGCGCGGAGGAGTGGGTGCACGACACCCAGATCGTGGTCGACGAGACCACCCGCCGGGGGATGGCGGTCAGCTTCACCTCCGGCACGAACTGGTCGAACGCGAACCTGCCCACGATCGACCCGGATCACCCCGCCGCGGCCCAGGAGCTCGACGTGGTCGTCGAGCAGGTGGCGGGCGGGACCACCCGCAGCGGGGTCCTGCCGCAGATCGACCTCGACGCCATCCGCGCGCCCGAGGGGATGCCGATGCATCGCGCGCGGGCCACCCGGCAGACGTTCGTCGCCGTCGTCGCCGCTCGCGTGCTCTCGGGGCCCGAGTCCGACGCGACCGTCCTCGACGCCGGGTCGCTGGTCGACCTCACCGGCACCGTGCGCGACGGCGCACTCGACTGGACGGCGCCCGAGGGCACGTGGATGCTGTTCAGCTACTGGATGCACGGCACCGGCCAGACCGCGTCGCCGTCGGCGTCGGTCAACTACACCGTGAACTACCTCGACCGCGACGGCGTCGACGCGGTCGTCTCCTACTGGGACGAGGTCGTCCTGACCCCCGAGCTGCGGCGCACCCTCGCCGACAACCCGCGCGCGCAGATGTACATGGACTCGCTCGAGCTGTGGACCTTCGGTGCGGGCGGGCTGTTCTGGGGCCGCACCGTGGCCGACGAGTTCCGCCGGCGCCGGGGCTACGACATCGCACCGTGGCTGCCGTTCCTCACCCGCACCGTGACGCTCATGGCGTCCTCGACCGTCTACGACCACCAGCCGACCGACGAGCACCGCCTCACGGTGGAGAAGGTGCGCTACGACTATGTGCGCACCCTCACCGACCTGTACATCGAGAACATGCTCCGTCCCTTCGCGGACTTCCTGCACGCCAACGGCATGGAGCTTCGGGCGGAGATCAGCTACGGGCTCCCGTTCGAGCTCACTCGCCCGGGGCCCGAGGTGGACGGCATCGAGAACGAGTCGCTCGAGTTCGGCTCGCAGATCGACGCCTACCGGCTGATGGGCGGGCCCGCGCACCTGTTCGGCAAGCAGTACTCGTCCGAGACGGGCGCCACGACGCGAAATCACATGCTCGACCACCGCTTCTACGATCAGATCATCGCGACCCAGCTCGCGGCCGGGATCACGAAGACCGTGATGCACGGCTGGGCCAGCACCGCGGGGGCCGAGGGCGCCACCCACTGGCCGGGCCACGAGGGCATGCTCTCGGTCTTCTCGGAACGGTTCGACGAGCGCCAGCCCGCGGCCGAGTTCTATCCGCAGTGGACGGAGGCGCTGGCGCGGGTGCAGGCCGTGCTCCGGCAGGGGCTCCCGCGCATCGACGTCGGCATCCTCCGCACCGACCACTTCACCGACAACGAGTCGGGCATGGCCCTGATCGACGACGACGGACAGCGTGTGCTGGACGAGGACGCGTACGGCCGCATGTGGATGCGCGACCGGGAGAACCACTGGTGGCGCGACCTCGGGATGCAGGACGCCGGCTGGACGTACGAGTTCTTCGACGGATCGCTGCTGCTGCGCGACGAGGTCGAGCTGCGCGACGGGCTCGTCCAGCCGGACGGCCCCGGCTACCAGGCGCTGATCGTCTACCAGTCCGGGCTCGACACGGATGTGGCCCGGCTCCTGCTCGAGTGGGCCCGCGCCGGACTGCGGCTGCTGATCGTGCACGGCGCATCCGAGCTCCGGCTGCTGAGCGCGCGCAGCTACACGCATCACGCTCGCGCGGCCGCGCACACCCCCGGCCTGGACGGGCGTGACGCGGAGCTCGCGACGACGATCGACGACCTGCTCGCCCTGCCGACGGTGCGTCAGATCGACGACCCGTCGGAGACGATCGATGCGCTTCGCGGTCTCGGCGTGATCGGCCGCGCCGAGTTCGCCGCCGACGATCGCAACGTGCTGACCCACCTGCGCGAGGACGGCGAGCTCCTCCACCTGTACGCGTACCACTTCCTTTACGAGACCGGCGCGGACACCGACGTCGAGTTCGCCCTGGACGGCCTCGGCGCCGCGTACCGGATCGACCCGTGGAGCGGATCGGTCGTCCCGCACGCGGACGTTCGTCATGTCGACGGGCGCACGATCATCCGCGCCCGTCTCTCGCCGGGCGAGATCGCGTTGTGGACGCTCGACCGCTCGGGCGAGGGTCCGACGCTGAGCGAGCGCACCGAGGTCGTCGCGGACGTGCAGGACTGGGCGATCGCCGTCGAGAGCTGGGACGCCGGGGAGGACGAGCTGATCGTGGAGGACCGCGGTCTCGGCTACGAGACGCGCGAGGTCCGGCCGCGGACCGCGGTGTCGACGCTGTCGACACCGGACACGCGGCTGCGGTCCTGGCGCGAGATCCCCGAGATCGGCCCCGAGGTCTCCGGGGTCGGCGTCTACACGGCGACCTTCGCGCTGGACGAGGAGCCGGCTCCGTCCGAGCGGATCGTGCTCGACCTCGGCTCCACGGCCGGCGGCCTCGGCGCGGTGCGCGTCAACGGCGGCCCCGCACGCGGCTTCGACACCTCGCGGCCGCGGGTGGACATCACCGCCGACGTCCGTGGCGGGGTCAACGAGGTCGTCGTGCGGGTGGCGAGCTCCCTCAACAACCGGCTGATCGCGCGCGGCTACTACGCCGAGATGCCCGACATCATCGGCATGCTGCTGACCGGACGGCCGAGCATGCAGTCCGTGACCGTGCGCGACCACGGACTGCTCGGGCCGGTTCAGATCGAGCGCGTGACGGTGCGCTGATCGCGCGCCCGAGGCCTCTCGAACGCGAAGAAGGGAAAAAAGAATGGGACTCGAAGGACGCATCGCCGTGATCACCGGTGCCGCACGCGGCATCGGACGACACATCGCGGAGCATCTGGCCAGGGCGGGCGCCGACGTCGCCTCGATCGACCTCGCGCCGTCGGACGACACCGTGGCCGCGGTGACGGCGGCCGGCCGGCGCGGCGTGGGGATCGTCGCCGACGTGACCTCTCCGGAGGCGCTCGCAGCGGCGGCCGAGCGGGTTCGCACAGAGCTCGGCGACGCGTCGATCCTCGTCAACAACGCCGGGCTCCATCCCCGGCAGACCCTGATCGACGACGTCGACTACGAGCTCTGGCAGCGCACCATGCGCGTGAACATCGACTCGATGTTCCTCGTCAGCAAGGCGTTCCTGCCGCAGCTGCGCAGCGGCGGGTCCGGACGCATCATCAACATGTCCTCGTCGGTCGCGAACGTGGCTCCCCTGGGCGGCGTGCACTATATCACCTCGAAGGCGGCGGTCGTGGGCCTCACTCGGGGCCTGGCGCGCGAGCTGGGTCCGGACGGCGTCACCGTCAACGCCATCGCGCCGAGCATCGTGCAGACACCGGGGCTGGCCGGAACCGGGATCAGCCCGGAGATCGTCGACGCGGTGCTCGCGCAGCAGATCGTGCAGGACTTCACGACCCCCGACGATCTCGTCGGGCTCGTCACCTACCTCTGCACGCACGAGGCGCGTCTGTTCACCGGCCAGCACTTCCACCTCGACGGCGGCATCGTGCTGGGCGACTAGCCGACTGTGGCCGGCGGCGCGCGCCGAGGCGTCGGCTCCCGACGGCACCTCGGCGCGTGCGCCCCGCCGCCGGTGGGCCGGCTCTCGAGGCCGATTTCTCGTCGCGCCGTGGCGCGGCCTCGGGACCGTGTCGGAGGCCCGACGTACCGTGGGGACATGCGCATCCTGCACACCTCCGACTGGCACATCGGGCGCACCTTCCACGGGTACTCCACGCTCGCGGCGCTGCGCGGCGTGCTCGAGGCGCTCGTCGTGCAGGTGCGCGAGAACGCGGTCGACGTCGTCATCGTCGCGGGCGACGTCTTCGACTCGGCGACCCCCGCCGCCGAGTGCTACACGCTGCTGTCCGACGTCCTGCGGGCGCTGGCCGACACGGGCGCCCGCGTCGTCGTCACGAGCGGCAACCACGACTCGGCGGCCCGGCTCGGGTTCCAGTCGCGGCTCCTGCGCGACGGCATCGACGTCGTCACCGACCCGCTCCGGGTGGGCACGCCGCTGACGCTGACGGATGCCGACGGCCCCGTGCACGTCTACGGCATCCCCTACCTCGAGCCCGCGCGCGTGCGGCATCTGTGGGAGGGCGTGGAGCTGCGCACGCAGGCGCAGACCCTGGCGCACGCGATGGATCTCGTCCGCGCCGACCTCGCGACCAGGGGCGGCCGATCCGTGGCGGTCGCGCACTGCTTCGCGGCGGGCATCGAGGCGACTCCGGGCGTCGAGCGCGAGATCCGTCAGGGCGATCTCGACGTCGTGCCGCTCGGGACGTTCGACGGACCCGACTATGTGGCGCTCGGCCACATCCACGGTCGCCAGCGGCTCTCGCACCGGGTGCGCTACGCCGGGGCACCGCTGCACTACAGCTTCGGCGAGAAGGGGCGTCGGCGCGGCTCGTGGATCGTCGACCTCGATGCCGAGGGTCTGTCGGAGGTCACCTGGCTCGATCTGCCGGTGCCGCGCCGGCTCGAGGTGCTGCGTGCTCCGTTCGACGAGCTGCTGACCGACGAGGCGTACGCCGCCGCCGAAGACGCCTGGGTGAGCGTCGAGTACACCGACGCCCTTCCGCAGCGCGATGCGATGCGCCGGCTGCAGGAGCGCTTCCCGTTCTGCGCGACCGTCGGTCACGCTCCGGCGGTGGCGCGACCCGCCGACTCCCGCAGCTACGTCGACCGCGTTCGGGCGGCTCGCAGCGATCGCGAGCTCGTCGAGGCGTTCCTCGTACACGTGCGCGAGGGCGAGGGGGCGAGCGTGCGCGAGCGCGAGCTGATCGCCGACCTCGTCGCCGACGACCGCCCGATCGAGAAGGTGCTCGCCGAGGCCCAGCCGTGAAGCTGCACCGGCTGGAGCTCACCGGCTTCGGCCCGTTCCGGCAGGCGCAGACGGTCGACTTCGACGACTTCGACGCTGACGGCATCTTCTTGATCTCGGGGCGTACCGGTGCCGGCAAGTCCAGCGTGCTCGACGGGGTCTGCTTCGCGCTGTACGGCAACGTGCCCCGCTACGACGGCGCAGACCGGCGTCTGCGAAGCGACCATTGCGGGCCCGACGACCCGACAGAGGTGCGGTTGGAGTTCACCGTCGGCGGGTCGCGCTGGCGTGTGGTGCGCGCTCCGGAGTACGCGCGTCCGAAGCTGCGCGGCGACGGGATGACGCTCGAGTCCGCGCGCGCCGAGCTGTACGAGCTCGTCGACGGCGGCTGGGTGGGCCGTGCCGGAAAGCCGCGCGACGTGGCGGAGGTGCTCGATGGGGTCCTCGGCCTGAACCTGCAGCAGTTCCAGCAGGTGATCCTGCTGGCCCAGAACAAGTTCTCGAGATTCCTCCTCGCGAGGAACGACGAACGTCAGGCGCTGCTGCGCACCCTCTTCGGCACACGCCGCTACGAGGACTATGCGCGCGCCCTCGACGAACGTCGCAAGAGCGCGCAGCAGCTCGTCCGAGAACGCGGCGTCGGCGCCGATAGCCTGCTCGCCGAGGCGGAACGGCTCGTCGCGGAGCACGGTCTGCAGGCCGATTCAGCCCCCGCCGGCGACCTCCGCAGTCGGCTCGACGGGGCCGTCGTCGGGGTGCAGCGGGCGGAGTATCGCGTCGAGGCCCGCACTCAGGAGCGGGCCGCCGCAGAGGCCGCGGTCGATGCCGCGACCTCTGAGCACGCGAGGGTGAGCGCGTTGCGCGCGGCACAGCTGGCGCGTGCCGCGGCCGCCTCGCGCCTGACCGATCTCGAGGCCGTGGCGGACGAGATCGCCGCCGATCGCGCCCGGATCGCCCGGGCGACCGCCGCCGAGGCGCTGCGAGCGCCGTGGGACGCCGCCACTCGGGCGCAGGTCGCGCTCGCGGAGGCGAGCGCGACCGAGGCGACGGCGAGCGAGGCGTGGACGGAGAGCGGCGACGATCCGGCCGCGGATCTCGACCGGCTCGACGACGAGCTCACCGGCGACCTCGCCCGCTGGCGGGCGGCCGAGGAGGCCGAGCGCGAGCTGGCTGCGGCGGATGCCGACCACGAAGCCGTGCGCGAACGCGTCATCGTTCAGGAGACCGCCCTCGCTGCCCTCGATGCGCGACGGGCGGCCGTGCCGGACGAGCTCGAGGCCCTCGGCCGTGAGCTCGATCGCGTGCAGGGGGCGGCAGGCGCCCTGCACGCCCTGCGCGCGACGCGGGACGGCGTGCGGGAGCGCGTCGAGGCGGCTCGCGCTGCGACTGGGCTCGCGCCGCTCGCGGCGGCCGCCGACGGCGCATACGCCGCAGCCGTCGATGCGTCGGCGCGGGCCGGCTCAGCGCTCACCACGCTCCTGCAGCGTCGGCTCGCAGGGCACGCGGGCGAGCTCGCGGCGGCCCTGATCGAGGGGGAGCCGTGCGCGGTGTGCGGTGCCACGGCGCATCCGCATCCGGCGACGCCCACCGACGCCCCCGTGACCGACGAGATGATCACCGCGGCCGAGCGCGCCCGTGAGGAGGCGGTGGCCGCCGAGCGCCGAGCCGGCGACGAGGCGCGAGCGCGGCGGGCGGAGCACGCCGGCCTCGTCGCCCGTGCCGGCGGCGACGGTCTCGACGTCCTCGAGGCGCAGGCGGCCGCGGCGGACGAGGCCGTCGCCGAGGCCGAGTCCGCCGAGCGGGAGCGGGTCGGACTCCTGGCGCGCCGCTCCGCGCTGGTCGACCTCGACGAGGCGGCGGCGCGCGAGCGCGAGAGCCTGGTCGCCGAGGTCGCGGCGACGCGCGAGTCGGCCGCCCGCGCCGCCGTGACGGCCGAGACGCTGCGAACGACGGTGGTCGCCGCCCGCGGTGCATACGAGAGCGTCGCCGATCGGGTGCGTGAGACCACGGAACGGCGTGGCCGGGCGCGTGCTCTGCGCGATGCGCAACGCGCGCGGGCGACCGCGGCGGCCGCGGCCACCGCGGCGGCGCGTGACTTCGCCGAGCGGGTGGGCGCATCGGACTTCGCCGACGAGGACGACGTGGCCGGGGCGCTGTTGCCTGCCGCCACGGTGCAGGGGCTGCGCGAACGGGTCGAGGCGCATGAGCGTGATCTCGCCGTGGTGCGGGCTCGGGCGCTGGAGCTCCAGCTGGAGCTCGCGGGCGCCCCCGAGGAGCTCGTGGACGTCGACGCCGCGGAGCAGGCTCGGACAGAGGCGGATGCCGCACGATCGCGCGCCATCGCGGCGCTCAGCGTCGCTCAGGCGACCGCCGAGCGCCTGCGCGACCTCGTGGAGCGCACCGATGCCGCCTACGCGGAGCTCGCCGGGCTCGCCGACGACGCGGCGGCGGTCGCGCGGCTCGCCGACACCCTGCAGGGGCGCACGCCGAACACCAAGCGGATGACGCTCGAGACGTTCGTGCTCGCGGCCGAGCTCGAAGAGATCGTGGCCGCCGCCAACGTGCGTCTGGAAGAGATGTCGTCCGGTCGCTACACGCTGCACCACACCGATTCGCTGGCCGCGCGGGGCGCCGCATCCGGTCTCGGGATCGACGTGCACGACGCGCACACCGGCCACTCCCGGCCACCCCAATCGCTCTCCGGGGGCGAGACCTTCCTCGCCTCGCTGGCGCTGGCGCTGGGACTCGCCGAGGTGGTCACGAACCGCGCCGGCGGCATCCGGCTCGACACGCTGTTCGTCGACGAGGGCTTCGGATCGCTCGACGCCGAGACCCTCGAGTTCGCGATGCGCGCCCTGGACGAGCTGCGGGCGGGCGGGCGCACGGTCGGGGTGATCAGCCACGTCGAGGCGATGAAGGAGCAGCTCCCTGCACAACTGCTCGTCGAAGCCACCCAGCAGGGGCCGAGCGTCATCCGCCGGCCGTAGGGTGGACACGTGACCAAGAACACTCTGTGGACCGTGCTCGGCGTCGTCGCGGCTGTCGTGATCGGATGGATCCTCGTGAACATCCTCTTCTCGGTGCTCGCCTTCTTCTTCAAGCTGTTCCTCGTGGCGATCGTCGCCGTCGTCGTGTTCTTCGTCCTGCGGTCGGTCTTCGCCCGGCACGACGAGGCGTGATGGCCGAGGGCCCCGAGAAGCGGCCGAGGACGGCGGCGCACCCGATCACGACCGACATCCCGCTCACCCCGGCGCGCCGGTGGCGGGCGTTCTGGGTCTGCGTCGCGGTCGCGGGCATCACAATCCTCGACCTGTCGAAGGTCAACGTCGCGCTGCCCTCGATCGAGACCGCGTTCGAGGCGGGTTCGACCGAACTGCAGCTGATCGTCTCGGGCTACGTGCTCACCTTCGGCCTGTTCCTCGTGCCGATGGGGCGCATCGGCGACCAGCGGTCGCGGCGCATGCTGTTCCTCATCGGTCTGTCGGCGTTCACCCTGGCGAGCGTCGTGTGCGCCCTCGCGCCCAACGTCACCGTGCTGCTCATCGCCCGTCTCGTTCAGGGCATGGCCGCGGGCACCCAGATGCCGCAGGTGCTGGGGCTCATCCAGCAGCTGTTCCAGGGCAAGGAGCGCGGCCGGGCGTTCGGGCTGTTCGGTGCGACGATCGGAGTGGCCACGGCCGTCGGGCCCACCCTCGGCGGCCTCATGATCGCACTCGGCGGCTCGAGCGACGGCTGGCGGTGGATCTTCTGGATGAACCTGCCGTTGGGATTGGCGGCGATCGCGCTGGCGGCGTGGGTGCTGCCGGCGACCCGCACCCGTTCCCGCCGCCCGCTCGCCCTCGACCCGGTGGGCGTGGTGCTGTTCGGGCTCACGGTGCTGGCGCTGATGTGGCCGTTCCTGTTCACGACGGGCTCGCCGGACGACGACCCGCGGCGCTGGTGGCTGCTGGTCGTGTTCGTGCTCGTCGCCGCGGCCTTCATCGCCTGGGAGCGTCGCTACGCGGCGCGGGGAAAGCAGCCGCTCATCCCGCTCGCGTTGTTCCGCGTCGCGTCGTACCGCAACGGCACCGTGCTGCAGGCGGCCTACTTTGCCGCGATGCCGTCGATCTTCCTGCTGACGACGCTGTACCTGCAGGGGGGCCTGCACATCGAGCCGGTGTTCGCCGGTATGGTCACGATCGGGTTCGCGCTCGCCAGCGCCGTGTCCTCGTGGGTCGGCGGGGTGCTGGTCGGGCGCTATGGAAGGCCGATCGTCGTGTGGGGACTCGCGCTCGTGCTGCTGTGCGTGGCCGGCCTCGTCGCCACGGCGCTGTACGTGCCGGATGCGGCGACGCCGTACGTCATGGCCGGTGTCATGGTCGTCGGCGGTCTCGGCGGCGGTCTCGTGATCTCGCCGAACCAGACACTCACCCTCGCCGACATCCCGGTGCGCGAGGGCGGTCTCGCAGGCTCGGTCGGACAGCTCGGCCAGCGGATCGGCACGGCCGTCGGCACCGCGATCGCGCTGGCGCTGTTCTACGCGACGGTGTACCGCGAGCAGGGCGACGTGGCCGATGCCGTCGTGTTCCACGACGCGTACGGCTTCGGCATGGTGTCGGCGGGCGTCGCCGTCGCGATCGCGTTCGTCGTCTCGGTCGTGGACCTCTCGGCCCGTCGTCGTTCCCAGCGGCTCTCCGACGCCTCTTCCTGAAGCGAAAGTACTCACGCTTCGTCTCGCTGCGCTCGCTCAGCGACCGGACTTTCGCTTCCTTCGTTGGTCGTCAGCGACCCCGGTCGATGAGAGGCGATCGGCGGATGCTCGGCGTCGGCGTACGAGGACGCGGATGCGGCACGGGTCGGCGGCTGACGGTTGCGGCGATCCGTGGCGGGCAAGGACCCGCCTCGCCTAGCGTGGAAGTGTCCGGAGTGGAGCGGGAAGAGCCCGGAGTGGAGAGGGAGCGGATCATGAGTGAGACGATCGTTGTCGGAGTATCGGAATCCCCGGTGTCGCGACGCGCGGTGGACTGGGCGATCGGGCGGGCGGTCGAACGCCGGCTGGGGATGGAGCTCGTGAGCGTCGTCGGAGGCGCCGTCGGTGTCGTGGGAGAGAAGGACGTCCTCGAGGCGGCCATCCGGGACACTCGGGAACGGCTCGATGAGCACGTGCGCCGCGCATCGGACGCAGGTATCCAGGCGTCCGGTCGCGTCGAGACCGGCGATCCGGTGTCGGTGCTCCTGGAGGCCTCGAAGAACGCTGCGCTGCTCGTGATCGGCAGCGACTACCGCGGCCCCGACGCGGGTCCGGCTCGTGGCGTGCACGGCATCCGGATCGCGGCGGCCGCCTCGTCTCCGGTCGTCGTCGTGCCGGACGTCGACCTCGGCGACCGCCGCGGCATCGTGGTGGGGGTGGACGGATCGGAGGTGTCGGAGCGCGCGCTCGCCTTCGCGGCGCAGGAGGCCGACAGGTTCGGAGAGCCGTTGATCGCGGTGTGCGTGTGGACGCCGCTGACGGCGCATCTGCACGGCGCGACGGTGCGGTCGGAGGTGTACCTGACCAACATGCAGGCGCTCGCCGAGGAGTCGCTCGCGCTGTCCCTGGCCGGGATCGCCGGCCTCTATCCGGACCTTCAGGTCGAGCGTCATGCCGAGCGCGGATACCCGTCGCAGGTGATCAACCGGCACGCCGCGACAGCGCGCTTGGCGGTGGTGGGCACGCACGGCCGGGGCGCGGTGGGCCGGTTCCTGCTCGGATCGATCAGCCAGGAGGTGCTCACCCGCCTCGTGACGACGACGGCCGTGGTGCGCTGAGGACCCAGGCGTACCGAGCACCCCGGCGCCGGAAGGGCGGCTCAGCCGCCGCCGGAGACGATGCCGATCACGCCCGAGGCCAGCATGTAGACGCCGACGGCGCCCACCACGAGCCAGATGCCGACACGTGCGGGCGACGGCTTCTTGGGGTCGTTGCCGGGCCCGCCATCGGTGCCGCCGCCGGATCCACTGCCGAGAAAGCTCACCCCTCGACAGTAGCCGAGGCGACAGTGGCCGAGGGGTGAGCCTCACGGCGGTCGCCCTCCCGCGCCGTGCTCGGGGCCGCGAGACTGCACGTGGGCGCCGAGACGGTGGGGTTACCCCGCTGTCTCGGCGCCCCGCTGCAGTCTCGCGGGTGAACGGTGAACGGTGAGCGGTGAGCGGGCGGGTGTCGCGAGGGCGACCGGTCAGGAGGCGGGCGTCCAGGTCGAGACGCGGTCGAGCGCGGCGATCTCCTCGGCGGTCAGCTCGATGCGGGCGCTCGTGAGCAGATCGTCCACCTGCTCGACCTTCGACGCGCTCGCGATGGGAGCCGCGACGGCGGGCTGTGCCCGGAGCCACGCCAGCGCGGTCGCGGCGATCGATGCGCCGTGGGCCGCGCCGATCCCCTCGAGCGCGTCGATGATGCGCAGGCCCTGGGGCGTGGCGTACTTCGCCGCGCCCTTGGCGCGCGGAGACGCCTGGCTCACCGCATCCGTCGAACGGTACTTGCCGGTGAGGAAGCCGGCGGCCAGACCGTAGTACGGCACGAGCGACAGGTCGAACTCCTCGGCGACCGGGACGATCGACTCCTCGACGTCGTTGCGATGCACGAGGTTGTAGTGCGGCTGGATCGCGACCGGAAGGTCGCTGCCGCCGGCCTGGGCGAGCTCGATCCAGGAACGGATGCGGGCGGCGGTGTAGTTCGAGACCGCGACGTAGCGCACGAGGCCGTCGGTGACGAGGTCGCCGAACGCGGTGACCGTCTCTTCGAGCGGGGTCTCGGCGTCGTCGAAGTGCGCGTAGTACAGGTCGATCGACTCGACGCCGAGCCGTGTGAGCGAGGCCTCGGCGGCGGCGCGCACATTGGTCGCGGACAGTCCCTTGAAATCGGGATGCTGGCTCACCTTCGTGGCCACGACGACGTTTTCGGGCTTTCTGGCCGCGAGCCATTCGCCGATGATCGTCTCGCTCTCGCCGCCGCTGTGCCCCGGAGCCCAGGCGCTGTACGAGTCCGCGGTGTCGATGAAGTTCCCCCCGCCGGCGTGGAACGCGTCGAGGATCGCGAACGAGGCGTCGCGGTCTGCGGTCCAGCCGAACACGTTGCCGCCGAGCGAGAGCGGGAAGATGTCGAGGTCACTGCGTCCGATGCGGGTCATGATGTCCTTCCGTCGACGGTGGCCCTGCCGCATCCGTCGCCGGAGTCGCCGAAGCCGTTCCCTGAAGTCAAGCACCTGCCCGTCGGACGCATTCCCGGTGTTTCTCACGGTTGCACCCCGGCGACGGGGCTGCGGCGAGGAATAGGCTGGCGCAGTCAACTCGTCGTCAGTCACCCGGAAGGTCCGCATGGAATCCGTCCTCCTGGACACCCCCGCTGGAATCGATGCGCGCCTGGGCTGGGATCCGTCGGTGACCGCGCACGACCGCAAGCGCATCCTCGCCCGCGCGATCATCGGCGCGCGTCTCGGTATCGATGCCACGGACGTGCGCATCGAACGGGAGGCGCCCACGCACTTCGGCCATCACACCCGGCTCATCGCGTCGGTCGGGGGCTCCGAGATCGACCTCGTCGTCACGGTCGCGGAGTATCGGGCGGCCACGGTCGTCGCGGTGTCCGACCCGACGCTGAGAGTGGGGATCGACCTGCGGGACCTCCATCCGGATGACGAGACCCGTGCCTCGATCCGCGCGCACAGCCACCTCTGGGAGGGGTCGACGGAGCTCGACTTCATCACGCACTGGACGCGCGTGCAGGCCGTGCTCGCCGCCGACGGCCGCGGTGCGCGGGTGGAGCCGAAGCACGTGCGGCTCGACCAGGGCGGCCGACGCGGCTGGGTGCCCGATCGCCCGGCCGTGCACTACACGATCCGCGACGCGTCCCGGAACGCGTTCGTCATCACCCTGGCCTACGCCCGCGACACGGCGGAGTAGTCCCGGCGAGGGCGGGCGGGGCAGGTCGGCTTCTCCACGCCCTTCGAGGCGCGATGGGGGCGGGAGAGCCCGGCTCACCTGTCGCAACCGGTCGCCGAGACCGGCAGGACGCGACCGGTGAACCCGGGGCACCGCGCCCCTTCGTCTCGGAGCTGTGCTCCTCGCTCAGGGACCGAGAAGACGAGACTCTCGGGTCAGCGGCCGGGGTCGCTGACGACCAACGAAGGAAGCGAAATCTCCCCACTCCGGGGAGACTTTCGGGTCAGCTTCTCAGGGCCCCTGCGGGACCCTCTGTGGGGTGCGAGAGTCCGGTCGCTGAGCGAGCGCGGCGAGACGAAGCGTGAGGACTTTCGGGTCAGCTGCTCCGCGCCCCTGCGGGGCGCTCCGTGGGGTGGGGAAAGTCCAGGCAATGCGCCTGTTGAACAGAACCGGGGCGGGGAGACTTTCGGGTCAGCGGGGGAGTGCGGCGTCGAGCTCGGCGAGCCAGGCGCGGGCGTTGCCGTCGCTCGGCGCACGCCAGTCGCCCCGCGGCGACAGGGAACCCGCCGGTGAGACCTTCGGGCCGTTCGGGATGGCGCTGCGCTTGAACTGCGCGAAGCCGAAGTAGCGGCGCAGGAACACCCGCAGCCACCGGGCGACCGTGTCGAGGTCGTAGGCGTAGCGGTCGTCGGCGGGGAAGCCGGGCGGCCAGGCTCCGGCATCCGCATCCGACCACGCGTGCGAGGCGAGGAACGCGATCTTGGAGGGGCGCAGCCCGTATCGCAGCACGTGGAACAGCGCGAAGTCGTGGAGGGCGTACGGGCCGATCGAGTCCTCGGTCGACTGCACCTTGCCGTCCTCGCCGGCGGGCACGAGCTCGGGGCTGATCTCGGTGTCGAGCACCTCCTGCAGCACGGCGACGGTGCGCGCGTCGACGCCCTCGCCCTCGGCGATCACCCAGCGGATGAGGTGCTGGATCAGGGTCTTCGGCACCCCCGCGTTGACCGCGTAGTGGCTCATCTGGTCGCCGACGCCGTACGTGGCCCAGCCGAGCGCGAGCTCGGACAGATCGGACGTGCCGATGACGATGCCGCCGTGCCGGTTCGCCAGCCGGAACAGGAAGTCGGTGCGCATCCCCGCCTGGACGTTCTCGAACGTCACGTCGTAGACCTTCTCGCCGGTCGCGGCGGGGTGCCCGATCCCGGAGAGGATCTCGGTCGCGGCCGGGCGGATGTCGATCGTGGCGATCGTGGCCCCGATCGCCTCGGCCAGCTCGATCGCGTTGGAGCGGGTGTGATCGCTCGTCGCGAAGCCCGGCATCGTGTACGCGAGGATGTCGCTGCGCGGGCGCCCCATCCGGTCCATCGCCCGCGCGACCACCAGCAGCGCGTGCGTGGAGTCGAGGCCGCCCGAGACGCCGATGACCGGCTTGGGGTGCCCGATGGCGGTGAGCCGCTGCTCGAGGCCGGACACCTGGATGTTGAAGGCCTCGTAGCAGTCCTGCGCGAGCCGAGCCGGATCGTCGGGGACGAACGGGAAGCGGTCGGTCGCGCGGCGGAGCCCGATGTCGCGCGCCGGGGGTTCGAGGCGGAAGTGCACCGTGCGGAACGCACCGGTGCGGTCGGCGAGCGTGCGCCGGTTGTCGTCGAACGTGCCCTGACGGAGGCGGTCCTGACGCAGCCGGTCGAGGTCGACGTCGGCGATGCTCGAGCGCGGACCGTCGGGGAACCGCTCGGTCTCGGCGAGCAGCTGCCCGCCCTCGTAGATCAACGTCTGGCCGTCCCAGGAGAGGTCGTTGGTCGACTCGCCGACGCCGGCCGCGGCGTACGCGTACGCCGCGAGGCAGCGCAGCGACTGCGAGCGGGCGAGGAGCGCACGATCGTCTGCGCGGGCGATCGTGATGGGGCTCCCGCTGAGGTTGAGCAGCACCGTGGCGCCGGCGAGAGCAGCCTCGGAGGAGGGCGGCACCGGCACCCACATGTCCTCGCACACCTCGGCGTGCACGACGAGCCCATCGACGTCGAGCGCCTCGAACAGCAGATCCGGGCCGAACGGCGCGAACAGAGCGCCGACCCGGATGTCCTGCCCGCGCTGGTCGTCGCCGGGCGCGTACCAGCGCCGCTCGTAGAACTCGCGGTAGGTGGGGAGGGCCGACTTCGGGGCGACCCCGAGCAGCTCGCCGCGATGGATGACGACGGCGCAGTTGTAGAGCCGGTTGCGGTGGCGGAGCGGTGCGCCGACCACGAGCACCGGGAGGAGGTCGACGGATGCGGCGACCAGCTGCTCGACGGCGCGCTCGACCGCATCCAGCACGGGGTCCTGCAGCACCAGGTCGTCGATGGCGTAGCCGCTGAGGGCGAGCTCGGGGAACACCGCGACCGCGACGCCGTCGTCGTGGAGCGAGCGCGCCTCGGCGAGCACCGCCTCGGCGTTCGCGGCGGGATCCGCGATGTGCACGGGGACGGTGCACGCGGCGATCCGGGCGAATCCGTGCCGGTAGGAGCTCTCGAAGGGCAGGTCGGTGCTCATCCCCCCAGTGTGACAGGGGACGGGCCATCGCACGACGCGTGCGATGGAGGGTGTCGGAGGCCGCGGCTAGGGTCGGATGCGGAAGGGAACGGATGCGGTACATCGAGCCCCGGGGTGACCAGCCGGGCAGGATCGTCTGGAGCGCGAGCGACCTGAAGGCCGCGGCGGAGTGCGAGTTCGCGTGGGCGCGTCAGGTCGATGCACGGCTCGGCCGCGTCCCGGCCGTGCCCGACCCCGAAGACCTCATGCTCGAGCGCGCCGCCCGCCTCGGCACGCGCCACGAGCTCGACGTGCTCGCCCGCTACCGCGAGGTGCACGGGGCGGGAGTGGTCGAGATCCCCGAGGCGCGGTCGGCGGACGAGCGGGGGATGGCGGCGGCGCTCGCCGCGACCGAGGCGGCGCTGGCCGATCCGGCCGCGGTCGTGGTGTACCAGGCCGCCTTCCAGACCCGGGACTTCGTCGGGTTCGCCGACTTCCTCGTCCGCGACGACGCCGGCGCATGGGTCGTGCAGGACACCAAGCTCGCCCGTCATGCGCGGGTGACGGCGCTCATGCAGCTGGCGGCATACGCCGATCAGCTCGACCGTCTCGCGGTGCCGCGCTCGGAGCGCGTGGAGCTGCTGCTCGGCGACGGCAGCGTCAGCGTGCACCGCGTCGACGACCTCACCCCGGTCTACGCGCTGCGTCGCCGGAGGCTGGCCGCGCTCGTCGCCGACCGCGACCTGGCGGCGGGGGCGACGGGCGAGCCGATCGCCTGGGGCGACGGCCGCGGCGACCTGCAGGTGGTGGCGTGCGGGCGATGCGCGACGTGCGAGGCCGAGGTGGTCGCGACCCGGGATCTGCTGCTGGTGGCGGGGATGCGCCCGGTGCAGCGGGAGCGCCTGCGCCGGGCCGGCATCCGCACGATCGACGAGCTCGCCGAGGGCGTCACGCCGCCCGAGCGGATGAGCGCCGAGGTGTTCGGCTCCCTCCGCACACAGGCGAGGCTGCAGCTGCAGAGCCCCGCCGGAGTGCCGTCCGCGGACGGCGACGCGCCGCCCGCCGCGCCGAGCTACGAGGTCGTGCTGCCGCAGGCTCTCGGAGCCCTTCCCCGCCGCGACCCGGGGGACCTCTTCTTCGACTTCGAGGGCGATCCGCTCTACACCGAGGGTGCGACCGGCGACTGGGGGATCGACTACCTGTTCGGCTGGGTCGATGCGCGCGAGCAGTACACCGCGCTCTGGGCGCACGGCTTCGCCGACGAGCGCGAGACGTTCGAGACGTTCGTCGACATCGTCGAGCTGCGCCGGCGCGAGCACCCGGGCATGCACATCTACCACTACGCGCCGTACGAGCCGACGCATCTGCTCGCGATGGCCGCGCGCTACGGCACGCGCGAGGCCGAGATCGACCGGATGCTGCGCGACGGGCTGTTCGTCGACCTCTATCCCGTGGTGCGCCGGGCGCTGCGGGTGGGCTCGCGGTCGTACTCGATCAAGAAGCTCGAGCCGCTCTACATGGGCGACGACCTGCGCACGAGCGAGGTGCAGCGCGGCGACGACTCCATCGTCCGCTACGTCGAGGCGCGCGTGCTCCGCGATGCGGGCGACGAGACGGCGGCGCAGGCGATCCTCGACGACCTCGCCGAGTACAACCGCGACGACTGCGTCTCGACGCTGCGGCTGCGGGACTGGCTCGTCGATCGCGCACGGGAGGCGGGACTCCTCCCCGCGGGAGATCCCTCCGCCGGCGAGTTCGTCTACGAGGCGTCGCCGCGGTCGCTGATGCTCGACCGCCGCGCTGACGAGGCCGCCGAGCGCGCGCGGGTCTCCGGCCGCGACCCCGGGGCGGACGCGGACACCGTCGCCCTGCGGCTCGCAGCGGCCGCGATCGACTACTACCCGCGCGAGGCGAAGACGTTCTGGGCGACCCACTTCCTGCGGCTGCGCGAACCGGCGTCGATCTGGGAGGACACCCGCGACGTCGTCGTGCTCGACCCCGACCGGTGCCGCGTGGTCGAGGACTGGCGCGCGGGGGAGGGACGTGCCCGGTCGCTCCGGCGGCGCATCGAGCTGCGCGGCGATCCCGCTCCGGGCACCCGGCTGTCGGTGGGCGGCCAGCCGTTCGTGCTGTATCCGCTTCCGGCGCCGTTCCCCTCCGACCCGTCGCCACGATGGATCCACGCGGCGCGCACCGTGCGTGTCGTCGAGGTGCTCGAGGACGGCGCGATCGTCGAGGAGCTCGCCGCAGGCGCCGAGACCTGGCGCGAGCTCCCTTTCGCGCTGACCCCGGGCGCGCCGCCGTCGGCCGGCAATCAGCAGACGGCGATCGATCTCTGGGCCGATCGCGTGCTCGACGCGGCGCCCGGGTTCCCCGACGATCCGGCCACCGACATCCTGCGGCGCGTGCCCCCGCGCACGACCGGCTCGGGTCTCGCGGTCTCGGACGGCGACGACGTCATGGCCATCGCGCGCAGCATCCTCGCCCTCGATCACAGCTATCTCGCCGTGCAGGGACCGCCCGGAACGGGAAAGACCTATGTCGGCTCGCGCATCATCGCCCGGCTCGTGCGAGAGCACGGCTACCGCGTCGGGGTCGTCGCGCAGTCGCACGCGGTCGTCGAGCACATGCTCGATCGCGTGGTGGCCGCCGGGGTGCCGAAGGCGTTCGTCGGCAAGGCGCTGAAGGATCCGGATGCGGCCGGCACCGTCTCGTTCACCGCGATCGAGAAGAACGGCATCGCGGCGTTCGCCGAGGAACGCCCCGGCGGGTTCGTCGTCGGCGGCACCGCCTGGGACTTCAGCCATCCCGCACGCGTCCCCCGCGGCAGCCTCGACCTCCTCGTCGTCGACGAGGCCGGGCAGTTCTCGCTCGCCTCGACGATCGCCGTGTCCGTCGCGGCTCAGCGCCTGCTGCTGCTGGGCGATCCCCAGCAGCTGCCGCAGGTGAGTCAGGGCACGCATCCGGAGCCGGTCGACACATCCGCGCTCGGGTGGGTGATGGGCGACGAGCCCGTGCTTCCCCGCGAGTACGGCACGTTCCTCTCCCGGTCGTGGCGGATGCATCCGGATGTCGCGCGCCCCGTCTCGCTGCTCTCGTACGCGGGCGAGCTCGCCTCGGCGCCGTGCACGGCGCTTCGCACGCTCGAGGGGGTGACGCCCGGCGTCCATCCGGTGCCGGTCGCGCACCGCGGCAACGCCGTGGCCTCTCCGGAGGAGGCGGCGGAGGTCGTGCGCGTCGTGCGCGACATGATCGGTCGCTCGTGGACCTTTTCCGACGAGCGGGATGGCGAGCTGCAGACGCTGCCGGAACGTGAGCTGACGGCTTCCGACATCATCGTGGTCACCCCTTACAACGCGCAGCAGGTGGAGGTCGAGGAGGCACTCCTCGCCGCGGGGATCGACGGCGTGCGAGTGGGCACGGTCGACCGCTTCCAGGGGCAGGAGGCCGTCGTCGCGATCGTCTCGCTGGCGGCGTCGTCGGGCCGCGACGCTCCGCGCGGCCTGGAGTTCCTGCTGCTGCAGAACCGGCTGAACGTCGCGATCTCGCGGGCCCAGTTCGCCGCCTACGTCGTGTACTCGCCCGGATTGCTCGACGATCTGCCACGCACGCCTGACGGAGTCGCCCGGCTGAGCGCATTCGCCCGACTGGTGGGCGCCGATGACGCGGACGTCCTCGGCGGGGCCTGACCTCGCCCAGCCCGTGCAGAGCCTCGTCCACTCCGGTTCACGGTCTGGGCGGCGGGGTGGTCTACACTCTCGCTTTGGGCTCGCCCTGGCGGCGGCCCCCTCTCTCTAGGGAGACAGACCGCGAGACGATCCAGGAAAGGCGGTGATGGCCATGGCCGACGATAGTCCGCACGCCACGGCGCGCACCGTCGACATGCTTCGGAACTGATCCGAGCGAGCGGCGCGCTGTGGCTTCCGCATGCCCGCCCACTCCCCACAGATCGGACCAGACATGGCTCCTCTCATCGACAACGCCATCTACGTCGACGGACACCGGGTCGAGAGCCCCGCGAGCCTCGACGAGACCTATGAGCTCATGGAGGCCCGCGACGGCCTCGCGTGGATCGGGCTGTATCGCCCGAGTCCCGACGAGCTCGACTCCGTCGCCGCCGAGTTCGACCTGCACCCCCTCGCGATCGAGGATGCGCGGCAGGGGCACCAGCGCTCGAAGGTCGAGCGGTACGGTGACACGCTCTTCGTCGTGCTGCGTCCCGCGCACTACGACGACGACCGCGAGGAGGTCGACTTCGGCGAGCTGCACCTGTTCGTCGGGCCCGACTTCGTGATCACCATCCGGCATGCCGAGTCCCCCAATCTCGCGGCGGTGCGTCATCGTCTCGAGACGCAGCCGGAGCTTCTCGCGCTCGGTCCGGAGGCGATTCTCTACGCGGTGCTCGACCGGGTCGTCGACGAGTACGAGCCGGTCGTCGCCGGCATCGAGAACGACATCGACGAGATCGAGGATCAGCTCTTCGGCGTGAGCGACGACGACGCCCTGTCGCGCCGCATCTACGAGCTGTTCGGCGAGGTGATCCGCTTCGGCCGGGCGGTCCAGCCGCTGAACGCGGTGCTCGAATGGCTTCAGCGCGGGTACGGCAAGTACGGCGTCGACCTGGAGCTGCAGCGCAACCTCCGCGACGTGCACGACCACGTCATCCGCGTCGGCGACCGCATCGAGGGCTTCCGGGCGCTTCTCGACAAGGCCCTCACCGTGCATTCGGCCCTCGTCGCGCGCCGGCAGACCGAGGCGAGCCTCGCGCAGAACGACGAGATCAAGAAGATCTCGTCGTGGGCCGCGATCATCTTCGCGCCGGGGCTCATCGGCACGATCTACGGCATGAACTTCGATCACATGCCCGAGCTGCACTGGACCTTCGGCTATCCGATGGCGGTGCTCGCGATGCTCGCCTTCGCGGCGGGGCTGTTCCTCATCTTCAAGAAGAAGAGGTGGCTCTGACGCCTCTCGTGTCGCCGTCGCTGCCGTGTCTCATCCGGGCAGCATCCGTGTCTCGGTTGTGCAGGTCGAACGCGCCGCGCACGTGCACAAGTGAGACACGCGCCGGCGAGACCCGACCCGGGTCAGACGGTGCCGTACAGCCGGTCGCCGGCGTCGCCGAGGCCGGGCACGATGTAGCCCCGCTCGTTGAGCTTCTCGTCGAGCGCGCCGAGCACCAGCGTGACGTCGCGGTCGCCGACCTGCTTCTCGATCGCGGCGACGCCCTCGGGGGCGCCGAGCAGGCAGATCGCCGTGACGTCCTGCGCACCGCGGGCGAAGAGGAACTCGATCGCAGCTCCCAGCGATCCTCCGGTCGCGAGCATCGGGTCGAGCACGAAGCACTGCCGGTCGCTCAGGTCGTCGGGCAGGCGCTCGGCGTACGTCGTGGGCTCGAGGGTCTCCTCGTTGCGCACCATCCCGAGGAATCCGACCTCGGCGGTGGGGAGGAGCTTGACCATGCCCTCGAGCATGCCGAGGCCCGCGCGCAGGATCGGCACCACGAGTGGGCGGGGCTCGCTGATCTTCACGCCTGTCGTCGTGGTCACGGGAGTCCGGATCTCGGACGGCTCGACGCGCACGCTGCGGGTGGCTTCGTAGGCGAGGAGCGTGACGAGCTCCTCGGTCAGCTGACGGAACACCGGCGACGGCGTCGACTCGTCGCGCAGGACCGTGAGCTTGTGGGTGATGAGCGGATGGTCCGCGACGTGCAGGCGCATGCTCCCAGGCTACGGTACCCGGCTAGCCTGGAACGATGAGCCTGCCGGTCGCCGCCCCCGACGCCGCGGCGATGGATCGTGCGCTCGTGCTCGCCGCGCAGGCCGGGGCAGCCGGCGACGTGCCGGTCGGCGCGGTCGTGACGGATGCGGCCGGCCGCATCGTCGGCGAAGGCCGGAACGAGCGCGAGGCCACGGGGGATCCGACGGCCCACGCCGAGGTCGTCGCCCTGCGCCGCGCGGCGGCGGCGCTCGGCTCCTGGAACCTCGACCGCTGCACGCTCGTGGTGACCCTCGAGCCCTGCGTCATGTGCGCGGGCGCCGTTCTCCAGTCACGCGTGTCGCGGCTCGTCTACGGCGCGTGGGACGACAAGGCGGGCGCGGCGGGCTCGGTGCACGACCTGGTGCGCGACCGGCGCCTGCCGCACCGGGTCGAGGTGGTCGCGGGCGTGCGCGAGCCCGAGGCGTCCGCCCTGCTCCGGGCGTTCTTCGACGCCCGCCGCTGAGCGGAAGGCGGCTGCACGGCCGGGTGCGCCCCGGGCCAGCGCTGCCGCGGGGCACTCCGTGAGGTGGCGGGAGTCCGGTCGCTGAGCGAGCGAAGCGAGACGAAGCGCGAGGGCGGACGGTGAGCACCGCGCCCCTTCGTCTCGTCGCTGCGCTCCTCGCTCAGGGACCGAGCGGGACTCTTGCTCAGGGACCGAGTGGGGGAGACGGTCGCATCAGCGGGGAAGGTGGGGGAGCACCTCGGCGCCGAGGTACTCGAGCTGGTCGAGATCGCGCAGGTCCATGAGCTGGAAGTAGACGCGCTCCGCGCCGAGATCGCGCAGCCGCCCGACCTTCGAGGCGATCGCGTCGACGCCGCCGATGATGTTCGTCCCGCCCCGGAACTCCGCGAGATCCTGCCCGATCGCCGCAGCCCGACGCTCGAGGTCCGCATCCGTCTCCCCGGCGAGCGTCGGCAGCGCGACCGAGAGCTTCAGCGACGCGGGGTCGCGGTCGATCGCCTCGCACGCGGCCCGGACGACGGCGAACTTCTCCGCGACGACCTCCTCGGGCTGGAAGCCGATGTTGAACTCCGTCGCGAACCGCGCGGCGATCGCCGGGGTGCGTCGCGGGCCGCCGCCGCCCACGATGACCGGCACCCGCTCCTGCACGGGCTTGGGGAGCGCCGGGGCATCCTCCAGCCGGTGGTGGGCGCCCTCGAAGGAGTACGTGTCGCCGACCGGGGCGCCCCAGAGACCCGTGACGAGCTCCAGCTGCTCCTCGAGCAGATCGAACCGCTTCGGCGGGAACGGGATGCCGTAGGCCCGGTGCTCGGCCTCGAACCAGCCCGTGCCGAGCCCGAGCTCCACGCGTCCGCCCGACATCGCGTCGACCTGCGCGACCTGCACCGCGAGCACGCCCGGCACGCGATACGTGACCGACGAGACGAGGGTGCCGAGCCGGATGCGGGAGGTCTCCCGCGCGAGGCCCGCCAGAGTCGTCCACGCGTCGGTGGGGCCGGGAAGCGGATCGCCTGGCCCCATCCGCAGGTAGTGGTCGGAGCGGAAGAACCCGGTGAACCCGAGTCGCTCGGCGAGCTGCGCGAACGCCCGCTGATCGTCGTACGAGAACCCCTGCTGGGGCTCGGTGAAGACGCAATACTCCATCGCTCAGCGGCTCGCTTCCGGTGCGCTCGGGGATGCGGACGCCGCATCCGGTCGGAAGACGTCGGGCTCGAGATAGATCGCGCGGGCGATCGGCACGGCGGCGCGCACGCGCGTCTCCACCGCGTCGATGTCCGCGGCGACCTCGCCGAGCGTGCGGTCCCCGTCGAAGCCGAGCTTCGCGGCCACGAGCAGCTCGTCGGGTCCGAGGTACAGCGTCTTGATGTGGATGAGGCGCGCGCCCTCGTCGCCGGCGGCGATCGCGGCGACGATCGCGCGGTGGTCCGCGTCGCTCGCCCCCTCGCCGACGAGAAGGCTCTTCGTCTCGATGCCGAGGGTGATTGCGACCAGGACCAGCAGCGTCCCGATCATGAGCGTCCCGATCGCGTCGAACACCGAGTTGCCGGTGATCGCGCTGAGCCCGACACCGAGGAGGGCGAACGTGAGCCCCGTGAGGGCGGCGATGTCCTCGAGCAGCACGACCGGCAGCTCGGGCGCCTTCGCGTGGCGGATGAACGCGACCCAGCCCTCGCCGGGCTTGCGGACGAGATTCGACTCCTTCACCGCGGTGCGCAGCGAGAACGACTCGAGCCCGATCGCGACCACCAGCACCCCGATCGGGATCCACACGTTCTCGAGCTCGTGCGGATGGGTGAGCTTGTCGACGCCCTCGTAGATCGAGAAGAGGCCGCCGACCGAGAACAGGATGATCGCGACGACGAAGGCGTAGACGTAGCGCTCACGGCCGTAGCCGAACGGATGCTCGCTGTCGGCGCGACGGCGTGCCTTGCGCCCGCCGAGCATCAGCAGCAGCTGGTTGCCCGAGTCGGCGACCGAGTGGATCGCCTCGGCGAGCATCGACGCGGATCCGGAGAGGAGCCACGCGACGAACTTCGCGATCGCGATGCCGAGGTTCGCGAGGAAGGCCGCCAGGATGGCCTTGCCGCCGCCCGATGTGCTCATGCCCGTCAGTCCGCGGAACGCAGGATGATGGTCTCGGTGGGCGGGGCCGGATGCTGCGCCGGACCGATGTAGCCGATCGCCTCGAGGAGCGCGTGGCGCACCTCGGCGGGACGCTCCAGGTGCGCTGCGTGACCGGCCCCCTCCAGGAGCAGCTCGTGCACGTGGCCGCCGCGGGCGGCGTAGGCGTCGAGCACGTCGCGGGTCTGCGAGACCATCTCCTGCGCGGGCGCCACGTCGGCACCCGGCCAGCCGGGCACGATGCCGAGCGCGCCGAGGTGGTTGAGGTCGAAGAACGACGCGTCGGACACGATCGCGTCGAGGTCGCCGTGCACCCACAGGATCGGCGGCTTCGGGTCGAGGTCGACGATCCCGGAGGTATCGAAGTAGCGCGGCGCCAGAGTGTTCAGGATGCCCGTGGCACCCGCGCCGAAGCCCGGCCAGCTCTCGCTCGGCAGGCTGTCGCCCGGGTAGTTTCCGGGCGCCGTCGAGGTCGTGAGCATCGACCGGACCCAGAGGTCCTCGTTCCCGCTCGAGTAGGCGGACGACACGTAGCTCGACCGGAACACGTTCCGCGGCGACGTCTCGGCCGCATCCGAGGTGTCGTGGTCGTTCAGGCGCTGGACGAAGTCGGGGTTCGCGCTGCCGCCGCCGGTGCCCGCGTCGTCGGCGGTGAGGCGGGAGCCGTCGCGGCGGGTGCCGCCGAAGCCGTGCGGCGAGACCGGCGCCTGGAGCATGAGCGAGAGCACCGGGTGGTCGAGCGCGTACTGCATGACGACGCCGCCGCCCAGCGCCCAGCCCACCAGATGCGCCACCGGGATGCCGAGGGCATCGAGGGTCGCGTGCAGGTCGTCGCTGAAGTCGCGCACGCCACGGGTCGCGTCGATCGGCAGGCTCTCGGTCGCGCCGAAGCCGCGGAGGTCCACAGCGATGACCCGGAGGTCGCTCGGCAGATCCTGCATCAGCTCCTGCCAGAAGAGCGCGGACGACACGTTGCCGTGCACGAGCACCACGGTCTGCTCGGACGGGGTGGCGGGGTCGTCGCCCTCGCGCTCCAGGATGTTGACGCTGAGACGCGGCGTCTCCACGCTGCGGGCCGTGATGCCCTCGAGCAGGTCTGTGGTGGGTTCCGTCATGTCCGATCCTCCGCCGGAGAGGCTGCCGTGCCCCGGCGTTGTCGATGATAGACCTCGGGGCCGTGAAGAGCCGGGGCGTAGGTTGGAGAAATGAGCTCTCTTCCCACGATCGCGATCCTCGGCGCCGGTTCCATGGGTGGCGCCATCCTGCACGGCGTCGTCTCCTCCGGCCGGGCGGGCGGGGTCACCGTGACCAACCGCACCCGGGCGAAGGCGGCCGCGCTCGCCGATCTCGCCGGCGTCACGAGCATCGCGCTCGAGGACGAGCCCGCGGGCAACGCTCGTGCCGCCGCATCCGCCGATGTCGTGCTGATCGGGGTGAAGCCCGCGATGGTTCCCGACCTCCTCGCCGAGATCGGTCCGCACCTGCGCGCCGGGGCGATCGTCGTCAGCCTCGCCGCGGGCGTCACGATCGCGACGTTCGAGCGGATCCTCGGCCCGGATGCGGTCGTGCTGCGGTCGATGCCGAACACTCCGGCGGTCGTGGGCAAGGCGGTGACCGGGCTCGCCGCCGGCACGAACGCCGGGGCGGATGCGGTCGCCGCCGCCCGTGGCGTGTTCGAGACCGTCGGCACGGTGCTCGAGGTGCCGGAGGAGCGGATCGACGCGCTGTCGACGATCTCCGGCTCGGGGCCGGCCTATGTGTTCCTGCTGATCGAGGAGCTCACGAAGGCCGCCATCGGCAAGGGCTTCGCCGAGGACGAGGCGCGGGTGCTGGCGGAGCAGACCTTCATCGGCGCGGCAGCTCTGCTCGCTGCATCCGGCGAGGACCCCGCAGAGCTGCGCCGGCGCGTGACGAGCCCGAAGGGCACGACGGAGAAAGCGATCGAGGTACTGCAGGAGGCGCGTCTCGACGAGGTGTTCGCGCGCGCGACGGATGCGGCGCTCGTGCGAACGAAGGAGCTGGCGGCCGGCGCGTGAGCGCGCCCTAGCTTGACCGCCTCACGCCGGCGCGAGACTTCACGGATGCTGCCTCCCAGCGCCGACCGCCGAGCATTCGTGACGTCTCGCGGGATCTCCATCGGGAGGTGCGTTCGGTCGGTGCGGTAGCCGGTCCGCTCGGTCGACGCATCGGTACACTGCGCTGATGGCCGACTCGTTCGCGCAGGCACAGCAGCGCATCCTCGCACTGAACTCCGACGACCTCCCGTTCGTGTACGAACCGACGCCGGACGGCGTCGTCGCGCGCTGGAAGTACGTCGACGCGCGATGGAGCAATGTGCTCGCCGCGGGAACGATCGACCGGGACTACGAGCTGCGCGTCGTGCTCGACCCGGCGACCTCGACCTGGCGGTTCCAGGAGCGTTCGACCAGCACCGAGGCCACCATCGGACCGGGCGGGCTGTCGTTCGAGTCCACGCGGTTCCGCGGCTACCGGAAGACGGTCTCGTTCTCGAAGAACTGGGCCGTCGACGCCGAGCAGACCGACCGCCACGGGACCACACGGGGTCAGAGCTTCGGGTGGTCGTTCACGACCGACGAGGTGAAGCGTCCCGTGACCGACGCGCTCGCCGCGGCCGGCTGGTCGAGGCACAAGGGCTTCTTCGCGCGGCTGTTCGGCGGATGAGGACGTTCCTGCTCAGGCGCGTGACCTGATTCTGCGCACCCGCAGCGGCTCTGAGCGGCTGGCTCCGTGGTCTTCTCGAGTGAGGGCCGCGGCGCGCCCGGCCTCAGCGGTCGAGGGAGGAGAAGCGCTCGATGTCGCTGTTGGTGCCCGAGACGATGATCAGGTCGTGGTTGGTGACGACGGTGTCCGCCTCCGCGTAGCGGAAGGGCTTTCCCGGGCTCTTCACGCCCACGACCGTCACCCGGTACTTCGTGCGCACGCCCGACTCGTTGAGCCCGATCCCGCGGATGAACTTCGGCGGATACATCTTCGCGAGCACGAAGTCGTCGTCGAACCGGATGAAGTCCAGCATCCGGCCGCTGACGAGGTGCGCGACGCGCTCGCCGGCCTCGCGTTCGGGGTAGATCACGTGGTTCGCCCCGACCCTGGCGAGGATCTTGCCGTGCGACTGCGACACCGCCTTCGCCCAGATCTGCGGCACCTTGAGGTCGACCAGGTTCGCGGTGATGAGCACCGACGCCTCGATCGAGGATCCCACCGCGACGACGGCGACCTGGAAGTCCTGCGCGCCGATCTGCTTGAGGGCCTCGAAGTTGCGGGCGTCGGCCTGCACGGTGTGGGTGACGCGCTCGGACCACTTCTGCACGAGGTCGAGGCTCGCGTCGATCGCGAGCACCTCGCGGTCGAGACGGTCGAGCTCGCCGGCGCACGCCGCCCCGAACCGACCGAGACCGATCACGAGCACCGGCGCATCGGTGCGGAGCTTCTCAACCAACGATCGGCCTTTCGACGGGCATCGAGTACAGCTGCGAGTGTGACGACGCGGCCACCGCGGCGGCGAGTGTCACTGTACCAACGCGGCCCATGAACATCGTGGCGGCCAGCACATAGACGGCGGGGTCCGGCAGCTCGCCGGTCAGGCCGGTCGACAGTCCCGCCGTGGCGAACCCCGAGACGACCTCGAAGAGCACCTCGTCGACGGGCGCCTTCGTGATCTGCGCGATCGTGATCGTCGATAGCGCGACGATCGTGGCGCCCCAGGCGACGACCGAGAGGGCCACGCGCTGGACGTCGCTCGGGATGCGGCGGCCGAAGGCCTGCACCGCGGGGCGCCCCTTCGCCTCGGAGAAGACGGCGAGGGCGAGCACGGCGAGGGTGGTCACCTTGATGCCGCCGGCCGTGGAGGCGGATCCGCCGCCGACGAACATGAGCATCGCCCCCACCAGCAGCGACGACCCGTGCAGATCTCCGACGTCGATGACCGAGAACCCGCCGGAGCGCGTCATGGCGGACAGGAACAGCGATTGGAAGGCGGTGTCCCAGGTGTCCATGCCGCCGAAGGTCAGCGGGTTGTCGTACTCGAGCGTGACGAACACGATCGCCCCGGCGAAGAACAGCACGACGGTGGTGATGAGGGTGAGCTTCGTGTGCAGCGACCAGTGCCGCACGTGCCACTGGTGCCGCCACAGCGTGAAGATCACCGGGAATCCGATCGATCCCAGGAACACCCCGATCATCAGCACCGTCATGAACACGTAGTCGTTCGCGAAGGGGGCGAGGCCGTCGGCGTTGGGGCTGAACCCGGTGTTCGTGAACGACATCGCCGCGAAGTAGGGGGCCTCCCAGAGGGCGGTGAGCGGATGCACCCCGCCCAGCAGCAGCGAGGGATACAGCAGCACGGCGAGCCCCGCCTCGATCACGAGCGTCGAGAGCGCGACCGTCCGCAGCAGCTGTCCGACCTCGCCGAGCCGCACGGTCTGACCCTCGTTCACCGGTCCGCCGTGCATGCGGAGCGGGTTCGAGTCGCCGGCGGCGATGAGCTTTGCGCGCAGGCCCAGGCGCTTCGAGATGATCATCCCGAGGATCGAGGCGAGTGTCAGCACGCCGAGGGCGCCGACGTTGACGCCGATGTAGATGAAGACGTGGCCGAGCGGCGACCAGTGCTCGCCCATGTTGACGGTCGACAGTCCCGTGACGCAGATGGTCGACACGGCCGTGAAGAGCGCGTCGGCGAGCGGGGTCGCCCTTCCGTCGGCCGCGGCGGCGGGCAGCGACAGGAGCGCGGTGAACACCAGGATGAGCGACGAGAAGATCAGCACCGCGAACCGCGCCGGAGACGACGTCGCGAACGTCCGCGATCCGTCGCGGAGCCGTTCGAGGGATGCCGCGATCCGACGCCGCGAGGACAACCTCGCGGATTCGGACGTCATCCGAGGCCCCTTTCACGCATGCAGCAGGTCAACGACCCGAACGCGTGTCATGGTACTCCGCTCGGCACCCGACTAACCTAAGGCGCATGGCGGATATCTTCGGCGTGATCGCGGACGCGACCCGGCGCGACATCCTGCGTCTTCTTCTGGATCGTTCCGTCTCCGGGGAGCAGGGCACGAGCGTCTCCCACATCGTGCAGGAGCTCGGCGTCAGCCAGCCCACCGTGTCGAAGCACCTGAAGGTCCTCCGCGACGTCGAGCTGGTCTCGGTCCGCGAGGAGGGGCAGCACCGCTACTACTCCCTGTCGCCGGCTCCGCTCGACGAGATCGACGCGTGGCTGATCCCGTTCCTCGAGGACGAGTCGGATGCGGGCGCCGCCTACGTCTCCGCCCTTCCGGAGCCCGCGGCGCACGCGGCCGAGGTCGTCGGCCGCGCCGCCGCCTCCGTCGGCCGCGCGGTGACCGTCGCGCTGGGCAGGATCCCCGGGCGCTGACCGTCGACGCCCGTCGTCAGGTGCCGCTGTCGGTGTCGCTGCTGTCGGTGTCGGTGCCCGAGCCGTCGTCGGGCCGGGTGGGCGGCGTTCCGCCGTCGTCGGCGCCGCCTCCCGGACCCATCTGCGGTCCGCCGTCGCCCGGGAACTCGCCCGGCTGGAACTGACTCTGGCCCGTCCCCTGCCCGAGCGCCCACCCGGTGGCGACGCCGCCCCCGAACGAGAGGCCGAGGGCGAGCACGCCTGCCGCGACGATGCCGCCGATCACGAGTCCGCGCCGTCGCCGCGGCTTCTCCTGGGCCGGCGCCGTCGACACGGGGGACGGCGCGCTTCCGTCC
>NZ_CACSKB010000038.1 GCF_902706225.1 Microbacterium sp. 18062
GAGACAGCATGTCAGCCTCCCCAAAGGCTTTCGACCCCCCGCCGCCCCCGGCGTGAGGTTGCTTCCAGTTCCCAGGGGGCTACCGTACCCCATCCGCGAGTCGGCCGTGTCGACGCACTTGAGTATTTTTCCTGTCCCCCTTTTGGCGGACAGACGATTTGGGGGTAGCGTCGCTTCTCGCCGGTCACGAGGTGGTGTTTTGGGGAATGCCGCGAAGCCTCGGACCGCGTGGCATTCGGGCTGTCTGGGGGCGTCCCGGTGCGAACGCAATGCCCTTCGTGCAGCGCGGCTCTCAAGGGTCGCGCTGCACGAAGGCATACGTCCCGGGAGCCCCGGCTCAGGTCGGGATCCGAGTGAACGTTTTACGACGAGGTCGTTCACAACGCCGCGAAGTTGTGGTTAGAATCGGCCACGTCAGCCACCGCGAGGTGGATGTGCGCCACCGAGGGGTCGGTGCCGCAACGGCTCTCCGATATGGGAATCGGAGGGCGGATCTGACGGGGGCAGCGGGAATCCGCTCGCTCTGGGGACACGCAGGCTGGGGCCTGCACCGAACGCAGGCGGGGGCCTGCACTGGGGAATCAGCGGGTTTCGACCCGCTCTGGGGAATCACGGGCTGGGGCCCGTATCTGGGGAAACTGGGGAACGTTCATGGGGACAGGACGTTGCACGTGCGCGTGCACCGATAAGGCCGTACGCGGCGGGGACGATTCGACGACGCGCAAGCGTGCGGTCGCGGAGACGTCGCGATGACGACGCTCTCGGTCGAGCAGCCGCCGCTCGCGGTCACGGCACCCGCGCCGCGACCGACACCGGAGCTGGAGCGCCGACAGCGCCACGACGCACGGCATCGACGCCGCGTCGCGATGGGCGATCTGTGCGCGATCGCCGCGGCGACCGGAGCGGCCGCCATCCTGCGGAGCACGGTGGCACCCCCCGACACGCACGCCGGTCCGGGGACGGCGATGGCTGTCCCCCTCGCGGTCGCACTCGTGTGGATGGTGCTGCTCGCGGCGCTGCGCACCCGCGACCCGGGGCTCGTCTTCGCGGGGAAGGCCGAGTATGCGCGAGTGGCACACGCCACCGCCCTCGCCTTCACCGTCCTGTCGGTCTGTTTCGTCGCGCTGCCGCTGCAGGGCGTGCGAACACAGCTGATCGGCGCGCTTCCCGCCGGACTCGGCGCGCTTCTTCTCAACCGCTGGATTCAGCGACAGCGGGTCGCCCGCCGGCGCCGGCTCGGGCTGTTCGCATCGCGAACACTCATCGTGGGTTCCCGCAACGACGTGGAGCACGTGGCCCGTGCCCTTCAACACGGCGGTCGGCTCGGTCACAACGTCGTGGGGACGACGTTGGATGGCGATACCGCCACCGAGCTGACCGTCGGCCCCATGACCTACCCGGTATGGGGCCCCGCCGTCCGCACGGCCCAGGCGGCCCGCGAGCTCGGAGCCGACACGGTCGTCGTGGCCGGCGCGCTCGAAGACCCGGACCTCATCCGCCGTCTGAGCTGGGAGCTCGAGGGGACCGCCGCGGAGCTGGTCCTCGCCACGCGATTGACGGATGTGGCGGCCGGCCGCATCTCGTTCCACCGTGCCGAGGGACTCGCCCTTGTGGCGGTCAGCATCCCGACGTTCGACGGCACGCGGCATCGCCTCAAGCGTGTGCTCGACGTCGTCATCTCCGGGCTCGCGCTGGTCCCGATCGCGCTCGTGACGCCGCTCATCGCCGCGCTCATCCTCCTCGACTCCCGAGGCGGCGTCTTCTTCCGCCAGCGCCGCGTCGGACGCGACGGACGCGAGTTCGACATCGTGAAGTTCCGCACGATGCGCGCCGGAGCCGAGACCGAGCGCGCGGCGCTCGCAATGAGCAACGAGGCATCCGGCGCGCTGTTCAAGATCCGGCGGGATCCGCGGGTCACCCGCGTGGGCGGATTCCTGCGCAGGTACTCGATCGACGAGCTGCCGCAGTTCTGGAACGTGCTGCGCGGCGACATGAGCGTCGTGGGCCCGAGGCCTCCGCTGCCGAGCGAGGTGCGCGACTACGACGGGGTGGCGTCCCGACGGCTGTACATCAAGCCCGGCATCACCGGCCCGTGGCAGGTGGGCGGCCGCAGCGACCTGACGTGGGAGCAGAGCGTGCGCCTCGACCTGCACTACGTCGAGAACTGGTCGGTGCTCAGCGACCTCGGCATCATCTGCCGCACGGCGCGAGCCGTCGTCAGCGCGAAGGGGGCGTACTGATGAGTCAGACAGTCCCGCCCTTCGTCGTCGCCGCACCTGCGCGGATCTCGGCCCCGCCGCGCAGCGCCGCGCCGACACCCGTCGCGACGCGTGTGCCCCTGGGCATCCCCGCCGCGACGCACTCCACGCTCGACGCGCTCCAGCTCGAGATCGCCGGCATCGCCGTCCACGTGCTCGACGAGTCCGGCGCGCTCGGCATCATCGCCGAGGCGGGCCGCCGGCACCCGGCGGCCCCGCTGGCGATCGCGTCCGTGAACCTCGATCACATCCACCACTTCGGGCGCCGGAACGGCGCGCGCGCCGGTACGACGCCGCGCCATGCGACGGTGCCCACGGGTGGCGGTGTTCGATGGCTGAACCTCATCGACGGCGCACCGATCGCGCAGCAGGTGCGACGGCGCACCGGAGCGCCTCATCCGCGCCTGGCCGGCAGCGATCTCATCGGCGGCGTCCTGGACGACGCCGCCGCGGGCGGGCTCACGGTCGCCGTGCTCGGCGGCGCACCGGAGCTGAGAGATGCCCTCACTCGCCGGCTGCGCGAGCGCTGGCCGTCCCTCCGGTACGCGGGCCACTGGACGCCCGCGCGCGAAGAGCTCGACTCGCCCGATCGCTGCGTCGCGATCGCCGCGGAGATACGTGAGACGGGTGCCGACATCGTCGTCGTGTGCCTCGGCAAGCCCCGGCAGGAGGACTGGATCGACGCATACGGCGTCGCCACCGGCGCAGGTGCGCTGCTGGCGTTCGGCGCGGTCGTCGACTTCCTCGCCGGGCGAGTCTCCCGTGCCCCGCGGTGGGTTTCCGCGGCGGGCATGGAATGGATGTGGCGGCTCATGCTCGAGCCACGGCGATTGGCGCGACGGTACCTCATCGAGGGACCCGCGGCCTACGTCGCCGTACGCCGCTCGTCGGCTCACCCCCGACGAGCATGAGTCGCCACTCAAGAGCGGGCACGGGCGGATGGCTCCCCCTCCTCCGTCCGTGTCCGCCCTCTTGCTCCCCGTCGTCGGCCCTCGGGCCGGCAGCGGGTCACGAGCCGTCGCCGGGAGATGCCGAGCGACCCGATGACAAGCCCGAGCCGTCAGCGGTCGGACTCGAGTGGACCGAACTCCTCCGACGCAGCAGCACCAGCACCAGCACCAGCCACGCGATACCCGAACCGAGCAGCGCACCGAGCACGTTGGCGACGACGTCGCGGATGCTCGCAAGCCGCGCCGGCAGCAGGAGCTGCACGAGCTCGGCCCCGGTCGACACGGCCAGCGCGACGAGCACACCGATCCAGGGCCGCGACCACAGCGCCGTCAGCAGAAACCCGAGCGGCACGAACAACACGACGTTCGCGGCGAACTCGACCCAGCCCGCGCCGAACTCCGTGAGTCCGAGCCCGTCCCTCACCACTCGCACGAGCAGGTCGACGGCGGCTCCCGCCGACAGCGGCGAGAGCAGCACGACGGCGGCCAGCACCAGATATGCCGCCAGCCCCCAGGACGCCCAACGGCGCCGCGCTCCGGTCATTCGCCCACTGTCCCACAACGGCACCATCGAGGCCAACACCGCCGGGTTCCTGCTGTCCGCCGCTCCGAGCGACGCGCCTGTGTGGCGCGACACCACCGGACAGTACACATACGGCGAGCTGCGCCAGGCGGTCGCCGCGGTCCGCGATCTGCTCGCGGTGCATCGGATGGAACCAGGATCACCCGTGGCACTGCTGGCGCCCAACGGGTTGTTCTGGATCGCCTCCTACCTGGCCGTGTTCGCCGCGGGCATGGTGGTGGTGCCGCTGCCCGCGACGATCGCGATCGACGAGGCGGCGGCACGGGCCGCCTGGGCAGGCTGCGCCGCGGCGATCCTCGGCCGCATCCCGCACTCCCGCTCGGAACCGTTCGTCCAGCGGGGCATCGCGGTGATCGGCGAGACCGCCTTCGATTCCACGTGGGACCGTCGCGGCCGCGCCCCGCTGCGCCTGGCTCCGGTCGACCCGGACCAGGATGCCGCGTACCTGTTCACGTCGGGCACGACAGGCGCCCCACGCGCGGTGCGCCTGACGCATCGCAACCTCCAGGCGAACACGACCTCGATCCTCGGGGCGGTGCCGATCGCATCCGACGACAGGATGCTGGTGCTCCTCCCTTTCAGCTATGTGTTCGGGGCGTCGCTCCTGCACACCCACCTCCGCGTCGGGGCCGGACTGGTGGGACATGCCACTGCGGCGTACCCGGAGACGACGGTGGCAGCGCTTGCGGCCCACGAATGCACAGGGCTCGCCGGCGTGCCGTCGGTGTTCACCGCGCTGGTGCGCAACAGCAGCTTCACCGAGCGCCCGCTGCCTCGGCTGCGCACGATCCAGCAGGCCGGCGGAGCACTGGCGACCAGCATCCTGCACGAGCTCGTCGCGGCCCAACCCCACGCACGGGTACATGTGATGTACGGGCAGACCGAGGCGACCGCGCGGCTGTCGTGCCTCTCCCCCGACGACCTGTCCGCACGGCCCGGGTCGATCGGCCGCGGCATCCCCGGTGTGACCCTGCGGGTCGTCGACGACGCCGGCGACGACGTGCCGCCGGGACAGGTCGGGCAGATCGTCGCCACCGGAGAGAACGTGTCGCCGGGATACCTCCATGATCCGGCGGCGAGCGCCGCGAAGATGTCCGAGGGCATACTGCACACCGGCGATCTGGCGCGGGTCGACGCCGAGGGCTTCCTGTACGTCGTCGACCGTGCGGAAGGCTTCATCAAGACCTGGGGGCACCGGGTCAGCGCAGCCGAGGTCGAGTCGGCCGTGATGCGGATGTCGGACATCGTGGCCGCGGCGGCGTTCGACGTGCCGGACGAGCGGGCGGGCGAGCGGATCGAGCTGGCGATCGTGGCGCGCGACGGCAGCGGGCTCGCCGAACGCGACGTGGCGGAGCACTGTCAGCGCGCATTGCCCGCGCACATGCGGCCCATGCGAGTCCACGTGCTCGGCGCGCTGCCGCTGAACGCGAACGGCAAGGTCGTCAAGCACGAGGTGCGCCGGCTGTGCGCCGAGCGGGAGGCCGCGGTGGTGCCCGGACGGCGGGACGAGCCGTGGTGACGGGCACCCGCCGCGGCGCGCTGATCGCGGCCGGCGCCGCGTTGGCTCTGGCTGCGGGCGCGGTGACCGCCATCTGGAGAGTGGAGAACCCGCCCATGGACGCCATCGACCGCACGCCTCCCACCGTCGCCGAGCTGGAGGCCGCGGCGCGGACCCGCGTGCTCTTCGGCCATCAGTCCGTCGGCGGGAACGTTCTGGACGGGGTGGACGCTCTGTATGAGGCGGAGGGCGTAGCGGCTCCCCCCGTCACGGAGGTGCACGCGGACGGCCGCGGCGCCCTCGACGACGACGCCTTCCTCGCTCACGCGCACGTCGGCGTCAACGGCGATCCCTTCACGAAGCTCGACGACCTCGCGCGGCTCGTCGACGGACCGCTGGGCGATGGTGTGGACCTCGCCCTGGTCAAGTTCTGCTACCTGGACGTGACGGCGCCGACCGACGTGCAGGCGCTGTTCGACGAGTACGTGCACGTGGTCGAGGGTCTCGAACGCCGCAAGCCCGGCATCCGGTTCCTGCACGCGACCGTGCCGCTGACAACCGATCGCAGCTGGCGCGCGAGTCTGAAGGCCGTGCTCGGCGACGACGACCAGGCCGGGCCCGCGGACAACATCGCCCGGTACCGCTACAACGAGCTGGTGCGCGAACGCTATGCGGACTCCGGGCGCCTGTTCGACATCGCGGCGGTGGAGGCGACCCTCGCTCAGCACCCCACGATCCGATCCGAGGACGGAGTCGAGTACTTCGTGCTCAACCGCGCGCTCGCCGCCGACGCAGGCCACCTGAACGAGCTCGGCTCGGCGGAGGCCGCCGCGGAGCTGGTTCGCGTCGTCGCCGCGAACGCGCCATGAGCGTGCACGGGATCGGAGTGGACCTCGCCTCGGTCGCGCGACTGGATCGATTGCGCGCACGCGACACGGCGTGGCGACGGTGGTTCAGCGCGGCCGAACGGATGCGGTGCGCCGAGGCGCCGCATCCCGACCGTCGCGCCGCGGAGATCTTCGCCGCCAAGGAGGCGACGTTCAAGGCGCTGGCGCTCGCCCCCTGGGACGGGCGGGTGCCGTGGGCCTGGATCGACACGGCTCCGATCGGCACCGGCCGGCTGGCCGTGCGGCTGTCGGGCCCCGTTGCCGCGGCAGCCGGCGACCGCCTTCACATCGAGGTCTCGGTCGCCTCCGACGAGCGAGTCGCCACCGCCTTCGCCATCGCCCTGGCCGATGACGCCGCCCCCGCCCGGGATGCCCGCTGACGAGAGCGGGCGGAGCCGCCTGCGGGCGCTCCGCGGGAGAGGGAGGACCCGGTCGCTGAGCGAGCGCAGCGAGACGAAGCGCGAGGACTTTCGGGTCAGCCGCATCCGTCGCATGTCTCACTTGAGCATCCGGATCACGCCGAAACCCTGCACAAGCGAGACACCGACCCCCGGAACCACCCACACCCTCGACCCCGTGTCTCACTTGTACAGCCGGAAACCCCGACCGACCTGCACAAGCGAGACACGAATCCGGGACGACCGCCGTCGGGAGACTTTCGGGTCAGCGTTCCGGGGGCGCCGTGCCCCGCGACACGGACTCGACGAGCTCCGGCGGCTCGTGGAGGTACGCGGTGCTTCGCCGCTTCTGCGCGATGTCGCGGTGCACGCGGAGCACCTGCTCCTCGGTCAGCCCCGTGGCGTCCGCGATCTCTGTCGTGGAGACGCCGTGTTCGAGCCCGTAGAGGCACAGATCCATGCGCGGGTACGGCAGTGAGAAGTAGAACTCCTCCTGCGACTGCGGCAGCGAGTACGTGTCGGTGGTCGAGGGACGCGCCCGGACGGAGGCGGGAACGCCGAGGTGCTCGGCCAGCGCGTACACCTGCGTCTTATAGAGATGTGCGATCGGTTTCACGTCGGCCGCGCCGTCGCCGAGCTTGACGAAGAACCCCTGGTCGTACTCCAGCCGGTTCGGAGTGCCGGCCACCAGGTGGTTCAGCCGGTCGGCGTGGCTGTACTCGACCATCTTGCGCACTCGCTGCTTGACGTTCGTCGCCGCCACGATCTCCAGGTACGCCTCGGTCGTGAGCCGGTGCGTCGACTGCATGCCGTCGGGTGTCTCCACGACCACCGAGTAGAGCCGGAACGCGTCGGAGTCTACGACGCTGGGCAACACGATCTTCGAGCGCCATCGGTCCCCGTAGTCGGGTACCACGCGCCGGATGGCGTCGTCGCGGCGGCGGTAGGCGCCCGTCGCGACGAGCACCGGGGTGATGTCCTCCACCGCGGAGTCGACCCCGAGCCAGTCGGTCACCTCCCGGCTCATCGCGAGCGTCTCGGCCGCCGACTCCGCCTCCGGCATGTGCAGGGCGAACACGCGATCGGCGCCGAAGGCGCGCACGCACAACGCCGCGACCACGCTGGAGTCGATGCCGCCGGAGACCCCCAGCACTGCCCCGCGGCGCCGGAACCGTCGCGCGTATCCCTGCAGTGACTCGACGATGCGCGCCACCTCCGCCGCGGCGTCCAGCCGCAGCACCTCCGGACCGAATCCCGTCATGCCGCCCTCTCCTCCTCCGTGCGCACCAGATCACGCACCGCCACGGGGACGAGCGGTGGCACCGTCTCCCGCGCCCCGAGGAGCCGGTGCGCCAGCAGCTGCGTCGACAGCACCGTGGCCAGCCGCATGTCGTCGGTGTTCCCCATGCCGCGGCCGCCCGCCGCACGGGCCTTGCGCACGAGCGCTGCGACCGCATCCGGACGGAACACGCCGGCGTCTGCCACCGCCGCGGCCGAGGTGACGTCGTCGAGCCAGTCGGGCGTGCGCCCCGCGAAGAAACGCGAGGCCTCGGGCGCGCGGTAGGGCTGCTTGGGACGGCGGCGGATCGTCTCGGGCACGAGATCGGCGAAGGCGCGCTTGAGCAGGTGCTTCTCGTCGAGCCCCAGGAGCTTCTGGCGGGCCGGGAACCGTGAGGCGAGCTCGACGACCTCGGGGTCCAGGAACGGGAAGCGTCCCTCGACCGAGCCGGCCATCAGCATCCGGTCTCCCTGCGAGGAGAGGATGTAGCCGGGCAGCAACGTCGTCAGCTCGAGCCACTGCGCGCGCGACAGCGAGTCCCACCCGGCGCCGATCCGTCCCAGCTCGCCGAGGAGCCGTTCCTCGCCCGTCTCGACGGATGCCTCCAGGCCCGGGACGAGCATCGAGGTCAGGGCACGGCCCGCGTCCCACCGGGGTCGATGCGAAAGGCCGGGGTCTCCTGGATCGGCGCCTCGGGCGAAGAACGCGCGGGCGAAAGCCGGAGCCTGCTGCGGCGCACGTCGCAGCCACGGGTAGAGCAACGCGAGCGCCTCGGCGCGCACCGGAGAGGCGGGGTCGCGCGCCATCAGCTCGCGCACGCGGAGCTCGCGGAAGACGTCGTACCCGGCGAGCACCTCGTCGGCACCCTCGCCGGTGACCACGACCGGGAAGCCGCGCTCGCGCGCCAGCCGCGACAGCAGCAGCATGGGGGCGGGTGCAGTGCGCGGCAACACGGTCTCGGCGTGCCACACCGCCTCGGGGAAGACCTCGGCGATGTCCTGCTCGGTGACCCGGAGCTCGTGGTGGACGGTGCCGAGGGACGCGGCCACCTGTGCCTGGTGGCGGCCCTCGTCGTAGTCGGCGTCGGAGAAGCGCACGGAGAAGGTGTGCAGCTCGGCGTCGGTGAACCGCGCGATGGCGCCCGCTGTGACGGCGGAGTCCAGACCGCCGGAGAGGTAGGCGCCCACCGGCACGTCGGCGCGCTCGAAGCGCAGCCGGGTCGCCCGCAAGACCGCCTCGCGCAGCATCCGTGCGTTCTCCTCGAGGTCCTGCAGCGGCTCCTGCCCGCGCTCGGGGAAGGTCGGCGCCCAGTAGGGATGCAGCTCCTCCCGCCCCTCGGACACGATCAGGCAGCAGCCCGGCGGCACCTGGCTCACCCCGGCGAACACGGTGCGCGGGGCGACCGCGGACCAGAGCACGAGCGCGTCGCGCACCCCCGCGGCATCCCACTCGCGCCGCACCCGGGGGTCGGCGAACAGCGCCTTCACCTCGGAGGCGAAGACGAGGTCGCCGTCGGCGCGCGCATAGAACAGCGGATGCACGCCCACCCGGTCGCGCGAGAGCACGAGCCGTCGGGTGCGGCGATCCCAGATCGCCAGGGCCCACTGTCCGTTGAACCGCTCGAAGCAGTGCACACCCCATTCCTCCCACGCGTGCACGATGACCTCGGTGTCGCTGCGCGTGCGGAAGACATGGCCGCGGGCGGCGAGCTCGGCCCGCAGCTCGGGATGGTTGTAGATCTCGCCGTTGAAGGTGACCCACACCGTCTCGTCCTCGTTCGCCATCGGCTGGACACCGCCGACGAGGTCGACGATCGCGAGCCGGGTGTGCCCGAGCAGCACGGTCTCGTCGCGGTAGTAGCCGGCGCCGTCGGGACCACGGTGGCCGAGCCGGCTCAGCATCGCCACGCCATGCTCGACCCTGGGCGGCGCACCCCGTGAGTACACGCCGCACACGCCGCACATCAGGCCACGCCGATCGCGACGAGCGTCCGGCGGATCGCCGCCTCGTCGCAGAGGTGCTCTGGCGAGAGGAGCACGTCGGGGATCAGCACGCAGAGCGCGTTCTCGAGGTGCACCGCGACACTCAGCGCGTCCGCGCCGTCGTCCGGCCCGTTGCCCACCAGCGCCAGTGCCTCACGCACCGCCGTATCCGCATCCGGTCGTGTCATGATCCCCCACAATCACGTGCCGCGATCCCCCCGATCGCGTGACGCCGCAGCTGATATAGTATGCGCTGCCCACGGGTTCCTCATACCTTTTGCGGGCCGCGTTCGGAAAAGGGGATTCGTCGTGGCGGAAGACGTACGCACGCGCATCGAGGGATTCATCCTCGATGCATTTCTGCTGGGCGACACATCGGGGCTGCCGGGTCCATCGGACTCTCTCATCGAGACCGGGGTGATCGACTCGACCGGGGTGCTCGAGCTGATCGAGTTCGTCGAGGGCGAGTTCGGCATCCGCGTCGAGGACGACGAGACCGTTCCCGACAATCTCGACTCCGTCGACAGCCTGGTCGCGTTCGTGCAGCGGAAGCTCGGCTGAGCGTGGCCGGCGGGTCGCGCACGGGACGCGGGCGGCTGTGAAGGGCGCGTTCGCGGGCGATCTGGCCCGGATGCTCGACGGCGTACCGCGTTCGTGGCGTGCCCGCCTCGGTTTCCTGTTGCTCAGCTCGGAGCTGCACTGCGTCGCCTGCTACCGTTTCGGCCGCTTCGCGCGCCGGATGGCAGCGCGGCATCGGCTGGTCGCCCTGCCGCTGGTGGTCGCGCATAGATTCTGGAATCGCCGGTGCACGCACGTGCACCACTGCGATGTCCACCGCCACGCCCGCATCGGCCCCGGCCTGGTGATCATGCACCGCACGGGCGTGCTGGTGGGGCCGGCGACCATCGGCCGGAACGCGACGCTCCACCAGAACGTGACGATCGGAATGCGGGTGGCGCGCAACGACCAAGGCACGCCCCGCATCGGCGACAACGTGTGGATCGGTCCGGGCGCGACGATCACCGGGGCGATCACGGTGGGTGACGATGTGACGGTGTCGGCCGGCACCGTGCTCTCCCGCGATGTGCCGGCACGGTCGCTGGTCGCCGGCAACCCCGGGCGCGTGATCGCGCGCGACTACGACAACAGCACGATCGTCAACGCCTCATAGGGGTAGACGACGGTTTACGGGCAGAGACCGTCCGCCGGCCTCAGGGATCGGGCTCTCCCGCGCCCGCCTCGTCGAACCCGTGTGCGTCGCACCTCGGCACAGACGGCGATGGCATCCGGCTGACGGAGCGGCTAGACTTCCCGGAACTGGGGAATGGCGGCCGCTGGCCGCCGCATCACGACCGCCTTCGGCGAGTCGTCGGACATGGGGGTGTCCATTGGGGAATCCGACTGTCAGCGCCGTCGAAGCATGGCGCGATACAGCACAACGTCCACCGGCGTACTTCGTGAGGACCGGGCGCGTCGAAGTCGCCGTCGTGGTGGTGACGTACCGCAATGCGGACGACATAGAAGGACTCGTCGCCGACCTGCGCCGTGAGGCGGGCGCGCACCGGTTGCGCGTCATCGTCGCCGACAACTCCTCACCCGACGGCACGCTCGCGGCCGCGCAACGTTATCCGGACGTGGTCGCGATCGCCACCGGAGGCAATCTGGGCTACGCGGGCGGCATCAACGCGGCCGCGTGTCACATCGGCGAGGCCGAGGCCGTGCTGGTGCTGAATCCCGATCTGCGGGTGACGCCCGGAGCGGTCGGCTCTCTGCTCGCACGGATGCGCGCCGACGCGGCGATCGGCGCCGTGGTGCCGTTGCTGCGCGACGACGACGGCACGGTGTACGAATCCCTCCGGCGTGAGCCGAGCCTGCTGCGCGCCACGGCCGACGCCCTGTTCGGGCGGCGCTGGCGGACCAGGCCGGCGGTGCTGTCGGAATATGTGCGCGAGGAGTCCGCGTACCGTTGCACCCACCGCATCGATTGGGCGACCGGCGCCGCGCTGCTGGTCCGCGCAGAAGCGGCCGCCGCTGCCGGCGAGTGGGACGACCGCTTCTTCCTCTACTCCGAGGAGACCGACTACCAGCGTCGGCTCCGCGACGCCGGCTGGCACATCTGGTTCGAGCCCGATGCCGTGATGACGCACCGCCGAGGCGGATCGGGCGCGTCCGCCGACCTCGTGGCCCTCACGATCGTCAACCGGGTGCGCTACATCGAGAAGCATCGTCCCCGATCGGCAGCGGCCTTTCGCGCTGCGGTGATGGTCGGGGAAGAGCTCCGGCGCGATCCGACGCACGCACGCGCCCGCTGGGCGCTGCGGCGGCGCGCCCGCTGGCAGCATCTGCCGACCGCGCAATCCGACCCGCTCCCCCTTGAGCTCTTCCCGACGGCATCCGTCGTCGTCCCTGCGCACGACGAGGCGAGCACGATCGCGCGCACGCTCCAACCGCTCGCACCACTGGCGCAGGCGGGCCGGCTGGAGATCGTCGTCGTGTGCAACGGATGTCACGACGACACGGCTGCGCGCGCACGCGCCTTCGAGGGCATCCAGGTCGTCGAGACGCCTGTCGCATCGAAGGCGCACGCCCTCGATCTGGGCGACGAGCACGCCACGCGGTGGCCGCGCGTGTATCTCGACGCCGATATCGTCGCCACGCCGCGGGCGCTCGAACCCGTGCTGCGCGCGCTGACGGATGGCCGCGCGCTCGCCGGTCGTCCCGCATTCCGGACGGTGCTCGACGGCGCCTCGGCTCCAGTGCGCGCCTACCACCGAGCGCGGGCACGGATGCCGCAGGCTTCCTCCGCGCTCTGGGGCGCGGGCGTCTACGCGCTCAGCCGTGAGGGCCACGACCGGCTGGGACGCTTCCCGGCCGTGACCGCCGACGACCTCTACGTCGACCGCCTGTTCTCAGCCGAAGAGAAGGCCCTTCCGGATGGCGAGCCGGTGGAGGTGCGTCCGCCGCGCGACGCCGCGGCCATGCTGCGCGTGCTCGCACGTGCGCGGCGGGGGCCCGCCGAGCAGGACGTGGACACCGGCGCATCGACCTTGCGCGAGTTGGCGCGGACGATCCGCGGCCCGCTGTCGGCGCTGGACGCCGCGGCGTACGCGGGCTTCGCACTCATCGGACGGTGGCGCGGCGAGCGCGCGGCGCAGCGCGGCCGACGCGACTGGGAGCGCGATGATTCCTCGCGCGTCGCCGGCGGCTCGGCGGGCCCAGGGAGCGGAGACGTAGCGACGGATACCGCATCCGTCGATCACGTGCTGCTCACCCGGTTCAACCTGCCGACCCCCGGACCGGAGAGCCTCGTCCGCTCCCGCGAGGGATGGTTGCGCGAGCGGATCGAGCTGTTCGAGCGGTACACCGTGCCCTCGGTGCGCAGGCAGACGGTGCAGCGCTTTCGGTGGATCGTGTATCTCGATCCGCAGAGTCCGGAGTGGCTGATCGAGCGACTGACCCCCTTCATACGTGACGGGGTGTTCACCCCGCTGTACCGCGAAGCCGTGTCCTGGCAGGATGTCGCCGCCGACGCGCGCACGATCACCGGGGCCGCGGGGTCGGTGCTGCTGACGACGAACCTCGACAACGACGATGCGATCGCCGACGACTTCGTGGAGCGGCTGCAACGCCTCGCCGTACAGCGACCACACGCGGCGATCTTCCTCGGACGGGGGCTGATCATGCAGGGGAATGCTCTCTACCTGCGCCGCGACGACGAGAACGCCTTCTGCAGCGTCGCCGAGTCATGGCAGGCGCCGGGAACGGCGTGGCGCGACTGGCACACGCTGCTGCGCGAACATCTCCCGGTCGTGGTCGATCGGGGCTCTCCCGCATGGCTGCAGGTCGTGCACGGCGGGAACGTCAGCAACCGTGTGCGCGGCAGGAGAGTGAACCCGACGCCCTACCGGCAGGCGTTCGGCGGATTGCTCGACGGGCTGCCTGTTCCGGCGCCGGTCACGGTCGTCCGCGACCAGCTGGTGACGTCGCCGCTGCGCGCCGCGAGAGAGGTGGCGCGTCGGTCGGCGAAGCAGGCCGTGTTGCGCGTCGCCGGCAAGGACGCTCTCGACCGGATCAAGAGTCGGCTCGCCGAAAGACGGAGGTCGGCATGACCGTGCCTTCGGCCTCGGCCTTACGGCCGACGGCGCAGGATCAGATCGAGCACGAGCGCCACCACGACCGTGAGGCCGCCGCCGAGCAGCGCGATGCCGCCGAGCGCGCGCGCCCGGTCCGGTCCGACGTACGACACCTCCGGCGACGCGGGGCTCGCGTACCAGGCGATGCGCTGGTCGGCGACGACGCCCTGCGCGTCCTGCAGCTCGTCCATCCTGGTGACGATCTCGTCGGTGAGGGCAAGCACACGCTCTTCGACCTGGGCGGACGTGGGCGCCACCACATCGATGATGAGCGTCGGCCGGTTGAAGTTCGGCGACCACTGTCCGCCGTAGTTCGGCACGTAGACTACCGCGCCATCGCGGATCCCCGAGCCGTACAGCGGCGTGTCCGCGACGGCGAACAGCTGGCCTGTCTGCGCTCCGGGCAGCGATTCCTCGACGAGCTTCGCGAAGCCGACGAGCGACGCGGCGCTGTCGGTGAAGGTGTTGCCTGCGACGGCCCAGCCGGCCGGCGGGGTGAGCGTGATCGAGGTGCGGGCGGTGTACACACCGACCGCCTGGAACGCGACCACAACGGCGACGCAGGTGGCGATCGCGCCCACGAGCAGCACGTACCAACGCCGCCCGAGGGCGCGAAGAAGCTGAGCAAGGGTCATGGTCTGCCGTCACGGTCGGGCGATCCGCCAGTCTAACCGGTCCCGCGCACACTCCGGGACACACGACCAGTTCGACGTATTCGGCTGAAAGGGGAGCCATGTATTTCAGTGACCTGCTGCGCGGACTGTTGCGCCGCTGGTATGTCATCGTCGCCGGTTTGCTGCTGGCCGGCGGCGGCGCCTACCTCGTGTTCGACGCGGTGCCCGTCCGCTACGAGGCGAACGCGACGATGATGCTGCTGCCGCCCGAGGAAAGCCTCGGCGTGGAGGGCAGCAATCCCTATCTCATCCTCGGCGGCATGGGTCAGGCGCTGGCCGTGCTCACCACGCGACTGAACGCTCCCGTCACCCGGGACGCTCTTCTCGGCGACGACGATGAGACCGACTACGGCGTGACCGCCGACACCACCACCGGAGCGCCGTTCCTCGAGATCACGACCCAGACAGTCACCGAACACGACGCGCTCGCCGTGATCGCCGAGGTGCAGGAGGCGGCACGCGCCGAGCTGGAGCGCATGCAGGTCGAGTTGGAGATACCTGCGGAATCCATCATCGGCATCATGGATGTCGCTGCCGACATCGAGGCGACGAGACTCTCCTCGACGAGGATGCAGCTGACACTCGCGACGGCGACGGTCGGCGCCGTGCTCACGATCGTCGTCGCCGCCGTCGCAGATGGTCTCCTGGCCGTACGCCGACGCCGCCGTGTCGCGGCGAACGCGCCGACTCCGCGCGAGCGCGAAGCCTACGAGCCGCTGGCGGCCACAGAGGTGCTCGCCCAGGACGAGTCGACGCAGAAGGGCTGGAGCATGCGCAAGACATCGCGTCGACGAAGCCGCGTCGACGAAGCCCGCGAGAACGACGCCGACGAGCATGACGTATCCGACGGCAGTGACATCGATGCAGAGCATCGGGCCGGAGAACACGGCGGGTGGGCGGATGTCGCCGACGAGCACGAGCCGGCGATCGAAACCGCGCAGACGCACCAAGCGGAACAAGACACAGAGGGGCATGAGCAGGAACACGAGCAGGACGCACAAGAGGACGACGAGGTGAACGAGTCGGGCGAACAGGAACGTTCCTCCTCCATCGGTACGCAGCCGGGCAGCGGTGTCATCGGAGCGCCGCGGCGATGACCGACGTCAGGACCACCCGGAGCGATGAGCCGGTCCGCACCACCTACGACGCAGTCGAGTTGACCGAGCAGGGCACGCCGAGGAGAGGCTTCGACGCGGCGACGGCACTCACCGTCTACGTCGCCCTGCTGATCCTGATCCCCTCGGACCGGGTTGTCCCGGGGCTCGGGAATCTGGGGGCGCCCGCCGTGCTGTGGGGGTTCGCCTGCTTCCTCTGGTGGGTCTGGCATGTGCTGTCCCGACGCGAGTCCGACCGTTTGCGGCGGCCGTCGCCGGTGACGATCGCTGCGCTCGCGTTCGTCGGGACAGTGCTGCTGAGCTATGTGTTCGCGATGCTGAGGGCGGTCCCCGCCGACGAGGTCCTTCCCGCCGATCGTGGACTGCTGCGGATGATCTCCTTCCTCGGCGTCGTGCTGGTGGCTGCCGACGGCATCCGCTCGTTCTCGCGCCTCATCGTCCTGCTCAAACGGATCGTCGTGCTCGCCGGGTTCGTCGCGCTCGTCGGCGTCCTCGAGTTCGCGACGGACACCCCCATCGGCAATGCGATCACGATTCCAGGGCTGAGCGGCTCCGGGGATGCGTCGCTCCAGGTGCGCGGCGAGTTCGTGCGCCCCACCGCGACCGCGGCGCATGCGCTGGAGTACGCCACCATGCTGTCGGTGGCCTTTCCGATCGCGCTCATGCTCGCGCTCCGCAGCCGCGGCCGCACCCGCGCGACCATGTTCGTGTGCGCGGCCCTGATCGGTATGGCCCTGCTGCTGGCGGGATCGAGATCGGCGATCCTGGGCCTGGTGATCGGGGTGATTCCGCTGCTCGCCGTGCTCGGCGGGCGAGAGCGCCTCATGGCGCTCTTCGGCGGCATCGCCGCGGTCGTCGCGGTCTACGTGACCGTGCCCGGGATGCTCGGCACGCTGCGCAACATGTTCCAGTCCGCAGGCTCGGACACCAGCGTGCTCTCACGCACCGAGAGTCTGGACGTGTTTGGCATGCTGCTGCCGGTGAGCCCCTGGGTGGGCCGGGGCCTGGGCACTTTGCTGCCCCGATACCAGATCTTCGACAACCAGTTCCTGCTGCTGGTGCTGGAGCTCGGAGTGATCGGCGCCCTCGGATTCGTCGCCTTGTACGCCGTCGCGATCGTGTGTGTGGCCGCGTGCCGCACCGCTCCCCCGACGATCGCCGGAATCGCCGCCGCGCTCGCGGCCGGATGCCTCGTCGCCGTGTCGCTCTCCGCCTTCTTCGACTCGTTCTCGTTCCCCAAGGCGTTCGGTCTGCTCGCCCTCGCGCCCGGTCTCTGTGCCGCCGTCTGGGGTATCGCGCAGAGCCTGCCGGCGCAGTTCTCTCGCCCGGGCGTCCCAGAAAGCAGGATCTCATGACCCCCGATCTCGGAACCGCATCGGCTGCCGTCCCCCTCGACTATGCGATCGTCGTAGCCACGCGCAACCGTCTCGACATGTTGAAGGTCTCCCTTCCGCTGCTGCTCGCACAGAGCAGGCCGGCAGGCAGGATCGTGGTCGTCGATCACAGCGACGACCACGCAGCCGTGCGGAAACACTGCCTGTCGCTGGCCACGACCTCGATGATTCCGCTCGAGGTACACCACGGTCGGCAGGCAAATCTGCCCAGCCAGCGCAACCAGGGGCTGACACGAGTCCGTGAGGCGGTTGTCGCCTTTCCCGACGACGACTCGCTCTGGTTCCCTGATACGGCGGCTCAGCTCATGGCAGTGTACGAAGCCGACCGGAATGGATGCTACGGCGCCGTCTCCGCCACCGAGGTGCACGTCCCGCCCCGGGAAGCCGCCCCCGAGCGTCCCCCGCGTGAGGGACACGCCAAGGATCATCCGGCGATCATGCGCATCCGCAACCGGGTCGAGGCGACCATCGTCCCGCAGCCCTTCAACCTCTTCGGAGCCGAGCGCATCGATGCGCTCGGCTCCGTGGCGGCGACCGATGGGTTGTCGTATCCGCTCGTCGAGACGATCGGCGGCTACCTCATGAGCTTCCGCACTGAGGTGGCATCCGGGATCGCCTTCGACGAGTTGCTCGGTTCACGAATCGGCTATGCGACGCATGAGGACAAGGACCTCGGGTTGCGAGTACTCGCCGCCGGGAAGCTCATCGCCGCAGCACCCGACGCACACGTGTTCCACAACGCCGCCCCTGGGCGACGAGCGGACGGCTTCGACTACGGGTTCTTCCACATCCTCAACTACATGTACGCGTGCTACAAGACGGTCGCAGCGTCGCCTCGGGCGCGACGAGCGATCCCGCGGTATCTCCGGTACAAGGTCTTCCTCTACTCGCTGCGCCGCGCCGACCCCCATGGGCGAGATATCCATCGCGGAGCGCAGGCTGCGCTCACCGCACTGCCGGAGATGGCCTCGGCCTCACCCGGGTCGCTCGCTGAGCGGTATACGGCGATCTGCGACCGCAACGGCATAGGTGCTGCCAGAAAGACGGGAGGAAAGATCCGATGAACGGCAGGATCAGGTCTTTCGTCCGCCGCATCCGGAACAAGTCACCGCGTCAGCTGGCACAGTACGCGGCAGCTCGGCTGTTCGAAGCGACCAAGGCCGATGAGCGGGGATTCCCCCTGCTATCCCAGGACGTGGCCGACTCGACTCGGCTGAGCGCGCCCCGGCTGACGCCGCAGCAGCCGAACGCGCGGCCGCGCATCGCGTGGGTGACTCATCCGCCCAGCCCCGGCTCGGGCGGACACACCACGCTGTTCCGCATGGTCGCCGCGGCCGCTGCGTCCGGCTATGACAACACGCTGCTCCTCTATAACCGTCACGCCGGCGACATCCGCGATCACGCCGAGGTTATCCGCCACGCCTGGCCGTGGCTGGATGCCGCGGTCGAAGAAGCGCCTGCCGCCATCCGCGGTTACGACGCGCTCGTCGCGTCCAGCTGGTCGACCGCGCACGTCATCGCGAGCCGCGCCAGCGAAGGGCGACGACTCTACTTCATCCAGGACTACGAGCCCTTTTTCAGCCCGCGCGGCTCGGAATACGCCTACGCGGAGGACTCCTACCGGCTCGGCTTCCGCAATCTCGCCCTCGGCGGCATGGTCCATGCGCTGTTGCGCGACGAGTTGGGGGTCGGAAGCGACCTCATCCCCTTCGGCGCCGACACCAGCGCCTACGTGTTCGCCGGCGAGTCCGGACAGCGCCGGGGTGTGGGCTGGTATGCGAGACGCCGCAACGATCGACGCGGTTACGACCACGCCGTGCGCGCGCTGACGCTGTTCCATCGACAGTGTCCGGCCGAGCCGATCCACATCTATGGTGATGTCATAGGCGACACCCCCTTCCCCGCGGTGAACCACGGCAGCCTTTCGCCCGTTGAGCTCAACGCCCTCTACAACTCGGTCGTCGCCGGTCTCGCTCTGTCGTTCACGAATGTGTCCCTCGTGCCAGAGGAGATGCTCGCGGCGGGTGCGATCCCCGTGGTGAACGAGGACAGATACGCGCGGATGGTGCTCGACAATCCGCACGCCGTGTGGGCGCGGGCGACGCCCGGCGCATTGGCCGACGCGTTGGCCGCGGTGATCGGGCGTCCCGACCGGGACTCCCGCGCTGCCACCGCGGCGGCGAGCGTCGCAGGACGATCGTGGGCCGCAGCCGGGGCCGCAGTGCTGCGCGCCATCGCCGAGGAGATCGGCCCCGCTCCCGCTGAGAGACGCGCGGATCATGCGATGTGAGCGACGACCCGCTGCGGCCGCACGCCTGATCGCGGCCGTCAGCGCCCGGTTCTTCGGAGCGCTCGCGTTCGCCCTCGATCTGCTGCCGCCGCGGTGGCGGTACGGTCACGCTCGCCGTGTGACGACTGCTCTGTTCCGCGCCTCCATACGGTCGGTGCAAGAGACACGGCGGACAGGGCTCGACGCTCCGGGCCCACCGCTGCCCGAGTCGAAGGCCGAGCTGACCTGCGCGATCCTCTGTGCGCGTCTCGATGTCGGCGGCATCGGCTCGGTCGTCGAGATCCTCGCGCTCCGATTGTCGGCCCACGGCATCCGCGCGATCATCGTGTGCGACGGTGACGACGACGGCACACGCGCACGCCGTCTCCGCGAGCGCGGTGTCGAGGTGCACGCGGCCACGGACATACGTTCAGCGGCGGACGCTCTCTCTCGCGCGCAACCAGATGTGATCCAGCTCCACTACGTGGCTCCGCCGTACCTGGAACGAGTTGCGATCCACAGCGGCGTGCCGGTCGTTGCGGTCCTGCACAACACCGAGATCCACTATTCGAAGGAGAGATGGCGCGAGTTCTCCGCACAGCTTTCCGGTCTGGCCGACGCAGTGGCAGTGAGCGAGACGGTCCGCGAGTTCCACTCCCGGCACGTGCCGCCGGAGCTGCGGAGCCGGATTGCCGTGATTCCGAACGGTGTGCCTCCGCACTCGACGGCGGACGCCGGGCAGCGTACAGCAGCACGGCGGATGCTCGGGGAAGCCCTTGCCTGCGATCTGGAGGAGGACATCGTGTTCCTCTGCCTCGGTCGCTACGATCCGCAGAAGAACGTGGCTGGCACCGTCGCGTCTTTTCTCCGAGCGCTCGATGAAGGATGCGACGGGTCGGTGCGGCTCGTGTTCGCGGGCGAACCGTCTGACTGGGTGGAGTTCCGGCGAGCCGACGCGATCCGCCGCGCCCATCTCCGCGGTGACCGCATTCATCTGCTCGGAAACTCAGATGCCGGCGTGCTCCTGGACGCCGCAGACTCCTTCCTCATGAATTCCTTCTTCGAGGGTTGGCCGGTGGCGGCGACCGAAGCGCTGGCAGCCGGGCTTCCGCTGCTGCTCAGCGATTCGGGTGGTGCCCGCGAGCTCGTCGCGAGACGGCCCGAGCGTTCGATCCTCGTCTCCAACGCCTGCGGCGACCCGGCGACTGTCAGCGATGCGAGCGTGCGAGCGGCACGCCGCCGATCGCACCATCAGTCCAACAGCGCAGCCCTCGCAACCGCGATCGAGAAGACCGCCTTCCGTCTTCGGGATCGACGCGGAGAACACGACGGTATCGCTGCGCACGACGCCGGAGCAGACGGCTGCATCGCCGAGATGGTCGCTGCGCACGCAGCCGCGCTACGCGCTGCGGCCAAGCGAACCAGCGCGTAGCACCTCGGTGTCTGCGGTCGCCGCGGCCTGCGGTCGCCACCGCGCCCGACGCCCGACGAGCGCGGCGAGCTTTGGGAGCTCTCCGCCGAGGTCGCCGACCCACGCACGCAGCCTGTACGATTTCAGCGCCTGGTCGTACACGCCGGCGAGCCTGCGCGCCATCGCGTCGAGCCCGAAGTTCTCGGCCGCGAACGCACGCCCGAACCGCCCGAGTCGCTCACGGCGTGCCGGAGCGTCGATGAGCGATCGCAAGACGGACGCCTGCACCTGCGCCGCATGCTCCTGCACGTCAGGGTTCCAGAAGTTGCGGTGGAACAGGCTCTCCGCGTTCTCGGGTCCGAACACCTCCGTCGTCCCCCACTCCCCGTGCACGACGACGGGCGTCTCGAAGGCGAGCGAGCGGGCGGCGGAGTTCCCCATCCCCAAGGCGATGTCGGCGGCCGCGTATGCCGGTCGGGGATCGTGCATCGCGCCGATGAATCGCACCATCTCACGGCCCGCACGTCGATTGATCTCGTCGCCGAGGGCGCGCAAGCGAGGTTCCTCCGTGCCTGTCCCGACGACCACGAGCGCGGCGTCGGTATCGGCCAGGTGCTCCATCGCTCGGACGCCCGTCTCGACGGCGAATCCTTTGAGGTACTGGTCGAGGCGGGAGACGATGACGATGAGCGGCCGGTCGCCCAGCGCTCCGAGCTGGTCGCGGAACGGTGCGGCGAGCCCCGGGTCCGGCGAGTCCGCCGCCAGGTCGACCGGAGGACTGATGAACGAGGTGGGCCCCGGCCTGCCTGCCAACTCGTCGCGATGGTAGCCGGTGCCGACGATGAGGGAGTTGTGGCGGTAGACGCTCGGATCGACGACTGTCTCGTAGGCGGTCTGCACGAAGGGCAGCCGCCCGAACCGGCACGGTCCCCAGTAGGCGTTGCGCGCGCCTCCCCAGGTGCCGTAGAGGTGGACGAGGTCGGCGCCGATCGCATCGGCGCGTTCCCGGAGCTCGCGGGCGGCGCCGGACGCCACCGTGGCGGGAGGGCGGAAGCCGTGCAGCTCCACCCCGCGGGCCGCTGCGACCTCCCGCAGGTCCGCGCCGGATGCGGGCAACGAGTCCAGCGGACCGTAGAGAATACTGCGGTAGCCGTGCCGTGCGACCGCGCGGGCCAGGTCGACGGCGTTGATCTGCGTCCCTCCCAGCGCGAGGCTGTTCACCTGGACGAGGACGGTCTTCTCGGCGCTCACGCTATGCGCTCCGCAGGCTGTCGGCGACCAGCTGCTGCTGCTCGGGGGTGAGGTGCGGGAACATGGGCAGCGAGAGTATCTCGCCCGCGGCCCGCTCCGCGATCGGGCACACGCCCGGACGATGACCGAGGTGAGCGTAGGCGGCGCTCGAGTACCACGGTTCCGGGTAGTGCAGCGCCGCGGCCACACCCGCCGCGGCCAGATGCGCCAGCACTCGATCCCGATCCGCGACCCGGATGACGTACAGATGCCACACATCACTGTTGCCGTCCAGGGAGCGCGGTGTCGCCACTCCTGGGATGTCCGCGAGCAACTGCGCATACCGGCGGGCCGCATCCTGGCGGAGAGCGTTCCAGGCGCGCAGGCGTCGCAGTTTGGCGCGCAGGGTCACGGCGTGGATCGGATCGAGCCGCGAGTTCACGCCCACGACCTCATGACGGTATTTGACCTCCGAGCCGTGGTTCGCGAGAACGCGCACGCGTCGCGCGAGCTCTTCGTCGTCGGTCGTCACCGCACCGCCGTCCCCAGACGCTCCGAGATTCTTCCCGGGATAGAACGACGTGGCCGCGATCGTTCCGAGGCTGCCGGCGGCCCGTCCGTGGCGGAGCGCACCCTGCGACTGCGCTCCATCCTCGACGATCGGGATGCCGGCGGCCCGCGCGAGCGGCTCCAGCGCCTCGATCGGAGCGACCTGACCGTAGAGATGCACGGGGACGATCGCCCGCGTCCTGTCGGTGATCGCCACCTCGACCGCCGCCGGATCGATCAGCAGGTGTTCCGGGTCGACGTCCACGGGCACGGGGATCGCCCCGATGCGCGACGCCGCCTCTGCGGTGGCGATGAAGGTGTTGGCCGGGACGATGACCTCGTCGCCGGCACCGACGCCCACCGCTCGATAGGCGAGCTCCAGGGCATCGGTGCCGTTGGCGACGCCCACGGCCCAGGCCACGCCGACGAAGTCCGCGAACTCCCGCTCGAAGGAGGCGACCTCCTCCCCTCCGACGAACTGTGCGGCCTCGAACAGCCTCCGCCAGGCCGGAAGCACCTCCGCGGCGATCTCCGCGCTCTGCGCGGCGAGGTCGAGAAACGGTACGGTCACGACGACTCCCTCTCTTTGGGGCGAATCCTTCGAACGGCGGCGCGGATGAGGTCTCGCAGTTCCGCCCACACCGCGGGCAGCATGAATCTGATGAGCGGCAGGTAGACCGCGATCACGACCACGCATGCGACCGCGAGCGTGAGCAGCGGCGCAGTATCCTCCATCACGAGGACGATCGCGGTGCCCGCCGCACCGGCGCCCGCGGCGGGGACCAGCACTCGCACGAGCGTCTTGCCGATCACCCACCAGGACGTCTCCAGGAGCCGGGAGACCAAGAACCAGCGGGCCACGGTCGCGAGGACGGCGACACAGAGGAAGCCCAGCGCGAACGCCACGAGCCCATGCGGAGCGGTAAGCCACGCGACACCGATCGTCACAGCGTCCACGATCGCGACGTACACAAGCCACGTACCCGGTCTGCCGAGGCCGATGAACAGGCCGTTGTCCAGCCCGCTCAGCGTGACGATGCCAGCCAGCGCGAGGATCTGTGCAGGACCGATGCTCTGCTCCCACTGGTCGCCGAACAGGAGCGGTAGCAGCAGCGACGACCCCACGGCGAGTCCCACCATGACGGGCACAACCATGGCGTGCGCGAGGTACTGGGCACGAAGATATGCGGCGCGCAGCCGGTCCACCGCCTCACGGATCTGCGCGAAGATGACCATCGACACCCAAGTCACGGGCGTGGTGGTCAGGTCATGGGCAACCTGGACGAGCCGCTGTGCGATGTTCAGATACCCGAGTCCGGTGACACCGAGCGCCGCGACGACGATCACGTTCTCGAGCCAGCCGCGGACCAGAGCCACCACGTCACCGCCGACCACCTTCACCCCGAACCGGATCATGTCCGCCAGCTCCGTACTCGAGAACGACCATGACGGGTGCCAGCGTGCAGACGCCCAGGCCAGAACGGTCAGCACGGCTTGGAAGGTGATGGTCTGCCACACAAGAGCCCAGACGCCGGCACCGAGCAACGCGAGCGTGATGGCGACGACCTGGCCGATGGCTCCCGCGACGACGGACTGCAGCGCGATCGTCCGGAACCGCAACGCCCGACGTAGCAGGACGGTCGGCACCATGCCGAGCAGCGCGATGGGCCCCACGACCGCGAGCAGTTGCACGACCGGCCCCAGTTCATCGACATCGAAGAAGGCGCCGATGAACGGCCCGGCGGCCACCATTCCCCCCGCGAGCGCGAGGGAGACGGCTCCGGTGTACCAGAATACTGTGTCGAACGTTGCATCCGACGGTCGATCGCGCTGCACGAGATAGGTGGTCAGCCCCATGTTGGCGACCAGCTGCACGAACGGAATCATCGAGCTCGCGAGCGCGACGGTGCCGAACTCCGCCGGGCTCAGCAGCCGCGTCAGAATCGCGATGGTCACGAACCCTGTGATGCGGATGCTCCACTGCTGCGACACCGTCCACACGACCCCGGAGACCGCCCGTGATCGGAGGCCGCCCGTCTGCCCGGCTCGCGTGCTGGTCATCTCGTTTCCCGACCTGTGAAAGCGATCACACGCGACTCGGTTCGCGGTCGCCCGATGGGCGAGACGCGCGACCGGACTGCAGGCTCACCCGCGCTGCCTCCAGCACCGACAGCACACGCAGGCCAGCAGTTCCGTCGGTACGCGGCGGACGCCCGTCGCGGATCGCTTCGGCGAACTCGCCGACCATCGCCGCGAGGGCTTCGCGTTCTTGCAGTGCCGGCGCCCAGGTGTCGCCGAGCCGGTAGGAGATGTTCGCGTTCGTGCGGGCCTCGAGGGTTCCCGCGGTCAGATCCACACCACGGTCATAGACGCTCAGCCGTTGCTGCGGGTTGAGGTCGTCCCACACAAGGGTGCGGCGAGAGCCGCCGACGACCACCTGACGGATCTTGGTCGGGCTGAGCCAGTTCACGTGCGCGTGTCCGATCGCGCCGCCCGGGAGATCCATCGAGAGGTACCCGACGCACGCCTTGCCCGTGCCCAGCGGATCCGCGCCGACGGCGGTGACGGAGGTCGGATGCAGCCCGCCGGGCAGCAGGAAGTCCATGATCGACAGGTCGTGCGGCGCCAGATCCCAGAAGACGTCGACGTCGGGCTGCACGAGCCCGAGGTTGATGCGCACCGAGTCGATGTAGAGGATGTCCCCCAGATGGCCGTCTTCCACCAGCTCGCGCGCCTTCAGCACGGCCGGCGTGTAGCAGTACGTGTGGTCGATCATCAACACGACGCCGGTCGCCTGCGCCGCGCTTGCCATCTCCTCGGCCAGCTGCGTGCTGTCCGCGAGCGGCTTCTCCACGACGACGTGCTTGCCGGAGGCGATGGCCGCCATCGCGATCGGATAGTGCGTGCGAGCCGGTGTCGCGATGGCGACGGCGTCGACACGCGGATCGGCCAGCACCTCGTCGAGTGATCTCACGGCTGCAACGCCGAATTTCGCGGCCAGCCCGGTTGCTCGCTCGAGATCGAGGTCGCAGATCGCCTCGAGCCGCCAATCCGGACTGTAGTGGAAGTTGCGTGCGAGGTTCGGGCCCCAATACCCCGCACCGATGACGGCAACGCCGAGTGTCTCATTCATAGCCGAATCCCCCATTCGGATCGTGTTGCTGCGTGTGTTGTGTCGTGCCGGGTCTCAGCCGGCCGTCACCGTGAGGCGGCTGATCACCGCGGTGGACGGGCTGCCCCCGGCACCGCCCACGATGATGCCGGCTCTCGGCGAGTCGATGGACTGCGTCACACTGCCCAGCGCCGTCCATGTCGTGCCCGCATCGGTCGAGGATGAGGCGCTGAGCGACTCCCCGACGCGGTCGAGGCGGAGCACCAGACTCGTCGCCGACGTGCTGGCGCTCGACCGGAGCGACGCGCTTCCGCCGCTCTCGCGGACCAGCGAAACGAGTTGCCCGCCCGTCCACGGGTTGAAGTGGCGCGTCACCTGCACGTAGTCGTCGTCGGACTCGTAGACGACGATCCCGGCCTGGTCGAGCGCCGTCGACGGCGCATACTCGAGCGCGAGCTCGACCCGCGACCAGTCGTCGGGCAGATCACGGAAAAGGCTGTTGCGCGTGTCGTTGAGTCCCTCCCAGAGATCGCCCGCTTGGGTCGGGATCTGCAGCCCGGATGCCGAGAACCCGACCACGGCGCCGGTCACCACCTCGGTGTCACGCTCCTGGCCTACCGCGGAGCGCGCGAGGAAGTCCCACCCGTCCGCGAGCAGCGCCGATCGGTCCGCGTAGTCGAACACGACGTCTTCGGATCCCTCGGGGCCCGGACTCGGCGACGGGCCGCTCGTGGGCGACGGGCTCGGGTCGGTCGTGGGCGACGGGCTCGACGACGGCTCCGGTCCCGGCGTCTCGGACCCCTCGGGCGCGGTGACCGTCAGTGCGCGGAGCGTCGCGACCGGTGCGGTATCGGCCGAGTCGTTCGCCCCGACGATGATCCCCGCCCTCGGCGACTCGATCGTACGCGTGACCGACCCCAGCGACGCCCAGGAGACGCCGTCGTCCACCGAGTACCCGCCGGTGATCGTCGTGCCGTCGCGTTCGAGGCGGAGGGTCAGGCTCGTCTGCGTCGTCGCGGCCGAACCCGGCGCGGTCGCGGCACCTGCGGACTCGGACACGAAAACCGTTCGCTGCCCGCCGATCCACGAGTTGTGGTTGCGGGTCATCTGCACGTAGTCGTCGTCCGAGCCGTACACCACCAGTCCGGCCTGTTGGTGGTTCGCCGTCGGAGCGAAGTCCAGCGTGAGCTCCACCCGCGTCCAGTCATCGGGCAGATCGCGGAACAGGCTGTTCTGCGTGTCGTTCAGCCCCTCCCACAGATCGCCCGGGCCCGCCGGGATCCCGAGTCCCGAGGACGAGTAGGAGACCGTGCCGGCCTGCTCGGTGTCGCGTTCCTGCCCTTCAGCCGTGCGCGCGAGGAAGTCCCATCCGTCATCCACCAGGGCGGCGCGGTCCGCGTAATCGAACGCAAACTCCTGCGTCTCGTCGGCATCCGACCCCGGATCCGGCGTCGGTGTGGGATCCGGCGTCGGTGTGGGATCCGGCGTCGGCTCGGGCGTGGGCTCCGGCGTCGGCTCGGGCATGGGTGTCGGTTCCGGCGTCGTGGTGCTCGGAGCATCCGGTGTCACGACGGCGCTCAGGACCGTCGCCACGGGGAACCCGCTGGGCGACCCGCCGATGACGATGCCCAGGCGCGGGCTCGTGAAGTCCTTCGTCGTCGACCCCACGGTCAACCAGGTCGCTCCGCCATCGGCCGAGAGGAAGCCCGTGATCGCATCGGTGGCAGGGTCGCGATCGAGACGTAGCACGAACGTCGTCACCGATGTCGGCCGACGGGCGCTGTCATCCGCGGCACCACCCGACTCGGTGATGAACGAGACTTCCTGTCCACTGCCCCATGAGTTGTGGTCCCTCGTCAGAAGCACATAGTCGTCGTCGTCGTAGATAGCAATGCCTGCCTGCTGGCTGTCCCGCGTCGGCGCGAAGCTCAGGGCGACACGCGCACTCGTCCACTCCGGGTCGAGATCACGGAACACGCTGTTGCGCGTGTTGTTCAGGCTCTCCCACAGGTCACCGCTGTCGGCCGGGATCTGCAGTCCGTCCGCCGTGTAGCCGACCGTGGTCCCCGAGGTCTGCTCCGTGTCGCGAGTGGCCCCGCCGGCGGTGCGGGCGTGGAAATCCCATCCGTCCGCGAGCAGCACCGCGCGGGAGGTGTCGTCGAATGCGTACACGCCAGCGTCGGCCTCGTCGACGCGCAGTTCCACGTCGATCGTCCGGGGGGCGCGCTTCGAGTCCAGTGCTACCGTGACCGTGCCGGTGTAGGTTCCGGCCGCGAGCCCGTCGGGCGAGACGGCGACACTCACCGTGCCGTCACCGGCTCCGCTCGTCGGCGTCACCGAGAGCCAATCCGCGGACGCGGTGTCGCCCTGTGCGCTCCACGTCGACGCGGTGGATCCGGTCACCGACACGTCGACGGACTGCGACGCGATCGGCTCCCCGGCCTTGCCGGCGAACGTCAGCTGCGAGACGTCGACGCCGACCTCCGGTTGAGCCTGGTCGGCGAGCGTGACGTGCACCGAACGCGCGGTCAGGCCGACCGGCACCGACAACAACAGCGTGCGATCGTCGCCGTCGGTTCGCACCTCGAACGTGGCCGGTGTTCCGTTCACGCTCACGGCTGCCGCATCCTGTACCGCGCCGAGCGGAACCTCGAGCGTGATGAGGTCGTTCTCGCCAACCGTCGACTCGAAGTCGCGAAGCAACGAGGTGGGCAGAGCCAGGCGGTGGTAGGCGAAGTCGATGGACGCGCTCGAGGCGGCGTAGTCGGTGAACACTGTCCGGTCCCGCTGCAGAATGTAGGTGACGACCTCACCGATCGGCGCGACCCACACATCGCTCACCGCTGCGTAGGCGATCGCGCTGTCGTCGTTCGCGAACTCGTGCAGCACGAGGTTCGCCCACTTGCCCTCCGACACGGCCGCATCCACAATCGAGGTCAGATCCTCCGGCGGGAACGGCGTGTGCTCGTGTGAGTTGAAGCTCTTGAGGTTCATGAAGTCGGTGGGCGTCGTGTCCTCGAGCTGATTGATGTTGTAGCCGCGCGCGGACAGGAAGTACTCGGAGGCGATCGCCCCGTATTCGATGTCGCGGAAACCGCACGGCCACACCAGCGAGATGACGTCGTCGAGCGAACCGGCGACATCAACGACGCCGTCGAGGTTGGTCTCGATCTCATCCCGGAGCGAGTCATGAGAGATCGTCGAACAGGAGTGGCTCCGCAGGTGCGAACCCAGTTCCTGCCCGGCGTCGCGCATGGCGGCGTACTCGGCGGGCGCCGTCACGCCGTTCATGACGAACGTGCCCGCCGTGCCCTGCTCGAGGTTCTCCGCGAAGCCCGCCGAGTACCCGTCGTCCGTCGATGAGCTGAAGGCTCCGGCATGCCCGTTGCGCCACATCGATACGGTCACGCCCCCTGCGGGATTGACGACCGCACTGACCGGCACCTGCACGACGCCCGGCGTCGTCTCGTCGCTCGTGATGGTGATGGTCGCTTCGTGGACGCCCGTCGCCAATGCTGCGCAATCGGCGGTGACGATCGGCTGAGCAGGTGTCGTGCCGGTCGACTGATCGAGATGGAGCCACGAGTCGCTCGTGGTCGCCGTCCACCCCACCGGTGATTCTTCGTCCCAGTCGACGACCGACAGGGCCTGCGGGGTCGCACACGCCTCGCCCTCGGTCGCCGCGAACACGATCTGCGACGGCGTCGCGGCTAGAGCCGACGGTGCGGGCGCGTCGATCGCGTGCGCAGCCTGCGTGGCGACCGCCCCGGTCAACACCAACGAGCTGGCCACCACGCCGACGACGATCCGCCGTGCAGCGGGCAGACCACTTCGTGCCCCCGCGGCGCCCGGCGACGCCACGACGCTCCCCAGTTTCCCCATGCTCTCCCCCGTCGCGCACACCCCGAGCGTGAGGTGTGAGCCATATGCCGGCACAGCGGGCAGTTGTTTCTGCCGCTGTCGTGTCTGCGCTTCCCTGGCACGGACACAACCGGTATCCCCGCGAGCAGTGTAGCCACAACAGCGCGGCGCATACAACACGCGCGCACGTCAGGTTTCGGACTCTTGATCCGCGGGTGCGTGCACCACCCCGATCCCGGGTCGAATGCCCTGTCGCCCCGGGGCGCGGCCGCAGCACCCGGGCACGAACAGCGGCCTGTCGTCTGGACTGGGTGAACGCCGTCTCTCCCTCCTATGCTGGGCGCCACGGCGTATCGAACGCCGCGGGGATCACACAATTGGGGAAGCATGAGTACTTCTGAAGGTTCTTCTGAAGGTTCGTTCGTCCACGACTCGGCGGATGTCGACTCCTCGGCGCGCATCGGCGCAGGCACGCGGGTGTGGCATCTGGCACAAGTGCGCGAAGACGCCCGATTGGGCGCGGACTGCACGATCGGACGCGGCGCCTACATCGGGCCCGGCGTCGAGGTGGGCGACGCATGCAAGGTGCAAAACTATGCACTGGTCTACGAGCCGGCGCGCCTCGCCGACGGCGTTTTCATCGGTCCAGGCGCCGTTCTCACCAACGACGAGTTCCCCCGGGCCGCCAACCCCGACGGCACGGCGAAGAGCGCCGAGGACTGGGATGCAGTGGCCGTGACGATCGAGCAGGGGGCCTCCGTCGGCGCCCGCGCCGTGTGCATCGCCCCGGTCACGATCGGCGCCTGGGCGTTGGTCGCCGCGGGTGCCGTGGTCACGACCGACGTGCCGCCGCATGCGCTCGTCGTCGGCGTACCGGCCCGGCGCATCGGCTGGGTCGGGCGCGCCGGGCGCCCCCTCGTGTCCGAGGGTGAGGATTGGGTGTGCCCCGTCAGCGGCGAGCGCTACCGGGAGACGTCCGGGCGGCTGCATCCGGCCGTGTAGCCAGCGCAAATCTGTCGGATAGGCTCCCGCCATTCGAGTCTGCGGCACCCGTTGTCTGGGCGGGCCGACATACGGGGGAACGATGATGCGTAAGACGTTGTCGACTTGCACGCTGCTGATTGCCGCGGCCGCGGTGCTGGCCGGCTGCGCGACGGCGGCCCCACCGATCGGATCGGCCTCCGCCTCCTCGCCCTCGATCGCGGCCTCCGCGACGCCGAACCCGATATCGACGCCGACCACTGCGGCGACGCCGCCCGCACTGCCGGACTTGGACGCATCCGATCTGGAGCGGATCGCACAGACCCGGATCTTCTTCGGCCACCGCTCGGTTGGCTCGGACATCGTCGAACTCGGCGTCCCCGCCGTCTACGAGCGGTTCGGCGTCGCGCCGCCCGATGTGAGTTCGGGCTCGCCGTTGGGCGCCGGTTCGGCCGGCGATCAATGGCTGGCACAGACCGATGATCCTCGCGTGAAGATCGACGACTTCGAGGAGTGGATCCGCGAACGCAGCGTCGCAACGGCATCCGACATCGCCTTCATGAAGCTCGGATACGTCGACATCCTCGCCGAGACCGATCTCCAGGCCGTCTTCGACCACTACCGCGCCGTGCTGGACGGGCTCGAGACCGATTTCCCCGCCATGATGTTCCTGCACGCGACGGTCTCGCCGACCCGGTGGGACCCCTGGAACAACGCCGCCATCGAGAGGTTCAACACCCTCATGCGCACCACCTACGCGGACTCGGGCAGCCTGTACGATCTCGCCGCCGTGCTCTCGACCTGCCCCGACGGGACGATCGACGCGCACGAGACCGACGACGGCCTCGCCTACGTGCAACTCTGCGCCGACTACTCCCGTGACGGCGGACACCTGAGCCAGCTCGGTTCCGAGGTCGCCGCGACCGAACTCCTGCGCCTGCTGGCGGCCGTCACCGGCGACGCCGCCGCCGGGTGACCGGGGCGGGCGACGGTCGCGGCGGCGCTGGCCGGTCAGACCCGTGTGCTGGCGCAGGCCCCGGGAAACCGACGCCCTGGCTGGTCGGGGAGTGTGGTCTTCACGCGCTTGCGCAGCCGGATCCCCGCCAGCCGACGCTCGCGTGCGATCTTCGCGAAATCTTGAGGAAGCACGGCGCTGATCTTGCGGCTTCTACGGAAGATTCGAAGTGTTGGCCCGGAAAGGATCGGCTGGACTTCTGAGATGGGGGTCCGGGTCGAGTGCGTCCCGGAAAGAAGCGGGGAGCCCTCGGCGATGCTCGAACAGAGCATCATCCGGCCGATCGTCTGTGGGGAGACGAAGGGTCACGCTCGTGCCGCAACCGATGTCCGCGACAGTCCCGACCAGGTCGCCCTGGGGTGAGACGACGCGGCTCGAGCGCAGCACGGATCACCCGCCCTGCAGACCATGCGTCTGCGGGGCGGGTGACCTCCACCGTGGGCACGTGCCGCGCCAGCGCATCGTAGACGCCGACGATGCTGCCGGAGCGACTTATCCACATGGTGATCTGGAGCCGGTGCCCCCGCGGTTACGCTGACAACAGCCACCATGCGCCAACGAGCCCGGCGAGACCGCCCCCGGCCGTGTCCTTCCAGAGCATCGAGCGTCATGTCCCCCCATACCTCCCAGAAGACCCTCCGCACAGCGATCGTCGAGGACCAACCGCTGTACCGCGAGATGATCACGATCATCCTGGACGCCGCCGACGACTTCCATCTGGCCGGCTCGGCCGACAGCATCGCCGCTGCGGCCACGTTCACCGCATCCGAGCTCGATGTCGTCCTGCTCGACGTGCAGCTGCCCGACGGCTCCGGCATCGATCTGGGACTGTCTCTCCAGGCGGCGAACCCGCGTCTGCCCGTCGTCTTGATCTCTGCCACGGACCAGCTCGACGTGCTCCTCGAACTGCCCGACGAGCAACGTTCCCGATGGAGCTATCTGTCCAAGACGTCATCGCTGTCGACGCAGACGCTCCTCCATGCGCTCAGATCGGCCGCCGCCGGCCGCAGCGTGATCGACCGCACCCTGGTCGAACGCAGACGAGGCCGCCCGAACGGACGCCTCGCGGTGCTCACCGCCCGCCAGCAGGAGGTCATGGCGCTCCTGGCCGCCGGTCTGTCCAACCGCGCCATCGCTGCGCGCCTGGAGGTCTCGGAGCGTTCCGTCGACAACCAGATCAACAGCATCTACCACGCACTGGAGCTGTCCGGAGACAAGACGGGCAATCCGCGTGTGCGTGCGACGCGCATCTTCCTGGAGGAGACTCGATGAACGCGAACGAGGTCACGACTGCAGCGCGCCCGCCGGGTCGCCTCCCCTCCGCCACGGTGAACGACTCACGGCTGTTCTACGGCGCGGCCGGTCTCGCCGGCGCCATCGCCTATGTGACCGTCAGCTCGCACACCGTGTTCCTCTGGGGCGCTCAGTCGGCGTCACTGCGTTCGGCGGTAGCGGCCTCGTTGCCGGACATCACGATCCGTATAGCGGCGAACCTCATCGCCATCATCAGCCTCTTCATCGTGTGCGTGCTCGCACGCGTTCCCGAGCGCATGCCACGCACCTGGGCATGGCTCGTCCCCGCCATGGTCCTGATCGCCGTGGTCGTGCGCGTGATCATCCATCAGGTGACCGGCTTGCGCCCGCGTTACGACATGCCCCCGCTGCTGAACGACCTGGCCTTCGTCGCCGTGATGTCGATGGCCGTCCTGGCATCCGGCCTCGCCGCGGTCAGCGTCGTGCGATACGTGCGCGCCACGGACGAAGCGCGCGCAGGAGACGCGCTGCACGCCGCGGAGGACCTCGCGCTGGTCCGGGAGGAAGAGTTGCAGGTGCGGCGGCGGATCGCCGACGAGCTGCACGGTACCGTCCAGAACCGCCTTGTGCTGCTCGAGACCGAGCTCACAGACATCGCCGAGACGCTGCCGCCCGAGAGCGCACGGCGCGTCCGTGCCGTCTCCGACGCGCTCGACGAAGTGCGCGAGAAGGAGGTGCGCCTGGCCAGTGCCTCGCTGTACCCCGAGTCCTTCGACCGCGGACTCGTTCCCGCCATCCGGGCGCTCGTGCGCCGCGTTCCCGCATCCATCGACATCGACATCGACATCGACGAGACGGCGGTCGCGGCCGTCGACCGCGGACTCGACACAACGGGCAGACTGCTCATCGTCCGCGCGACCGAGGAGGCGCTCACCAATGCGCTACGGCACGGCAAGGCGACACGGCTGACCGTGTCGCTCGACACCGATGACGACGACCTCGTCCTCCGGTTCGCGGACAACGGTGAGGGCTTCGGAGCAGACGTGGAGCTGAGCGGACTCGCCCGTCTCCGGCACAGTCTGCGACGCGCGGGCGGGGACCTCCAGGTGGTCTCGAGGCCCGGTGACGGCACGGTCGTGTCGGCGCGCGCGCCCGCGCGCCTCGGCGAAGCCTGCTAGCGAAGCCGCCGCATCCGCTGCCGGGGCGTGCGCATCCGCCGGCCGGACCGGGGAGGTCGCGAGGCGGGCGGCACGGCTCCCGGTGGCCGCTCAGAGCTTGCGCAGCAGCACGCGGTCGACGGCGTGTGAGGCGCCCTTCTGCAGGATGAGCGAGGCACGGTGCTTGGTGGGCAGGACGTTCTCCACCAGGTTCGGCAGGTTGATCTCGTTCCAGTAGTAGCCCGCGCGGCTCACGGCCTCGTCGTCGGAGATGTCGGCGAAGACCCGGAAGTACGAGCTCGGGTCGTTGAACGCCGCCTGACGCAGTGCCAGGAACCGCTCGGTGTACCACTGCTGGATGTGCAGGGGATCCGCATCCACGTAGATCGAGAAGTCGAACAGATCGCTCACCGCGACGTCGTTCGGCGTCGGCGGCGGCTGCAGCACGTTCAGTCCCTCGACGATGACGACGTCGGGGCGCCGCACGGTGGTGTGCGCGTCGGGGACGATGTCGTAGCGCATGTGCGAGTAGTACGGCGCCTGCACCTCGGGCGCGCCCGACTTCACGGCGGTGAGGAACTCGACGAGACCACGGCGGTCGTAGGACTCCGGAAAGCCCTTGCGGCTCATGATCCCGCGGCGCTCGAGCTCGGCGTTGGGATGGAGGAACCCGTCGGTCGTCATCAGCTCGACGCGGGGCGTGCCCGGCCAGCGGCTGACGAGCTCGCGCAGCAGACGCGCGATCGTGGACTTGCCGACGGCCACCGAGCCGGCGACGCCGATCACGAACGGCGTCGTCGTGTCGTCCTCGCCCAGGAAGGCGCTCTCCTCGGCACCGATCCGCCGGGTCGACGACGCGCGCAAGGACAGCAGCCGACTGAGCGGCACGTACACCTCGCGCACCTCGGTGAGATCGAGCCGATCGCCGAGACCGCGCAGCTGCACGACCTCGGACTCGGTCAGCGGCTGCTCCATCCCCGCAGCCAGTCGCGCCCACTCCGCACGATCGATCTGTCGGTACAGCGACAACGCGAGCGGCTCGGACACCTCGGAAACCTCGGGCACGGGGCAATCGTAGCGGGCCGCGTGTCGGGCGAGCCCGCGGGGCGGCCGGCGCGGGACGGGTCCGTTACGCGCCGGCGGGGCGCGGGACGGGCCGGCGCCGCCGCGCGGGACGGGTACGCTGACCGGGTGCGACTGGGCGTTCTCGACATCGGTTCCAACACGGTGCATCTTCTGGTCGCCGATGCGCACCCTGGCGGACGCCCGCTCGCGACCACGAGCCGGCGCACCGTGCTGCGCCTCATGCGCTACCTGACGCCCGGCGGCGCCATCAGCGAGGCCGGCATCCGTGCGCTCGAGGATGCCGCCGACGAAGCCCGGACGACCGCGCGCGCCGAGGGCGTCGTCGAACTGCTCGCGACCGCCACCTCGGCCGTCCGCGAGGCCACGAACGGACCCGAGGTGATCGCGCGGATCGAGGACGCCCTCGGCCAGCCGTTGCAGGTGCTGGGCGGCGAGGACGAGGCACGGTTCACCTTCCTGGCCGTCCGCCGCTGGCTCGGCTGGTCGGCCGGGCAGATCCTCCTCCTGGACATCGGCGGCGGCTCGCTGGAGATCGCGGCGGGTGCCGACGAGCTGCCGGCGGCGGCCGCATCCGTCCCCCTGGGCGCCGGACGGATGACGCTGCGGTTCCTGCCCGACGAGCCGCCCGGCGAGGATGCCGTCGACCGCCTGCGCGAACACGCCCGCACCGTGCTGGCACCCGTGGCCGAGACGTTCGCGGCGCAGCCGCGCCCCGATCACGTCGCCGGCTCGTCCAAGGCCATCCGCTCGCTCGCGAAGCTCGCCGGGTACCCGGCGCCGGGCTGGTCGGGCAACGAGCGGCTGCTGCTTCCGCGCGCGGCGCTCGGCTCGTGGATCCCGCGACTCGCGCGACTGCCCGCATCCGCCCGCCAGGAGCTGCCCGGCATCACGGCGGACCGCACGTTCCAGATCGTCGCAGGCGCCGTCGTGCTGCACACCGCGATGCGCGAGCTCGGCATCGAGGAGCTCGAGGTCAGCCCGTGGGCGCTGCGCGAGGGCGTGCTGCTGCGCTACATCGAATCGATGGCGTGGGGCTGACCCCTGTGCCGCGCCGGATGTCGCTCGTAGGATGAGGCATCCGTACACCCGGCGGGCCCACGGAACGCCGTGCACCCGCCGGGCGCACGGCGCGGCACCGACGTCCCCCCAAATCCAGGCGGTCGCTCGCCGCATATGCAGAGAGCAGGACCTTCCGTCGGTATGAACGAAACTAGGCCAGAATCCGACGACGGACAAGACTATGGACTCAGAGTCCATAACGATTCGTCACACGACGCGTCGTCGACCGCGAGCGGACGGCCGAGGCGGATCCCCCGCGACGAGCTGCGCACCCGCGTGCTCGACGCCGCCGAGGAGCTGCTCGCCGACGGCGCCATCTCGGTCGGGCTCCACCACCTCAACATGGAGGAGCTCATCCGCCGGGTGGGAGTGCCGCGCAGCTCGGCCTTCGCCGCGTTCGGCGGGAAGGACGAGCTGCTCACCGCACTCATGCTGCGCCTGCTCGACCCGGCCGGACCGCACTCGCTCGGGTACTCCCCCGGCACGAACGACGTGACAGCGGCGGCGTTCCGACAGCACGCCGACCTCTTGACGGATGCGGAGGGCCGCCCGGATCCGGACGGCACCGTCGGGGTGCTGCACGAGGCGATCCGTCGCGGGCTCGCCCGGAACGTCGCCGATACCGTGCAATCGGCCGAGTGGCGCACCTACATGGCCCTGTCGGTGTCGGTGTCGAGCCTCCCGCCCGCGCAGCAGCCGCGCGTCCGCGCCGCGCTGCAGGCGGCGGAGACGCGGTTCCTCGAGCAGATGGCCGAGGACTACCGGAGCGCACTGACCTCCGTCGGGCTCCGTCCGGTGGAAGGGGTGACATGGATCCAGATCGCCGCGATCGGTGCGTCGCTGGTCGAGGGGATCGCGAGCAAGCGGCTGATCGGCATCCCGGATGCCGACGGGGTCGTCCTTCGTCCCGGCATCGACGGCGAGCCGGTGGAGTGGGAGCTGGCGGCCCTGGCCTTCGCGGCGATGATCGACGGGCTCACCCGCCCGGTGGCGTGACCGCGGCGGGGCGTGACCCGGAGCGAGGCGGGCCGCGGCCACCGTGCAGATCCGCGGGGAAAGACGCGGCAGACTCCCGGATCGCGACGGGCACGGGACCGGGCCGGGCGGCTACAGGGTCAGGTGCGTGCGCACGACGTCGGCGAGGCGCTCGGCGATGCGATGCGCGTCGTCGACGTGCTCAGCCTCGACCATGACCCGCACGAGCTGCTCGGTGCCCGAGGCGCGCAGCAGCACACGGCCGCCGCCCCCGAGCTCCGTCTCCGCGGCGGCGACGGCCGCCGACACCGCGGCGTCCGCGACACGCGTGCGGTCGACGTCCTTGACGTTGAGCAGCACCTGCGGGAACACCGTCATGATCGATGCGAGCTCGGCGAGGGTCTTGCCCTGCCGCGCCATCTCGGCCATCAGGTGCAGCCCCGTGAGCACCCCGTCGCCGGTCGTCGCGAACTCGCTCATGATCACATGACCGGACTGCTCGCCGCCGAGCGTGTACCCGTTCGCGTTCATCGCCTCGAGCACGTACCGGTCGCCGACGGCGGTCTGCACGACACGGATGCCGCGGGCCTCCATCGCACGATGCAGCCCCAGGTTGCTCATCACGGTCGCCACGAGGGTGTCCTCGCGGAGGACCCCGCGATCCTGCATGGCCGCGGCGAGGATCGCCATGATCTGATCGCCGTCGATCGTGTTGCCGGCCGCATCCACCGCGAGGCAGCGATCTGCGTCGCCGTCGTGCGCGATGCCGAGGTCGGCGCCGGAGCGCAGCACCTCGGCCGAGAGGTGGTCGAGGTGCGTCGAGCCGACGCCGTCGTTGATGTTGAGCCCGTCCGGGTCGGCACCGATGACGGTCACACGCGCCCCGGCGTCGCGGAACGTCTCCGGCGAGACGCCGGCGGCTGCGCCGTGCGCGCAGTCCAGCACGACGTGCAGGCCCTCGAGTCGATGCGGCAACGACTGCAGCAGGTGCACGACGTAGCGGTCCTCGGCATCCGCGAACCGGCGGATGCGGCCGACATCGGCTCCCGTGGGCTGCAGCTTCTGCCCGGCGATCGCGTACTCGATGCGCTGCTCGACCAGATCGGGAAGCTTGGCACCGCCACGCGCGAAGATCTTGATCCCGTTGTCGGGAGCGGGGTTGTGCGAGGCCGAGACCATCACACCGAAGTCGGCGTCGATGTCGGCGATGAGGAACGCCGCCGCCGGTGTCGGCAGCACGCCCGCGTCGTACACGTCGACCCCCGAGGAGGCGAGACCCGCCGCCACCGCGGCCGAGAGGAACTCACCGGAGATGCGCGGGTCGCGTGCCACGACCGCGGTGATCCGCTTGCCTGCGGCACGCCGCGCCTCGGCGGAACGTCCCTGGCCCAGGACGACAGCAGTCGCCTGGGCCAGGGAGAGCGCCAGATCGGCGGTGAGGGGGCCGTTGGCCAGCCCCCGCACGCCGTCCGTACCGAACAGCGCCATCCGGCGTGTCAGCGCTTCGAGTACTGAGGAGCCTTGCGCGCCTTCTTGAGACCGGCCTTCTTGCGCTCCTTGACGCGAGCGTCGCGCGAGAGGAAGCCGGCCTTCTTCAGGGTCGGGCGGTTGTTCTCGATGTCGATCTCGTTGAGCGCGCGGGCGATGCCGAGACGGAGCGCCCCGGCCTGGCCCGAGGGGCCGCCGCCGCTGATGCGCGCGATCACGTCGTACGCGTCGGTGAGGTTCAGCACCGTGAACGGGTCGGTCACGAGCTGCTGGTGCAGCTTGTTCGGGAAGTAGTCCTCGAACGTGCGGCCGTTGATCGTGATGGTTCCCGAGCCCGGGATCAGCCGCACGCGGGCGATGGCCTGCTTGCGACGTCCGACGGCGGCACCGGGGACCGAGAGCACGGGGCGCACGGCCTCCGCGGTCTCGAGGTCGGCCGGGGTCTCGGTGGAGTAGTTGGTGGTCTCTTCGATGTTCGCCACGAGTGTGTCCTTATCCTTTTCGGCGCTTACTGGGCGACCTGGTCGAAGACGTAGGCCTTGGGCTGCTGAGCGGCGTGCGGGTGCTCGCCTCCGACGTAGACCTTGAGCTTCGTGAGCTGCTGACGGCCGAGGCTGTTCTTGGGGAGCATGCCGCGGATCGCCTTCTCCACGGCGCGGATCGGGTTCTTCTCGAGAAGCTCCGAGTACGTCACCGACTTGAGGCCGCCCGGGTAGCCCGAGTGGCGGTAGGCCTTCTTCTGCTCGAGCTTCTGGCCGGTCAGGGCGACCTTGTCGGCATTGATGATGACGACGAAGTCGCCGGTGTCGACGTGGTTCGCGAAGGTGGGCTTGTGCTTGCCGCGGAGCAGGGTCGCCGCGTGCGAGGCGAGGCGTCCGAGGACGACGTCGGTCGCGTCGATGACCAGCCACTCGCGCTGGATCTCGCCAGCCTTGGGGGTGAAAGTGCGCGTCACAGTAGTGCTGCTTTCTTGATCGAACGGAGAGGTTCGTGAATCCCACTCCGGGGTGCTTCCCGCGGGGAAGACGCCAGTGGAGGGCTCACGTTCGCGGGCCGGCCCAGCAGGGGCGCGGCACCAAAGAGTCAGAATAGCACGTCGGCGGCCGCGGCGCGGGGCCCGCCGCCGCGCCTCGGCGCTCGGAGGCGTGCACGACCCGGGTTCGAGACGACGATGCGGAGCCGGGTCGGGAACGCGCGGGCAGGGCGAGAGGGGTGCCGACCGCCGTCCCCACGTGCCGTCCGCACCCCTCTACGCGATGTCCCCGAACGCACGGCACGGCGGCGACGTGCGGTAGACCCACGCGCACGACCTCTCGTGTCCGTCGCGTCGTGAATCCCCCCAAGTCCACTCGTCGGAGCGCGGAGGCAGCCTTTCGGGGCGAGCGCCTCGGGAATGGATGCGCATGACGCGCCCGAGGCGATCTCCATCATGCTGACCGCCGGTGCCGCATCGGCAGAGCCGTTCCCGCGGTTTTCACCCCGCGTTTCACCCTGCCCTGCCCACCCTGTCCTGCCCAACCGCCGCAAGCCGTCCGGCGACATCGCCCCGACGACGAGGGCCGCGTTCCGCACACGACCGCACGGGTGGCGAACGGGCTCAGGCCGGGGGCAGCACGGTGATCGACTCGACCACCGCGCCGTGGGGCCGCATCCGCTCGATCGCGCCCTCGACCTCGTGGAAAGCGCCGGCCACGAGCACCGTGTCGCCGGGACCCCACGGGGTGATCGCCGCGGGACCGATGCGCCCGTCGGGCGCTCCCGAGACGACGGCGACGGCACGGACGTCGGGCGCCGAGGCGCGCGCGAGCGTCACCGCCTGCGTCACCACGAGCCGTTCGAGGGTGCGGGCCAGCACGAGCGCGAGGCGCTCGCTCGATCGGAAGAGGATCGACATCGTGCCCGCCCCGTCGCCCACGACGAGGGTGTTGAACGACGTGAAGCTGATCCCGCGGGTCGAGAACATCTCGGCGAGCGCGGTCAGCGCGCCGCTGCGGTCGTCGGCGCGCACGAAGACGACCCAGCGGTCGTGGATGCTGCCGCCGTCGGGGAGCGGCGTCTGCTCGCTCACGCGGTCCACCTCGCGATCGCGGCGTCGATCTGCGCGCCGACGACACTCAGCCGGGTCTCCTCGTCGGGGGCGAGGTCGCCGAGAAGCACGTGCGTCCAGCCGTCGGGGCCGAGCACGACCGGGACGCCGAGCGTACCGCGCCAGGGATCACCGGCGAGCACGATCTCGCCGTCGAGCGCGACCTGCCCGGCGACCACGATGTCGCGCCCGTCGAGCACCGTGTCCACGAGGTCGACGGTCGCTCCGGCGGTGCCGTAGGCGGTCTTCGCCCCGCTCTGGTGGGTCAGGTACGGACGCACGACCGCCTGCACGTCGGGCCGCCAGCCGTCGATGCGCTGGAACGCCGCGGCGAGGGATGCCGCATCCGCCGTCGCCGAGATCGCGCCGAGCTCGGCCTTGGCCGCGGCGACCTCCTCGCCGAAGGCGACGAGCGAGCGCTCGCCGCGCAGGTTCGCGAGCGACTCGATGCGCTCGTCGACGTCGAGTCCCCGGATGCGGACGCTCGACCACAGCGGCACGGCCCCGTCGCCGTGCTGCCCGCCGACGAAGCCGCTGATGCGCTGGCGACGGATGCCGAGGGACGCGGCGATCTCGCGCCGGAAGCGCAGGGTGTCGAGCCACGCGCCCATGCCGATCACCCGGTGCCGGCCGAGGCGCCGCGCGAAGATCGAGACGCCGAGCTCGACCGGGTTCGACACGACGATGACGACCTCGTGACCGCTGCCAGTCGCCGCGATCGCGTCGGCGTACTCCTCGAAGACGGCACGGTTGGCGAGGGCGAGCGCGTCACGGTCGACGACCTGCCCGACGCCGGTGGGGATCGTGCGGCCCGCCGCGACCACGATGACGTCCGCGACCACGTCGGCCGGGGAGACCGCGACGTCGATGAGCGGGGCGTGCTCGTCGTGCGCGTCGATGAGATCCACCCGCAGGCCGTGCGCGGCGCGACCCGAAGGCCCGTCCGCACGGCCGACCAGCTGCAGCCGGGAGCTCGATCGCAGCACGCGGCGCTGGATCAGCTCGGCGCAGATGGCGCGGCCGACGTCGCCGGTGGCTCCGAGCACGGCGACGTCCATGGCCACGACGCTACCCGTGCACGATGACGATCGGATGTCGCCGAGCATGATCCCGGGACGTGCACGACGGCGTGCACGTCGGCGGATGCGGCGCCCGACACCCCGCGACCCCACCGCCCACGTCGGCGTGTCGCCCACGATCCCCGCCGTCGTGCACGGGACGACTCGAGCCCCACGGACCTCAGAGACGGCGGTAGCCGCCCTCGGGGGTGCGCACCACGAGCCCCCGCTCGGCGAAGGCGTCGAGCCATCCGGTCATCGGCCACCGTCCCCACCGGGTGTGGAAGAGCTCGCCGTTGCGCAGGATCGCGTCGAGGTGGCGCACCGGGGGATCCTCGACCTCGTGGTGCTGATGGAACGCCCGCGCCGACCCGACCCACGCCATCCCGACGCCCCGCGCCTCGGCGGCTCGGCCGAAGTCGGTGTCCTCGCCGCCGTAGCCGACGTAGTCCTCGCAGAACCGGCCGATCCGCCCCCACGTCCCGGCGGCGAGGGCGAACGAGAGCGACCAGAAGAGGTCCGGGTCGCCGCCGAGAAGGACCTCTCCCGGCGCGGGCGCGGGACGACCCGGATGCGGCCGGTCGCTCGCGGCGAGCGCGTCGAGGTCGTATCCGCCCGCGGGGGCGGGCGGCAGGTAGGTGACCGGGCCGCTGAGCAGCAGCCCCGCGCTCTCGGGCGCGACGGCCGCATCCGTGTACGCACCGATCAGATCGGGCCCGGGCAGACAGTCGACGTCGAGGAAGACCAGCACATCGGCGCCCCGGGCGAGCGCGGCGGCCGCACCGGCGTTGCGCGCACGGGCGAGCGGCAGCCCGCTCCCGCCGCCCGGCAGCTCGACGATGTGCGTGCGCGGGTCGCCGGCGCGGGCGAGGGCGACGAGGACGGGATCGTCCATCGCGACCAGGATGCGGTCATCCGCCGGCCGCGCGGAGCGCCGGGCGGCCTCGGTCTGCCGCGACCAGTGCGCGTGGCGGCCGTGCGCGATCGTGATGAGGGCGGTCCGGGTCACGTCGGCCCCGAGCCCGGCACCGGCCCCCGCTCCGAGCCCGACCTCGACACCCGCACGGGCCCAGACCCCCGCACAGAGTCCGAGCCCGCGGCCGGCGCGGGGTGAGAAGCGCCCGCCCCCGCGGCGACCTCCGCGATGATCCGGGCTGCCC
>NZ_CACSKB010000039.1 GCF_902706225.1 Microbacterium sp. 18062
GGCGGGGAGACGGCGCGCCGGGGCGTCCCGGCTAGGCTGGGAGGGTGAGCATGGAGATCGAGATCGGCCGCGCCAAGCGTGCCCGCCGCGCGTACACGTTCGACGACATCGCCGTCGTGCCGTCGCGGCGCACGCGCAATCCCGAGGATGTCTCGACCTCATGGTCGATCGACGCCTTCGGCTTCGACATCCCGGTGCTCGGCGCGCCGATGGACTCGGTCGTGAGCCCGCGCACCGCGATCATGCTCGGTCAGCTCGGCGGGCTCGGCGTGCTCGACCTCGAGGGGCTCTGGACCCGCTACGACGACCCCGAGCCGCTGCTGGCCGAGATCGCGGGTCTTCCCGACGTCGACGCCACTCGCCGGATGCAGGAGCTCTACGCCGAGCCGATCAAGCCCGAACTCGTCCGGGACCGCCTGGCCGAGGTCCGCGCCGCCGGCGTCACCGTGGCGGGCTCGCTGACGCCGCAGCGCACGCAGGACCTGTACGAGACGGTGGTCGCCGCCGGCGTCGACCTGTTCGTCATCCGTGGCACCACGGTGTCGGCCGAGCACGTCTCGTCGGTCACCGCCCCGCTGAACCTCAAGAAGTTCATCTACGACCTCGACGTGCCGGTGATCGTCGGGGGAGCGGCCACCTACACGGCGGCGCTCCACCTCATGCGCACGGGCGCCGCCGGCGTGCTGGTCGGCTTCGGCGGCGGCGCGGCGTCCACGACGCGCGCGACCCTGGGCCTGCACGCCCCGATGGCGACCGCGGTCGCCGACGTCGCGGGGGCGCGTCGCGACTACCTCGACGAGTCGGGCGGCCGGTACGTGCACGTCATCGCAGACGGCGGCGTCGGCACCTCGGGCGACATCGTCAAGGCGCTCGCGATGGGCGCCGACGCGGTCATGCTCGGCGTCGCCCTCGCGCGCGCGACCGACGCGCCCGGCCGCGGCTTCCACTGGGGGCCGGAGGCGCACCACACGAAGCTCCCGCGCGGTCGCCGCGTGCGGGTCGACCAGGTCGCCTCGCTCGAGGAGGTCCTGTACGGCCCGGCGCCGGTGGCAGACGGCACCGCGAACCTCATCGGGGCGCTCCGCAAGTCGATGGCCACGACCGGCTACTCGGACCTCAAGGAGTTCCAGCGCGTCGAGGTGGTCGTGGCGCCCTACGGCCGCTGATGCCCATCGTCGTCCGGTGGCACGGGAGGTGACCTCTGTGAGCGAGCAGGATGCCGCGGCATCCGTGCCGGAGCACTTCCCGCCGACGCTGCGAGAGGTCATGGTGCGGCCGCGCTGGATCGCGATGCTGCTGCTGTGCCTCGTGGTGGCGGGTATCTTCGCGTGGCTCGGGCAATGGCAGCTCGCGCGATCGATCGACACCGATCCCCGCGAAGAGGGCGCGACGGAGCAGGTGCTGCCGCTGAGCGATGTGGTCGAGCCCGGCTCGTATCTCACCGACCCGCTCATCGGTCAGAGGATCGCGGTCACCGGTGCGTTCGTGCCGGGCGACTTCATCGTCGTGTCGTCCCGCTTCAACGACCGCGCGGAGGGCTACTGGGTGACCGGTCAGCTCCGGATCGAGGGGGCGACGCCCGCCTCGATCGCGGTGGCGGTCGGCTGGGCCGAGACCCGCGAGGAGGCGGATGCCGCGGCGGCCGAGCTGTCGGCCCGGGCGGACGGCACCGTCCAGGAGATGACCGGGCGGATCATCGCCGACGAGGGCCCGGTCCCGCCGCTGGACGCCGACCCGTGGGATCTCACCCGCATGTCACCCGCCGCCCTCTTGAGCCGCTGGCACGACATCGACGGGCTCGACGTCTACCGCCAGTTCGTCGTCGCCGACGACCCCTCCGGCGGCCTGGTCGACATCCACTCGCCGGCACCCGACGCCGGCTCCGCCGTCAACTGGCTCAACCTCTTCTATGCGGCCGAGTGGGCGATCTTCGCGGGCTTCGCGTTCTACCTCTGGTACCGGCTCGCGAAGGACGCGTGGGAGAGGGAGGTCGAGGAGCTCGAGGAGCTCGCCGACACCGCATCCTGACGCGTCCCGCCGCCCGGCCGCGCCTCGTGGCCCGGCAGGCCTCGGCACCTCGGACCGCGGGACTGCACGTGGGCGCCGAGACAGCGGGGTTGCCCCACGGTCTCGGCGCTCCGGTGCAGTCTCGCGGTCCTTCCGGAGCGGGGGCGGGCGCGGCAGCTGCGGGGACCCGCGGGTAGGATGGAGGGCATGCCCCAGCCGAAGCTCGCCTCGTTCCCGGCGATCCGCGGGGCGCTGCGGTTCTATCAGATCTGCTCGATCATCACCGGCATCGGCCTTCTGCTGCTCGTCACGGAGATGGTCCTGAAGTACACCCCGCTGCACGTCGAGCTGTTCGCGGGCGGATCCGGCGGGTTCCTCTGGTTCGCCCAGGTGATCGCGGGGCCGGAGTGCCAGTGGCACTCGCTGTTCCTCCCCGGCAGCGACGGCTGCGAGATGGTCTCCACAGCGCTCGACGGCTTCAACATCTCCCTCTTCATCCTCGTCGCGCACGGCTGGTTCTACGTCGTGTACCTCTTCGCATGCTTCCGCGTCTGGAGCCTCATGCGCTGGCCGCTCCGGCGCTTCCTGCTGCTGGCCCTCGGCGGCGTCGTGCCGCTGCTGTCGTTCTTCATGGAGGCCCGTGTCGGCCGCGACGTGAATGGCTACCTCGTCCGCCGTGAGGCGGAGGCGGAGACATCCGCAGCACCCCCATCCGTGCCATCCGCCCCCGCCCCCACGACCGAGAGCCCCCGGTGACCGAGCAGACCGAAACCTCCCAGCGCCCCGTCCTGGTCGTCGACTTCGGCGCCCAGTACGCGCAGTTGATCGCCCGCCGCGTCCGTGAGGCGGGGGTGTACAGCGAGATCGTCCCGCACACCGCGACCGCCGAGGAGATCGCGGCCAAGAGCCCGGTCGGCATCATCCTGTCCGGCGGACCCTCCTCGGTCTACGAGCCCGGCGCCCCGCGCCTCGACGAGGGCGTCTTCGACCTCGGCGTGCCGACCCTCGGCATCTGCTACGGCTTCCAGGTGATGGCCAAGAGCCTCGGCGGCGAGGTCGCCAACACGGGGCTGCGCGAGTACGGCGCCACCGACGCGACCATCGTCACCGAGGGGACGCTCCTGCAGGGCCAGCCGCCCGAGCAGAACGTGTGGATGAGCCACGGCGACCAGGTGTCCCGCGCCCCCGAGGGCTTCGACGTGCTCGCCCGCACCGCGGCGACGCCCGTTGCCGCCTTCGCGAACGACGCCCGCGGCCTCTACGGCGTGCAGTGGCACCCGGAGGTCAAGCACTCCGACTACGGCCAGGCCGTGCTCGAGAATTTCCTGCACAAGGCCGCCGGGCTCCCCGCCGACTGGAACAGCGGCAACGTCATCGCCGAGCAGGTCGAGAAGATCCGCGCCCAGGTGGGCAGCGCCCGCGTCATCTCGGCGCTCTCCGGCGGCGTCGACTCCGCCGTCTCCACCGCGCTCGTGCACAAGGCCGTCGGCGACCAGCTGACCGCGATCTTCGTCGACCACGGGCTCCTGCGCAAGGGCGAGCGCGAGCAGGTCGAGAACGACTACGTCGCCTCCACGGGCGTGCGCCTGGTCACGATCGACGCCCGCGAGCAGTTCCTGAACGCGCTCGCGGGCGTCAGCGACCCCGAGCAGAAGCGCAAGATCATCGGCCGGGAGTTCATCCGCTCGTTCGAGGCCGCCGAGCGCGAGCTCGTCGCCGAGGCGGCGGCGGATGGCGAGCCGATCCGCTTCCTCGTGCAGGGCACGCTGTACCCCGACGTCGTCGAGTCCGGCGGCGGCGCCGGCACGGCCAACATCAAGAGCCACCACAACGTCGGCGGCCTCCCGGAGGACCTCCAGTTCGAGCTCGTCGAGCCGCTGCGCACCCTCTTCAAGGACGAGGTGCGCGCGATCGGCCGCGAGCTGGGGCTGCCCGAGGCCATCGTCGCCCGCCAGCCGTTTCCGGGCCCCGGCCTCGGCATCCGGATCGTCGGCGAGGTCACCGCTGACCGCCTCGAGATTCTGCGTGACGCCGACGCCATCGCCCGCGCCGAGCTGACCAGGGCGGGGCTCGACAGCGAGATCTGGCAGTGCCCGGTCGTGCTCCTCGCCGACGTCCGATCGGTCGGCGTGCAGGGCGACGGCCGCACGTACGGGCACCCGATCGTGCTGCGCCCGGTGTCGTCCGAGGACGCCATGACCGCGGACTGGACGCGACTGCCGTACGACGTGCTCTCGAGGATCTCGAACCGCATCACCAACGAGGTGCGCGATGTCAACAGGGTCGTGCTCGATGTCACGTCGAAGCCCCCGGGGACGATCGAGTGGGAGTGAGCCCGGTGGCCTGAGCGCTCCGTGCGGGCGCGGACCTCGGGCGAGCCGGCCCGTGCCTGTGGCGTGGGGGAGGATGGTCGGGTGACCGATGAGCTTCCCGACGCCGACTACCTCCTGCTGGCGAGTCGGCTGGTCCCCGATCGAGACGGCGGGTTCACGATCTCGGTGCTGCGGCGCGCGCGCGACATGGCGGCATCCGGCGCCCGGGTGCGACTGCTGACGGTCGACCCCGGCGAGACGGCCGACCACGACGCAGCTCGGCACGAGTGGGTGGGACGGGGCCTGATCGCCCGTGGGGACGACCTGCGCAACCTGTTCGACGACGTGCGGGCGGATGCGGACTGGCTGCGTGCGGCAGCGCTGCCGCTGCCGGCACCGGCTGCGACCGCTCCGACCCGCGCGATCGCGGCCGCCGACGGTCGAACGGTCCTGGAGCTCCCCGTCATCGCGGGAGACCCGGCATGGCACCTCAGTATCGAGCCCGTCGTCGTATGGGACGTCGACGGCGAGCGGCCGGCGGGCTGGGTGCCGGGCTTCGGCGGGCTGTACCGCGCGTGGATCGACGCCCTCGCGGCGGAGGGTGCGCGGCCGGTCGTCGTGCTGTGCGAGGCGCGCCAGCTGGGCGAGCTCCTGGTCGCCGAGGGGAAGCCGCTGCTGGATCCCTCGGTGCGGGTTCTGCACACGACCCATGCCTGCCACGTCCTGCCGCCCTACAGATGGGACTCGCCGATGGACGACGCGTGGAGCCGATGGCTCGCCGTCGCCGATCGGTTCGACGGAGTGCTCTGGCTCACGCCGAGCCAGAGGGCGGATGTCGAGCGACGGGTGGGCGGGGGCATCCGCTCGTTCGTGGTGCCGCATCCCGCGCCGTCGCTCGCCTCGAACCGTCCCGCACCCGGACGGATCATCGTCATGAGCTCGCTCATCGCGCGCAAACGCGTGGACCATGTGCTCGCCGTGCTCGCGAGCGTGCTCGGGCAGCTGCCGCACGCGAGGCTGCACGTGCACGGGGACGGCCCCGAGCGCGCGCGGCTCGAGGCGCGCGCGGCCGAGCTCGGCGTGGCCGACGCGGTGACATGGCACGGGCACACCGCGGATCCCTCCGACGCGTGGGCAGATGCCGACGTGTTCGTGCTGGCGAGCACGAACGAGGGCCAGGGTCTCGTGCTGGGCGAGGCGCTCGCGCACGGAGTCCCGGCGGTCGCGTACGACGTGCCCTACGGCCCGCGCGACATACTCGCCGGAGGCGGCGGCATCCTGGTTCCCGACGGAGACGTCGATGCGCTCACCGGCGCCGTGACCCGGCTGCTCGGCGACCGTGCGACGCGCGACGCGATGGCGGTCGATGCTCGCGCCGCCGCGGCGGCGATGGACTCCGCGGCGTCGATGCGTGCGCTGGGGCACGCCGTGCGCGTCGCTCTCGACGAGCCCCGGCCGCGTCCCGGCCGCCGGACGGCCTCGGGGGGTTCGGGCACGGGTCGGGAGCCGCGCCGCTGAGTCTTCCGGAGGCGGCGCCGCGGCTCTGGATCCGGAGGCGGCTGCGGTACGTCGTGACGCCGACCGCCTCGAGAGGGCGGAAGGGGTCGCCCGGATGGACGACCCCGACGTTTCCGAACGGTCAGGCCCGCGCGATCCGTACCGTCGCGAGCTGGAACGGGCGCAGCGTGAGCTCGGCGCCGGAGGCATCCGATGTCCCGAGTGCGGCCGGTTCCGTCGCGCGCTCGAGCAGGTCGGTCTCCACGGATCCGGATGCGGCGAAGCCGGGCACGATACGCGTCTCGGTGCGGCGCCCCAATGACTCGTACAGGCGCACGACGACGTCGCCGCTGCCGTCCTCGGCGAGCTTGACCGCCTCGATCACGACGCCGGGGTCCTCGACCGACACGAGGGGAGCGACCTCGGTCGCGGCGGCCTCCTCGACGATCCGGTCGGGGATGTTCGCGCGGTACCCCTCGACGACGGCCCGGTGGACGTCGGCGCCGACGACGATGCCGACCTCGATGTGGTGCTCTCCCCGATCCTGCTGCGGGTCGGGGAAGAGCGCGGCGCGGATGACCGACAGCCGCACGATCGAGAACGTCCCGCCCTCGGCCCGCGCGTGCCGGGTGATGTCGTGGCCGTAGGTCGAGTCGTTCGTCACCGCGACGCCGAAGCCGGGCTCGGCGACGCGCACCCACCGGTGCGCCACGGTCTCGAAGCGGGCCGCATCCCATGACGTGTTGGTGTGCGTCGGGCGTTCGATGTGACCGAACTGGATCTCGGATGCGGCGCGATCGGTGTGCACGTCGACCGGCACCGCGAGCTTCAAGAGCTTCTGGCGCTCGTGCCAGTCGATGTCGATCGCGAGGCGGAGGGTGCGCGAGCCCTCGTCGAGCGTGACCCTCTCGACGAGCTGCGACGAGCCGAACCGGCGGACGACGACGAGCGCCGAGCCGTCGACGGCGATGCTGTCGAGCTCGACGAGGTCGGTCACGTGCCGGTGATAGTGCTCGTCGATGTCCCACGCATCCCACTGGGTCGGGGTGTCGCGGTGCAGCTGGAAGAGGCCGGCCGTCTGCCCGGTGGGCACCGTCTCGCGGCCGGTCCCGAGGTCGATGAGCGACACGATCAGGCCGCGGTCGTCGATCTCCGCACGCACGATGCCGTTGTCGAGCACGAACGATCCGTCCTCGTGCCGCACGGGAGCGGCGACGGGATCCGGCGCCGCGGCGATCGCGAGCGCCGGCACGCCCGACCGGGTGTGCGGCGTCGCGTTGGCGCGCAGGGTCCGCGACCCCGTCCCGGCCAGCGTCCGCAGACTCGTCTCGATGATCCGCGTCAGCTCCTCGGCGATGCGGGCGTAGTTGCGCTCGGCGTCGCGGTGCACCCAGGCGATCGAGGTGCCCGGGAGGATGTCGTGGAACTGCTGCAGCAGCACGAGCCGCCACAGCCGCTTGAGGTCCTGGGTCGGGTAAGGGACTCCGGTGCGCACGGTCGCGGTCGCCGCCCACAGCTCCGCCTCGCGCAGCAGGTGCTCGCTGCGGCGGTTGCCCTGTTTCGTGCGCAGCTGGCTCGTGTAGGTGCCGCGGTGGAACTCGAGGTAGAGCTCGCCCGCCCACACCTCGGGGTCGACGTACTCGCGCTCGGCGGCCTCGAAGAACCGCGCCGGCGTGGAGTGCGTCACGATCGGGGAGCCTTCGAGCGAACCGGTGCGGGCGACGCTCGCGGTCATCTCGCGGGTCGGTCCGCCACCCCCGTCGCCGTAGCCGTAGGGGAGCAGCGACACGCTCGCGCGGCCCTTGTCCGCGAAGTTGCGCTGGGCGTGCGCGAGGTCTTCGGCCGAGACGTCGGAGTTGTACTTGTCGACCGGAGGGAAATGCGTGAAGACCCGGGTGCCGTCGATGCCCTCCCACAGGAAGGTGTGGTGCGGCATGCGGTTCGTCTCGTTCCACGAGATCTTCTGCGTGAGGAACCACTTGGAGCCCGACGCGCGGATGATCTGCGGCAGCGCCGCGGTGTATCCGAACGAGTCGGGCAGCCAGACCTCCGGGGTGTCGATGCCGAACTCCTCGAGGAAGAACCGCTTGCCCTCCAGCAGCTGACGGGCCATCGCCTCGCCGCCGACCATGTTGGTGTCGGATTCGACCCACATCCCTCCGACGGGGATGAAGCGGCCCTCGCGCACGCGTTCGACGAGCTTCTCCCAGAGGGTCGGGTAGAGCTCCTTCACCCAGGCGAACTGCTGGGCGGACGAGCTCGCGAAGACGAAGTCGGGGTCCTCGTCCATGAGCGCGAGCACGTTGGAGAACGTGCGCGACACCTTCCGGGCCGTCTCGCGCACGGGCCAGAGCCAGGCGGAGTCGATGTGGGCGTGCCCCACGGCGTGGAGGGTGTGCGCGCTCGCGTGCGCGGGTCGTCGCAGGAGATCGGCGAGCACGGCGCGGCCCGCCCGGGCGGTGCCCGACACGTCGTCGGGGTCGACGGCGTCGACCATCCGGTCGAGTCCCCGCAGGATCTCCGCACGACGGGGCGCGGAGGCGTCGAGCTGCGCGGCCAGCCCGTGCAGGGCGATCGTGTCGGCGAGCAGCTCGGAGACCTGCACGTCGAGCAGCCCGATCTCGACGGTGCGCAGCACGTAGATCGACGCGTCCCCCGCGGTCGCCGGGTCGCCGAGCGCGGTCGGCTCGAACGTGAAGAGACTGCCGACATCCGGGTTGGATGCGGCCTCGACGAGCACATCCACGCGGCCGTCCCCGTCGACGGCCGCGCGGACGGCCTGGTTGAACGGCGAGACGCCCTTGATGGGCACACCGTTCCGGCCCCAGACGAGCGCTTCGGCCTGGAAGCCGCTCTGACCTGCCGTGAAGCCGAGATCGAGGACCAGCTCGGCGTGCGTGTCCGCGGGCAGCGCGCCCGACGCGTCGCGCCAGGAGGCCGGGACCTCGCCGCGGACCGCGAACCAGGTGGTGCCCCAGGGGCGTCCCCACGGCGTGCCGACGGCGAACGGCGTGTACGCCGCATCCTTCGCCTCCGCGAACGGGACGGGCTCGCCGGGCGCCTCCCAGGCGGAGACCGCCAGCGGCGCGTGCGCACGGTAGACGGCCGGCAGCAGCCGTTCGCGGATGAAGCGGTCGATGCGCATCTCGATCAGGTGGGTGCGGTCGTGCATGGCGAAGAGACCTCTGCTCGGGGGACGGGGACGGGATGGGGGATCGGAGAAGGCGGGGAGCGCTCAGCCCTTGACGCCGCCGGCGAGGGCGAAGGAGCTGCCGGTGACGCGTTGCATGACGAGGTACAGCACCAGGATCGGCACGGAGTAGAGCATCGCGAACGCCGCCAGCTGGCCGTACGCGACGGCGCCGTGGTTGCCGAAGGTGAAGATCGCGACAGCCGCGGGCATCTTCTCGGCGCTGAAGAGCAGGACGAACGGGACGAAGAAGTTTCCCCAGGCCTGCGTGAACACGAAGATGAAGACCACCCCGATGCCGGGACGCATGAGCGGGAGCACGATCTGCCAGAGGGCGCGCATGGCGGACGCGCCGTCGACCCAGGCCGCCTCCTCCAGGGACACGGGCACGGAGTCCATGAAGTTCTTCAGCATCCAGATCGCCATCGGAAGCGAGGTGGCCGCCATGAACAGGATGACGCCGACGATCGAGTCGAGCAGCTTCATCTGCACGAACATCGCGTAGACGGGCACCATGAGCGCCGTGATCGGCAGGCAGGAGCCGAACAGCACGCCGTAGAGGAAGCCGCGCTGGAAGCGCATGTTGAACCGGGACAGCGGGTAGGCCGCCAGCACCGCCACCACGACGGTCAGCAGCGCGGTGCCGAAGGAGATGAGCGCGGAGTTCCACAGCGGTCGGAGCGTCTGCGAGAAGGTGAAGACCTCGGCGAAGTTGTCGAGCGTGAGCCCCGAGGGGATCGAGACCGACACGGTCGCCGCGGGGTCGATCGCGGAGAAGACGATCCACGCGATCGGCACGAGGAAGACGACGCCGACGAGCGCGAGGATGGTGCTGGCGAGCCAGCGCGTGCGTCTCGGCGAGGGCGCGGCGACCGAGAGCGGTCGGCGCGGACGGCGGACGGCGACGGGAGTGGCGGTCATGATTCCACCTCGGGCTTCAGGATCTTGATGTAGATGGCCGCGAACACTGCGCCGAGGACGATCGTCACCGCGGCGATGGCCGTGCCGTAGCCGACCTGCGCGAACCGGAAGGCCTCCCCTGGTAGGCGAGGACGGGCAGCGTCGAGCTGCGGGTGCCGGGACCGCCGCCGGTCATGACCCAGATCAGCCCGAACGTGCCGAGCGTCTGCAGCGTGGTGAGCATGAGGTTCGTCGCGATCGACCGCCGGATGACGGGGAGCGTGATGAGGAAGAACCGCTGCACCGAGTTGGTGCCGTCGATCTGGGCGGCCTCCATGATCTCGGGCGGGACCTCGCCGAGGGCGGCGCCGTACACGAGCATCGAGAAGGCCGTGCCCCGCCAGACGTTGGCGAGGATGACGGCGATCATCGGGTACTCGATGAGCCAGCTGACCGCGCCGAGCCCGACCGAGGTCAGCAGCGAGTTCAGGGTGCCGTCGGAGGAGAAGAAGGCGTACAGGGCGAAGGCGGCGACGATCTCGGGCAGCACCCACGCGACGACGACGAGCGTTCCCACGATCGTCGAGACCGGCTTCGCCGAAGCCCGGATGAGGACGGCGAGGGCGAGCCCGAGCACGTTCTGGCCGACGATCGCCGAGAAGAACACGAACACCAGCGTCAGCAGGACGGAGTTCCAGAAGTCCGCGTCGGAGAAGAGCGCGACGTAGTTGTCGAGACCGATGAACTGGGGGCTCGCCGCGCGATAGCCGGTCAGCGCCGTGTTGGTGAGCGATCCCCACAGCGCGAAGACCATCGGGCCCACGAGGAAGATCACCAGCAGGATGAGCGAGGGGATCAGCGGGGTCGACTGCGAGAGCGCCCGGAGGGTGCGCCGCCTGCCCCCGACCCGGCGAGGGGTCGAGGACAGGCGGGGGGAGGTGGTCGTCATGGACTCAGTCGCCCTGCTGCACCTGGGACGATCCGACGATCTTCGTGAGCGACGAGTCGTAGGCCGCCGTCGCCTCCTCGGCGGTCGCATCGCCGGTGATGACGGACTCGACCGCCTGCTGGAGAGCGCTGGAGATCTGCGAGTAGTCCGGCGTCGCGGGGCGGAAGTGCGTGTACTGCACGAGGTCCGAGAAGAACGCGAAGGTGGGGTTGTACGACAGGTAGTCGTCCGACTCGGCGACGTCCGCCCGCACGGCGATCTGGCTGTTCTCGGTGTCGTACTTGAGCGAGTTCTCCTGGTTCAGTGCCATGGCGATGAAGTCGAAGGACGTCTGCGGATAGTCCGTCTGCGACCCGACGGCCAGGGTCCAACCGCCGGACATCGAGGTGAAGCCGGGCTCGTCGCCATCCTGTGTCGGCATCTTGGCGAGACCGATGGTCTCCTCCCACTCGGGCCACGCGTTGTCGCCCTCGATCCAGGCCCCGGGCAGCCAGGAGCCGTCGACGGCCATGGCGACCTTGCCCTGCGGCAGCAGCTCGGTCGAGACGCGGCTGCCGATCGTGGTGTCGAGTGCGAGGTCCAGCGGCGTGGCCAGGTCCTCGGCGTAGAGGTCCTCGTAGAAGCCGAACGCGTCGGTGAGTCCGGTCGACTCCGTGATCCACTTCTGCGAGTCGGTGTCGTACAGGGTCGAGTCCGTGCCGTAGACGAGCATCTCGACGCCCTGCATCGACGTCTGCTCGCCGGCCGCCTTGCTGCCGTAGATGTTGAGCGGGATGACGTCGGGGTCCGACTCCTGAATCGCGCGGGCGGCGTCCAGGATCTCGTCCCAGCCGGTCGGCTGCCAGTCGGTCGGCAGGCCCGCTGCCGCGAAGATGTCCCTGTTGTAGTAGATCGCGCGGGTGTCGGTGCCCATCGAGACGCCGTAGGTGAGACCGTCGTCGCCGAGGCCGGCCTCCTTCGCCGCATCGTAGAACTGATCCCAGTCCTCCCACTCGGCGACGTGGTCGTCGATCGGCAGGAGGTAGCCGGCAGCCGCGTCCGAGCGGATCTGGAAGGTGTCCTCGTAGATCACGTCGGGCGCGGTGTCGGCCGAGCCGTTCATCAGGGCGAGCTTGGTGAAGTACTCGTCCTCGGACTCGATCGGCTGGAGGTCGACGGTGACCCCGGGATTGGCGGCCTCGAACTCGGGCTTGACCTTCCGGAAGAGGTCGTCGAGCTGGTGGAACGCCGACGTCTTCTGATAGACGACCGTGATCGTGCGCTCTCCGGTCTCGTCTCCCGCCGGTGCGCCGGACGAACCGCATCCGGCGAGAGCAATGCCTGTCGTCGCGACGACGGCGAGGACGCCGAGTCTCCTGTGTCGCATATCCCTGCTCCTTTGCTGGCTGACGGCGCCGTCTCAGCGCCGAACAGGATAAATCTATCAAATGGATTAATCCGGTCAAGTGTCGATTCGGTCACGAGCCGCTCGGGGGTCGGGCCTACTGCGTGATGAGCAGATCGGACGGGCGCGCGGTGAACGCCCCGTCGAGCAGAAGGCATGCGGCGCCGACGGCTGCGGCATCCGCGCCCAGACGCGAGTCGCGCAGGCGCAGCGGATGCAGCGTCCGCACCGCCGTGTCGGAGACGAGACACCGGCGCAGGGGCTCGCGCAGGACCTGCGACAGGCGTGCCCACACGGGGCCGCCGACGACGACCACCCCGACGTCGAGCATGTTGTCGAGCTGGACGAGCCCGCGGGCGAGGCGACGAGCGGTCGTCTCGATGACCGCGAGCGCGCGTTCGTCGCCGTCCTCGGCGAGGCCGCGGAGGATGTCGAGCTCGGGTCGGGGATCGATGGGGAGCGCGTCCGGATCGGGGGGGCCGGTGCGCACGCCCGCCTCGCGCAGCAGGGTGTCGGGCTCGAGCGTCGTGCCGAGGCATCCCGCCATCCCGCACTCGCACCGCGGGCCTTCGGGGTCGACGTTGAGATGGGCGATGTCGCCCGCGTTCGCGGTGACGCCGCGCACCGGCACGCTGCCGATCGCGATCCCCACGCCGATGCCGGCTCCGTAGTACAGGAAGATCGCGTCGCCGACGTCGTAGCCGCGGTCGAGCCACAGCTCGCCGACCGCGGCGGCGGTCACGTCCTTCTCGAGCACGACCGGAAGCCCGATCGTCTTCGCGAGGTCGTCGCGCAGGGCGACGCCGTGCCAGGCGGGCAGCAGAGGGGGATCGATCAGCCGGCCCGCGCCCGCATCGATCGGACCGGGGGCGGCGACCCCGACCCCGAGGATGCGGGTGCGGTCGATGCCGGATCGATCGATGATGTCGAGCACGGCGTCGCCCATCGAGGCGATGAGCCGTCCCGCATCCCTCGACCGGCCCGGCGGATGCTCCGCGTGCGCCACGACGGCACCCGCCATGTCGACCACGACGATCGCGTCGACCGCCGGATCGAGGTGCACCCCGATCGCGAAGCGGGCGTGGGGACGCAGCCGCAGCAGGGTGCGCGGCTTGCCCGGGCCGGAGATGACCTTGCCGCCCTCGGCGATCAGGCCATCCTCGGTCAGCCGGCGCGTGACGTTGCTGAGCGTCTGCGCCGACAGCCCCGTCTGGGTCGCGAGCTCGACGCGGCTGAGCCCCTCGGGGGCGCGGCGGATGAGGTCCAGCACGAGCGTCTGGTTGTAGGTGCCCACGGCGGGCAGGTTCGATCCCGTGCGCACAGCGGCTCCTCTCCGACGACGACGGTCCACCGGTACCGGGTAAAGCGTACGCGCCGACCCGGCCGCGCTCGCGGGGTCGGGCGGTCGTCTGCCGCGCGCGGGCGGCGGCTCAGGCGCGGAGGGCGAGCGCTGCGGCCCCCAGCAACGGGCCGTCGCCGCTGAGCGTCGATCCGCTGATGCGGACGCCTCGCCCGTACGGGTGCGGCGCGGCCGCGTGCGCCGCCGCGGCCACCCGCTCCACGTAGTCGTCGGCGACCTGGGCGAAGCCGCCGGCGATGGCGACGGCGTCCAGGTCGTAGAGGGTCGTCGCGATGGCGATCGCCTCGCCGACGGCCTCCGCCGACCGCGCCACGGCGGCCACGGCGACCGGGTCGGCGTCACGGTACGAGACCGCGAGCTCCTGCCCCGTCGTGCCGGTCCACCCCTGGGCGCGCGCCCAGGCCACCGAGCGGGTCGCGCGTGCGCACCGGCACCTGGCCGAGGTGGCCGGCGTTCCCGGTGCGTCCCCGGACGGGCGCGCCTCCCGCGATGAACCCGGCGCCGATCCCCGTCGAGACGACGAGCGCGAGGGCGTCGTCCGCGCCGACGAGGGCGCCGAGCCAGTGCTCGGCGAGGGCGATGCAGGTGCCGTCCAGGGCGAGCGTGATCGGCGCGCCGGGCAGGAGGTCGCCGAGCAGGTCGTCGATGCCGAGTCCCCGCGCCGAGGGGAGGTTGAGCGGCGAGATCGTCCGCGTGGGGAGGTCGATCGGACCGGCGCTGCCCACGCCGATCGCGGCGATCCGCGCCGAGAGCGGCGCCGCGGCGAGCGCTGTCCGCGCGGCATCCCGGATGCTCGCCGCGATCGCGGCACGGTCGGACTGCGACCCGGTCGGGCGGCGGGTGAGGGTCTCGCGCAGCAGGGCGCCGGTCGCGGAGACGACCGCGGCGTCGACCTTCGTGCCGCCGATGTCGACGGCGAGGACGAACGCGGGAGGGGTGCTTTCAGACATGGCCGTGGCTTTCTTGTCGAGCGGACGGTCACCGATCCTAGGGCGCTCGCCGTCCGCCCGCACGAACGACGAAGGGGCCGCCCGACCGGACGACCCCTTCGTGCGAACCCTGCGACTAGTTGTTGCCGCGGAGGATCGCGAGGATGCGGAGGATCTCGAGGTACAGCCAGACGACCGTGACCATGATGCCGAAGCCGCCCATCCAGCCGTACTGGCGGGGAGCGCCGTTGCGCACGCCCTGCTGGATCGAGTCGAAGTCGAGCACGAGCGAGTAGGCCGCCATGATGACGACGAGCACGCCGATGATGAGGCCGAGCGGGATGCCGAAGATCGTCGCGCTGCGCAGCCCGAACATCTGGTCGGCGGGGAAGACGTTGAACAGCATCAGGCCGACGTTCAGCAGGCTGAAGACGAGGTAGCCGATCATCGCGATCATGAAGACCTTGGTGGCCTTCTTCGACGCGCGCACCTTGCCGCTGGCGAAGAGCGCCAGGGTCACGCCGACGACGGCCAGGGTCGCCAGCGTCGCCTGGACGACGATGCCGGGCCACATGAACTCGAAGAACGCGGAGATCCCGCCGACGAACAGACCCTCGAACGCCGCATACACGAAGATCAGCGCGGGGCGGACCTTCTTGCGGGAGCCGAAGATGACGACCATCGAGAGCACGAAGCCGACGAGCGCACCGATGAGCATGGGGGCGACCGACGGGTTCGGGTTGGCCGTCGTGACGCCCGCCATCGTCCAGATCCACCCGGCGACGGCGCCGACGACGAGAACGGCGAACAGGGCGAGGGTCTTGTGGACGGTGTCCTCGACGGTCATGCGACCGGTCTCGACCGCGCCGGCGGGCGGGCCGGCGTACGCGCCCTCGAGGCGGGCCTCGGTGCCCACGTCCACCTTCTGCGAGGCGGGCGGGGGCGGAGTCAGGCCGATCCCCGCGGCGTTCGATCCGCCGGGGTAGGACTTCACGGCGCGCGGGTCTTGGAAGGCCGGATTGTTGAACGCGGGGTTGGACGAAGCCATCGGCTTGATCACACTCCAGGTATCGGGTGACGGCACGGTGCCGTCAACCCACGATATCCGAGTAATTCCGCGGGTGCGAAGCCGGCGGCTGTGAGTGAGCTTTGAGGCGCGGATGCGGTCGCCGCAGCGTGCGCCCGAGATGGTCCGCGCGGATACGCTGGGCGCGATGCCTCCCCTCGTGATCGGCCACCGCGGCGCTCCCGGCCACCTCCCCGAGCACACCCGCTCCTCGTACGACCTCGCGATCGCGAGCGGCGCGGATGCGGTGGAGCCCGACGTCGTGCCGACGAGGGACGGCGTGCTCGTCGTCCGGCACGAGAACGAGATCTCCGGGACGACCGATGTCGCGGATCGCCCGGAGTTCGCCCATCTGCGCCGGACCAAGCAGTTCGCCGGTCGCACGCAGACCGGGTGGTTCACCGAGGACTTCACCTGGGCGGAGCTCGCCACCCTCCGGTGCCGCGAGCGGCTGCCGCAGATCCGCGCGGCGAGCGCGGCGCACGACGGCGAGGAGCCGGTGCTCCGCCTCGTCGACCTGCTCAGGATCCTGGATGCGGCGCCCCGCCGCGTGGGGCTCGTGCTCGAGGTCAAGCACGCCGCGTACTTCGCCGCGATCGGCCTCGATCCCGTGCCGCTCATCGAGCGCGACCTCGTCGCGTCCGGATGGGCGGATGCGGCGGCGCCGCTGGTCGTCGAGTCGTTCGAGCCGACGGTGCTCGCCCGGCTGCGGGAGCGAGGGCTGCCGGGAACGTACATCCAGCTGGTGGAGGCGGACGGCGCCCCGGTCGATCTGCTGCTGAGCCGTGGCGCCGATGCGCCCACCTATCGTGAGATCGTGTCGCCGGCGGGCCTGGACCGTCTGGTCGGGCAGGTCGACGGCATCAGCCTGGACAAGAAGCTGATCCTCGCGCCGAACAAGCTCGGCCGGGTCACGGGACCGGCGCCCGTGGTCGCCGACGCGCGGTCGCGCGGCCTGCGGGTGTACACGTGGACCTGCCGGCCCGAGAACCGGTTCCTCGCCCGGCAGTTCCGCGCCGGGGGCGAGCCGGCGGCCTTCGGCGACTGGCAGGCGGAATGGGCGATCCTCCGCGACGCCGCCCTCGACGGCGTGTTCGTCGATCACCCCGACCTCGGGGTCGCGTTCTTCCGCTGAGCGGCGACGTGCGCTCCCCTCGCGGGCGGGTGCTTCCCCTCGCGGGTGTGCAGTGCATAGGGTGACCGAGTGACCTCACCCGGAATCGATGTCGTCGACGTGCGCCGTTCCTTCGGCTCGGTGGATGCGGTCCGGGGCATCACCCTGACGGCGCAGCCCGGCCGCGTGACCGGGCTGATCGGCCCGAACGGCGCAGGCAAGACGACGCTGCTGCTCATGCTCGCCTCGCTGCTGAGCCCGGATGCGGGCAGCATCCGGATCGCGGGCGTCGACCCGGTGTCCGACCCGGCGGGCGCGCGCCGCCTGCTCGGCTGGATGCCGGACGCGCTCGGCGCCTGGCCTGCGCTCACCGCCCGCGAGACCATCGCGGTGTCGGCGCGGCTGTACGGCATGACGAAGGCGGATGCGGCGGCCCGCGCCTCGGCTCTGCTGGCCCACGTGGGCCTCGCCGAGCTCGCCGACGCCCCGGCGCGGGTGCTCTCGCGCGGGCAGAAGCAACGGCTGGGGCTGGCCCGCGCGCTCGTGCACGACCCGCAGGTGCTGCTGCTCGACGAGCCCGCCTCGGGCCTCGACCCGCAGGCGCGGATCGACCTGCGCCGGCTGCTGCGCGGTTTCGCGGCCGCCGGGCGCACGGTGCTCGTCTCGAGTCACGTCCTGGCGGAGCTGGAGGAGCTCGTCGACGACGCGGTGTTCGTGGTCGCCGGACGCTCGGTGAGCGATCCGGGGGCGGCCGGCTCGTCGCAGCGTGCGCGACCCTGGCGCGTGCGCACGGCGGGGGAGCCCGCATCCGTCGTCACGATCGCGGGAGCGCTGGGACTGCGCCCCGACGACATCGCCCGTGACCGGGAGGCGTTCGTCGTCGCGTTCACGGGGGAGGACGCCGCGGCCCTCGGCCTGCGGGCGCTGATCGAGGCGGGGCTCCCGGTCGTCGAGTTCGCCCCCGCGGTGGGGCGCCTCGAGCAGGCGTTCCTCGACCTCGGCGGCTCGCCGGTGCCCGATCCCGTTCCGGACGTCGGGCGGACGGCTCCCGATCCCGCCCCTCCCGTGCCGGAGCCAAACCCTCCCGCGCCGGATCCCGGCGCCCCCGCCGACGGCGACCGCACACCCCCGGAGGGACGGGCATGAACCTCGCGCGGCTGTGGACGATCGTCACGCTCGAGCTGACCCAGCGGGTCCGCTCGGTCGCCTGGTACGTGCTGCTGGGGGTGTTCGCGGCGATCCTGCTGGGCGTGACCGCCCTGTCGTTCCTGGCGTTCTCGTGGATGGGCGGATCCGGACCGGGCGCCGGCGGCGCGATCTACTCGGTCATCGTCTACGTCGTGCTGCTGCTCGTCGTGCTCGTCTCGCCGACGGTCGCCGGGAACGCCGTGAACGGCGACCGCGACCAGGCGACGCTCGCCCCCGTGCAGGTGACGCTCGCGACCACGGGCGAGATCGTGCTGGGCAAGCTCGTCGCCGCCTGGGTCTCGGGGCTCGCGTTCCTCGCCGTCGCCGTGCCCTTCCTCGCCGTCGCGACGATCGCCGGGGGGCTTTCGCCGGCCGCGCTCGCCGTGTCGCTGCTCGTCCTCGTGATCGAGATCGGCGTCTTCGCGGCGATCGGGGTGGGGCTCAGCGCCCTGCTGGCCCGCCCGCTCTTCTCGATCGCGTCGACCTACCTCGTGGTCGCCGCCTTCGTGATCGGCACGCTCATCGTCTTCGGGCTCGGCGGCGCCGCGGTCCGCACCGAGGTCGAGTCCCATTCCCGGTACATCACCTACGAGGGAAGCGGCACCGACTACGCGTGCAGCGGATGGGAGACCTACACCTATGAGGTGCCGCGCTTCGACCGGGTCTGGTGGGTGCTCGCGGCCAACCCGTTCGTGATCATCGCCGATGCGACGCCGACCGCGTACGACGCCTACGGCAACCCGACGGACCTGTTCGGGCAGATCGCGTCGGGCGTGCGGATGGCGCAGGTCGTGCCCGAGACCGAGACCTGGTCCGACGGGTGCGCCGACGCCCAGGACTATCCGAGTGTGCGTGAGCAGACCGACGGGCTCCTGCCGAGCTGGTTCGTGGGGCTCGGGGTGCAGCTCGTCGTCGCGGGCCTGCTCCTGTGGGGCGGGTGGGCGCGCACCCGCACACCGGCCCGCAGGCTTCCGCCCGGCACCCGCGTGGCCTGAGACCCGGAGGCGGCGCACCGTGACCCCGCGGCATCCGTCACTCCGCGGCGGCCGTCTCCTCGGAAGCGCGACGATGAGCCCGTTCGATGGCAAGGTGGGCTCGTGAGCGAACCGACCTCGCCCTCTCCGCCGCCGACCGCGGACGGCCGCGTCCCCCGCTTCGCGTCCGACGTGGTGCGCCTGGGGCTGGCAACGACGGCCGGGACGGTGACGGCGTTCATCACCGCCGTCGTCATCCTGATCGCCCGCGACGGCGTCGTGCGGGTCGACATGGGCATCACCTGCATCTTCGCGTTCTCCGCCGCCTCGTCGATCGCCTACCTCGTGCACACCCTGCGCGTCTTCGGCCGGCTCGACGGCGACCGGCTGCGCGTCGTGCTCAACGGCTCGACCCCGCGCGGGCGATTCGGCAGGCTGGGGGCGATCGTCTCGGGCACCGGGCCCACGATCGCGGTGCAGTGGTCGATGATCGCCATCGCGGCCGTGCTCGTCTTCACGCTGTGGCCGGGCCTGCTGAAGGAGCCGGTCACCGTCTGGTTCAGCATCCTCGTCGTCGGAGCCTCGTGGACCGTGACGATCGTCGCGTACGCGGTGCACTACGCCCGCCTGGACGCGGCCCTGGGCGGACTCGACTTCCCCGACTCGGACACCCCTCGGGTCTTCGCGGACTACGTGTACCTCGCGGTGCAGGTCCAGACGACGTTCTCGACCTCCGACGTCTCGCTCGAGACCACGACGGCGCGCCGGCTCGTCACCGGTCACACCCTGGTGTCGTTCGCGTTCAACACCGTCATCATCGCCATGCTGATCACGGTGCTCTTCCTCGGCGGGTGAACCGGGCGCGGCTGCGTCGGCTCGTGCCTCGAGGCGCGCAGGACCCGTTCACCGGGTGAAGGCGCTGAGCCCGGTCAGCGCGCGGCCCACGATGAGCGTGTTCATCTCCCGGGTGCCCTCGAAGGTGTAGACCGCCTCGGCGTCCGCGAAGAACCGGATCACCCGATGGGGGAGCAGCAGCCCGTTGCCGCCCACGATCTCGCGCGCGAGCGCGACCGATTCGCGGAGCCGATCGGCGGCGATCAGCTTGAGCATGCTCGGTGAGACGTCGTCCGCGACCGGATGCGTGGTGGTCCTGACGGCCAGGGCGAGCGTCTGGGCGATGTTGGCGACCATCCGCACGAGCTTGTCCTGGACGAGCTGGAACCCGGCGATGGGCCGCCCGAACTGCTGCCGGACGGAGGCGTACTCGATCGCCGCCTCGTATGCGCCGAGCTGCATGCCGGCGGAGTTCCACACGATGTCCGGGCGCAGGGTGCGGAACGCCCGGTTGATGTCGTCGAACGACTCGATCCTCGCGAGGCGTCGCTCCTCGGCGACCTCGACGTCGACGAGCCGGATGTCGGCGTTGTGCACCGCCCGCAGCGCGGCCTTGTGCTCGATGACGGTCATCGAGATGCCCGCCGATGCCGACGGGACGACGAAGGCGAGGACGCGATCCGCCCCCTCCTCCCGCGCGACGACGAGGAGGTTGTCCGAGATGGTGGCGTTGCCGATCCATCGCTTGTGCCCGTTCAGCACCCAGCCCGACTCGGTGCGGCGCGCGGCGGTCGCGATGCCCCGTGCGATGTCCGATCCGTGATCCGGCTCGGTCAGGGCGAAACAGCCCGTCATGCGGAAGGCGACGATGTCGTCGTCCCAGGCGGCGACCTGCTCGGGCGACCCGCCCTCCCTCACGACGGTCCGGAACATCCCCACCTGACCGCCGTAGAGGATGGAGACCGCCAGGTCGGTGCGGGCGAGCTCCAGCGTCCGGAACCCCTCGTAGATCGCCCGGCATCGGCCGCTCCCGTCGATCACGGACGGGTCGTCGACGAGCCGCAGCTCCGCAAGCGGCGCGCGGATGTGAGCGGGCGTCTGGGCACTCTCCCACGCGTCCACGAGGATCGGCGCGACATGCCGGTCGAGGTGCGCGCGCAGGAGCGTCAGCTTGGCGCGCTCGGCCGCGGTGAGGTCGTCCGCGAAGCGCAGCAGATCCCCCGGATACTCGAGGGCACGCGGGTCGCCGGCGGTCATGCGGGCACCTCCTCGACGAGATCGAGGACTCCGAGCGCGTTCTCCTTGAGCACTCGCCGCTCGACGTCGTCGCCCAGCTCCAGCGCGGCGAAGTCGCGAAGCCAGCGGTCGGGGGCGATCACCGGGAAGTCGGAGCCGAAGAGCATCTTGTGGCGGAGATAGGTCCGCGTGGCCCGCACGAGGCTCTCGCTGAAGTACTTCGGCGACCATCCCGACAGATCGATGTAGACGTTGCTCTTGTGCGTCGCGATCGAGAGCGCCTCGTCCTGCCAGGGCACGCTCGGGTGGGCGAGGATGACGGTGAGATGCGGATGGCGCGCCGCCACGGTGTCGAGGAGGAGGGGGTTGGACAGACCGAGCCGCAGGCCGGAGCCGCCCGGCGTGCCGGCCCCCACGCCCGTCTGGCCGGTGTGGACGATGATCGGCAGGCCGCGCTCCTCGATCGCGGAGAAGAGCGGCACGTGCCGATCGTCGGAGGGGTCGAAGCTCTGCACCGTCGGGTGGAACTTGAAGCCGCGCACCCCGAGATCCTCGGCCTGTCTGTGCATCTCGTCTATCGCGGCTTCGCCCTGCAGCGGATCGACCGATCCGAAGGCGATGAGTGCATCGGGGTGGCGCCTGGCCCCCGCGACGATGTCGTCGATCCGGCTCGGCCCGTGGCCGAAGGCGGTCGTCGCGTCGACGGTGAAGACGACGGCCATCAGGTTGCGTTCCCGGTAGTACGCCGCGGTCTCGTCGACGGTGAGCGCGGTCTCCGACTTTCCGAAGTACGCGTCCATCGCGTCCAGCAGCTCGTCGGGCAGCGCTCGCCGCCCGCTGTCGTCGACCTCGATGTGCACGTGCGTGTCGATCCCGCGCAGACCCGCGGGAATGGTGATGGTCGGCATGGTCATGCTGTCTCCTTCGGGGCGCTCGACCCGGCCTGGACGTCGGCGCGCAACCGCACGAGGTCGATCTTTCCGTGCGGCGTCCGGTTCAGGCTCGGCCGGAGCGCGATGGTCCGCGGCTTCTTGTAGCCGGCGATGAGCGGATCGATGTGGGCGATGAGGTCCTCGACCGCCAAGCCGGGCTCGGGGGTGGCGACGACCGCTGCCACGATCTCGCCGAATCTCCGATCGGAGATCCCGAAGACGACCGCGTCGTCGACGAGGGGGTGGGACAGCAGCGCCTCCTCGACCTCCAGGGGATAGACCTTCTCGCCTCCCGTGTTGACGACCGAGCTTCCCCTCCCGAGCAGCTCGATGTGCAGGTCCTCCTCGACCCGCACCCAGTCGCCGGGGACGACGTGACGCCGCCCGCGGATGGTGGGGAACGTCTCCCGGGTCTTCGCCGTATCCCCGCGATACCCCTTCGGCATGGCGCCGCGCAGCGCGAGCAGCCCCCGGGCTCCGACCTCGTGCCGGACCTCCTCCAGATCCTCGTCGAGCACGGTCGCGTGCGGGAGCAGTCGCGGACGCCCCGGCAGGTCGCCCGGGCCGGTCGTCGTCGTGACGGCGAACGCGCCCGCCTCCGTGGAGGCGAGCATGTCGAAGATCTGAACGTCGGCGATCGCGTGCAGGCGCCGTTTGACGTCGGGGCTGAAACGCATTCCGGAGCTCAGGACGGAGGTCACTGTGCGAAGTCTCGTCGCCGTCCGCTCGGCGGCCTCCACGAGCGGGATCGTGACGGCGTCGCCGGCCACGATGAGCCTGGTGGCTCCCCACCGGTTCGCCAGCTCGACCGCCGCGTCCGCATCCAGCCGCGCGGAGGAGGTCGTGAGCACCGTCCCGCCCAGTGCGAGGGCGTTCATCGAGGCGAAGAGCGCGGTGCCGTGCATGAAGGGCGCGAGAGGGAGCGTGACCATGAACCGCTCGCTCGTGGCCGCCGCGATCCGGACGGCGTCGTCGAGATCTACGGGCTCGTCGAGGTCGCTGAGCCCGTAGATCGAGTACTTCTGCGCCTCGAACATGTCCCGCGCATCCCACATGGCCGCCTTCGGACGTCCGGTCGTGCCGCCCGTGTAGAGCCACAGCTCGCCATCGGGCGCGGTGGGCGGCAGCGGTGTCGCGCCCTCGACCGCGTCTTGCCACCGTGTGCCCGCCACGGGTGCTGCGGCGGCGTCGTCGACGGCGATGGCCTCGGGCTCGTCGCGAGCGAGGTCCATCGCCTCGGCGACGACGGCGTTCAGCGATGTCGGATGCACGATGGCACGTGCCCCGGAGTCGTCCAACAGGTCTGCGATCTCGGCGGCGCGGAATCGATAGTTGAAAGGCACCGGGACGAATCCGCCGGCGAGACAGGCGAAGAGCGTGATGATGAACTCCGGCCGGTTGTGGAGAAGGATCGCGACCGGATCGCCGACGGTCAGGCCGCGGGAGCGCAGGGTGCGAGCGAGCGAACCCGACTGCTGTGCGAGTCGCGCGTAGCTCCACTCCTCACCGCCCGCATCCCGGATGGCGATCCGTTCGGGGAGGGCGAGGGAGATCGCATGCCACACGTCGCTGTGCCGGCCGTGGAAGGTCATCGGTAGAGCCTCAGGACGAACTCCGCGACGCACGCCGGCTTCTCCGAGCCCTCCACGTCGAAGGTGACGGGCACCTCGAGCTGATAGCCGCCGTCGATCTCGACGACGGACGAGACGGTGCCTCGGATGCGGATGCGCGCGCCGACCGGCACGGGGGCGGGGAAGCGCACGCGGTTGAGACCGTAGTTGATCCCCATGCCCGCCCCGGTGACTTCGAAGACCTCGTCCAGCTGCGGGACGACGAGGCTCAGCGTCAGCAGGCCGTGCACGATGCGCTGCCCGAACGGTGTGCCCGCGGCGAAGTCCGCGTCCAGATGGATCGGGTTCGGATCCCCCGTGACGCGGGCGAACAGGTTCACCTCCTCCTGGGTCACGGTCCGCCAGGAGGAGGGGCCGAAGTCCGCGCCGTGCAGACCGGCCACCTCTGAGATCGGGACGGAGACCTTCTCGGAAACGTTCATGCCACTCCTTTGTGCTGATTCGTCGAGCGATCGAGCGTTCGCTTGGTCACCCATGATTACAGATATGCACGTATTGTGGCCAGATGTACGCCTGATGTACACTCGCCGAAGTCGGGTTCCAGAGCAGGTGTCCGATCCGGAGCTATTCAAGGAGGAGTAGTGAAACTCATGCACCGCCGCTGGGGAACGACCCTCGGGCTTGCGACCGCTGCACTCGTCGCCCTCACCGCATGCGCCCAGCCCGCCGCCGAGGCAGGCGACGATCCCGCCGAGGAGACGGTCACCCTCGAGGTGGGTGTCGTCCCCGTCGTGGACATCGCCGTTCTGTACCTGGGCATCGAGCAGGGCTACTTCGAGGACGAGGGCATCGAGCTCAACATCAACACCGGCAACAGCGGGGCGGAGATCATCGCCGCCGTCGCCTCGGGGCAGTACGACTTCGCGTTCACGGCGGTCCCGCTGGCCCTGCAGTTCCGCGAGAAGGGCCAGCCGGTGACGATCATCGCGCCCGGCACCGCGTCGACGGGCATCCCGGGCAAGGACGTGCACCACATCCAGGTGCGCGACGGCATCGAGCGTCCGAAGGACCTCGAGGGCAAGAAGGTGACGCTGAACGCGCGTGGCGGCCTCGCCGAGATGCTCGGCTCGCTCGCCGTCAGCGACGACGGAGGCGATCCGTCCCTCGTCGAATGGGTCGAGCTTCCGTTCGCACAGGGCTACACCGCCCTTCAGAACGGCGACGTCGACGCGATGGTCGGTCCCGAGCCGTTCTCGACCGCGCTCCAGGAGGAGGGGTTCGCGAGCATCTCCAGCCCGTACCAGATCCTCGCCCCCGAGCACTCGCTCGTGACGAGTGTCTGGTACACGATGCAGACGCAGATCGATGAGCGTCCGGAGCTCTTCGAGCGACTCCAGCACGCTCTGACGAGGTCCCTCGAGTATGCGGGAGCGAACCCGGAGGAGGTGCGTCGGATCACGCCCTCGTTCTCCGGCCTCAGCGAGGAGCAGGTCGCGAACATCGTGCTCCCGAACATCAAGCCGGACTTCCCGGTCGGCGACATCGACGACATCTGGTCGCCGGCGCTGGTCGAGTTCGGGCTGCTCGAGACGCCCATCGCCTACGACGAGGTCGTCTGGGATCAGGTCCCGCGTTGACGCCCTGACCGACCGATCGTCATGGTGCGCCCCGGACCCGAAGCCCGGGGCGCACCACCCCCCAGAGAGGAGCGCATGTGGCCGTTCTCGCCGCATCAGCACCCACGGTCCAGAGCCGCTCGTCCGTCCGCGCGACGCTGTGGCGGCTGAACTCGCTCACCGGAATCGCCGTCTTCGTCGCCGTATGGGAGATCCTGCCGCGGCTCGGAGCGATGAACCCGAGCCAGGTGCCCCCGTTCTCCGACGTGGTCGCCCGCCTCGGGCGGCTGCTGACCGAGGGGCAGTTCTGGTCGCTTCTCGGCTCGACGATGAGCACCTGGGCGATAGGCCTGGCCTACGCCGTCGTCCTCGGATTCGTCCTCGGGTTCCTGATCGGGGTCACCCCCGGCGCCCGCGACCTCACGCACACGACGATCGAGTTCCTCCGGCCCATCCCGTCGGTCGCGTTGATCCCGGTCGTCACGCTCATCTTCGGCCTCAAGGCGGAGGCGGGCATCGCGCTGATCACCTGGGCCGCGATGTGGCCGATCCTGCTGCAGACCCAGTACGGTCTGGACGACATCGACGTCGTCGCGAGGGACACCGCGCGCAGCTACCGGTTCGGTCCCCGGATGACGCTCGGCGAGCTGATCATCCCGACCCTGCTTCCGTACCTGTTCACCGGCCTGCGGCTCTCCGCAGCCATCGCCCTGGTCCTCGGCGTCACGGCGGAGATGGTCCTCGGCGTCAAAGGACTGGGCAACGAGATCATGCTCGCCCAGGGCGCCCTCGACACCCCCAAGCTGTACGCGCTCGTGCTCGTGATCGGCGTCATCGGAGTCCTCATCAACATCGCGACGCGCGGGGCGGAGAGACGCACGCTCCATTGGCACGCCTCCGTCCGGAACCTGGAGGCGATGTGATGACGACCACGACGCCCACCTCGACGACGCGGACCCGTCCCGCGGGGCAGACGACCCGACGTCTGTTCAACGCCGTCGCGCTGCCGCTGCTCCTGCTCACGATCTGGTGGTTCGCGAGCGCCGGATCCACGAGCCTCAACTTCCCCCCGCTCTCGGCGATCTTCGACGCGTTCGCGAAGATGTGGATCGGGCCCGGCTTCGTCGCGAACATCGTTCCGACCGTTGCGCGCATCGTCGGCGGCTTCCTCGTCGCCGTGGTGCTCGGGGTCGCTCTCGGCGTGGTGCTCGGGCTGAATGCGCGCATCCGGCAGGCCGTGGAGCCGCTCCTGGAGTTCTTCCGGGCGCTGCCGCCGCCGGTGCTCGTGCCGATCTTCATCATCTTCCTCGGGCTCGGCGACGACATGCGGATCGTGGTGATCGCCGTGGGGGCGATCTGGCCCATCCTGCTCAACACGGTCGAGGGCGTGAAGGGCTACGACCGGGTCCTGAGCGACACGTGCGCCTCCTTCGGCGTGCGCGGATGGCGCCGGATGACAGAGCTCATCCTGCCCTCGGCGCTTCCCCAGATCGTCGCGGGAATGCGGACGGCGCTGTCCATCGCGATCATCATGGCGATCATCAGCGAGATGTTCGGCGGCACCAATGGGGTGGGCCAGGCGATCATCTACGCCCAGCGACGCTTCGACACACCGGAGATGTGGAGCGGGGTGCTCGTCCTCGGCCTGATCGGCTCCGGGCTGGCACTGCTGTTCCGGATCTTCGAGCGCAGAGTCCTTTCCTGGTACGAGGGCCTCAAGGGCCTGGAGAAGAGGTAGATCCGATGTCCGAGAAGATCGTCGAGGTGGTCCACCTCACCAAGACCTACGAGTCGCGCGGTCGTCGCGTGGAAGCCATCGGTGATCTGGACTTCACCATCGAGCGGGGCGACTTCACCTGCATCGTCGGTCCGTCCGGGGCCGGCAAGACGACCCTGCTGAAGTGCCTGGCGGGGCTGCTCGCGCCGACGAGCGGATCGGTGGAGGTCCACGGCAAGCGGGTCACGGGGCCACCGGCGTCCATGGCCGTCGTCTTCCAGGAGTACGGTCGCAGCCTCTTTCCCTGGCGCACCGTGCGCGGCAACGTCGAGCTGCCGCTCAAGGCCAAAGGCCTCCCCGCGCGCGAACGGGCGGAGAAGGTCCAGCGGGCCCTCGAGTCCGTCGGGCTCGGCGATGTGGGCGACGCGTACCCGTGGCAGCTGTCGGGCGGGATGCAGCAGCGCGTGGCGATCGCGCGGGCCGTCGCATACGAGCCCGAGGTGCTCCTGATGGACGAGCCGTTCGCGGCCGTGGACGCGCAGACGCGAGCGGATCTCGAGGATCTCCTCCGTTCGCTGTGGCGGACGCTCGGCCTCACCGTGATCTTCGTCACCCACGACATCGAGGAGGCGGTGTACCTCGGCACGCGCGTGCTCGTGCTCTCCTCGTCGCCGACGTTCGTCCTCGACGACGTGCCGGTCACGATCGGTGCCGAGCGCAGCCAGGGCGAGACGCGCGTGACCGCGCAGTTCGGCGAGCTCCGCACGCGGGTCTACGACGGCATCCAGCAGGCGAAGGCGCACGCGAACCCGGCCGCGAAGGCGGAGCCGGGGTCGCTGTCCCGCAGCGCGGTGAGCCAGCGATGACCCTGCCGTACGAGTGGAGCGGGACCGAGGGGCGCCCGGTCCTGGTCCTCGTCAACTCGCTCGGCACCTCGCGTGCCATGTGGAGCTCTGCGATCGCAGAGCTCCAGGACGACTACCGCATCCTCTCGTCCGAGCTGCCGGGACACATCGGTGCGAGTCGGCCGTTCTCCTTCGGCTCCGTCGTGGACCGGACGCTCGAGCTGCTGGAGGAGACGGGCGTGTCCGCGGCGACGATGGCGGGGGTGTCCCTGGGCGGATCCATCGCCGTCGTCGTCGGCGCCCGCCGTCCCGACCTCGTGGGGCGCGTCGTCGCCGTCAACGCGCCCATCCGACAGGAGTCGCCCGAGTTCTGGCTCGCGCGCGCCGACCGGGTGCTCTCGCAGGGGATGGGCGCGATCGCCGAGGGCGCGTGGGAACGGTGGTTCCCCGAGCGCACGGCGTCCGCGCAGGCGGTGGTCGACACGCTCGCGTCGCTCGATCCGACCGGCTACGCGGAGGCGTGCCGGGCGATCGCCGACCTCGACATCGCCGACGAGGCGCGCGTGCTCGACGTGCCGGCGCTGATCGTGGCTGCGGACGACGACGCCTCGGTCCCACCGAGCAACTCGGTCGCCCTGGCCGCCGCGATCGACGATTCGACGCTCTGGCGCGTCGGAGTGGGCGGGCACCTGCTGCCCGTCCGTCGTCCGCGTCTGTTCGCGCAGCTCGTCGACGCATTCGTCCGCTCGCGGGAGATCTGACGCCGTGGCCGGGAGTGCGACGGACGGGTCTACGGGCTCGCGGTGCGCCGGAGCGCGTGCGGATGCCGCGTCCGCACGCCGCGCGGCCGTGACGACGAGGGGAACGGATGCCGAATGAATGAGCGAGCAGCGCTGCGGAGCAACTTCCCGCCCGACTCGATGAGGGGCCTCACGCGCCGCGCGGAGTGGGCGTCGCTGGGCATACCGGCCTCGGAGCTCTCCAAGCCGAAGGTCGCGATCGTCAACGCCTCGAACGACCTCGCCGCGTGCTACGCGCACCTCGACGACATCGTGCCGGTGCTCAAGGAGCATCTTCGCGAGGCCGGTGCGCTGCCGTTCGAGATCCGCACGTCGGTGGCCTCGGACTTCATCACCTCCGTCGGCAAGGCGGGACGCTACATCCTGCCCACTCGAGACCTGATGGTGCAGGACATCGAGGTCGTGGTCGAAGGCGCACAGCTGGACGCCATGATCTGTCTCAGCTCGTGCGACAAGACCACCCCCGCACACCTCATGGCGGCGGGTCGGCTGAACGTCCCGACGATCATCGTGCCGTGCGGCTACCAGCACAGCGGACTCGCCGACCACGGCGGCGCCGACATCGAGGACGTCTTCCTCAACTCCTCCTTCCACGCGTACTCGGGCACCTCGCAGAGCGAGATGGAGAGGATGGCGGACGAGGCGATCCTCGGTCCCGGCGTCTGCTCGGGCCTCGCCACGGCGAACTCCATGCACATCGTCGCCGAGGTCCTGGGCATGGCCGTCGCGGGCGCCGCGCCGGTCCGCGCGACCAGCGACCGCATGTGGGACTCCGTGCGACGCTCCGCGTACGCCCTGGTGGAGGCGATCCACCGGGACATCCGCCCGCGCGACGTGATCACCGGATCGTCGATCCGCAACGCCGTCGTGACGATGCTGGCCATCGGCGGCTCGATCAACACGATCAAGCACCTCCAGGCGATCGCCATCGAAGCCGGTGTCGAGGTCGACGTGTGGGAGCTCTATCGCAGCCTCGGCCGCGAGATCCCGCTGATCGCCTCGGTGCGTCCCAACGGGCCGGCACTGATCGAGGAGTTCGAGGACGCGGGCGGCGCCGCGACGATCCAGCGCGAGCTGCTCCCGTATCTCGACGCGGATGCGCCGACCGTGACCGGGGACACGATCGGCGAGCGGGCCGCCACGGCGCCGACGGCCGACGGCACCGTGATCCGCTCCGTCGCCGACCCGTTCGCCACCACGCCGTCGATCGTCGTCGTGAAGGGGACCCTGGCCGAGGAGGGCGCCGTGGTCAAGCGGCCGATCCCCGATCCGGGGCCGTACGTCTTCACCGGCCCGGCCAAGATCTTCCACACTCGGGAAGAGGGCATCGAGGCCATCGCGAACGGAACGATCCGCGAGGGAGACGTGATCGTGCTGCGGGGCGTCGGGCTCGTCGGCGGGCCGGGAATGGGCTTCGTGTCCGCCCTGATCTTCGCCATCACCGCCGCCGGCCTCGCCGGCAAGGTCGCGATGGTCACGGACGGCCAGTTCAGCGGCCTCGCCAACACGGGGATCGTCGTCGGCGAAGTGTCGCCCGAGGCCGCCACGGGAGGCACGATCGGGCTGCTCGAGGACGACGATCGGATCCGGATCGACCTGGCCGAGGGGCGGGTGGACGTGCTCGTCGATCCGGAGACGCTCGCGGCGCGCCCGCCCTTCGTCCCGGTCGCCGGCGCGGAGATCGGCGGCTATCTCGACGTCTACCGCGCCGCCGTGCAGCCCCTGGCCTGCGGTGCGGTGCTCTGCGACCGAAAAGGGACCCCACTGTGTTCTCGACGCGACGAGGACGCACACGTGAAAGGAGCTGCTCGATGAGCAGTAGTCGGAAGATCATCGAACCGAGCCGCACCACGCCCGTCGTCGGCGAGTACGACGTCGTCGTCGTCGGAGGGGGGCCCGCGGGTCTCATGTCGGCGATCGCCGCCGCGAGCGGGGGCCTGTCCACCCTGCTCGTCGAGCGCTACGGGTTTCTCGGCGGCGCCGGAACGATGGGCGGGCTGAGCACGTTCTGCGGTCTCCACGCACGAGTCCACGGCGACGACAGGCGCGTCGTACGCGGCTTCACGGACGAGCTGCTGGACCGGCTCGACACCGCGGGCGGACTCAGCGCCCCGCATCTCACGATCGAGGATCGGATCCTCGCGCAGGCCTTCGACATCTCGGTCTACAAGAAGATCGCCGACGAGATCGTGCTCGACCACGGCGGCACCATCCTCTTCCATGCGACCGCGGTCGGCGTCTCGATGGCCGCGGACGACCGCATCGACGCGGTGATCGTCGAGTCCAAGTCCGGGCGCCAGGCGATCCGCGGACGCATCTTCATCGACGGCTCCGGGGACGCCGATCTCGCAGCCTGGTCGGGAGCGCCGTACGAGGTCTCGGAGAGCCTGCTCTACCCGTCGCTGATGTTCCGTATCAACAACGTCGATCCCGTACGGGCCGGGCAGGCCTGGAAGAGCATCGCGCGGCTCATGGACGAGGCCGAGGCGGCGGGAACGCACCGTTTCCCCCGCAAGAAGCCGCTCGTGCGTCCGCAGCGCAACCCCATCGAGTGGCGCTCCAACATCACCCAGCTCAGCAACGAGGACGGCGCGCCGATCGACGGCACGAACGTGCTCGAGCTCACCCACGGCGAGATCGAGGGGCGCCGACAGTCGTTCGACGCCTTCGATTTCATCCGACGCAACCAGGTCGGATTCGAGGACGCCTACATCGTGGATCTCGCGCCGCAGATCGGCGTGCGCGAGACGCGGCGCATCGTCGGCCCCTACCAGCTCACCGAGGACGACATCCTCGACTGCGTCGACTTCGAGGACACCATCGGCGTCAACGGCTGGCCGGTCGAGGCGCACGTCGAAGGGGACGTCGTGTTCCGGTTCCCCCACCTCGCGGACACCCGCGGATTCAACCAGATGCCGTTTCGCACGATCGTGCCCCAGCGGATCGCCAACCTCTACGTCGTCGGCCGCTGCGCCTCGATGACGCAGTGGGGACAGTCATCCGCCCGTGTCACCGGCGGGTGCTTCGTGATGGGCCAGGCCGCCGGCACCGCGGCGGCCATCGCCCTTCACGACGACGTCGCCGTCGGGGACATCGACGTCGCGGAGCTCCAGCGCCGTCTCGACGCCGACGGTGCGTATCTGGGCACCGACCTCGCGCCGGACGTCGTGCGCGCGTCCGCCGCCATATCCACAGGAGCGTGAATCGAATGACGACCATCCAACGACCGAGCACCTCTCCGGACCTGACTCTGCGTCGACACCGACCGCGGACCCGACCGGCGGGAACGGTTCTGCTCACCGACGAGGAGCTGTCGATGACCGAGGGCGACCAGGGGCCGGCGGTCGCCGGCGCGATGGATCTGCTCATCCGGTACGGAGACATCCTCGGCGCAGAACGCCTCGTCGAGACCAACAACGTATGTGGCGCGAGCATCTACGGTCCCCGCCACAGTCGTGTCCTCGGCACGACCGATCCGGACACGCTGTTCTCGGAGTTCTCGCTCGACCTCCGCAGTCCCGTGCCGATCACGCCGGCCGCGGCCCACTCCTGTCAGCTGATCGGCCCGCGCGACCACGAGAACTGGGAACTGCAGGGTCTCAGCGCGCAGACGAACGACGAGATCACCCGGAGCGAGCGGTATCTCGCCTCGATCGGGGTCTCGATCCTCAACACCTGCACGCCCTACCAGGTGGGGAACGTCCCCGGCCGGGGCGAGCACTGCGCATGGATGGAGTCCTCCGCGGTGCCGTACATCAACTCGCTCCTCGGCGCCCGCACCAACACGGAGGGCCGCGAGTCGACCGCCGCGGCGATGCTCACCGCGCGCATCCCCTACGCCGGCCTCCATCTCACCGAGAACCGCTACGCGACCCATCTGGTGCGCACCGCGGTGCCGATCTCGACGATGTTCGAGTGGAGCGTCTTCGGGTACTGGATGGGATGGCACCTCCGCGACCAGATCCCGGTCATCGAGGGGATCACCGGACCCGTCGACCCCATCGCTCTCAAGCAGTTCGGTGCCGCGATGAACTCGTCCGGCGACGTGGAGCTCTATCACATGCCCGGCGTCACCGCGGAGGCGACGAGCGTCGATCACGCCCTGAACGGGATAAGACCCGAGGACGCCCTCGTCTTCGAGGCCCGCGATTTCGACGCGGTCGTCGAGCACCTCAACTCGACCGCGACCGGCGACGACATCGACTTCGTGATGATCGGCTGCCCGCACGCGAACCTCGACCAGGTACGCGAGGTCGCCCGGCTGCTGGACGGTCGGCGGATCAAGGACGGGGTGACGTTCTGGATCTTCACACCGAGCGCCCTTCGCGAGGTCGCGCGCCGCAGCGGGTGGGTCGACGTCATCGAGAGGGCGGGGGGACGCGTCATGGCCGACACCTGCCCCGCGATCGGTCAGTTCGTCCCTCCCGGAGCGAAGCGATTCGCGACCGACTCGGCCAAGCAGGTGCACTACCTGCCGCAGATCATGGGCACGGAGGGTCGCTTCGGGACGACCGAGGCGTGCGTCGAGGCGGCGCTCACCGGCAGGTGGGTCGCGTGAGCGTCACGTTCCGCGGGCGGGCGCTGATCGACGGAGAGGCCAGGGGAGAGGTGCTCCGCTGCACCAGCGAGATCCCCGGGTGGGGCGGCGTCGATCCCAAGACGGGCGCCATCGTGGAGAAGGGGCATCCGCAGTTCGGCCAGAGCATGGCCGGCCGGATCCTCGTCATCCCCGGCGCGAAGGGAGCATCCGGATGGTCGGGTCAGTTCCACATCGCGAAGCTCAACGGCATGGCCCCGCTCGCCGTCATCACCGAGAGCATCAACACGAAGCTCGCGCTCGGCCTGACCGTTCTCGGTGTCCCGGCACTGATCGATCTGCCGGATGCCGCCCTGACCGCGTTGCAGACCGGTCGGACCGCGGCGATCGCCGGTAACGTCCTGACCGTCGAGGAATGAGGGAGAACCCCATGGAGAAGCTGCTGACGGGGAGGCGTGTCCTCGTGACCGGAGCCGCGAGCGGAATCGGTCTCGCGTATGCGCGGTCGTCCGCCCGCGAGGGGGCGGACCTCGTGCTCGTCGACCGCGACGACGTCCGGCTCGAGGAGCAGGCCGTCGCGCTGCGGGAGCACGGAGCGACGGTCGAGACCTTCGTGTGCGACATCGCGGACGCCGAACAGGTCGACCGGGTGTGGGCGGAGATCGACGAGGGCGGGGCCGTCGACGGGGCGTTCCTGAACGCGGGCGTCAACGGGACCGCCCCGATCCGGACGGTGGAGGGGGAGCTCGACCACGCCTCGCGAGAGCTGTGGCACCGTGTCATCGGCATCAACCTCGACGGCTTCTTCTTCACGCTCCAGCGCACCGCGGCCCTGATGAAACCCCGTGGACGCGGGCAGATCGTGGTCACGGGGTCGACGTCCGGCATCCGCGCCGAACCGCTGATCGGATACGCGTACGTGGCGTCGAAGGCGGCGGTGCACGCGGTCGCCAGGCAGGCCTCGCTCGAGCTGGCGAAGTACGGGATCCGCATCAACGTGATCGCACCGGGCTCGTTCCGCACGAACATCGCGGGTCCCGCCCCGGCGCCCCCGGAGAAGGCGGCGGTCTGGAACGCCGGGATCCCGCTGGGCCGTCACGGAGAGCCGCCCGAGCTCGAGGCCCTGGCGGCCCTTCTCATCTCCGATCGATCGTCGTTCATGACCGGCGGCGTCTACGTCGTGGACGGAGGGGCCTCGGTGCTCACGCAGGTGACGATGGAAGGAATGCAGGTCTCGTAGACCACGTGGGCCCCCCGCCCACGCGACTCAGTCCCTCGTGCACGCCGCGCGGGAGCCGCCCGTACGGATTGCCGAGCTGATAGACCCTCGCGACCTCGTCGGCCGCGGTCCGGAGGACGGAGACGATCGCCACGAGGTCGTCCTGCGTCTTGCGCGCGGTCGATGACGTCATCCCCATCGCCGCGAACGTCGCCGTCTCGATCTGGATGGGCACCGCGAGGGAGATGACCCCGGCCTCCAGCTCCTCGACGCTGAGCGCGTACCCGCGCTCCCGGGCCTCGATCGCGCGGTCTCGGATACGCGCCGGGTCGGTCATCGTCTGCGGAGTGATGGACGAGAAGCCGCCCGCATCGAGGTAGTCGTCGAGCTCCGCGTCGCTCAGCGCTCCGAGCAGCACCGTGCCCAGGGCCGTCGCATAGGCGGGCAGACGCGTCCCGACGCGGATCGTGTCGGGCACGATCCGATGGACCTCGGCCCGTGCGACCTGGACGACATCCCCCCGGTCGAAGACGCTGACGGTGCAGGTCTCCGCGATGGAGTCGGCGAGCTCGTGGAGGAACGGCTGGCTGATCTCGGGAAGGGACGACTCGATGAAATAGCCCGAGCCGATCTCGAGGACCCTTGGCGTCAGCGTCCAGGTCGAGCCGGTCTGGGTGGTGTACCCGAGGTACTCGAGGGTCAGGAGCATGCGGCGGACGGTCGGACGCGACAGCTCGACCGACTCCGCGATCTCGGCGACGCTCAGCGGACGGCGCTCGCGTGAGAACGCGCGGAGCACCAGCAGACCACGCTCAAGGCTCTGGACGACGTCACGGCCTGAGTGCCACGTTGAAGCCACGAGCCACCTCGAATTACCTAGTTCGGGCACATGCCCACCCGGTGAAACTTTAGCGGAAGATCCCCTCCGCGATCCTGGGCCAGGGCACGCGGTGTCGCATCGGGTCACACGCGGGGAGGACGCGGAGAGCGCGGGGGCTCGATGACGGTGCACTCGGCGAGCCGGTCGAGCGCGGGCGTCTCGCGGCTGCGTCGGCGGCCGACCCGTCGGCTGTTGCGAACGCGGAGGACCCGGCCCTTCGGAAGTGGACGCGACGGCGGGAGTCGAACCCGCAACGCTTCCGGGTATGAACCGGAGCCCGGGACCACCCGGATCGCCGCGATGCATCGACGGTAACCCGCATCCAGGACGGCGTCGAGCGCGGTGTCAGTACGTTGCCGGGTGTGAACGGATGTGACGCCGAGCGGGGACGAAGGCGGGCGCGGACGGCGTGAGCCGCCGGCTCTGTCCGTGCTGTCCCCTCGGTCGTCGGACCCGTGGGGCCCATGTTGCCTGCGGCACCCCGATGCGGCACCGAACCCGTATTCCGCCCGACGACTGAGGGCGCTGTCTCGTGTCTGGTCGCCGCGCGTCCCGCTCCGGGCCGGGGCTGCGGATCGTCAGCCTTCCGGCGTGCGCAGCGACAGGAAGCTCCGCCGGCGCCAGAGGACGAAGCCGAGCTTCTCGTACGCGCGGATGGCGTTCACGTTGTCGGCCGCCGCGTGCAGGAGCGCGCGGTCGCCGCGCTCCTGGATGTGGAAGGCGACGTCCAGGACCAGACGCGACGCGATGCCCTGGCGGCGGTACTCGGGGTCGGTCGACACGGCGCTGATCTCGGTCCAGCCGCTCGGACGCAGCCGCTCGCCGGCCATCGCGATCAGGCGTCCGTCCCGGCGGATCCCGACGTACCGGCCGAGCTCGTGGGTGCGCGGCAAGAACGGGCCGGGCTTGTTGCGCTCCACGAGCGCCAGCATCTCCGGCACGTCGTCGGCGCCGAGCACGACCGCCTCGGGGTCGGGCGTCGGGCGCAGCAGGTCGGTCTCCACGAGCTGGACGCCGCTGCCGCGCCAGAGCGCATCCCAGCCGGGCGGCAGCTCCGGGTCCGCGCCCGAGACCACGAGCTCGGCGTTCGGTCCGACGACCGACAGGATCGAGTCCCACACGCTCGGCTCGTCCCAGGAGCGCACCGCGATGAACGGGGCGACGTCGGGCTGATAGCGGCGCACGTGGTCGTCGCCGATCGCGAACCGCGCGTGCGGGCCGTCGAGGGCGTGCCACGGGGCGTTGTCGAGGAGGTCGATGTCGTGTGAGGAGAGGACGGGCTGGCTCATGATGGTGTCCCGGCGGTCGCGTGATGGATGCTCCGATCCTTCTGCCTCGCGGCGGCAGACGGATGCAGGATGAACTCCTGTTACTTCATGGCTCGTCCCGTCGGCGCGACGCGCCCGCCCGGATGTCGGCGGTCCTGCCTAGACTTGACGGGCAATGACCGACGCATCCACACCCCTCATCGTCGGCGGCGATCGCGGACCCGGCGCGGCCTCGGCCGCACGACCCGACGAAGACCTCCTCGACGGACTCAACCCGCCCCAGCGCGAGGCCGTGACCTATCGCGGTCCGGCGCTGCTCATCGTCGCGGGCGCGGGGTCGGGCAAGACCCGGGTGCTCACCCACCGCATCGCCTCTCTCCTGCGCGGACGCGAGGCCTGGCCGAGCCAGATCCTCGCGATCACGTTCACGAACAAGGCCGCGGGCGAGATGCGCGAGCGCGTCACACAGCTCGTCGGCGAGAGCGCGCGAGGGATGTGGATCTCCACCTTCCACTCGGCGTGCGTGCGGATCCTCCGGCGCGAGGCACAGCAGTTCGGTTTCACGAGCTCCTTCACGATCTACGACTCGGGCGACTCCCGCGCGCTCATCAAACGACTGGTGAAAGAGCACGAGGCGGATGCCTTCGGCCTCACCCCGGCAGCCGTTCAGGGCCGGATCTCGAAGCTCAAGAACGAGCTGGCCGACGCCGAGTCCTACGCGCGGCAGGCGAACCTGAGCGACCCGGCCGAGCGGATCTTCGTCGAGATCTTCGGCGACTACCAGCGCGCGCTGCAGCGCGCGAACGCCTTCGACTTCGACGACCTGATCGGCCAGACGGTCTACCTGTTCCGAGCGTTCCCGCAGGTCGCCGACGTGTACCGCCGTCGGTTCCGGCACATCCTCGTCGACGAGTATCAGGACACGAACCACGCTCAGTACGCGCTGATCCACGAGCTCACCCGGCCCGTCACGGGGGCGGCATCCGAACCGTATTCCGCCGGCGGCATGATGATCTTCGAACCCGAGCAGGCGCCCGAGCTCGAGGGGGCGTCGCTCACCGTCGTCGGCGACTCCGACCAGTCGATCTACGCGTTCCGCGGCGCCGACATCCGCAACATCAGCGAGTTCGAACGCGACTTCCCCGGCGCGCGGGTCGTGCTGCTCGAGCAGAACTACCGCTCCACCCAGAACATCCTCTCCGCCGCGAACGCGGTCATCAGCAACAACTTCGACCGCCAGGACAAGAAGCTCTGGACCGACGTCGGCGCGGGCGATCCGATCGTCGGGTTCACCGGCTACTCGCAGCACGACGAGGCGCAGTTCGTCGCCGACGAGATCGAGAAGCTGCGCGGCAGCGGCGTCGCCTACTCCGACGTCGCGGTGTTCTACCGCACCAACTCGCAGTCCCGCGCGCTGGAGGAGATCTTCATCCGCTCGGCGCTGCCCTACAAGATCATGGGCGGCACGAAGTTCTACGAGCGCGCCGAGATCAAGGACGCCCTCGCCTACCTCGTCGCCGTGGCGAACCCCGCCGACGAGATGGCGGTGCGCCGCATCCTGAACAAGCCCAAGCGCGGGATCGGCGACGTCACCGCGACCGCCATCGCCCGCTTCGCCGAGGACAACGAGATCAGCTTCCGCGAGGCGCTCGGGGAATCCGCCACGCTCGGCCTCGGCCCCAAGGTGCAGGCCGCGATCGCGCAGCTCGACCGCGTCCTCGTCGAGGCGACCGCGATCATGCTGCCCGCGTCGGGCGAGCTCGCCCCGCCCACCGCCGTCGCCGAAGGACTCACGCTGCTGCTGCAGAGGAGTGGGTACCTCGACGCCCTGCGAGCGAGTCGCGACCCGCAGGACGAGGCGCGACTGGAGAACCTCGACGAGCTCGTCGCCGTCGCGCGGGAGTTCGCGCGCAACAACCCCGAGGGCACGATCATCGACTTCCTCACCGAGGTCGCGCTCGTCGCCGACGCCGACGACCTCGACGACGCGTCCGGCTCGGTGTCGCTCATGACCATGCACACCGCGAAGGGTCTCGAGTTCGACTCGGTGTTCCTCACCGGCGTCGAAGAGGATCTCATCCCGCATCGCATCTCGGCGGGCGAGCCCGGCGGGCCGTCCGAGGAGCGACGGCTGTTCTACGTCGGCGTGACCCGTGCGCGCAGGCACCTGTACCTGACCCTCGCGATGACCCGCGCGCAGTTCGGCGAGGTGACCGTCGCGATGCCGAGCAGGTTCCTGCAGGAGATCCCCGCCGAGCTCATCGACTGGCGCCAGTCGCCGGGCGACGTCAACTCGCGCGGCGGCACCGGCTCGCGCGCGCTCAACGCGCGACGGCCCGGCGGGGGATGGGGCGGCGCGCGCCGCGACGACCCGCCCGCGCTCGCACCTCGCTCGACCTCGCTCGACCGGTTCCCGAACAAGATCCCGGCGAAGGTCCGTGACAACAGCGGTCTCGAGCTCGCAGCCGGCGACCGCATCCGTCATGACGATTTCGGGGAGGGACGCATCGACGCCGTCACCGGCGAGGGCGCGAAACGGATCGCGCACGTGCGCTTCGACTCCGCGGGGGCGAAGAAGCTGCTCATCAAGATCGCTCCGATCGAGAAGCTCTGACCGCCGCGTAGGCTGGCACGATGGCCCTGTTCTCGCGCCGCCCGAAGAAGTCCGACGACGATGCCGCCGCCGACGAGGCGCTGCGCGACACGACCTTGCCCTCGAGCGGGACGACGGATGCCGCAGCCCTCGCGCCGGAGGCCGCCGACGAACCGGTCCCGCACGTCTCGATCTCGATGTCGACCTACGGCAAGCCCGGCTCGGGCGCGCCCGCAGGCGTCGCCGATCCGGACGGCGAGGCCCCGGGCGCCCCTGCGGCGCCAGCCGCGGGCGCTGCGTCGGCGGATGCCGCGTCCGGTGCGGGTGCCGCAGTCGCGGGTGCCGCATCCGCATCCGGTACCGCCCCGGCATCCGGTACCGCGCCCGCCCGCCCGGCGCACCTCGCGTCTCCCGCCGCCGAGGCGTCGACCCGTGTCGAGACAGTCCCGGGTCTTCGCGACAACGTGCTGCTGCGCGACGCGCTCGCGGCGCTGCCGACGCAGGCGCAGCCGATCGAGATGATCAACGTCGCCCGCCAGCTGCTGCAGGGTCACGTCTTCATCCGGGTACAGGGCGACGCCCGTGAGCTGCTCGCGCAGGGCAAGAGCCTGCCGACCTCCATGGTGACCTTCAAGGACGAGAAGTACATGCTCGTGTACTCGGGCGGGAAGGGGCTGCAGGATGCCGTCCGCGCCGACGGCGACACCGGCACCTCCGCCCTCGCGCAGCCCGTCGTCGGGCTGCTGCGCCAGGTCGCCGCAGGTCCGATGGGCGGTGTCGCCGTCGATCACGCCTCGCGGCCGGGCTCCGCCCTCCTCCCCAAGCAGCTCATCGAGAAGGCGCTGTCCGACCTCGATCCCGAGCTCCGGATCAAGACGCTCCTGGCCGCACCCCGTACTCCCGAGGTCGCGGGGCAGATCGCCGAGGCGCTCACGGTCGTGCCGTTGTGGATCGCGGCGCGCCGCACCGACGAGGGGCAGGTGGGCATCGCCGAGCTGCGCACCGCCGACGGCACACGGCTGCTCGAGATCTTCTCCCACCCGCTCGAGCTCCTCGCGCTCGGACGCGGCGACCAGCCGGTCAGGGTCGACGCCGCGCAGCTCGCGAAGGCGCTGCGCGGCGACACCGGTCTGTCCGGCGTCGTGGTCGACCCGGCAGGACCCTGGATCCGCCTCACCCGCGACCAGCTGCATCCGCTGCTCATCGTCGGCACCTGAGCCGGCGCCGCCGACGGGCTATCGGATGCAGCGGCCCCGCCCTAGGGTCGGACCATGGCGTCCGAGCGCATCATGATGACGGTCCCCGGCCCCCACGGCGACCGAGAGGTCGCGCTCTCGAGCCCGGGCCGCGAGGTGTGGCCGGAGGCCGGCATCACGAAGCACGAGCTCGCCGAGTACGTGCTGGCCGTCGCGGAGCCGTTCCTGCGGGCGAACGGCGACCGGCCCGTCTCGCTCGAGCGATTCCGGGACGGCGTCGACGGCGAGAGCTTCTTCTCGAAGAACCCGCCCAAAGGCGCGCCCGACTTCGTCGACGCCGTCACCGTGACCTACAACAGCGGGCGCCGTCATCCGCAGGTCGTGCTCACCGAGCCCGCGGCGATCCTCTGGGCCGTGCAGATGAACACGGTCGTGTTCCATCCGTGGGCCTCGCTCGCCGCCGATCCCGACCGTCCGGTCGAGCTGCGGATCGACCTCGACCCGCAGCCGGGCACGGACTTCGCGGACGCGGCGGCGATCGCCCCGCTCATGCGCGACGTGCTGAGCGAGGCGGGGCTCGACTCATGGATCAAGACCAGCGGCAACCGCGGCATCCACCTGTTCTGCCCGATCGAGCCGACGCACGAGTTCCTCGACGTGCGGCACGCCGTGATCGCGGCCGGACGCGAGCTCGCGCGACGCGAGCCGCAGCGGGTGACGATGGACTGGTGGAAGGAGGAGCGCGGCGAGCGCGTCTTCATCGACTTCAACCAGGCCAATCGCGACCGCACGATGGCGGGCGCCTACAGCCCGCGGTCGTTGCCGGCCGCGACCGTGTCGACCCCGATCGCGTGGGACGAGCTGCCGGACGTCGACCCGGCGGCGTTCACCGTGCGCAGCATCCCCGAGCGTCTGCGCACGGTCGACGATCCATGGACGGACTTCGCCGCGAGGCCGGGGCGGATCGACACGCTGCTCGAGTGGTGGGAGCGCGATCTCGCCGACGGGCTCGGCGAGCTGCCCTTCCCTCCGGACTTCCCCAAGATGCCCGGCGAGCCCCCGCGCGCTGTCCCTTAT
>NZ_CACSKB010000040.1 GCF_902706225.1 Microbacterium sp. 18062
ACCCGGAACTGACGAACCCACCCGGGACTGACGAACACCCGCCTCACACGGGACCCGGGCGGAGGCAGCGCGAGCGCCCGCCGCTACGACACCGCCGGACGCCGCTGCGCCCAGGGCCGCGCCCGCTCCAGCTGCGCGGAGACCCGGATGATGTCGGGCTCGCCGTCGGGGCGGCCGACCAGCTGCACGCTCAACGGCAGCCCCTCCCGCGACAGGCCCGAGGGGATGGCGGCGGCAGGGTTCCCCAGCACGTTCCAGAGCGCCGTGAAGCCTGACGCCTTCGTCGCCTTCTGCGACGCGGCGAGCGCCCCGAGTCCGTCGAGCTGGCCGATCGGCACGGCCGGCGAGGCGGTGGTCGGCATGAGCAGCAGGTCGTGCTCGGCGAAGAAGGATGCGGCGAACCGCCGCCCCGCCTCGATGCCGGTGCGCTCAGCCCACGGCGCGCGCGAGCGCAACGGACGCGTCAGCGCGAGGAGCGTGCGCGTGCGGTGCTCGAGCAGGGCGGGGTGCTCGGCTCGCGCCGCCTCGTCGGCGACGCCCGCGGCGACCTGGACGGTGAACGGCAGCGCGGTGTTCGGATAGTCCGGCTCGACATCGATGACCGTGTGCCCGAGCTCGCGGAGCGCATCCGCGGTGGCGTGCAGCGCCGCGAGGGTCTCGTCGTCGGCGCGGAGCCCACGCACTCCCCCGTGCTCGGCGACGGCGATGCGGAGCGGCCGCGGCTCGGTGCGATAGGCCTCGGTCAGCGTGATCGGCAGCGGGTCGGCGCGCCAGGCGTCGAGCGGGGTCGACCCGGTGATCGCGTCGTAGATCAGGGCGCTGTCCTCGACCGAGCGGGTCAGCGGCCCGATGACCCCGAGCGACCGCCACAGGTGGGCGTTCGGAGCCGCGCTCGTGCGGCCGCGCCGGCACTTGAGCCCGAACAGGCCGCAGTACGAGGACGGCAGCCGGATGGAGCCTCCCCCGTCGCCCCCGATGCCCGCGGCGACCATGCCCGAGGCGACCGCGGCCGCGGTCCCTCCGCTGGAGCCCGCGGTCGAGCGGAGCGGATCCCAGGGGTTCCGTGTGTAGCCGCCGGCGCTCGTCTCGGTCCACGGCCAGATCCCGAACTCGGGCATGCGGGTCTTGCCGACGATCACGGCCCCGGCCTCGCGCAGACGCCGCACGATCTCGCCGTCCTGACGCGCCGGCGTCGTGAACGCCGCTCCGCCGTACGTCGTGGGCAGGCCCGCGACGTCGTTCTCGTCCTTGATCGCGATCGGCACGCCGTGGAGCGGTCCGCGATTCTCGGGCGCAGCCGCATCCCGCAGGTCCGCCTCGGCGAGCGCAGTCTCGTCGAGCACGCCGACGAACGCGTTCAGCGCGGGATCGAGGCGGCGGATCCGCGCGAGGGCGTGCTCGACGAGCTCCCGCGCGCTCACGGCGCCCGTGGCGACGAGCCGCGCCTGATCTGCAACACCGGTGAAATCCAGATCGATCATGCCGCCATCATGCTCCGTATGCGTGTCGGGCATGTGTCCGGAGAGCCGCCGACTTCCCGGCCCGAGCGTGTGCAGGACTCAGGACATCCGATGGCCACGCCAGGACACGACCGCGGAATCCCGGACCGTGCCCGCAGCGCCCACCGAAAATGTCCTGAGTCCTGCACGGACCCACGACCCACAGCCGTCGCATACGACGAAGGGGCGGATGCCGTCAGCATCCGCCCCTTCACAGGAAACGCCCTAGGCCCTCGCGGCGATGTCGGGACCGGCGGTGATCTCGCCGCCGGAGGCGACGCCCACCGCCACCTTCTCACCGCGCGGAGCGGTCTCGAAGACGAACGCGCCGTCCTTCTCATCGACCTTCACGTGGTCGCCGGGGTTCAGCTCGCCGTGCAGGATCCGCTCGCTGAGCTGGTCCTCGACCTCGCGCTGCATGGCGCGGCGGAGGGGCCGGGCGCCGAGCGTCGGGTCGAACCCGATCTCGATGAGACGGTCCTTGGCGGCATCCGACACCTCGATCGTGAGGTCGCGGTCGAGCAGACGATCCGCCAGGCGCTTCGTGAACAAGCCCACGATCTGACGCAGTTCGTCCTTGTTCAGCTGCGGGAAGACGATGACGTCGTCGACGCGGTTGAGGAACTCGGGCTTGAAGTGACGCTTGAGCTCCTCGTCGACCTTGCCCTTCATCCGCTCGTAGGTCGTCTGCGCGTTGCCCTCGACCTGGAAGCCCACGGGGCCGCCGGCGATCGCCTGCGAGCCGAGGTTGGTCGTCATGATGATGACCGTGTTCTTGAAGTCGATGACGCGTCCCTGACCGTCGGTCAGACGGCCCTCCTCGAGGATCTGCAGGAGCGAGTTGAAGATGTCGGGGTGGGCCTTCTCGATCTCGTCGAAGAGCACGACCGAGAAGGGCTTGCGGCGCACCTTCTCGGTGAGCTGACCGCCCTCTTCGAACCCGACGAACCCGGGAGGGGCGCCGAACAGGCGCGACACCGTGTGCTTCTCGCCGAACTCGCTCATGTCGAGCGAGATCAGCGCGCCCTCGTCGTCGAACAGGAACTCCGCGAGCGCCTTGGCGAGCTCGGTCTTTCCGACGCCCGTGGGGCCGGCGAAGATGAACGAGCCCGAGGGACGCTTGGGGTCCTTCAGCCCCGCGCGCTGGCGACGGATGGTGCGCGAGAGCGCGGCGATCGCCTCCTCCTGGCCGATGACCCGCTGGTGCAGGGCCTTCTCCATGAAGACGAGACGGCTGGTCTCCTCCTCCGTCAGCTTGAAGACGGGGATGCCGGTGGCCTGGGCGAGCACCTCGGCGATCAGCCCCTCGTCGACGACGGCGGTGGTCGCGACGTCGCCGCTCTTCCACTGCTTCTCGAGACGCAGGCGCTCGGCGAGCAGCGACTTCTCCTCGTCGCGGAGGGATGCGGCCTTCTCGAAGTCCTGCTCCTCGGAGGCGATCTCCTTCTGCTCGCGGACCTTCGCGATCTTCTCGTCGAACTCGCGCAGCTCCGGCGGGCTGGACAGGATCGACAGGCGCAGACGGGCGCCCGCCTCGTCGATCAGGTCGATCGCCTTGTCGGGCAGGAAGCGGTCGGAGATGTAGCGGTCGGCGAGGTTCGCCGCCGCGACGATCGCGCCATCCGTGATCTGCACCTTGTGGTGCGCCTCGTAGCGGTCGCGCAGACCCTTGAGGATGTTGATCGCGTGGGGCAGGCTCGGCTCGGCCACCTGGATGGGCTGGAAGCGGCGCTCGAGCGCCGCATCCTTCTCGAAGTGCTTGCGGTACTCGTCGAGGGTCGTCGCGCCGATCGTCTGCAGCTCGCCGCGGGCGAGGAGCGGCTTCAGGATCGACGCGGCGTCGATGGCGCCCTCGGCGGCACCCGCGCCGACGAGCGTGTGGATCTCGTCGATGAAGACGATGATGTCGCCGCGCGTGCGGATCTCCTTGGTGACCTTCTTCAGGCGCTCCTCGAAGTCGCCGCGGTAGCGGGAGCCGGCGATGAGCGAGCCGAGGTCGAGCGAGTAGACCTGCTTGTCCTTGAGCGTCTCGGGCACATCGCCCTTGACGATCGCCTGCGCGAGGCCCTCGACGACGGCGGTCTTGCCGACACCGGGCTCGCCGATGAGGACGGGGTTGTTCTTGGAGCGGCGCGAGAGGATCTGCATGACCCGCTCGATCTCCTTCTCGCGCCCGATCACCGGGTCGAGCTTGTTGTCGCGCGCGGCCTGGGTGAGGTTGCGGCCGAACTGGTCGAGCACGGCGGAACCGCCCTGCGCGGCCTGCTGGCTCTGCTCGCCGGGACCGGAGGCGACGCCCGCGGGCTCCTTGCCCTGGTAGCCGCTGAGCAGCTGGATGACCTGCTGGCGCACCTTGTTGAGGTCTGCGCCGAGCTTGACGAGCACCTGGGCGGCGACGCCCTCGCCCTCGCGGATGAGGCCGAGCAGGATGTGCTCGGTGCCGATGTAGTTGTGGCCCAGCTGCAGCGCCTCGCGCAGCGACAGCTCGAGCACCTTCTTCGCGCGCGGCGTGAAGGGGATGTGCCCGGTCGGCTGCTGCTGGCCCTGCCCGATGATGTCCTGCACCTGCTCGCGCACGGCGTCGAGCGAGATGCCCAGGGACTCGAGGGCCTTGGCGGCGACGCCCTCGCCCTCGTGGATGAGACCGAGCAGGATGTGCTCGGTGCCGATGTAGTTGTGGTTGAGCATCTTCGCCTCTTCCTGGGCGAGAACAACCACACGACGGGCTCGGTCCGTGAATCTCTCGAACATCGTCCACTCCTCCGGGCGCACTCCTGGCGCCGTACATCGAGGCTAACCAGCCCGCGGATGCGGCAAGCCCGTGTTCGCCGTGGGCGCACGGATGACGACGGCCCTTCGTCCGCACCCCACGGCCGGGCATCCGCGGCTCGTTCGCCGCGCGCGCCGGGTCTCGCGCAGGCACGCGCGGCGAGTGGTCGCGGCCGAGGTTGACACCGGGAGCATATCGATTACCGTTGTTATCGATATTCGATAACAACGAGAAACGATAAGGAGCGAGTATGTCCCCCCAGACTCAGAACGCACGCCCGATCTCCCGTGCCGACACCGCGGCGATGATCCTGTTCATGATCGCCGGCGCCGTCATCGCCGTCGGGATCGTCATCGCCGCGGCGCGGCGCGTCGCAGAGATCCTCTCCGGACAGAGCATCACGGTGCCGGCGGTGTTCGACGGCACGCCCGCCGACGCCCCGATCGGGCCGGACGGGGCGCCGGTCACCGTGGGGCTGCAGAATGCGGACCTCGTCGCGCCGGCGCTGCCCGGCGCATCCGTCGCCGCGCTCGTGATCGAACAGGTCGTGATCGTCGTCACGGTGCTGATCGTCGTCGGAACCCTGTTGTGGCTCACGTGGAACCTCGTCCGCGGCACGGTCTTCTCGCGCACGAACACGGCACTGGTGACGACAGCCGGCATCACGGGGCTCGTCGGCTTCATCGCCGCGCCGTTCTTCGCCAACATGGGCGCGAACGGGACGTTCGCACGGCTCTCGGACGGCACGTTCGACAACGTGGTGGTGTCGGCCGAGCTGTTCCCGATGCTGCTGATCGCCTTCGTCGCCGCGCTCGCCAGCACCGTCTTCACGATCGGGGCGCGGCTGCAGCGCGAGACGGAAGGGCTCGTGTGAGCCCCGCGGCGCCCGACGAGGGACCCACCGGCATCCGCTGCCGGCTCGACGAGCTGCTCGCCGAGCGCGGCATGACGCTCGCGCGGCTCAGCGAGCTCGTCGGCGTCTCGGTGGTCAACCTCTCGGTCCTGAAGAACGACCGGGCCCGCGCCATCCGCTACTCGACCCTCGCGGCGATCTGCGCGGCGCTCGATTGCGAGGTCGGCGAGCTGCTCGTCCGCGCGCCGTGAGCGCCGCCCCCTCTCTCTATCTCTCCATATCTCTCTATCTCTCCATCTCTCTCCATCGCGGCGTAGACACCCTGCCGCGCCCCTTCCCCTTGTTCATTCGCCGCACATGCAGGGTCACGTCCCGAAACACCCTGCATTCGCGACGACTGAACAAGGGCGGAGGACGACTGAACAAGGGCGGAGAGCGACACCGCCCTCCTGGGAACGATCAGCAGCGGGAACGGAGCGCCGCGAGCACCCTCGCCCGCAGCGCCCCCGGCCTCTCGAAGAGCTCGATCTTCGTCACTCGGATCACCCGCCAGCCGGACGCCTCGAGCCGGTCGTACCGGGCGATGTCCGCGGCCCACTGGACGGGATCGCGCAGATGGTGCTCGCCCTCGTACTCGATAGCGATCTTCAGTGCGAGGTAGGCCATGTCGACGCGGGCGAGCCATACGCCGTCCTCGAACACGTCGACGTTGAGCTCCGGCTCCGGCAACCCGCCGTCGACGAGCGAGAGACGCAGCCATGTCTCGGGGCGCGACGCCGATCCGCCGCGGATGAGCGAGAGCGCTGCCCGCAATGCCGCGATGCCGGTGCGGCGCCCCGCGGCGACGGCAGCGGTGAGCTCCTCCAGCGTCGCGAGCGGCGGCGGATCGTCCCGGTGTTGCGGTGTCCGCACCACCGCGTCTCCCGCTGCCACGAGATCGTAGGGATGCCGCAGCACGCTGCCGAGCATCGCCCAGGTCGTCGCGGGGCTGGCCACCGCGTACCCGGTGACCGGATGCACGCGGACCGTCGCGAGCTCCGACTGGATCGCGTGCCCGCGGATGCCCCGCGAGCGGGGACTGCGCCGCGGCCAGTGCACGCTGACATCCAGCTGTTCCCACTCGCGTCTGAGGCTGAACGGCAGCGGTATCCCCCACGCGAACGCGCCCGAGATGTGGCTGTAGAACTCGCCGTCGTCCATCCGGACGGCATACTGCGCCATCCGTTCGCGGACCAGGAGCTCGTCCGGGCCGGGGGCTGTCGCGGTGCGGCGGGTGCGCACGCCGTGGAATGGACGGACGAGGTCGACTGCGGCGAGTCGACTGCGCGAGACGCCCGCGTCTCGCGCGTCTGAAATGGTGAAGGACCCGCCCAGCAGGGGCGGAAGATCTCGTCTGAGCATTCCGGCATTCTGCCGCGAGCCGCCCCGCAGTGACCCCCTCCACAGGGACCGCGCCCGCATGTCCCTCTGTGGAGGAGGGCTCTCCGGACGGCGCACCCCGCTTCCCTCGTTCATTCGTCACGAATGCAGGATCAGCGCCGCGCGCATCCTGCATTCGTGACGAATGAACAGAGCAGAGCGGCGCGCGCGGACCTCAGCCGAGGATCGGGGTACGGACGCCGTCGAGGCCGTCGCCCTGCAGCACCAGCTCGACCGCGGCTTCCTCCGTGATTCCCTGTGCGACGGCGAGCGCGACGCGCGGCGCCATGTCCAGCGTGCACATGCGGTCTGCGGGCGGCGTCGCGAAGGTCACCGTGACCTCGGTCTCGCTCGTCACCTGCACGTCGTCGATCACGGGTGCGCACGACGACGATCCCCACGTGACGAAGGCGAACGTGCCGTCGTCGTCGATCCAGCCGGCACTCGGCGCGTAGTCGGTCTCCGTGCCGGGACCTGCGAGCCCCTCCACGCCGTCGAGCTCCGCGTCGCCCACGGACGAGGCGTACGTGACCTCGATCTCGAGGTCCTGGGCGGGATCGACGCCCTCCGGCACGCCCACGAGCGTGGCGCGCTGCACCAGGTCGGTCGTGCAGGCCTGCTCGGTCGAGCCCTCGGGGCCCGCATCGGTCAGGGTCACCTCGAGCACACCGTCGGCGTTGAGCGCGACCTCCTGCTCGATCGGGACGCACGTCGAGCTCCCCCACGTCGCCAGAGCGATCAGGCGCCCGCCGTCGAGCCAGGCGGCGTCGACCTCCAGATCGCCGACGACGGTCGGCGCGCTGTCCCCGGATCCTGCGCAGCCGGAGAGCAGCCCCGCGGCGACGAGCACCGCTCCCATCACCGTCAGTCCGCGTCGTCCCATGACTCTCGTCCTCCTCGTAGCGTGCTGCCATCTTGTCGCACCCTTCTGCACGAGTGCGGCGAAAGCGATCACGACGCCATCACGATCCCGGATGCGGCCGCCGCCCGCGACGCCGGAGAGCCGCCCGCCACGCCGGAGAGACCGTGACTCCGAGCCCGAGCCCGAGCCCGAGTGCGCAGAGCCGAGTCCCGCGCCGGTCCCGCATCCTCCCCGCCGGGCAGACGCCCCGCTGAAGATACGCCCAGCCGGACAGAAGCTCCGCCGGGCGCTTGACTACTGCAGCGCAGAGGTGAGACGGGCGAGGTTGTCGAGGACGGTGGAGCGCAGCGGCTGCTTCGTCCACTCGTCGAGGGTGAGCTCGCGGCTGAGGCTGCGGTACTTGTCCTCGACCTCGCGCATCTCCCGCACGAACTCCTCGCCGCGCACCATCATCGAGATCTCCATGTTCAGACCGAACGAGCGCATGTCCATGTTGCTCGAGCCGATGACGGCGACCTCCTCGTCGATCGTGAACGCCTTCGTGTGCAGGATGTACGGCTTCCGATACATCCAGATGCGCACGCCCGCGCGCAGCAGCACCTCGTAATAGGAGCGCTGTGCGTGGTACACCATCGCCTGGTCGCCCTCTTCGGACACGAACAGCTCGACGTCGACTCCGCGGTGACACGCCGTGGTGATCGCGAGCAGCATCGCCTCGTCGGGCACGAAATAGGGGCTCACCAGCACGATGCGGCGCTGTGCGGCGTACAGCAGGCCGAGGAAGAGGCGCAGGTTGTTCTCGAACTCGAACCCGGGGCCGGAGGGGACGATCTGGCAGTCGAGGTCGCCCGTGGCCCGGGTGAGGTCGAACTCCTCGACCTCACCGCCGAGGATCTCGTCGGTCTCGCTGTACCAGTCGGAGAGGAAGACGGCGTCGACGCTATTGACCACCGGCCCCTCGAGCCGAACCATCAGGTCGACCCAGTGCAGGCCGCGGCGGATGTTCTTGGGCAGGTTGTAGGTCGAGTCGGTGACGTTCTGCGAGCCCATGAAGGCGACCTCGCCGTCGACCACGAGGAGCTTGCGGTGGTTGCGCAGATCCGGCCGCTGGTACTTGCCCCGCAACGGCTGCACGGGGAGCATGAGGTGCCACTGGGCACCCATCGCGTCGAGGCGGTCGAGGGTCGCACGGTAGTACGGCTTGCCGCGGTTTGCCCAGTGGTCGAGCAGCACCCGCACGGTGACCCCGCGCGCCGCGATCTCCTCGAGGGCGCGAAAGAAGTTGTCGGTCGAGGCATCCGACTGCAGGATGTAGAACTCGACGTGCACGTAGTTCTTCGCGCGGCGGATGCCGTCGGCCATCGCGTCGAGGCTCGCCTGGTAGTCCGCGATCAGGTGGGCGTCGTTGTCGCCCGAGAGCGGCATCGCGCCGAGGGTGCGGTTCAGCGTGACGAGCGAGGTGAACCACTCCGGCGCATCCGGGCGCAGCGTGCCGAAGTCGAGACCGACGGTCGCCTTCTGGATGTACTCGTTGATCGCTCGCTGCCGACGCCGACGCACCCTGGGAAGGCGCGGCGTTCCGATGAGGAGGAAGAGGAACACCCCCACGAGCGGGATGAAGTAGATCGCGAGCAGCCATGCCATCGCCGCGGTGGGGCGGCGATTGCGCGGAACGATGATGATCGCCGCGATGCGCACGGTGACGTCGAAGACGAAGACCGCCAACAGCCACCAGGGATCGTCGAACTCGATCTCGAACACCGGGCCTCCCCCTGACGACACGACCAGCGTATCGTCCGGGAGGGGAGCGTCGGCGCGGCGACCGCGGGCGGAGCGTTACCGATCGGATGCGGACGCGACCGGGGGCAGACCCCGCTTGGCGCGCTCTTCGGCCTCGATCCGCGCGTACACCCGGCGCTCGGTCCGATCCATCCGCAGGATCGACCGGAAGACGAAGAAGAATGCCCCGGTGACCACGATGGTCGGGAGGATCGACCACAGCACCGCGACCCAGAAGTTCTCCATCCCTCCATCGTACGCGCCGCTCATCTGTCCTCCACCGGGCGGATCCGGGGCCGTCGCCCTGTGGAATCGGTCGCCGGCGCCGCGGGACGGCCCAGTGTCGTGGCATGACCACGATCATCAAGGCTGCGGATGCGGCCGAATTCCTGTCCACTGTGCCGCATCTGCTCGGCTTCGTCCCCCGGCGAAGCGTCGTGCTGATCCCGTTCAGCGAAGGACGCAGTGTCGGCGGGATGCGCTTCGACCTGCCGTCCGACGACGTCGACCCGGCCGCCTTCGCCGGCACCGCGCTGGGCCTGGCCTGCCGGGTGTCGCTCGTCGACGCCGTCGTCGGCATCGTCTATTGCGAGGACGCGATCGACGACGAGGTCCCGCATCGTGCCCTGGGCGACGCCCTGGAGCTCGCGGCGCACCGCTCCGGGCTCCGCCTGCTCGATCTGCTCTGCGTGGGCGCGACCTCGTGGGCGCCGTACCTCGCGACGACGCATCCGCCCGGCGGGTTCCCGCTCGCCCAGCTCCCCGCCCCGCCGTCCGGGGCGGCGCTCGACGCGTCGCCGCATCCGGACCACCACGTCGGCGCGGAGCTGCCCGTCGCCGACCTCGCCGACCGCGAACGGGTCGGCCGCGCGCTGCAGCAGCTCGAGCGGGCGTTCGAGGTCGTCGCGGGGACGCAGACGGCACCGCACGACGAGCGCGTCGATCCTCGCGCGTTCGAGGCGGTGTGCGCACTCGACGACCTGCCGGTGTTCTTCGAGGTCGCGGTGCAGGCCGATCCTGCGACCGCGGATCCCTACGCGCTCGCGGCGCTGATCTGGTGCCTGTCCCGGCCGGCGCTCCGCGACATCGGCGTGACGGCCTGGATCGACGGCGTGGATGCGGGCGACGACGCGCTCGACGCGCAGCTGCGGTGGGAGGACGGCGAGGCGTATCCGGCCTCCCTTGCCGAGCGGATGATCGGCGAGGGCGAACGACCGGATGCGGAACGCCTCGGCGCGGCGCTCGAGGTCACGCGTCGCGCCGCGGCGGTCGCGCCGCGGTCGGAGCGGCCGGGCGCGCTGTCGGTGTGCGCGTGGCTGTCGTGGGCGCTCGGCCGGTCGTCGCACGCGGACTTCTACGCTCAGCTGGCGTGCGAGATCGACTCCGAGCACGGGCTCAGCCGCATCGTGCTGTCGATGGTGCAGGCGGGGCATCTGCCCGACTGGGCGTTCCGGCCCGGGCGAGGCCGCCACGGTGGTCACGGGTGAGCCCCGGCGCTGCCGGGAGAGCCCAGAACGTGGGATGGCGCCAGTTTCCTGCGGTGGCGCCAGATGTTTCGAGCGCCATTTCAGGAGACTAGCGCCATCCCGGTCTCGCAGAGCACCGAGCCGGAGCGCCAAGCACCGCGCCGGAGCGCGGAGACGGCGCGGTGACCGCCGAGGCTACTTGACCAGCGGGAAGAGGATCGTCTCGCGGATGCCGAGGCCCGTGATGGCCATCAGCAGGCGGTCGATGCCCATCCCCATCCCTCCCATGGGCGGCATGCCGTGCTCCATCGCGCGCAGGAACTCCTCGTCGATGCGCATCGCCTCCACGTCGCCGCGGGCGGCGAGCTTCGCCTGCTCCACGAAGCGCTCGCGCTGGATGACGGGGTCGACGAGCTCGGAGTACCCGGTCGCCAGCTCGAAGCCGCGCACGTACAGGTCCCACTTCTCCACGACGCCCGCGATCGAGCGGTGCTCGCGCACGAGCGGGCTCGTGTCGAGGGGGAAGTCCATGACGAACGTGGGCCGCGTGAGGCCGACCTTGACGAAGTGCTCCCAGAGCTCCTCGACGTACTTGCCGTGCGTGGCGTGCGGCGGCTCCTCGACACCGACCTCGGCCGCGACGGCGCGGAGCTCGTCGAGCGGGGTCTCGGGCGTCACCGTGCGCCCGGATGCGGCGGAGAGCGACTCGTACATCGAGACGCGATCCCAGTCGCCGCCCAGGTCGTAGACCGTGCCGTCGGCCCAGGTGACCTCGGTCGTACCGGTCACCGCGATCGCGGCGTTCTGCACGAGCTCCTGCGTGAGGTCGGCGATGCCGTTGTAGTCGCTGTACGACTGGTACGCCTCGAGCATCGCGAACTCGGGGCTGTGCGTCGAGTCGGCGCCTTCGTTGCGGAAGTTGCGGTTGATCTCGAACACCCGGTCGAGCCCGCCGACCACGGCACGCTTGAGATAAAGCTCGGGCGCGATGCGCAGGTACAGATCGGTGTCGAAGGCGTTCGAGTGCGTAATGAACGGGCGCGCGGATGCACCGCCGTGCTGCACCTGCAGCATCGGGGTCTCGACCTCGATGAAATCGTGCCCGGTGAATGTCTGCCGCAGGCTCGCGTTCACCGCGGCGCGCGCGCGCACCGTCTCGCGGGCCTGGTCGCGCACGATGAGGTCGAGAAAGCGCGAGCGCACGCGGCTCTCCTCGCTGAGCTCGGTGTAGAGGTTCGGCAGCGGCAGCAGCGCCTTCGACGCGATGGCCCAGTCCGACACCATGATCGACAGCTCGCCGCGCCGGCTCGAGATCACCTGCCCGGAGACGAAGACGTGATCGCCGAGATCGACAAGATCCTTCCATCGCTGCAGCGACTCCTCACCGACGGCGGCGAGCGACACCATGGCCTGGATGCGGCTGCCGTCACCGGACTGCAGGCTCGCGAAGCAGAGCTTGCCGGTGTTGCGGCTGAACACGATGCGTCCGGCGACCGCCGCGGTCACGCCGGTCTCGGCACCCGCCTCGAGGTCGGCGTGGCGTTCGCGCAGGGCGGGGATGGTGTCGGTGACGGGGAGCGAGACCGGATAGGCGCCGCCGGCGGCATCCGTGCGCTCCGCGATCAGACGCTCCCGCTTGGCGAGGCGGACCGCCTTCTGCTCGAAGACGTCGTCGTCGATCGTCTCGGCGGGCGCGGCGGAATCGGGAGATTCGGTCATCGTGGGGGGCTCCTCGGAAGTCGCGCACCAGTCTATCCGCGGCGGCACGGTCGCCCGCGGGGCGGGGCGCGGGTGGGGCGGGGGCGCGGCAAGGCGAGGGCTGAGCTCCGTGCCCCTTCGTCTCGTCGCTTGCGCTCCTCGCTCAGGGACCGAGAGCGGAGCCGTCGCATCCGCTCCTCAGCACGCGTGCGGGCCCGGCGCCACGCCCGCGCGGTCAGATCGTGTCGTCGGGCGCGTCCGGCACGGCGCCCGACGACGCCCGGGTGAGCGCGTCGTCGACCGTGGAGCGCACGAGGGCCGAGAGGTAGCCGCCCGGATTCTCAACGCCGATGCCGCCCAGCAGCCCCGTCGCCTGCTGCACGATCGAGCGGGCGAACTGCGTGGCGATCGCGATCGCCTCCGCGTACGCCGGACGATCCGCCTCGGCCACGGTGACGGGCTCGCACCCCATCTCGACGGCGAGCGCCTGCGCGATCGGCAGCACCGCGGCGGGCGCCGTGACCGCCGCGTACGAGGCCGGGAGCTGCCGGAGGTCGATGCTCGTGCCCGTGAACGTGATGGCCGGGTGCACGGCGAGCGGGATGGCGCCACGTGCCGCCGCCGCGGCGAGCACCTCGATGCCGTAGGCCGGGTCGACGTGCAGGACGAGCTGACCGATCTGCCACGAGCCGAGCTCCGCGAGCCCGCCGACGAGACCGGGCAGCTCGTCGTGGGGCACGGCCAGGATCACCAGCTCACTGCGGCGCACGACCTCGGTGGCCTCCAGCACGGGAACCCCCGGGAGGATCGCCTCGACGCGGTCGTCGTCGGACCCGGAGGTGATCCCGATCAGCGCGTGGCCGGCACCGGCGAGCGCCGCGCCGATGATCGGGCCGACCCTGCCGGCGCCGATGATGCCAACGCCCAGGCGTCCGTCTCGACTCATCGGTGCTCCTTCTCGTCCGGGTGCGCCTCCGATGGCGCAGGTATCGCGGCAGACGTCGGGCTCGCCGCGCCCTCGCCCTCCGCCACGCCCGCGCCGTCCGCCGCGCCCTCACTCTCCGCCACCTCGACGCCCGCGTCTTCGACCGCCGGGTCCTCGACGCGCCAGCGGTGCGACCGGTCGACGGCGGCGGTCGCGACCGATCCCGCCTCGACGTCCTCGAACAGGCGCAGGGCGTCCACCCGATCGAGCGCCCCGATCCCCGTATAGACGGATCCCGCGACCGTGTGCGCGCGCACGTGAGCGAGCCCGATCCGCCGGTACACCGGCCCCTGCTCGACCGAGACGCTCTGCATCCGGGCGAGGGGCACGATCGCCAGCGATCGCCAGATCCGGCCCCGCCGCAGGAACAGCGCGGATGGCGACAGCGCGAAGCCGTTGCGCCGCCACGACAGGGGGCGCACGACGCACCCCCGAGCGGGCGTCGTCGTGAAGGGATCGTCGTCGGGCGCGGCGAACACGCCCCTCGCGAAGACCAGGTCGCGCTCCTCGGGGCTGAGCCACGGCAGGAGGAGGGCCACGACCCGCTCGGCGTCGGCACGGGTGCCGACCGGCAGCACGCGGGCGAAGGCGTCGGCGGCCTGCTGACCGGACCGACTGCCGGAGAGCCGGTTGACCGTGATGGTCCACCATCCGGCCGGTCGCCACAGCAGCGGCTGCCGCACCTGCACGGCATGGATGCGCCCGGGCGGAAGGATCTCGGTCACCGTCGTGAAGAGCCCGAAGACGATGCGCACACCGTGATCGGTCGGCGCGATCGCGTAGCGCAGCGCGCGCGTCACCGACCGGATCGCGTACGCGCCGAAGCCGAGCGCCATCGGCAGCAGTGTGAGGAGCACCCATGGCGCTCCCTGCGTCGCCCAGACGCCCATCGCGATCACCAGGACCACGAACGAGATCATGGTGTCGCTCAGGAGCACCGAGCCGATGAGGCGCCCGAACGGGATGCGCACGACGGACTCGGGCTCGGCCACCGGCTCCTCGACACCGTCGACGATGCCCGTGACTCCGCCGGCCACCGTGCCGGCGGCGCTCGACCGCCACGATCCCACGGGAGCCTCCGCGGCGGCCGCGGCGCCGAGCGCACGGCCGGAGGCGAGCCGCAGGATGTCGGCGCGGACGGCTTCCGCGTTCGCCGCGGAGAGGTACTCGAGCCGCACGTTGGCGTCCAGCCCCGCACCGACCACCTCGAGCTTGGCGAGGCCGACGAGCCGGGCCACGAGCGGACGGGTGAGGTTGACGCCCTGCACCCGGTCGAGCGGCGCCCGCCGCTGCGTGCGGAAGACCACGCCGCTGCGCACCTCGACGTCGTCGCCGGTGATGCGGAAGCTGTGGAACCGCCAGCTGAACCAGAACAGGACGATCAGGAGGACCACGACGCCGAGGACCCCCAGCAGCACCCACAGCACGAGGTTGTGGCTGATCACATAGTCGAGCGGGTCCTCGGGACCCGCTCCGCCGCCCGACCAGGGCAGGAAGATCTCGATGAGCCGCTCCCGCAGGTTGGCGATCACGAAACCCAGCGCAACCACGAGGAACAGCCCGCCCCGCAGCAGCGGGGTGAGCGGATGCATCCGATGCCACTCGCCGTCGCTGAGCGGCGACCGCGTCGGCGCGGACGTGTTCACAGGCCGGTCCGGCGCGTCTCGGCGACGGAGATGAGCGTGTCGCGCAGCTCTTCGGCCGCGTCCTGAGTGAGGCCGGGGAGCACGACCGCGGTCGCCGCGGCCGCGGTGACGAGCTTCAGCTGGGCGATCCCGAGCGCACGGTCGAGGGGGCCATGCGTGATGTCGACGAGCTGCATCCGCCCGTAGGGCACGGCCACGACGCGCTGGAACAGGATCCCGCGGCGCAGCACCAGGTCGTCGTCGCGCAGGCGGTAGCCGAACGCCCGCACCTGCCGGGGCGTGATCGCGAACGTGATCGCCAGGACGACCAGCAACACGGATGCGGGGATCCACACCCAGGCGGTGCCGCTCACGGCCGTGACGACGACGGCCGCGATCGCGACGAGCGCGAACCAGATACCGGTCGCGATGAGCTGCACCGTCAGGTAGGGCCGCGCGAGCTGGTGCCAGGTGCCGTCGCCGATCGCGAGGCCGGGGCGCCGCGGCTCCGGGATGCGCCGGAACGTGCCCTGGTCGAGCACCGAGGGCACATCGAGTTCCGGCCCGTCGGGCGTCCCGACAGCGGGGGCGACGGGCGCGGATGCGGCTGCTTCACCCGGTTCGGCGGGCCGAGCGGGTTCGGCGGCGGCGGGCTCAGCGGGCGACGGTACCCCCACCGGGTTCTCCGGCTCCGGGTTGATCGTCATCGTCGTCCTTCCGGATCGTGCAGAGGTTCTCAGCGACGAGTGCAGCTGCGACGAGCGCGGCGCACGCGACGATCGTGGCGATGATCGTCCCCATCGAGCCTACCGAGGGGATCACCGGGCGGGTCAGGAGGAACAGCAGAAGCCCCACGGCGATGCCGCCGACCGCGGCCCCCACGATGCTCGCGGCCTTCGCCAGCATGGCGATCCGCACGGCGCGGAAGGGATCGACGGGCGCGGCCCGACCACGGGTCGCGCGACGGATCGGGATCGCGAGGGCGATCACGAGCGCGCCCAGCAGCGCCAGCAGGATCGGCAGGGTGGGCATCGGGGTGAACGTGGCGTTCCCCGAGGCCGTGAGCACCTGGTCGGCGAGGAAGCCGACACCGACACCGAGCACCGCGGCGATCGCGAGCACGGCGGGGCTCGTGCGCCTCATCGGTCCCCCTCCAGGCGCGCCCGCAGATCGGCCACGCGCCCCACGCCCGGCAGCTCCGCATCCGGGTCGAGCGCGAGCCAGGGATCCAGCACGAACGCCCGCTCGGCGGCGCGCGGGTGCGGCACGACGAGTCGCGGCGAGAGCGACTGCAGGTCGCCGTACGCGATGAGGTCGAGATCGAGCGTGCGGTCCCCCCACCGCTCGCGGCGCTCCCGACCGTGCCGGTCCTCGATCGCATGGAGGTACGACAGCAGCACGGAAGGAGCGAGCCGGGTGGCGACGAGGGCGACCGTGTTGAGATAGGCCGGGGCAGCCGCATCCGGCCCGTCCACGCGGACCGCGACCGATTCGATCGCGGGGGCGACGCGGACGTGCCCGGTCAGCGGAAGGCGCGCGAGGTCCGCAACCGCCTCCCGGAGGATCGCGACCCGATCGCCGAGGTTGGACCCGAGCGCGATGACGGCCTCGACGGATGCGGCCACCGACGGCTCACCGCCGGAGAACCCCTGCGCGAGACGGCGGCTCACATCGGTTCCTTCGCGCGTTCGATGGTGACGGCGACGTCGCCGAAGGGAACGGCGATCGGTGCCGACGGCTTGTGGACGGTCACGACGACCGTGCGCACGAGAGTCCGCGCCAGCACGCGCGCGGCGATGCGCGCCGCCAGGGTCTCGATGAGGTCCACCGGCTGCCCCTCGATCTCGGCGACCACGTCGTCGGCCACCTCGCCGTAGTGCACGGTGTCGGCGACGTCGTCGCTCTCCGCTGCGGCACGCAGGTCGAGGCCCATCGAGACGTCGACGACGAACTCCTGCCCCTCGCGCCTCTCGTCGGGGTAGACGCCGTGATGGCCGCGGCCGCGCAGCCCCGTCAGGGTGATGCGGTCGCCGCTCATGCCGTTCCGTTCTGCCAGGCGTCCGAGATCCGCAGCGCGTCGCGCGTCGCGACGACGTCGTGCACGCGAACCGCCCACGCTCCGGCCTGCGCCGCCAGCACGCTCGTGACCGACGTCGCGAGATCGCGTCTCCCCTCGGAGACCTCGCCGCCGAGGGCGTCCGCCAGGAACCGCTTGCGGCTCGTGCCCACCAGCACTCGCGCGCCGGTGCCGACGAGCTGTGGAAGACCGCGCAGAAGCTCCCAGTTCTGCGCCCCGCGCTTGGCGAACCCGATGCCCGGGTCCAGGACGACGCGCGACGGGGCGATGCCGGCCGCCGCAGCGGCCTCCAGCCGCTCGCGCAGTTCGGCGACGACCTCGCGCGTCACGTCGCGGTAGTGGGCCTCGGCGTACATCTCGCGGGAGTGCCCTCGCCAGTGGCCGAGCACGACGTCCGCCCGCGACTCGGCCACGACCGCGAGCAGGTCGGGGTCGGCGAGCCCTCCCGACACGTCGTTCACGATGCGGGCGCCCGCGGCGATCGCGGCGGCCGCCGTGCCCGCGTTCATGGTGTCGATGCTGACGACGGCCCCCGCATCGCTCAGCGCGTACACGACGGGCACGACGCGTTCCTGCTCGATCTCGACCGGCACGCGCACCGAGCCCGGGCGGGTGGACTCGCCGCCGACGTCCACCAGATCCGCGCCCTGCGCGCGCAGGCGCAGCCCGTGCGCCACGGCGGCCTCGGGGTCGAGGTGACGGCCCCCGTCGCTGAACGAGTCGGGGGTGACGTTGACGATCCCCATCACGAGGCAGCTCATGCGTCGCCGCCCGTCAGCAGCGCGACGATCTCGGCCCGGGCGGCGGGCTCGGCCAGGGCGCCGCGGGCGGCGATCGTGATCGTCTCCGCATCCGGCTGACGACCGCCGCGCATCGTGACGCACTCGTGCTCGGCCTGCAGCACCACGAGCACCCCGCGAGCGTCGAGGGCTCCGGCGATGGTGTCCGCGATCTGCTCGCCGAGCCGCTCCTGCACCTGGGGGCGGGAGGCCAGGACGTCCACGACACGGGGAAGCGCGCCGAGCCCCACCACCTGCTCACCCGGGAGGTACGCGAGGTGCGCCCGGCCCCGGAACGGCAGCAGGTGGTGCTCGCAGATCGAACGGAACCGGATGTCGCGGAGCATCACCGCTCCCGAGGGCAACGTCTCGGGAGCAGGCCCGCGTGCGACCGAGATCGTGTTCGCGAGCACGGCGGCCGGGTCCTCGCCGATCCCGGAGAAGAACTCGCCGTATGCGTCGGCGACCCGCTGCGGAGTCTGTCTCAGCCCCGCACGACCCGGGTCCTCGCCGATCGCCTCGAGCAGCTCGCGCACGAGCACGGCGATGCGTTCACGGTCGACGGCCACAGGCCGAGCCTACGCCGTCGCGGGGCGCGCCTGTCCGGCGCCGCGAGGCTGCGCGGCCTTCTCGGTGGCAGCGGCCTCCGCCTCCTCCTGAGCCACGGCACCGGCCGGCAGCGTGCGCCGCGGCACGTCGACCGGAGGCAGCTTCGACACGGGACGCTCGGAGCTCGACAGCCACTGGGGGCGCTCGGGCAGGCGCTTGATGTCGCGGAAGATCTCGGCGAGCTCGTTGTGATCGAGCGTCTCCTTCTCGAGCAGCTCCAGCGCGAGCTTGTCGAGGATGTCCCGGTTGTCGTTGAGCACCTGGTAGGCCTCATTGTGCGCCTGCTCGATGAGCGCGCGCACCTGTCCGTCGACGCGCTCGGCGACGCGCTCGCTGAAATCGCGGCCGTGGCCCATGTCGCGGCCCATGAAGACCTCGCCAGAGGACGACCCGAGCTTGACCGGGCCCACATCCGTCGTCATGCCGTACTCGGTGACCATCTTGCGGGCGATGTTCGTCGCCTTCTCGATGTCGTTCGAGGCTCCGGTCGTCGGGTCGTGGAACACGATCTCCTCGGCGACGCGGCCGCCCATGGCGTAGGTCAGCTGATCCTGCAGCTCGTTGCGGGTGACCGAGTACTTGTCATCGAGCGGCAGCACCATCGTGTACCCGAGCGCCTTGCCGCGCGGGAGGATGGTGACCTTCGTGACCGGGTCGGTGAAGTTCATCGCCGCCGCCGCCAGGGCGTGACCGCCCTCGTGGTACGCCGTGATCAGCTTCTCCTTGTCGCGCATCACCCGGGTGCGGCGCTGAGGGCCGGCGATGACGCGGTCGATCGCCTCGTCCAGAGCACGGTTGTCGATCAGCTGCGCGTCGGAACGGGCGGTGAGCAGGGCGGCCTCGTTCAGCACGTTCGCGAGGTCGGCGCCGGTGAAGCCGGGGGTCTTGCGGGCGACGACCTCGAGGTCGACGGACTCGGCGAGGGGCTTGCCACGGCCGTGCACCTCGAGGATCCGCTGTCGGCCCTTGAGGTCGGGGGCGTCGACGCCGATCTGACGGTCGAAGCGGCCCGGGCGCAGCAGCGCCGGGTCCAGGATGTCGGGCCGGTTGGTCGCGGCGATGACGATGACGTTGACCTTCGGGTCGAAGCCGTCCATCTCGACGAGCATCTGGTTGAGCGTCTGCTCGCGCTCGTCGTGACCTCCGCCCATGCCGGCACCGCGGTGCCGGCCGACCGCGTCGATCTCGTCGATGAAGATGATCGCGGGGGCGCTCTCCTTGGCCTGGTTGAACAGGTCGCGCACCCGGCTGGCGCCGACGCCGACGAACATCTCGACGAAGTCCGACCCCGAGATCGAGTAGAACGGCACGCCCGCCTCGCCCGCCACGGCGCGCGCGAGGAGCGTCTTCCCGGTTCCGGGAGGGCCGTAGAGCAGCACGCCCTTGGGGATTCGGGCGCCGAGCGCCTGGAACTTCGTCGGGTCCTTCAGGAAGTCCTTGATCTCCTGCATCTCCTCGATCGCCTCGTCGGCGCCGGCGACGTCCTGGAAGGTGACCGTCGGGCTCTCCTTCGAGACGAGCTTCGCCTTCGACTTGCCGAACTGCATGACCTTGCTGCCTCCGCCCTGGGCGGAGGAGATCAGGAACCAGAAGATGAGACCGAGCAGAAGGATGGGCAGCATCAGCGACAGCAGCCCGTCGAACCAGGTCGCCCGCGGCACGACGTCGTTGTAGCCGTCCGACGGGTTCGCCGCGTCGATCGCCTGCACGACCTCGTCGGCGCGCGCGGCGACGTAGTAGAACTGCACCTCGGTCGCACCCTCGTACGCGGTCGACAGCGTCATGTCGACGCGCTGGTCGCCGTCGGTGTTGGTGACCTCGGTGACGGTGTTCCCCTGGAGCAGCTCGAGACCCTGCTGGGTCGTCACCTGCTTCGCGGCGCCGAGACTCGAGATCAGCGAGAAGCCCACGATGAGGAACAGTCCGATCAACAGGACGTACAGGAGGGGGTTGCGGGTGATCTTCTTGAAGTCCATTGTGCGGGGACGGACCCCGGCCCTTTCGTCAGCGAGCCGCCTGCCGGACGGTGGTCTTCAGGGTAGCGCGCGCTCTCTATGCCACGTCTGTGCATTCGCCCACGGCGTACGGTGCTTGTTCTCTCCTGCGAAGCGGGCGTGGGCACGGTGGGCACGACCCTCGGTCGTCGGATCACGCGGGGATTCGGCGCCGCAGCGGTCCCTGCAGGCGACTCCTGCCCCACCGATCCGACGACTGAGGGCACGCCCGGCCCGAAGCGGGGCGGAGCGGGGCTCCGTCAGGAGTAGATGTGAGGGGCGAGCACGGCGACGTCGCGGAGGTTGCGGTACCGCTCGGCGTAGTCGAGACCGTAGCCCACGACGAACTCGTTCGGGATGTCGAAGCCGACGTACCGGCAGTCGACCTGCACCTTGGCCGCCTCGGGCTTGCGGAACAGGGCGAACACCTCGACGGATGCGGCGCCCCGCGCCGCGAAGTTCTCCAGCAGCCAGCTGAGCGTCAGGCCGGAGTCGATGATGTCCTCGACGATCAGCACGTGCTTGTCGTGGATGTCGGTGTCGAGGTCCTTGCGGATCTGCACGACGCCGCTCGAACGGGTCCCGGTGCCGTAGGAGGAGACCGCCATCCAGTCCATCGGCACGAGCGTCGGCAGCGCGCGGGAGAAGTCGGCCATGACCATGACCGCGCCCTTCAGCACGCCGACGAGCACGAGGTCCTTGCCCTCGTAGTCCCGCGCCACCTGCGCGGCGATGTCCTCGAGCTTGGCGAGGATGTCCTCCTCCGTGGCGAGGACTGTCGTCAGGTCGTCCGCGATGTCGGCTGCGCGCATGCGTCGAGCGTACCCGCCGCCCGCCGCCTGCTCCGTCCCGCGCCCACCCCAGGCCCGGATGCCGGAGCGGGTCAGCGGGCGGTCAGCAGAATCAGGCCGCCCGCGCGGTGCGCGCGGCATCCGGGCAGGTCGATGGGGCCCTGTCCGCGCCAGTGCGTGGCCAGGCGCGCGACCTCGAGCGTCTGCGTGCGGGTCAGCGAGACGTGGAACTCGCTCGCCGCGACGTGCCGGATGATGCGATGGCGCAGGGCCGCGGGGTTCGCGGTGAGGGCCGCGACCGAGATGGCGATCCCGGCCTCGGCGGGCTCGACGATGTCCTCGATCGTCTCCTCGATCATCTCGGCGAACGCCTCGGCGTCCTCGCGCAGCTGCTGCGCCGTGCGGGCCAGCGCCTCGGCCACCCCTGGGCCGAGCTCGGCCTCCAGCACGGGCAGCACCCGGCTGCGCACGCGCACCCTCGTGAAACGTCCGTCGTCGTTGTGCGGGTCGTGCCACGGGTCCAGCCCCTGCGCCGCGCAGGCCGCCCGGGTGGCGCTCCGCCGGACGCCGAGCAGCGGTCGCAGCCAGGTCACCTCGTCGTCCTCGACGGTCGGCGCCATCCCGGCGAGGCTCGTCGCCCCGGATCCGCGGGCGAGACCCAGCAGCACCGTCTCGGCCTGGTCGTCGAGGGTGTGTCCGAGCAGCACCGCGGTCGCGCCGTAGTCCACGGCCGCGTCGCGGAGCGCGGCGTACCGGGCGTCGCGCGCGGCCGCCTCGGGTCCTCCCTCGGCGCCGACCTCGACGCCGACCACCACCGCCTCGAGGCCGAGTCCCGTGGCGGCGCGGGCGGCGTCGCCCGCGGCCGCCGCCGAGCCGGCCTGCAGGCCGTGGTCGACGGTCACGCTGACGACCCGCACGTCCGCGGCCGCCGCCTCGAACGCCACCGCGGCCGCGAGGGCGAGCGAGTCCGCGCCTCCGGACAAGGCGACCAGCACGGTGCGGTGCCCGTCGAGCACCGGGCGGACGGCGCGACGGATCTCGGCGACGGACGGGTCGAGAGAGGGCACGCAGTCACGCTAGCGCGTGCACGACCCGGGAGGAATGCGCCTCGGCAGGGGCCGATGACACGTCTGTGCCCGAGTTGTGCACGGGGCCGCGGCTAGGCTGGTGCGCGCCATCCACCGAACTTCCGAAGGAGCACACGTATGGGTGCATACGACGCCGTCATCGAGATCCCGCGCGGCAGCCGCGTCAAGTACGAGGTCGACCACGGCACCGGTCGGGTGTTCCTCGACCGCGTGCTCTTCACGCCGATGGGCTACCCCAGCAACTACGGGTTCTTCGAGAACACGCTCGGCGAGGACGGCGACCCGCTCGACGTGCTCGTGCTCCTCGACCGCGACATCTACCCGGGTGTCATGGCGAAGGTCCGTCCGGTCGCGGTGCTGAAGATGAGCGACGAGGCCGGCGGCGACGACAAGGTCGTCGCCGTGCTCGCGAAGGACCCGCGCTGGTCGCACATCCAGGACGTCGGCGACATCGACGAGTGGACCAAGGGCGAGATCGGCCACTTCTTCGAGCACTACAAGGACCTCGAGCCCGGCAAGTGGGTCAAGGTCGACGAGTGGGGCGACGCCGCCGAGGCCGAGCGCCTCGTCGGCGAGGCGTTCACCCGCTTCGACGAGCACGAGGGCCAGACGAAGTCCCAGGGCGAGGGCGAAGCGCCCAAGACCGTCTGAGTCGCCTCCGAGCGGAGGGAGTGGATGCCGGGCGCCCGGCATCCGCTCCCTCCGCTCGTTCAGGGGGTCAGAGCCAGACTCCGCGGTTGGCGAGGAACGGGCGCGGGTTGGTCGCGGCGCCGTTCACGTAGACCTCGAAGTGCAGGTGGCAGCCGAAGGAGTTGCCGGTGTTGCCGACGCTCGCGATCACGTCGCCGGCGTTGACCCACTGCCCGTACCCCACGCGGATCCCGCCGTCGACGATGTGCGCGTAACCGGTCGCGATGCCGCCGCCGTGCTCGATGCGCACGAAGTTGCCGTAGCCGCCGTTGCGCGCGGCGTAGCTCACCGTGCCGGACGAGGCCGCGTAGATGTTGCCCCAGCAGCCAGCGCCGAAGTCGGTGCCGTAGTGGGTGCTGCTCGCGCAGTAGCTCGGTCCGCACTGCGAGTAGCGCGGGCCGTACTCGGACGTGATGCTTCCGCCCGCCGGGCGCACCCAGCCCGAGCCGCCTCCCGATCCGCCGGAGGAGCTCCCACCGCCGCCGCCATCTCCGCCGCCGCCGGCGTTGTTCGCGGCCTCGGCCGCCGCCGCTGCCGCCGCTGCGGCCGCGGCACGACGGGCCTCCTCCGCCTTGCGGGCCTCTTCTTCGCGGCGCTTCTGCTCGGCGACGCCGGCCTGATAGTCGGCGACGGTCTTGGCCGTCGTGTCCTTCAGCGCGGCGAGCTGCGCCTGCAGATCGCCGAGATGGGTGCTCTGCTCGTCGAGGGCCGCCTGGGCGGCCTCGGCGGCGGCCTGCGCCTCCTGCATCGCGGCCTCTGCGAGCTGCTGCAGCCGGTCACGCTCGTCTCTTGCGGCGGCGGCCTGGTCGGTGAGCACCTGCGCGGCGTTGCGGGCGCTGACCGCATCCGCGTACACCGTCTGGTTGCGCTCGAGGAGCTTGTCCATCGTGCCGAGCCGGTCGAGCAGGTCGTCGGCACCCGCTGCCGAGCCGGTGAAGAACAGCTCCATCGGCGTGCTGTCGCCGCCGGAGCGATACAGCTGGCTCGCGACCCGGCCGGCCTTGTTGGCCGCCTCGGTCGCCGCGGCCGCCTGCGAGTCGGCCTGCGACTGGAGGGAGTCCGCCCGGTACGAGGCGTCGAAGAAGGCCTGCTGCGCCGTGTAGTACTCGTCGGACTTCTGCTGGGCGATCGCCTGCTTGTTGGCGACGTCCGCCTGCAGCTGGCTGATCAGGGACTCGATGCGCGATATCTCGGCGTTCTTCGCGGTCTCGTTCGCCTTCGCCCGCTGCACATCGTCCCAGGAGGGATACCCCTCGATGGCGACGGCGCGGGGCAGAAGCGGGCCGCCGATCACGCCGAGACCGACGACGCCGAGCGCACCCGCACCGATCGCGGTGCGGCGCGTCATCCCCGGCCACAAACGGGCGCGTTCACGGGCGGTCGGAGCGCAATCGCACTCCTCCGCCTGGGGCAAGTCTTCGGCAGTCACGAGAACCTCTCCGTACCGGCGCAACATCCACAACACTAACAACATCAGTCACATGCGCAACGGGTGAGCCCGGATGCGGTGCGCAGGCACCCGCGCCATCCTCGCCCCTCCGGCCGGCCGTGCCCGCGCGGCGCGCGGCACATCCCCATCTCGATTGGCGGTTTGGTCGACGAATGCGTATGCTTGCTCTTCGGTAAGCGTGAGCCCGGCGGGTTCACCCGGCCCCATCGTTTAGCGGCCTAGGACGCCGCCCTTTCACGGCGGTAGCACGGGTTCGAATCCCGTTGGGGTCACTCACCGGACACAATTGAACACATCATGGCCCTGTAGCGCAGTTGGTTAGCGTGCCGCCCTGTCACGGCGGAGGTCGCGGGTTCAAGTCCCGTCAGGGTCGCTCTGAGCGACGGGCCCTTTCTTGGAGAGGGCCTTTCGTCTCGGACGCGGCAGACATGTCGCGCGGCTCTGTAGCTCAGTTGGTAGAGCGTTCGACTGAAAATCGAAAGGTCACCGGATCGATGCCGGTCGGAGCCACTGGGACCCTCGTGCGGCTTCTACGCGCGGGGGTTTCTTCATTCCCGCCGGCCCGCCGGGATACGCGGCGTACTCCTCCGGCGAGGGCGAGGGATCCGGCCGGCCCGGGACCGGCAGCCAGAGGTTCAGGGCGAACGGCTTCGCCCTGCGGGCCCGAAGCGCCGCCTCCGTGCGCTCGATGCGCTCCGGCTCGTAGCCGTACAGTCCGTAGGAGCCGAGACCCCCGCCCTCCGACACCGTCGCGGTCAGCTCGACCGACGACATCCCCCGAACGCACCGAGGACGATGGGGGGCTCCGCCCCCACCAGCCGGGTGAACGCGGTCCCTCCGCTCATGCGGTCACCGTCCCCGACCACTCGACGCGGGGGACGGAGCGGATCGGGGTCACCTCTCCAGTGCACCATCCGGCGACGGCAGCGGGCAAGCCGTGCGTGGTGCTCCTCAGCGCGCGGGGCCGCGACCCGTCTCGGACTGCAGCCGGTCGATCTGCTCGGATGCCTCGGCCTTGGTGAGATCGGCGGGGATCTCCTCGCCCGCCTCACGGGCGAGCGTGTCGAGGTAGCTGCGCTGCGGAGCGGTCATCGGCTCGTCGCCGGTCGCCCAGTCCGCGGGGTCCTTCTCCACGGGATCTGCGCCGGGGACCGCCCCCAGCGTGTCGTCGGTGCCGGAGGTCTCGGGAACGTTCCTGTCATCGGACATGGATCGAGCCTAGGCAGTCGGCGGCGCCGCCGCGGGGGGCTTGACGCGGCCGGCCGTCGCCGCCCGCGCCGCGAGGTCAGGACTTCAGGTCGGGGAAGTCCTGCTCGCGGAACTCGGTGTCGATGCGCGTGTCGGCGTGCCGCTCCTCGCGCTCGCGCAGCTCGACCCGGCGGATCTTGCCCGAGATCGTCTTCGGCAGCTCGAAGAACTCCACCCGGCGCACCCGCAGGTACGGCGGCATGTGCTCGCGCGCGTGGGCGAGGATGCTGCGCGCCGTCGCGGCGTCCGGAGCGGCACCGGCCGCCGGGTGCACATACGCCTTCACGATGTTGAGGCGCAGGTGGTCGGGGGCGCCGACGACCCCCGCCTCGGCGACGGCCGGGTGCTCGAGCAGGATCGACTCCACCTCGAACGGCGAGACCTTGAAGTCGCTCGCCTTGAACACGTCGTCGGTGCGCCCGACGAAGGTCAGGAACCCGTTCTCGTCGCGGGAGGCGACGTCGCTCGTGCGGTAGTAGCCGTCATGGTCGACGCGTGCGGTGCGCTCGGGCTCGCCGATGTAGCCCGGCATGAGGTTGAGCGGGCGCACCGGTCGCGTCGGGAGACAGATCTCGCCTTCGTCGGAGACCTCCCCGGTGACAGGATCGAGCAGCACGACCTCGACGCCGGGGAGCGCGCGGCCCATCGAGCCGGGCTTGAGCGGAACGCCCGGCGTGTTGCCGATCACCGCGGTCAGCTCGGTCTGTCCGTAGCCGTCGCGGATCTGCACGCCCCACCAGCGCTCGATCGTCGCGATGACCTCGGGGTTCAGCGGCTCGCCCGCCGAGAGCAGCTCCCGCAGGGCTGCGGGCCGCTTCTCCAGGTCGGCCTGGATCAGCATCCGCCACACCGTCGGCGGCGCGCAGAACGTGTTCACGCCGGCACGGTCGAGCTGCTCGACGAGCGCGACCGCGTCGAAGCGCCGGTAGTTGTAGACGAAGACCGTCGCCTCGGCGATCCAGGGCGAGAAGAACAGGCTCCACGCGTGCTTGCCCCATCCGGGTGCGCTGATCGTCATGTGCACGTCCCCGGGGCGCACGCCGATCCAGTACATCGTGCTGAGGTGACCCACCGGGTACGAGACATGGGTGTGCTCGACCATCTTCGGCCGCGACGTCGTGCCCGAGGTGAAGTACACGATGGCCGCGTCGGTCGAGTCGACGACGACGCCCGGCGCCGCGTCGCTCGCACCGTCCGAGTCGGCGAACGACAGCCAGCCGGCGCGCGGCGCGCCGACGTTCACCCGCACGAGGTCGCGGTCGATGCCGTCGAACTTGGCCGCATCCGTCTCGTCCGCGATGACGACGCGGATGTCGGCGCGCTCGATGCGCTCGACGAGGTCGTCTGGGCCGAGCACGACCGAGGTGGGCAGGATCACCGCGCCGATCTTCATGATCGCGAGCATCGCCTCCCAGAGCTCGACGCGGTTGTCGATCATGAGCATCACGCGGTCGCCGCGGACGACGCCGTTCGCGGCGAGCCAGTTCGCCACCCGGTTCGACCGGCGACGCATCTGATCGTATGTGCGGGACGCCTCGGAGCCGTCCTCCTCGACGACGCGCAGCGCGAGCCGGTCGTTGCCCTCGGCGATCTGGTCGAACCAGTCCACCGCCCAGTTGAAGTGATCACCGACGTCCGGCCATCGGAACCCGTCGCGCGCCGCGGCGACGTCGTGCGAACGGGCGAGCAGGGAATCGCGAGCCTCGCGGTAGGCGAGACCGGCGGCGGAGTGGGGCATGGTGCCTTCGATCGATCGGTGACAGGTGCGGCTGCTCATGCCGCGCGGGCGCGGGCGGGCCGAACCAGCTCAGTCTACGACCGGCCGAGAAGCGGCATCCGGAGCCCGGTCGCGCCGCCCGGGACACGGCGCGGTCGCCGGTTAGGATCGCAGGGCTGCGCCGGAAGCTTCGTGGGCCGGGAGCACGGCACGGGGTCGCGGCGGCGCGAGCAGCAGGCGCGCAGCGCTCGAACGGGGGGGAACGCAGCATGGGCATCACGCGACGTCGGCAGCGCGGGCGGCACGCGGCGGTGGGACGCGGTCGATACCTCGTCGGCGCGATCGTGGCCGCGGTCGTCCTCACGGTCGCCGCGGTCGTGACCGTCGCGATCGTCCGTTCGATCACGGCCGACGCGCCGACCGCGGCACCGACGATCACCCGATCGGCGACCCCGACGCCCCCGCAACCGCTCACCCCGGCGGAGGCGCTGCCGGCCACGAGCACCGACCCGAACGCGTGCGCCGTGAGCTTCGCCGGCGACGGCATCACGGACGCCCCGCAGCTGCAGATCCAGGGGACGCTGTACGACCATCTGCCGATCCCGCAGCAGGACGGCGCGGTCTTCGCCGGCTGGTACACGACGCCGGAGGACGCCCAGACGTTCACGGTCGCCGCGCGGGTGAACGGCGCGGACGCCGTCGCGTGCGCCGGCCGCGAGCTGACCCTGCACGGGTCGTGGAGGTCGCCCGAGGAGGTCGCCGCGGAGGACGTGGGCGTGCCGATCCTCATGTACCACCAGTTCACGACGAAGCCCGAGGGCGAGTCGGGCTGGCTGAAGGCGAACTACGCGTACATCGGCGACTTCGACGCGCACATGACCTATCTCCAGGACGGCGGCTTCTACCTGCCGACGTGGGACGAGCTCAGCGCGTTCATCGACGGCAGGCTGTACGTGCCCGCACGATCCGTGATCATCACCGACGACGACGCCGACTCGACGTGGCTGGAGCTCGCGGCGCCCATCGTGCACGGCAAGAGCCTGCTCACGACGTCGTTCGTGATCACCTCGGCCCGCACCGAGCCGACCCCGAACATGTACGTGCTGCAGCGATCGCACACCCACGACATGCACACGGCCGGCGAGAACGGACGCGGGCGGATGGAGAACTGGACCGCCGAGCAGATCGCCGCCGACATGGAGACCTCGGCGCAGATCCTCGGCGTCAAGGAGGTCATGGCCTACCCGTTCGGCCACTACGACGAGACGGCCAAGGAGGGTCTGCGCCAGGCCGGCTTCGAGCTGGCGCGCACCATCGAGCCCGGGTATGTGCACGCGGGCGCCGACAAGCTCGCGCTTCCCACCATCCGCATCAACTACGGCATGGGGCTCGACGCGTTCCAGGGCCTCGTCGGCTGACCCTCGCGTCACCGGTCGCCGGACGGTCCCGTCGGCCCGGCGTCAGAGCCCGGCGTCAGAGCCCGGCGTCAGAGCCCGGCGTCAGAGCTCGCCGGGCGAGATCGCCTGGCGGTCGAGCTCCTCGACGAGCCCGCGCGCGGCCGAGGCCTTCTGCGCGCCCGCGCGACGCGGTGCGTAGACCACCAGCGAGTGGAACAGGAACCGCAGGATGAACGCGACCACGAGCGTGATCCCGGTGGCGATGACCACCGAGATGTGCCAGTTCGAGATGATCAGCGCCGTGATCGGGATGCGCACGATCAGCTCGGTGTTGTTGAACGCGAACGACTTCGCGAACCGCGAGACGATGCCGGACGCGTCCGCCCGCATGTCCTGGAAGACGAAGCGCTCCTGCAGCACGAAGTTGGCGATGATCGTCGTCTCGGCCGCGATGATCATCGCGACGACATCGCCGACCCCGAGGTGCGACAACACCCATACGATGCCGAGGTTGGCGATCGCGCCGAGCCCGCCGATGACCGCGAAGAGCGACATCTTGCCGAACCGGAGCGAGGTGAGCTGGGCGAGGAAGTGGATGCCCTGCCGGAAGGACGCCTTGGAGTCCCCGGCGTGCCGGTCGGCGAACGAGAACGGGATCTCCGCCACCCGCAGCTGCCGGCGGGCGAGGATCTCGAGCAGGATCTTGAAGCCTCGCGGTCTCAGCTCGTCGAGGTCGAGCCTCGTGCGATCGACCAGGAAGAACCCCGTCATCGGGTCCGAGACGTCCCTCAGCCGGATGGGGAACATCGCCTTCGTCACGTGGGTCGACGCCCGCGAGACGAGGATGCGGGTGCGGTCCGCGAGGCCGCTCGACGCGCCCTCGGCGACGTAGCGCGAGGCGACCACCAGATCGGCGTCGCCGCGGCGGAACCGGTTCACGAGGGTCGCGATGTCCTCGGGCGGATGCTGCAGGTCGCCGTCCATGACGACACACACGTCGGAGGCGGCTGCGGCGAGCCCCGCCGACACGGCGCCCCCGAGACCGCCGCTCGGCACGTCGCGATGGATCACCCGGACGGGGACCGAGGCGGCCCGGGCGACCCGCTCGATCACCCGGGGGGTGTCGTCCGTGCTGTCGTCGACGAAGAGGATGTCCACCTCGAACCCCTGCGCGGCCGCGGTCACACGACGGACCAGCTCTGCGACGTTCGGGGCCTCATTGAAGGTGGGCACGACGACCGTGACCTGCATGCATCCGCCTCCGCGATGGCCCGAGAGATCCCTGGGGATCTTCGAGTCCTCCTGAACGGTCATCGACCGTGGGGCCGCTGACGAGAGAGAGCGCCCGATCCCGAGTGCTCATGCTCATCCTGGCACGGCGGACCATCCCGCGACCATGCGCCCAGTATCCACACAGCAACCCGCTAAGAACCCCGTCATGACCCGGACACCGTGCGTTCACTCGTACCCTGGTTCCATGACCTCCACCCCCGCAGGAATCACCATGTTCGGCGCCGCCTGGTGCAGCGACTGCCGCCGTACCAAGGCGCAGCTCGACGGCCTGGGCGTCGACTACACGTATGTCGACCTCGAGGCGGACCCCGACGCCGCCGACATCGCCAAGGACATCTCCGGTCGCACCAGCATCCCGGTGGTCGTCTACCCGGACGCCAGCCACCACGTCGAGCCGTCGAACGCCGACGTCGAGGCGAAGCTGCGCGAGCTCTCCCTCATCTGAGCCGTCGCCTCCCGCGCGCGTCCGTCGGGACGGAGCGCGGCTGCGGCGACGGGGACGACCCCGCTCCCCTCAGTAGGCTGGAGACCCGCTCGACCCAGCGGAGCCGCCCGAAGGAGAGCGTCGTGTCGCCATCCGAGAAGCCCTCGCCCGCATCCACGCCACGTGGATCGGCGCGGCGTGGATCCGGGAGCGCCGCCCCCGTGCCCCCCGCGTCCGACCTGCCTGAGGACGATCGCGCCGCGCTCGAACGGCGCGTCGACGAGCTGACCGCCGGTGCGCGGTCGTGGACGGCGCTCACCCTCCGCCAGCGCGCCACGCTGCTCGGGCGCGTCCGCCACACGGTCGGCGTCGCCGCCGAGGACTGGGCGAGGACCGCGGCGGCCTCGAAGGGGCTCGGGCCCACGCACCCGTTGCGCGGCGAGGAATGGCTCTCCGGCCCCTACGCGGTGCTCGGCGGGCTGGACGGCTACATCGCGTCGCTCGACCGGCTGGCGCGCGGCGGCAGCCCGCTCGACGGCGTGCGCCTCGACACCGCGCCGGGCGACCGCGTCCGCGCGCACGTCTACCCCGCCCACCTCATCGACTCGGTGCTCCTGTCCGGGTTCACCGGCGAGATCTGGCTGCGCCCGGGCCTCTCGCCGGCCGACGCCGCCCGGACCGCCGGCCTCGCCCAGCTCCGTCCGAGCGACGGCGGAGGGCTCGGCCTCGTGCTCGGCGCCGGCAACATCACCTCCATCCCGGTGCTCGATGTGCTCTACGAGCTCCTCGCCGAGAACCGGGTGGTGCTGTTGAAGGTGAACCCGACGCAGGACGCCCTCGTGCCCGTCCTCGAGAGGGCGCTCGCGCCGCTCATCGAGCCGGGATTCGTCCGGATCGTCCGCGGCGGCGGTGACGTCGGGGCCCACCTCACGCAGCACCCGGCGTTCTCCCACGTCCACATCACCGGCTCCGCGGCGACGTTCGACGCGATCGTGTGGGGAACGGGCACGGATGCTGCCGCACGCCGCTCCGCCGGCGATCCGCGGCTGACGACGCCCATCACCGCGGAGCTCGGCGGTGTCTCGCCGATCATCGTCGTGCCCGGGCCCTGGACCGACGCCGACCTGCGGTACCAGGCCGAGCACATCGCCACGATGCGCCTCCAGAACAGCGGCCACAACTGCATCGCCGGCCAGGTCGTCATCGTCAGCCGCGACTGGCCGCAGCGCGAGGCGTTCCTCCGCGCGCTGCACGCCGCGTACGCAGACGCGCCCGAGCGCCCGGTCTGGTACCCGCACGCGGCGGAGCGGGTGGCCGCCGTCGCCGCCGAGTACCCCCAGGCCCAGCACAGCGCGCACGGCGCGCGCCTGCTGGTCGAGCTCTCGGCGCACGACGACCCGCGCGCGCTCGAGACCACCGAGTGGTTCGCCCCCGTGCTCGGGGTGGTCGAGCTCGCCGGCACCGGGCACGAGTTCCTCGACGGCGCGATCGCGCACGCGAACGAGAGGCTGGCGGGGACTCTCGGGGCGAACGTGCTGATCGACCCGGTCACCGAACAGGCGCTCGGCGACGACCTCGACCGCGCGATCGCCGACCTCCGCTACGGCGGCATCGCGATCAACACGTGGACCGGCGTGCTGTTCGCCACCCCCGCGCTGTCGTGGGGCGCCTTCCCCGGCGGCACGCTCGACGACGTCGGCAGCGGCATCGGAGTGGTGCACAACACCCTCCTGCTCGACGGTGTCGAGCGATCCGTGCTGCGCGGCCCGTTCCGCCCGTTCCCGCGCTCGCTGACGGGCGGGCGCTTCAGCGTCCTGCCGAAGCCGCCGTGGTTCGTGTCGTCGCGCACCGGCGCAGCGGTGAGCGAGGGGCTCACCCGCTACCTGATCGACCATCGGGTCGGCGGACTCGCGGCGACGCTCGCGAAGGCGCTCGGCGCGTGAGCGCGCGGTCGGAGCCGACGCGGACTACATCGTGGCCGGCGCCGGGTCGACGGGCACCGTCGTGGCGTCGCGGCTCAGCGAGGACCCCGGCGTATCGGTGATCCTGCTCGAGGCGGGCGGGCCGGAGCGCGCGCTCGAGCTGCACGTGCCGGCGGCCTTCTCGATGCTCTTCCGCGGCGCGTACGACTGGAGCTACGACACCGTCCCCCAGTGGAACGACGTCCCGGGCAGCAGCGGACCCGGCGCGAGCCGGTTCTTCGCGAGTCCTCCGGCGATGCCGCGGTCGAACAGCGGGGTGGGCGCGTCGTCGGTCACGGCGCCTCCGCTGCGTGCGCGAACCGATCGGCAGCCGCCCGCAGCGCCGAGGCGATGCCCGGCTCGGTGGCCGAGTGCGAGGCGTCCGGCACGACGACGAGGTCGGCCTCGGGCCACGCGCGGTGCAGATCCCACGCCGTCATGATCGGCGTGCACACGTCGTAGCGGCCCTGCACGATGACCGCGGGGATGCGGCGGATGCGGTCGACGTCGTCGATGAGCTGACCCTCGCGGAACCATCCGCCGTTGACGAAGTAGTGGTTCTCGATCCGTGCGAACGCGGTGGCGGTGTCCGCATCCGTCATGCCTGCGACGAGGTCGGGATCGGGCCGGAGCGTCAGGGTCGACGCCTCCCAGCGCGTCCACGCGAGCGCGGCCGGACGGTGCACGTCGGGATCCGGGTCGAACAGGCGGCGATGATACGCCTCGATCGGCCTGCTGCGCTCGAGCACCGGGATGACCGACAGGTAGTCCTCCCACAGGTCCGGGAAGATCACCGATGCGCCGCCCTCGTAGAACCACTCCAGCTCGTGCCGGCGCAGGGTGAAGATGCCGCGCAGCACGAGCTCGGACACCGAGTCCGGATGCGCCTGCGCATAGGCGAGGGCCAGCGCGCTGCCCCACGAGCCGCCGAAGACCTGCCACCGGGAGATGCCGAGGTTGCGGCGCAGCAGCTCGATGTCGGCCACGAGGTGCCAGGTCGTGTTGTAGCCGAGGTCTGCGACGGGATCGCTCGCGTGCGGGGTCGACCGGCCGCAGCCGCGCTGATCGAACAGCACGATGCGGTAGCGCTCGGGATCGAAGAAGCGACGCTGCCAGGGGGAGGTGCCGGCACCGGGGCCCCCGTGCAGGAACACGACCGGCTTGCCGTCGGGGTTGCCGGACTGCTCCCAGTACACCCGCTGGCCGTCGCCCACGAGCAGCTCCCCGATCTCGTACGGCTCGATCGGCGGGTACAGCACATCGTCGAGTTCACTCACCGTCATGCGCTCACGGTATCGTGCTGCAGGCGGTGGGCGCCGCCCGGCGACGGCGACGCGGGGCGCACAATATGCTCGGGCGTATGACGGCTGCGGTCACCCCCCTCACGACCACCGGCGCCGGCGGCCGGGTCGGCTGCGCCCTGCTTCCCCGCATCGCCGCGGTCGGGGCCGAGCCCGTCGAAGAGCGCGACACCGCCCGCATGCTCGGAGCGGTCTGAGATGGACGAGCTCCTCGTCGTCGTCGTCGGCATCGTCATCGTCTCGGTGGTGACCGCGCTCGGCCGCCGCATGAACATCGCGGGCCCCCTGGTGCTCGTGGCCATCGGGCTGACGCTCGCCATCCTGCCGTTCGTCCCCGACATCCAGCCGATCGACCCGGAGTGGATCCTGGTCGGCGTCCTGCCGCCGCTCCTGTACTCCTCGGCGGTGCAGCTGCCCGCGATCGAGTTCCGCCGCGACTTCACGCCCATCGCCGGGCTCTCGGTCCTGCTTGTGGTCGGCAGCGCGGTGCTGCTCGGCTTCTTCTTCACCTGGGTGATCCCGGATCTCAGCCTTCCCGTCGGCATCGCGCTGGGCGCCATCCTGTCGCCGACGGATGCGGTCGCCACCTCGATCGTGAAACGGATGGGCATCTCGCCTCGGGTCGTCACGATGCTCGAGGGCGAGAGCCTGCTCAACGACGCGACGGCGCTCGTCCTGCTGCGCACGGCGACGATCGCGATCGCGGGCGGGTTCTCGTTCGGTCTCGCTGTCGCGACGTTCTTCTGGGGCGTGATCATCGCGATCGTCATCGGCGCGCTGATCGGCTACCTCAACCTGCGTGCCCGCGCCTGGATCGCCAGCTCCGCCGCGAACACCGCCCTCAGCTTCACGATCCCCTTCATCGCGTACCTGCCGACCGAGCACCTCGGCGGCTCCGGCCTCGTCGCGGCGGTCGTGGCGGGCATCGTCACCGGCCAGGGCGGAGCGCGCTGGTTCACTCCGGAGCAGCGCCTCTCCGACGAGGTCAACTGGCGCACCATCGAGCTCGTCCTCGAGGGCGGCGTCTTCCTGGTCATGGGGCTCGAGCTGTCCGACGTCGTGACGCAGAACCTCACCGAGCACGACGGCCTGTGGCACGGCACCTGGATCGCGCTCGTCGCGCTTATGATCGTCGTCCTGGTCCGGGCGGTCTACGTGGCGCTCCTGATCTGGAACCAGGGCCGGCGGGCGGGACGCTTCGAGGGTATGGACGTCGATCGCATCACCATGCACTTCGAGGACGTCGCGACCGGGCGCACGCCGCCACGGCGCCCGGGCGACCCGGAACGCATCCGGCGACGGGCCGGCGCCATCCGACGACGGATCCAGCGGCTCTCGGGCGACCTGGACTACTACCGCGCGTCGCCCCTCGGCTGGAAGCACGGCAGCATCATCGTGTGGGCGGGCATGCGCGGCGTCGTCACCCTCGCGGCGGCGCAGACCCTGCCGCGCGACACCGATCACCGTCCGCTTCTCATCTTCATCGCCTTCATGGTGGCGATCGTCAGCCTGCTGCTGCAGGGGTTCACCCTGCCGCTGCTCGTGCGACTGCTCCGCATCCCGGTGACGGCCTCCGGCCCCTCCCCCGAGGAGCGGCGCCGACTCGACGACGAGCTGCGCGAGGCGGCGGTGGCGGCCCTGCAGGACGGCGCCCTGCGGCGTCCTGACGGCAGCGCGTTCAGCGATCAGATCCTCGACACGGTCGGGTCGCGGATCATCGAGCCGCCCGACGACGACACGACCGTCGCCGCGCGCGAGGTGCTGGAGCTGCGGCTGCTGCTGATCGAGACGATGCGTCGCCGCCTCGTCGAGGTCAGCTCCGTCGGCACGTTCGGCACGGCGGCCCTGCGGCGCGCCCTGGCCGAGCTCGACGCCGATCAGCTGAGCCTCGAGCTTCGTCTCGGCGGCGAGGACGGCGCCTGAGTCCGCGCCCGCGAACGTCGTGAGCGCGACGGATCCGGGAGACAATGGAGACTCGAAGGGGAGCGACATGACCACGGATGACACGCACACGCACGATCGGGCGGTCGACGATGCCGTGACGAGTCCGCTGCACCTCCCGCATCCGGCGTCCGAATGCCCGAAGTGCTTCACCGAGCTGCAGACCGACCGCAACTGGTGGCGGGCGCGGCCGGCCGGTTCGCGGCTGGTAGGTCTGGTGGTCAACCGCGCCGACATGCCCTCGATCGTGCAGCAGCGCGAGGACCTGACGCGGTTCGGCGTGCCGATCGAGGGGTTCCGGCATCCGGCCCCCGAGACGATGGAGGGCTGGGAGTCGCGGCTCTCACGGTTGTTCGGCCGGCTGGATCTCGGCGACGTCCTGGTCGTCACGACGGTGCACGCGCTCGGGCGCGACATCGAAGAGGAGACGCGCACGGTCGCGGAGCTCCACCGGCGCGGCGTCGTCGTGAAGGTGCTCGGGCACGGCGGGCGCCACCTCTACGACACCGGCCGGTAGCGCCGCGGCAGTCGGGACCCGGGTCGGCCGGGTTCCGGCGTCGCAGGACCACGAGACTGCACGTGGGCGCCGAGACCGTGGGGAAACCCCGCAGTCTCGGCGCGCGGATGCAGTCTCGCGGGGGTGGGACCTGGGCG
>NZ_CACSKB010000041.1 GCF_902706225.1 Microbacterium sp. 18062
ACGACACCCCCGACGGCTTGATCACGAACAGATCCGCACCCGGAACCCGCGCCGACACATTCCCCCCGGTCCACACCACCAAGCCATAACGCACCAACTCCCCATGCAAAGACGCCACCTCAGCACGGACACGAGCGATGGCCACCTCTGTCTTCGCGCCGCTGACGTAGCGGTCGCGTTCGGCGGCGGATGCGGACACGCACGACTCCTTCGTCTGTCGAAACCTCGTTGTGACAATCGATGTGACCGTTCACATTGCGACACTGTAGTCCCGATCGGACCCGACGTGTCAAGCCGGATCGGTCTCGGCTTGGTAACGACGCCAGCTCAGGCGCGGTGTGCGGGGCCGGTCGAGCCGCGCACGACGAGTTCCGGCACGATCGTGCCGGGTGCGGGCTCGATCCCCTCCGCGGGGCCCAGCAGCAGGTCGACGCAACGCCGGCCGAGCTCGGCGAAGTCCTGCCGCACAGTGGTCAGAGGCGGCCAGAAGTGGGCAGCCTCGGGGATGTCGTCGAAGCCCACGATGCTGACGTCGCCCGGCACGTCCAGTCCCTCGTCGCGGACGGCGTGTATCAGCCCCAGCGCCATCTGATCGTTCGAGGAGAAGACCGCGGTGAAGTCCCGCACCTGCAGCAGCTCCCGACCCGCGTAGTAGCCGAACTCGGCCGTCCAGTCCCCCAGGATCGGTGCCGTCGTGGGGATGTCGTTCGCGCTCATCTCCTCGAGGAAGCCACGCATCCTCGCTTCCGCCTCGATCCAGTCCTGGGGACCGGCGAGGTGGTAGATCTGACGGTGTCCGAGCTCGATCAGATGGCGCGTGGCAAGGCGGGCTCCGGCGATCTGATCGACCGAGAGAGCGTGCTGCGGGTCGACCTCGGCAGACTGCAGGGTGACGTACGGGATGTCGAGCTGCTGGGCGGCGAGCGCGCGGAACACGCGGGCCTGCGGGGCGATCACGACGAGTCCCTCGATGGACTGCGCGGTGAGATGGGCGAGACCCTCCGGGATGGAGGCCGGGTCCTGCGGCGCGATGTTGGCGGTGCTGACCCAGTAGCCGCGGGCCCGGGCCGCCTCCTCGATCGCCGCGATGCTCGAGGCGGGTCCGTACTGCGTGCTGGATGCCGACAGGATGCCGATGGTCTGCGAGCGACTGGTCACGAGCGCCCGGGCCGCCCGGTTCGGCCGGTACTGGAGCTGCGCCATGACCGTCTGCACGCGCTCGCGCGTCTCGGGTCGGATGCTGGGGTGGTTGTTGATCACCCGCGACACCGTCTGGTGCGAGACGTCCGCCAGACGCGCGACGTCACGGATGCTGGGCCTGCGCCCCGCCACCTCGTCGCTCATCCGATGCCCCCGCACGTCGGCATGCGCACGGTCACACCCACTCCGGACATTATGCACCCCCGATCGGCGCTGGATGTGACTGTCACATTCTCGTGAACGCCCACGATGTGACTGTCACACTCCCGCATCCCACGCGGGCGGCGTACCCTGGATCCATGGCGGACTTCGCCCGGTACCTCCCCCTGAGCAACAGGTCGGGAGGAGATGAATCCGGCGTGACGAGCGATCGTCGGGCCGCGATCGCGGACGCCGTGGACGAGGTCGTGCGCCTCCTCGCCGCCACGACCGATGAGGGCGCGGCGGACTGTGCGCGCGCACGTCGGTTCCTGGACGAGGCGGGGCTCGGAACCGGCGCCGCCGGTGGTTCGGCCGACGATCTCCGCAAGATCGCCGAGCTGATCCGAACGGGTCGGCGACGCAACACCCGGCTGCTGGTGCGCACGGTGCGAGCGCTCCTGGTCCTCGGTGACGGACTCGGCGAGGTGCCGCGTCTGGATCCCGCGGTGAGCGGGGCGGTCGCCCTCTCCGCGGCGGGGTACGCGTCGTTCGACCGGCGCGCGGTGCTGCGCGGCCATACCGTCCGGGCGACCGACGAGGGGTGGGCGTTCGGCAACGGCCCGGCGCTGGAGGGAACCGGGCGCAGCATCCTGCGCTTCGTCCTCGCGCTCGACGACGTCCCGCCGCAGGCGATCAGCTCGCCGAGATGAGGTCGCGGTAGAACCCGATGCCGCGCAGCCACACGTCCACGCGTATGCGCTCGTCGTGGGCGTGCAGCGCCTCCCGCTCGCCGCGCGTCAGATGGAACGGAGCGAAGCGGTACACGTGGTCGCTGATCGCGGTGAACCATCGGCTGTCGCTCGCGCCCAGCTGGAGATAGGGCGTCGCCACGATGTCCTCGTCGAGGGCCGACGCGATCGCTCCCGCGATGCGCCGCCACGGCTCGCCCCGCCACGGCGAGACGGGCGAGGGATCGGAGCCGTGAGGAACCGTGATCTCGACCTCGCCGTCGGCGATGACAGCGCGCACGCGGGCCGTCGCGGAGGCGACCGTGTCGCCGGTCAGGAGCCGGATGTTCACCGCGGCGCGGGCGGTGGTCGCCAATACGTTCTCCCCTGTCGCACCGTGCAGCTCGGTCGCGACCGCGGTCGTGCGCACGAGGGCGTTCGTCTCGGCGCCGAGCCGCGCGAAGACAGCGGCGACGAGCGGCCCGGTCACCGCCAGGTTGCGGAAGATCGCTCGCAGCGGCTGCGGCGCGTACGGGGCGATGGTCGTGAGCATCGCCCGCACGGGCGGGCTGATCCGTCGCGGGAACGGCCGCCGCTGCAGACGTGTCAGAGCGCGGGCGAGGCGGGCGGTGGCGGGCAGGGACGGAGGGGTCGACGCATGGCCGCCGGTCTCTCGCGCCGTGAGCCAGGCCGTCATGACTCCCCGCTCCGCGACGCCGATCATCGCGGTCGGGCGACGCACGCCCGGGATCGCACCTTCGACGACCGCACCACCCTCGTCCACGACGAGCCCCGGCCGGATGCCGCGATCGCGCAGCAGTCCGACGATCGCGCCCGCCCCGTCGCCCGCGGTCTCCTCGTTGTGGCCGAAGGCGAGGTAGACGTCGCGCTGCGGCACGAAGCCCTCCGCGACGAGCGTCTCGACCGCCTCCAGGATGGCGACGAGTGCGCCCTTGTCATCGATCGCCCCGCGCGCGTGCACCGCGGCATCCGGCCCGCTGCCGACGACGTCCGCGCCGAAGGGATCGTGCTGCCACTCCTCGGGAACGACGGGGACGACGTCCTGATGGGCCATGAGCACCAGGGGCGCCTCGGCCGAGGCGCCCGCCCAGCGATAGAGCAGCGCGTGGCCGGCGACGACCTCCTTGTCGAGCGCGTCGTGCACCGCCGGATACAGGCGGGCGAGCGCGGAGTGGAACTCGTCGAACCGCGCGACGTCGATCAACGCCGGATTCGCGAAGGACACGGTCGGGATGCGCAGCAGTTCTCGGAAGCGGTCGAGGGCGGTCTCCACCCGCCGATCCTATCTGCGCACTCCGCTGCTGGTGGGGGGACCGCGAGTACGGTGGTCCCATGACCCCCGATCCTTCCCCCGGCCTGCGCTGGGGCATCCTCGCGACGGGCGACATCGCCCGCATCTTCACCTCGGATCTGCGGACGGCGGGACTCGACGTCCGCGCCGTGGGCTCCCGCACCTCGGACGGCGCGGAGGCGTTCGCGGCCGAGTTCGGCATCCCTCGCGCGCACGGCTCCTACGCGGGCCTCCTCGCCGACGACGACGTCGACATCGTCTACGTGGCGACGCCGCATCCGATGCACGCGGAGAACGCGCTCGAGGCGATCGCGCACGGCAAGCACGTCCTCGTCGAGAAGTCGTTCACGCTCACGGGCGATCAGGCCGAGACGGTGCGGCGGGCCGCCGAGGAGCGCGGGGTGCTCGCCATGGAGGCGATGTGGACCCGCTACCTGCCGCACATGGTCCGTATCCGCGAGCTGATCGCCGCGGGCGCGCTGGGCGACATCCGCGCCGTGCAGGCCGATCACTGCCAGCGCCTCCCCTCCGATCCGGGGCATCGGCTGAACGCGCTCGAGCTCGGCGGCGGCGCCCTCCTCGATCTCGGGGTCTACCCGGTGTCGTTCGTGTGGGACGTCCTGGGCGCCCCGACCGCGATCTCCGCGCGGGGACGACTCGGCGAGACGGGCGCGGACACGGAGGTCGCGACCGTCTTCACCCACGGGTCGGGGGCGATCTCCACCACGCTGTCGTCGTCGCGCGCCGCAGGTCCGGTGAGCGCGCACATCATCGGCACCGAGGGCCGCATCGACATCGACGGGGTCTGGTACAGCCCGACGTCGTTCCGCCTGACCCGCCCCGACGGCGAGGTCGCGGAGGAGTACACGTCCGAGGTCGAGGGCCGCGGGATGCAGTACGAGGCGCTCGCCGCCGAACGCATCGTGCGCGAGGGAGGCCGCGACAGCGACATGCTGCCGCTCGCCGAGTCGGTCGCGATCATGCGCGCGCTCGATGAGATCCGCGCCCAGATCGGCGTGCACTACCCCGAGGAGAGCTGAACATGCCCGACCCCACCATGCCCCGCGTCGCGGTCTATCTCGACTTCGACAACATCGTCATGAGCTGGTACGACCGCGTGCACGGCCGGAACGCCTACTCCCGCGATCGGCAGCGCATCGCGGAGAACGTCAAAGACCCCGAGGTCGCCGACAAGCTCGCCCGCGCCACGGTCGACGTCGGAGCGATCATCGACTACGCGGCCTCCTTCGGGACCCTCGTGCTCACCCGGGCGTACGCGGACTGGTCCTCCCCGGTGAACGCCGAGTACCGCACGCAGCTGGTCGCTCGGGCCGTCGACCTCGTGCAGCTGTTCCCCGCCGCCGCCTACGCGAAGAACGGCGCCGACATCCGGCTCGCCGTCGACACGGTCGAGGACCTCTTCCGGCTCCCCGACCTCACCCACGTCGTGATCGTCGCCGGCGACTCCGACTACGTGCCCCTCGCCCAGCGCAGCAAGCGGCTCGGGCGGTTCGTCGTGGGTGTGGGCGTCGCGGGGTCCACCGCCAAGTCGCTCGCCGCCGCCTGCGACCGGTTCGACGCCTACGACACGCTCCCCGGCGTCTCCTCCCCCGAGCCGACGAAGAAGGAGGAGTCGGCCTCCCGCGCCCGCGCCCGCAAGCGCTCGGTCGATCCCGCGGCCGACCTCCTCGAACGCGCCCTCCGGCTCGAGAACGACAAGGACCCGTCGCAGTGGCAGCACGCGTCGGCGGTCAAGAGCCTCATCACGCGGCTCGACTCGTCTTTCAGCGAGAAGGCGCTCGGCCACCGCAGCTTCACCGAGTTCGTCGCCGCCCATCCCGACATCGCCGAGATCGACGAGACCGACAACATCGTGCGGATACGGCTCGTCGCCGACAAGCAGTGACCGGGCGCGCGGCGAACGTGAGGCTATTCTCATCCGGGTTCGCCCCACGGCGCTCGCGCGGCGGCGTACAGTCTGCGAGATGACCGCGACGACGTTCCACAGCCCGGCCACCGGCCTCTCCTCCGTCGCACTGCTCGCCGCCGTCGGCCTCGCGCTCACCGGATGCGTGCCGGGTGCCGCAACCGACACGGAGTCCTCGGCTGCGCCGCTGAGCGCTGAGCAGCGGATCGAGACGCTTCTCGTCGAGACGATCGAACCCGAGTGGAGCGTCGAGGCGGACTCCGTCGGGACGGAGGCGGTCCGGGTCGACGACGTCGTGCTGTTCTATGCGGCGGACGGCGAGGCGGCGTCTCTGCACGCGGTCGACGCCGAGACGGGCGAGGAGCTCTGGCAGGCCCCTGCGACCGTCGGCGCATCCTCCCCGGAGAGGCTGTGGTCGCCCGTCGTGACGCACGATGCGGAGGGGTCCGCGCTCACCTTCACCGTGGGGTCCGCCGAGCAGCAGGCCGACGGGAACTGGGCACACCGCCTGGAGGTGCGCGACGCGCACACCGGCGAGGTGCGTCCCTCCCCCGCACCCACCTGGGTGTCGACGGTGTTGCAGTGCGGATCGGACATCTGCCTGCAGGCCTGGGCGCCGAGCGACGATCCCGACGGGGTGTGGCGGACCGCGACGCTCGACGTCGACGCCGCCACGCTCGTCCCCGGAGAGGAGCTCGAGGGTGCCGCGATCTCGTGGCGCATGACCGACAATCTCCGTCTCGGCGTGACCGACGACTACCTCGCCTGGGAGGAGGACGACGAGGAGGTGTGGCGCACCACGCTCTCGGAGCATCTTCCCGCCGGCGTGCCGCCCGCCGCGTTCGGCGACGGCTACACGTTCTCGATGGCGGTCGACGATCCGTATGCGCCCACCGTCGCGCTGCTCGGATTCGAGACGAGCGGGGACCCCGTGTACAACGGGGTGTTCGCCTTCGCGCTCGCCGACGGAAGCGCTCTCTGGTCCCGCGACGACATCGCGTTGTGCGACAACGGCGACCCTGTCTTCTGCTCGCTCGAGCAGGTCCATGCGCTCCGCGATGACGACGCGGACCCGACGCCGACCACCTACACCGGCCTCGATCCCGCCACCGGCGAGGAGACGTGGTCCGTGACGCTCGACGCGGCCTCCCCCGACTCCGAGGTCCCGCACACCAGGCTGAGCGGATACACGCAGGTGCTCGACGGCGACGCTCCGTCCTACATCGAGTCCGCGACCGGCGACCTCCTTCCCGTCCCGGACGCCGCGGTCCTCGCCTGCACGGACGCCGCGACGTGGACGGGCCGCAAGAACGCCCGCGAGTCCGACGAGATGGTGGAGTACTCCACCGGGTCGGTCGCCTCGCCCTGCGATACCGCGGGCGCGCCCGTCGAGGGCCCGTTCAGCAGGGCGGCGGTGCTCACGGCCGCCTGGACGGCATGGGGGGAAGAGGGCGCCGTCCCAGCCACGGCCGTCACCGCGCTGGGGCAGCCGGCGGACGACCCGCTGGACGAGCGCGAGGCGTGGTACTACGTGCCGACGGCCACCGGCATCTCGGCCTACCGCTTCTAGCACGCCCGGTAACGTCAGCGGCGGGTGCTCCACAGCGCCCAGCCCACCAGCACCGGTTGGAAGAAGAGGCGCACGAGCCGCTTCACGTCGGTGTCGAGGCCGAAACCGTCGCGGCGGTGGGTGAACTGCGACCAGTTGCCGGGGAACACGGCGACGAAGAACGCCGCCAGGATCGCGCCGGCGCGTCGGCGGCGCCTCGGGCACGCCACGAGCGACGCCCCCAGCACGATCTCGACGACGCCCGACGCCAGGACGACGCCGTCCTTGTCGATCGGCACGACCTCCGTCGTCCAGTCCGGCACCTGCGCCCGGAACTCGGTGCGCCCCCAGAGCAGATGGCTGACTCCGGCGAACACCATCCCGGCTGCGAGCAGCCATCGCGCGAATGTCCTCATCGACACAGTCCACCGCCGGTGGAGCGCCGCCGTCGAGCCCTTGACCGACGGCTCGATCCGTCGCACGAGGTGCTCCACAGCGCCCAGGCGACGAGCACCGGCTGGAGGAACAGGCGGATGAGGCGCGCGCGATCCGTACGCAGCATCGGCGCCGCCCGCCCCGTGCGCCACTGATGCACGTTGCCGGGGAAGACCGCCACGAAGAACGCGGCGATCGCGAGTCCTACGCGGCGGCGCTCACGCGGCAGGGCGACCGCGGCCACCCCGAGGCCGATCTCGACCACTCCGGATCCGACCACGATCGCGTCCTTGTCGGTGTGGAGCACCCGTGTCACCCAGTCCGGCACGACGATGCGGTAACCGCGGCGTCCCCAGGTCAGGTGCGAGACGCCGGCCGCGACGAGCAGCGCGACCAGGACATAGCGGGCGGTCGCGCGCGCGAGGGCGACCGGACGACGTACGGCGCTGCGGCCGCTCATGAGGCCGCTCGGCGGGCGGTCTCGACGGCTGTGGCCGCATCCGCCACGAAACGCTCATACGCGGCCGGATCGTCGTCGACGACCGCGCGGAGCACGACCTCGTCCGCCGCGGCGAGGTAGGCGCTGAGCGTCGGAGTCACACCGGCCGGGTCCGGCTCTCCCCCGGGCGGCGGCAGCACGGCGTCGCCGGCGTCGAAGCCCAGGCGCGCGAAGTTCGCCGCGTAGTTCGGATACCCTGCGTACCGGTCCGCCTCGCGCAGCATCCGTTCGCGCCCGGCGTGGTCGAGGGCGGTGCGGACGTACAGGCACGCCCGCGCCGCCGGGTTCTCCGTGTGCGCGTCGTCGCGCTGCTCGACCGCCGCGCCCGGGGTCAGCCAGGTCAGGAGCACCCCGTCGGCGTCGCGCGCGCCGAGCCGCCGCATCCTGGGGCCGAGCGCGCCCACGACGATGCGCGCCGAGCGTCCCTCCCGGAGACGGGCCACGCCGTCGCGGACGAGGGCGAGCTGCCTCGTGCGTGCGGCGCCGGAGCCGACGCCGAGCGTCAGGCGCTCGTCGGGGACGCCGGCGAGCGTCAGCGCGCGGAGCACGTCGGCGGGCGGGCGACGATCGAGCGGGACGACGCCGGTGGCGAGCGCCAGCCCGTCGGTCGCGCGGGCCGCGGCTCCGAGAGCCGCGATCGCGTCGCCGTCGGGGGTGTCGTTCACCCACAGCGCGTGGAACCCGGCGTTCTGGACGGATCGGGCGATCCTCGCGATCCGCTCGGGCCCGAGGGAGCCGGCGACCCCGATCGACACCGCCGTCGTGGACACGGCGCTCGGGGGCGCCGTGCTCGGGGGCACTGCGGCGTGCGTCTTCGTCATGCTCCGAGCATGCCGGGGCGCGCGGGAGGCCGCCACCCCGTGCGGATGGCGGCCTCCCGTGCTACACGCTCAGGCGGCGCGGGCGAGCGTCGCGGAACGGACCGCGATCCGGCCGTCGACCACGTCGACCCGCACCGATCCGCCGTCGCCGAGCTGTCCGCTCACGAGCAGATCGGCGATGCGGTCGTCGATCTCGCGCTGGATGAGCCGGCGCAGCGGCCGGGCACCGTACTCCGGCTCGTAGCCGTTCTCGGCGAGCCAGTCGACGGCGGCGTCGGAGACCTCGAAGGCGATCTCGCGACCGTTCAGCCGTCCGGCCGTCGTTCCGAGCAGCAGCGAGACGATCTGGCGCAGCTGCGGAAGCTCGAGCTTGCGGAACAGGACGATGTCGTCGATGCGGTTCAGGAACTCGGGACGCATCGCCTCGCGCACCTTGGCCATGACGCGGGCGCGCAGGTCCTTCTCCGAGCCGAACCCGGTCGCGCCGCCGCCGTCGGCGATGAATCCGATCGCCCCGGAGCGGGAGGCGAGGAACTCCGCGCCGATGTTGGAGGTCATGACGATCACAGTGTTGCGGAAGTCCACCGTGCGGCCCTGGCCGTCGGTGAGTCGACCGTCCTCGAGCACCTGCAGCAGCAGGTTGAACACGTCGGGGTGCGCCTTCTCGATTTCGTCGAACAGCACGACGGCGTAGGGATTGCGCCGCACGCGCTCGGTGAGCTGCCCGGCCTCGTCGTAGCCGACGTATCCGGGAGGGGCGCCCACGAGCCGTGAGACGGTGTGACGCTCGCCGAACTCGCTCATGTCGAAGCGGATCACCGCGTTCTCGTCGTCGAAGAGCGCACCGGCGAGGGTCTTCGCCAGCTCGGTCTTGCCGACGCCGGTCGGGCCGAGGAACAGGAACGAGCCGACCGGGCGGTTCGGGTCGCCCATGCCGGTGCGGCCCCGGCGCACGGCCGTCGCGACGGCGGTCACAGCCGCGTCCTGACCGATCACGCGGGCGTGCAGCTCCTGCTCGAGCGTCGCCAGACGCTCCCTCTCGGTCTCGGTCAGCCGGCTCACCGGGATGCCGGTGGCGCGGCTGATGACGGCGGCGATCTGCGGCTCGTCGACGACGGCATCCGCGCGCGTCGACGCAACGGCGACCGCCTCGTCGATGCGTTCGCGCAGCCGGGCGAGCTCGTCGCGGATGCGGGAGGCCTCCTCATACCGCTCGGCGACCACGGCGGAGTTCTTCTCGGCCTCGAGCTCGGCCAGCTGCGCCATGAGGGCCTCGGTGTCGACGGTCACGCCGAGCCGCAGCCGCAGCCGTGCCCCGGCCTGGTCGATCAGGTCGATCGCTTTGTCGGGCAGCACGCGCTCGGTGAGGTACCGGTCGCTCAGGTCGACGGCGGCTCGGAGGGCTTCGTCGGTGTAGCCGACCCCGTGGTGCTCCTCGTAGGCCGGGCGCAGCCCCCGGAGGATCTCGACGGCGTCGAGGAGCGAGGGCTCGCCCACCCGAACGGGCTGGAACCGGCGCTCGAGCGCCGGATCCTTCTCGATCACGCGGTACTCCTTCAGGGTGGTCGCCCCGATGAGGTGCAGGTCGCCGCGCGCGAGACGCGGCTTCAGGATGTTGCCGGCGTCCATCGCGCCGTCTCCGGCGGATCCGGCGCCCACGACGGTGTGCACCTCGTCGATGAACACGATGATCTCGCCCCGGCGGGCGGTGATCTCGTCCATGGTCTTCGTCAGACGTTCTTCGAAGTCGCCGCGGTAGCGGGCGCCCGCGAGCATCGCCGCGAGGTCGATCGCGATCACGCGCTTGCCGCGCAGCTGCTCGGGCACCTCGGCCGCGACGATCGCGCGCGCGAGGCCCTCGACGATCGCCGTCTTGCCGACGCCGGCCTCACCGATCAGCACGGGGTTGTTCTTCGTACGGCGGCTGAGGATCTCGATCGTCTGCTCTATCTCGTCGGCGCGCCCGATGACGGGGTCAAGGTCGCCGGCCGCGGCACGCGCGGTGAGGTCGTCGCCGTACGTGTCGAGCATCGGGGTCTCCGCGGCGGATGCGGCCTCGTCCGGCTGGGCTCCCGCGGGCACCGGCTCGCGGACGCCCTGCGTGAGGGCCTCTGCGGTCACGCCGGCAGCGGCCAGCACCTGGCCGGCCGGGCTGTCCTGGGCGAGCACGAGGGCGAAGAAGAGGTGCTCGGGGTCGATGTAGGTCGCCCCGGCAGACCGGGCCACCTGGAAGGCGTGGAACAGCGCGCGCTGCACGGACGAGGTGACGACGGCGCCGTCGACATCGGCGGCGGGGCCGGCCTGGGGCAGGCGGCTCTCGGCACCGCGCAGGATCGCCTGCGGGTCGGCGCCTATCCGCGCGACGGCGTCACGGGCGGGGGCGTCCTGCACGAGCGCGTGCAGGACGTGCAGGGCGTCGAGCTCGCGCTGTCCGCGAGCGAGCGCGAAACGGCCGGCACCCTGGAGGACCTCCTGCGTGCGGGCGCTCAGCAGACGACTGAGGTCGATCGATCGTGCCGCCCGCGCCTGTTCGCCCTGCAGGTAGCGGGCGAGGAACTCGTCGAACGCGCTCACGCCGTCGTTTCCGTCCGGCGAGATGAAGTCTTCGGGCATGGTCTCTCCTGTAGAACATGAGTCGTTTACGCTCAACTAAACTTTACGAAGTTGAGCACGGAGCTATCAAGTTCAACGCCGCACTCCGCAGACTATTCCCGGGATACGCTCGAGGCATCCGCCGCCCCGAGGAAACGACGATGACCGACCCGTACGCTGCCGCAGCCGCCTCATCGATCGCCGCGGATGCGACCACCGCCCGATGCGTGCGGGAGGCAGACCGGTGAGCGCGGCACCGAGCGCCGGGCGCGAGTTCCTCCGCGGGGCGCGAACGCTGCTGGGCGGCTTCGGCTGGTGGCGCGTGCGCCCCGGGCTCATGCTGCTGGGGCTCGTACCGGCGGCGATCGTCAGTCTCGTGCTCGGCGCCGGGCTCGTGACTCTCGGTGCGTGGATCGTCCCGCTGACCGACGCGCTCACTCCGTTCACCGACGGCTGGCCGGGACTCTGGGCGACGCTCCTGCGGATCGCCGTCGGCACCGCCGTCTTCGGCGCCGCGCTGCTGCTGGCCGCCACGCTGTTCACGGCGCTGACGCTCCTCATCGGCGAGCCGTTCTACGACCGCATCTGGCGAGGCGTGGAACGGGTCGAGACGGGCCTCGCACCCGATCGCGACCCCGGTTTCTGGGCGGGTGTCGCCGATGCGATCTCGTTGATCGTGCGGGGCGTGCTCGCGGCACTCCTCGCTTTCGCGATCGGCCTGGTCCCCCTCGTCGGCGGTGCGCTCGGGGCGGTGACGGGCGTGGCGCTGTCGGGGTGGATCCTCGCGGACGAGCTCTCCGCCCGCGCCCTGAACGCGCGTGGGATCGGGCACCGCGAGCGGCGGCGACTGCTGCGCGCCCACCGTGCCCGCGCCCTCGGCTTCGGCGTCGCGACCCAACTCTGCTTCCTCATCCCGCTCGGCGCGGTGCTCACCATGCCCGCTGCGGTCGTCGGCGCCGCACGTCTCGCGCACGGGGTGCTGCCCCCCGCATCCGAGCCCCGCGACATGGCAGACTCCGAGGCATGACCACCTCCGTGTCCACTCGGCGCTACGCCGCCGTCCTCGTCGCCGGTATCGCACTCATCGTCCTGCCGCTGGTGGGCGCTGCGTTCAAGGTGCTCTGGCCGGGCTGGTTCCTGTTCGTCATCATGTTCGTCTCGCCGGTCCTGGCGATCGGCTACATCCTGCAGGTCGTGATCGCCGTCACCGGCTTCCTCACCCCCCGAGCCGCGTTCCGCACGGGTCCGGCGCGTACCCGCGCGCTCTGGGCGGCGTGGCTGACGAGCGTGGGCATCGCGGTCACCGGCCTGTTCTTCGTCGACGGCGGCGACATGTCGTGGGGGTCGGCCTTCATGTACATCATCGGCCTCCCCTCGGACGACGGCGCTGCGGCGATCTCATACCTGCTCACCATCCTCGGCATCACCGCCTGGATCGGCGGCTGGGTGTGGCTGCTGGTCGAGTGGATCGTCACGCTCGTGCGACGTCGCCGCCGCCCCCAGGTCGCATGAGCTCTCGGCCGCGCCGGCGCTCGGAGCCGGTTTCCGCCTCTTGTTCACTTGCCCGGGACTCACGCTTCTGAGTCAGCGGTTTCGCGTGAATCCAGGGCAAGTGAACCAACGCACGTGCAGGTGAGCCGCGGGACCGGATACGCTGGTTTCAGTCTTTGCGAAGGAGTGCCATGTTCATCGTCTCCCTGCTGTTGTTCCTGCTCGGGATGTTCGCCTTCGGCATTTCCTTCTCGGTGGAGGGCTTCCAGGCGATCATCTTCGTCGGCGGCATCCTGCTCATCTCGCTCGCCATGGCGCTGCCGATCCACCTGCGCGCGAAGTAGGCGCGCTCAGCCCTTTCCGCCGGGCGGGCCGATGACGAGCAGCACGACGTAGGCGGCGATCACCAGCACGGCGATCGCCGCGCCGAACGCCCAGGGATGCCGCAGCAGTACCCGGAGCAGCCGGTCGTGCCAGCGGGAGTCCCGCGGATCATCGGTCGCGGCGAGACGCCAGGCGCCGTCGAGGCGGCCGGTCCGGTGCAGCCAGATCTCGGTCGGGATCGTCGCATAGGGGATCACGGCGCTCCCGATCGCGACGACCGCGGGACCCGCGCCCCAGCGCTGGTTCTTCGCGACGATGACCGCCGTCGCGCCGTACGCGAGGAACACGAGACCGTGGATGCCGCCACCGATCGTCACGGCCAGCGGAAAATCCGCCATGGCACGGACGATGAGCCCGGCGATCAACAGCGTCCAGGAGACCGCCTCCGCGATCGCGAGCGCACGGAACGACGACAGGGGCGTGCGGAACACGGGACTCCTCGGGGTGCGAGCGACCAGGCGGCCGAGTCCTCACGCTATCCGAGCGCCTTTCAGCTTTCCTGAAGGTTCTCTCCGAACGGGGCCTCGTGCAGGCCCTGCAGGGCGCGGGTGAGCTCGGGCACGCCGCTTCCGAAAACCCGGTCGAGCTCGGCGAGACGCGCGTCCGCCTCGGCGAGCGTGGCAGCGCCCTTCGTCGTGACGCGGAGATCGGATGCGGATCCCGCGTGCGCGGTGGCGTCCTCGACGAGTCCCTCCCCCGCGAGCGTCTTCACGGCGGTGTGCGCCGTCTGCACGGTGATCTGCGACCGGCGGGCGAGCTCGGAGAAGGAGATGCCCGGTGTCGCCTGGACGTGTGCGAGCAGACCGTACTTGCGTGTGCTCAGACCCAGGTCTTTGAGCGCGGCGTTCAGCTGTGCGTCCCAGATCGACGAGACGGTGAGCAGTGAGATGACGGGGCTGAAGGGGGGCCGCCGGGCCGCGGCGGGGGCCTGCGGTGCGACGGAGTCTCCCATGGGTCCATGCTATCCGTCAGGTCGCCCCCGACGGCGGGCAGTAGCGTGTGGGAGTGACCTTCTCCCTCGACGACCTGCGACGTTGGCCCGATCTCGAGGGACCGGATCTGCTCGCCGCGGATGCGGCTGACCGCCTGATCCTCGACGAATCCGCCGCCGCGCGCGCGCGAGTGCCGCTCGACGAGATCGCGGTCGTCGAGGACTCCTACGGAGCGCTCACACTCGGTGCGGCCGCCGCGGGCCCGCCCGGTTCCGGCGCGGTGCGCGTGCACCAGGACACCCTCGTCGGCGAGCGCGCGCTCGAGGCGAACGCGGAGCGCGCGGGCCTCGCCGGCGCCGTGCGGTGGATCGGGCTGTCGGCTGAGGGACTCGATGGCGCCCACATCGTGCTCCTCCGCCTGCCGAAGTCGCTGGACGCGCTGCGCGACATCGCCGGATCCATCGCCGCCCACGCCGCGCCCGACGTCACCGTCTTCGCGGGCGGCCGACTGAAGCACATGACGGTCGCCATGAACGACGTGCTGGCGGAGTTCTTCCTCCGGGTCGACGTGACGCACGCACGCCAGAAGTCGCGGGTACTGATCGCCCGCGGCCCGCAGCACGGGCACGACCCACGGCCGCAGCAGAGGACGCACGATGGCCTCGTCGTATGCGCGTTCGGCGGGGTGTTCGCGGGACCGGCGATCGACATCGGCACACGGTTCCTGCTCGCGCAGCTGCCGGAGGTCGTCGCGGACGACGGCGCCGTGGTGGACCTGGCCTGCGGCACCGGAGTCGTCGCTGCCTGGCTGGCGCGTCGCCATCCGCACCTCGTCGTCCACGCGACGGATCAGTCCGCCGCCGCCGTCGCCTCGGCGCGTGCGACCGCAGAGGCCAACGGTCTCGCCGATCGCATCGCCGTCGTGCGGGACGACGCCCTCTCGACGCTGCCCGAGGCGAGCGCGTCGTTCATCGCGCTGAATCCGCCGTTCCACTCCGGGGTGGCCGTGCACACCGGCCTCGCCGCGCACCTCTTCGCGGATGCGGCGCGGGCACTGCGCCCGGGACGAGAGCTCTGGACCGTATGGAACTCGGCGCTCGGCTACCGCCCCACGCTCGAGCGGATCGTCGGCCCCACCCGACAGGTCGCCCGCAACACCAAGTTCACGGTCACCGCCTCCGTCCGCCGCTGACCCGAAGGTCTCCCGACGGCGGTCGCCCCGGATCCGTGTCTCACTTGTGCAGGTCGATCGGGGTTTCCGGCTGCACAAGTGAGACACGGGTCGAGGGTACGGGTGGTTCCGGGGATCGGTGTCTCACTTGTGCAGGACTTCGGCGTGATCCGGATGCTTAAGTGAGACACGCGACGGATGCGGCTGACCCGGAAGCCGGCCCGGCCCGGTTCTGTCGAATGGGCGCATTGCCTGGACGTCCCCCACCCAGCGCCCCGCAGGGGCGCGGAGAAGCTGACGTGAAGCCCTAGCGCCCGAGCGTCACGCGGACGATCTCGGCGATGCGCGGCGGCACGGTCTCGTCCTGCAGCGACGTCGTGTCGCCGAGCGGACGCCCGTCGACGAGGTCAACGAGCAGCCGTCGCATGATCTTGCCGCTGCGCGTCTTCGGCAGGTCCGGCACGGTGAACACGTACGTCGGCTGCGCGACCGGGCCGATCGTGGTGCGCACGTGCTGGCGCAGCTCCGCGGCATCCTCGGCGTTCGTGACGAATGCGGCGATCGCCTGCCCGGTCAGGTCGTCCGCGACGCCCACGACGGCGGCCTCGCCGACACTCGGATGCGCGACGAGGGCCGATTCGATCTCGATCGTCGACAGCCGGTGTCCCGAGACGTTGATCACGTCGTCGACGCGCCCGAGCACCCACAGGTCGCCGTCGTCGTCGAGCTTGGCCCCGTCGCCGGCGAGGAAGTATCCCTGTTGGGCGAAGCGCCGCCAGTACGAGTCCCGGTAGCGCTCGGGGTTGCCCCAGACCGTCCGCGACATGCCCGGCCACGTTCCGTCGACGACGAGCAGCCCTCCCCCGCCGGGTTCGACATCGACGCCGTCCGCGTCCACGACGCGTACGCGGAGCCCCGGCAGCGCGGTCAGCGCCGAGCCGGGCTTGAGCGTCGAGACGCCCGGGAGCGGCGCGGCGATCGCCGCGCCCGTCTCGGACTGCCACCAGGTGTCCACGATCGGCGTCTCCCCGCGTCCGAGGTGCCGGTGGAACCACACCCACGCCTCGGGGTTGATCGCCTCGCCCACGGTGCCGAGCAGCCGCAGGCGCGACAGGTCGTGCGAGGCCGGCGGGCCGTCCGGGAAGCGGCTCTTCAGCGAACGGATGAGCGTCGGCGCCGTGTAGTAGGTCGTGACGCCGTAGCGCGCGAGGATCTCGAAGTGGCGCTCCCAGGTCGGGGTGTCCGGCGTGCCCTCGTAGAGCACGCTCGTCACGCCGTTCAGCAGCGGCCCGTACGTCTCGTAGCTGTGCGCGGTGACCCACGCGAGGTCCGCCGTGCACCAGTAGACGTCGGTCTCGGGCTTGACGTCGAACACCGCCCAGTACGTCCAGGCGACGTGCGTCAGCCAGCCGCCGGTCGTGTGCACCAGTCCCTTGGGCTTTCCGGTGGTGCCGCTGGTGTAGATGATGAACAGCGGCGTCTCTGCGTCGAAGAACTCGGGTTCGTGCACGTCGGACGCGGCACCCACCGTCTCGTGCCACCAGAGGTCGCGGCCCTCCGTCCACGCGATGTCGGAGCCGGTGCGGCGAACGACGAGGACGTGCTCGATCGAGTCGATGCCCTCGACGGCGGCGTCGGCCTGATGCTTGACCGGCACCGCCTTGCCGCGCCGGTACTGGCCGTCGGTCGTGACGAGCAGCTTCGCGCCGGTGTCCTCGACGCGGAACCGCACGGCCTCGGCCGAGAAGCCGCCGAACACGAGCGAGTGGATGGCGCCGATGCGGGCCGTCGCGAGCTGGATGATGATCGTCTCGATGAGCACCGGCAGGTAGACCACGACCCGGTCTCCCTTGCCGATGCCGAGATCGAGGAGCGCGTTGGCCGTCTTCGCGACCTCACGCTGCAGCTCGGCGTACGTGATCGTGCGGCGGTCGCCGCTCTCGCCCTCGAAGTGGAACGCGACCCGATCGCCGTGGCCCGCCGCGACGTGCCGGTCGACGGCGTTGACCGAGGCGTTGAGCCTGCCGCCCGCGAACCACTGCGCGGCCGGCACCGAGTCACCGTCCGTCGGCGTCCACGTGTGCGCGGTGTGCCAGGGCTCCGCCCAGTCGAGGATGTCGGCGCGGTGGGTCCAGAACGTCTCCGGATCCTCGCCGGCGCGTTCCACCCACTCGCGCGCGATCCACTCGGGAGTGACATTCGCCTGGGCGGCGAAGGCGGCGGGCGGCGGGAAGGTTCGCCGTTCGTCGGCGAGGCTGCGGATGGTGTCGTCGTGCGCGATGTTCGTGGGCGTGCTCATACTTCTTCCGGTCGGGTCGTGCTTACAGCATCCGTGCTGCTGCGCCGCCACGCCAAAACCGGTGACGACGTGTGACGGGACGCGCGTGACACGATGAGGGGATGAGCGACACGTCCCCTCTGGTCCGGCTGGCCGACGGCACGGTCAAACAAGTGGGCCCGTTGACGGGAACCCGGGTATGGACCGTGCCGGGCCGGGCGGACCGTCCGCTCGGGATGGACCGTGGCGCTCCGCGCCCGCTCGCCGAGGGCGAGGCCACCCGGCTCTGCGCGTTCTGCGAGGATCGGCACCTCGAGACCACGCCCGAGAAGGCGCGTCTCGTGGGTCCGTCGTTCGAGGAGCTCCGCCGCGTGCCGCCGCGTGCCCTCTCCGACACGGTGGCGCGGTTTCGCCGCTTCGGGAACCTGTTCGAGATCGTCTCAGCCGAGTACTGGCGGGAGAACCACGGGTTCCGGCAGCCGCCATCGATCGTCGACTGGGCGCGCGCATACCTGGAGGACCCGGAGGGACGCGCGCATCTCGAGCGGCTGGCCGCGGTGCGCGCGACGGCGTCCGGCGTGCCGCAGAGCCTGGAGGAGCACGCGCTCGACCTGCTCGGCGGCTCGCACGACGTGATCGTGGCGCGCCGTCACGTGGTCGACGGCGCGACGACCGATGACCAGCTCGTCTCGTCGGGAATGCTGACACCCGATGAACACGCGGCGTATCTCGGCTTCAGCGCACGCTCCCTCCGCGAGATCGCGGAGGGACAGCCGCATGCCGCCTACGTCGGGGTGTTCCAGAACTGGCTGCGGCCGGCAGGGGCCTCGTTCGAGCACCTCCACAAACAGCTCGTCGCGATCGATGAGCACGGGCCGCAGGTCGACCGTGAGCTCCGGCTGCTCGCCGGCGATCGCTGGCTGTACCAGCACGCGATCGCCGACGTCGCGGTGCGGGAGGGGCTCGTCGTCGCGGCGAACGACGGCGCCGTCGCGTTCGCGGGTGTGGGACACCGCTACCCCGCGTTCGAGGTGTACTCGACGGCGGAGGCGAACCTGCCGCACGAGCATGCCCCCGAGGGGGTGCGCGCGGTGTCCGACCTCGTGCACGCGCTGCACGCGGCGACCGGCGTGCACGTGCCGACCAACGAGGAGTGGCACTATCGGCCTCCGCGGGCACCGTGGCCGATGCCGTGGCGGATCGTGCTCAAGTGGCGCATCTCGACCCCCGCCGGGTTCGAGGGGGGAACGAAGATCCACGTGAACACGATCGACCCGTGGTCATTGCGGTCCCGGGCCATCGCATCGCTCGAGCGGCTACGCTCCGAGGGGCGGCTGGCCGGCGGCATCAGCATCGGCGAGGAATGCCGACCGGGCGACGCGCGGCTGCGCTACGCCGGGTGAGCGGGCGATCCATGCCGACAACGTGGCTCATGGGCTCATACGCTGTCGTCATGACCGCACACCGCGTGACCGCCCCAGACCTCTCGTCCGGCGAGAAGCCGAAGGGACCGGCATCCTACTTCCCCAGCATCGAGAAGACCTACGGCCGACCCGTGCAGGACTGGCTCGACCTGGCCGTCGATGAGCTCGATGCCGGCAAGCCCCACATGGAAGTCGTCGGCTGGCTGAAGTCCGAGCACGGGCTCGGGCACGGTCACGCGAATGCGATCGTCGCCTACGCGAAGGCGAAGCTCGCCGAATAGGCGTGAAAGGCGCTCGGCCCGTTCGAGGATGCGGTCAGGCACGGGCGCTCCCTCCATCGCGGGACGGATGCGCTTCCCACCCGCGGCGGAAACGCGTCGCATACGCCCTCCGTAGGCTCGAGCCCATGAGCGAACGAAAGCGGAATCCGAACTGGTGGCTTGGTCTCATCGTCGGCGTCTTCGCCCTCGCGGTCGTCGGCCTCATGTGGGAGGAGTGGATACCCGCCGCAATCCTCGCGGTCGGGATCGGGGTCGTCGCGGCCGTCATCTTCCCGAGGCGAACGTCGTAGCTCGTCGCGCACTGCCGCACGCACGTGTGAACAAGACGTGGGTGGACACGACAAGGGTCCTGGCCGCTCGCTCATGTCGAGCGATCCGTCAGGGGCCCTCGAACGTCAGGATTGCCGATCCTGATCAGTGTTCCTAGAAGTCCCAGTCCTCGTCCTCGGTGGCCTCGGCCTTACCGATGACGTACGACGAGCCCGAACCGGAGAAGAAGTCGTGGTTCTCGTCGGCGTTCGGCGAGAGCGCCGAGAGGATCGCCGGGTTCACGTTCGTGACCGTCGCCGGGAACATCGCCTCGAAGCCCAGGTTCATCAGGGCCTTGTTCGCGTTGTAGTGCAGGAACTTCTTGACGTCCTCGGTGAGGCCCACGGCGTCGTAGAGGTCCTGCGTGTACTGCACCTCGTTGTCGTAGAGCTCGTAGAGCAGCGAGAACGTGTAGTCCTTGATCTCGTCGCGCTCGGCCGGCGAGATGAGCTCGAGGCCCTTCTGGAACTTGTACCCGATGTAGTAGCCGTGCACGGCCTCGTCGCGGATGATGAGGCGGATGATGTCGGCCGTGTTGGTGAGCTTGGCCTTCGCCGACCAGTGCAGCGGCAGGTAGAACCCGGAGTAGAAGAGGAACGACTCGAGCAGCGTCGAGGCGACCTTGCGCTTGAGGGGCTCGTCGCCGCGGTAGTAGTCCATGACGATGTGAGCCTTCTTCTGAAGGTTCTCGTTCTCGACCGACCACCGGAACGCGTCGTCGATCTCGGGCGTCGAGGCGAGCGTCGAGAAGATCGACGAGTAGCTTTTCGCGTGCACCGACTCCATGAACGCGATGTTCGTGTACACGGCCTCCTCGTGCGGCGTCAGCGCATCCGGGATCAACGAGACGGCGCCCACCGTGCCCTGGATGGTGTCCAGGAGCGTCAGCCCCGTGAACACCCGCATCGTGAGGGTCTGCTCCTCGGGGGTGAGCGTGTTCCACGACTGGATGTCGTTCGACAGCGGCACCTTCTCGGGCAGCCAGAAGTTGTTCACGAGGCGGTTCCACACCTCGAGGTCCTTGTCGTCCTGGATGCGGTTCCAGTTGATCGCCTGGACGGCGGTCAACAGCTTCAGCTTCTCGGTCATCTCTTCCTTCTCACGTTCTTCGTCACGTCTCGCTGCGTTCGCTCGACGACCGGGGTCAGAGCATGCAGCTGACGCACTCCGACATGTCGGTGCCCTCGAGCGCCATCTGACGCAGACGGATGTAGTAGATCGTCTTGATGCCCTTGCGCCAGGCGTGGATCTGCGCCTTGTTGATGTCGCGCGTGGTCGCGGTGTCCTTGAAGAACAGCGTGAGCGACAGTCCCTGGTCCACGTGCTGCGTGGCCGCGGCGTACGTGTCGATGACCTTCTCGTAGCCGATCTCGTAGGCGTCCTGGTAGTACTCCAGGTTGTCGTTCGTCATGAACGGCGCCGGGTAGTACACACGGCCGAGCTTGCCTTCCTTGCGGATCTCGATCTTCGAGGCGATCGGGTGGATGGAGCTCGTCGAGTTGTTGATGTACGAGATCGATCCGGTGGGCGGCACGGCCTGCAGGTTCTGGTTGTAGATGCCGTGCCTCTGGATCGAGTCCTTGAGCGCGGCCCAGTCGGCCTGGGTGGGGATGTCGATGCCGGTGAAGAGCTCCTTGACCTTCTCGGTCTCGGGAACCCACGACCGCTCGATGTACTTGTCGAAGAACTCCCCCGACGCGTAGGTCGAGTTGGCGAAGCCGTCGAAGGCCGAGCCGCGCTCGATGGCGAGGTTGTTCGAGGCGCGGAGGGCGTGGAACAGCACCGTGTAGAAGTAGATGTTCGTGAAGTCGAGACCTTCCGGCGAGCCGTAGTGCACGTGCTCGCGCGCCAGGTATCCGTGCAGGTTCATCTGTCCGAGACCGATCGCGTGCGAACGGTCGTTGCCGTCCTCGATCGAGCGCACCGAGGCGATGTGGCTCTGGTCGCTGACGGCGGTGAGCGCCCGGATGGCGGTCTCCACGGTCTGCGCGAGGTTCTGGCCGTCCATCGCCAGCGCGATGTTCATCGACCCGAGGTTGCACGAGATGTCCTTGCCGATCTCGGCGTAGGAGAGGTCCTCGTTGTAGGTGGTCGGGGTGTTCACCTGCAGGATCTCGCTGCAGAGGTTCGACATGTTGATCCGGCCCTTGATCGGGTTGGCGTTGTTCACCGTGTCCTCGAACATGATGTACGGGTAGCCCGACTCGAACTGGATCTCGGCGAGGGTCTGGAAGAACTCGCGGGCGTTGATCTTCGTCTTCTTGATGCGCGCGTCGTCGACCATCTCGCGGTACTTCTCGGTGACCGAGATGTCGCCGAACGGCACGCCGTAGACCCGCTCGACGTCGTACGGCGAGAAGAGGTACATGTCCTCGCCGTTCTTGGCGAGCTCGAACGTGATGTCGGGGATCACGACGCCGAGCGAGAGCGTCTTGATGCGGATCTTCTCGTCCGCGTTCTCGCGCTTGGTGTCGAGGAACTTCATGATGTCGGGGTGGTGTGCGGAGAGGTAGACCGCGCCCGCGCCCTGACGGGCACCGAGCTGGTTCGCGTAGCTGAAGCTGTCTTCGAGCAGCTTCATGACGGGGATGATGCCGCTCGACTGGTTCTCGATCTGCTTGATGGGCGCCCCCGACTCGCGGATGTTCGACAGGAGCAGCGCCACGCCGCCGCCCCGCTTGGAGAGCTGCAGGGCGGAGTTGATGCCGCGCGCGATCGACTCCATGTTGTCCTCGATGCGCAGCAGGAAGCACGAGACGAGTTCGCCGCGCTGGGCCTTGCCGGTGTTGAGGAACGTCGGGGTGGCCGGCTGGAAGCGGCCCGAGATGATCTCGTCGACCAGCTGGAGCGCGAGCGCCTGGTCGCCGTCGGCGAGCCCGAGCGCGGTCATCACGACACGATCCTCGAAACGCTCGAGGTAGCGCTTGCCGTCGAAGGTCTTGAGCGTGTAGCTCGTGTAGTACTTGAACGCGCCGAGGAAGGTCTCGAAGCGGAACTTCTTGCCGTAGGCGAAGTCGTTGATCTGCTGGATGAACTCGATCGGGTACTTCGCGAGCACGCCGGGCTCGTAGTACTCCTTCTCGACGAGGTAGTCGAGGCGCTCCTGCAGCGAGTGGAAGAACACCGTGTTCTGGTTCACGTGCTGCAGGAAGTACTCCCGCGCGGCGCGCTTGTCGGCGTCGAACTGGATCTGACCGTTCGCGTCGTAGAGGTTCAGCATCGCGTTCAGGGCGTGGTAGTCGAGCCCCTCGAAACGCTCGTCGGACTTGAACCCCGTGTCCTTCAGTACTGCTTCCACCATCGTTCCAATCCTTCGCTGATGCGTTCGACGTCTTCTGGCGTGCCGAAAAGTTCGAGCCGGTACAGGTGCGGCACACGGCACTTGCGGCTGACGATGTCTCCGGCGAGGCAGTATGCCTCGCCGAAGTTGGTGTTCCCGGCGGAGATGACTCCCCGGATGAGGCGCCGGTTGTCCTCGCCGTTGAGGAACCGGATCACCTGCTTCGGAACCGCGCCCTTCTCCTCGCCTCGTCCTTGACCTCCCCCATAGGTGGGGGTGACCAGGACGTACGGCTCATCGATGACGGGCATCGACTCGGTCGGGCGGAGCGGGATCCGTATCGCCCGCATCCCGAGCTTCTCGATGAAATGCGCCGTGTTGCCCGACACGCTCGAGAAGTACACCAGGAGCGGCGCGGCGGGGCGGTCGCTCCGACCGGAGGAGGCAACCGCGCCGATCTGATCTGCGACAGCGGTTGCCATCGGTCAGACCAGGCGAGAGGCCAGCTCGTCGATCTTGTCAGGGCGGAAGCCGGACCAGTGGTCCTCGTCCGTGATCACGACGGGCGCCTGCAGGTAGCCGAGGGCCTTGACCTGCTCGAGCGCGTCGGCGTCCTGCGACAGGTCCAGGACGTCGTATTCGATGCCCTTGGAGTCCAGCGCGCGGTAGGTGGCGGTGCACTGCACGCAGGAAGGCTTGGTGTAGACGGTGATTGCCATGTTGACCGCTCTTCTCCCCTCAAATCGGTTGGATTCCCGGCTGTGGTGCCGCCGGGACCTTAATACTACATATGGGTACGGACATCAGGAAGCACCACAAGGGGTAGTAGTTACATCCGTGTGATTTTCCACCGTTGTCCCCATGTACAACACAGGTTCTCCACCGTTTCATCCACAGGTCGCGGCGTGTTCCCCAACCTGAAAAAAGCCTGGATCGCGGGCGATTCGCGCCATGGCCGGCGAGTCATCCACAGGCGCCACGGTAGACGGGGGTTCCGACACGCCGATTCCGGCCGTGCACGACCCGACGGCGTGTCGCGGACTCCTGCACCCGCGACCGCCACCGCACCACACTGCCGCGATACCGTTGACCGGTGGCGGGCTATCGGGACCTCTTACGCACTCCGGGAGTCGGGCGCATCATCGCCGCACAGCTGACGGCTCGCTTCCCCAACGGCATGACGAGCCTCGCCGTCCTGCTCCACATCGAGCACGTCACGGGCTCGTACGGCGCCGCCGGCCTCGTGCTCGCCGCGACATCGGTCGGCCAGGCGATCGCGGGCCCCGTGACCAGTCGATGGATGGGCCTGTGGGGGATGCGAAAGGTCATCTCCCTCACGATGGTCGTCTGCGCGATCGCCATCACCACGATGGCCCTCGTCGACATGGTCCTCCCCGCCTACATCGCGCTCGGTCTCATCGCGGGACTGTCCACGCCGCCCATCCAGTCGGCCGCACGCACGATCTACCCCAAGCTCGTCAACTCGCGCCAGCTCGCCCCTCTCTACTCGCTGGACGCATCGTTGCAGGAGATCATCTGGATCCTCGCTCCCGTCGTCATCACGTTCGTCGCGACGCAGGTCGGCACGTGGGAGGCGCTGATCCTCATCGTCGTGATCCTGATCGTCGGCGGCACCTGGTTCGTGGCCTCCCCCGAGGTCGGGCGCGTCCGCATCCCGCGCAGCAAGCGCCGCTTCGGCAAGGTGCTCGCCCGCCCCGCCGTGCTCCTGGCCACGATCGTCGGCTTCCTCCTCATCGGCGCATGCTCCGCGGTGGAGGCCGGCGTCGTGGCGACATTCGGTCACGGCGGGCTGGAGGCAGGACTCGTCCTGGCCGTCTTCTCCGTCGGCAGCCTCGCCGGCGGCCTGTCGTTCGGCCACATCCCGATCGGCCCGTGGGCGATGGCCCGACGGATGGGGATCGTCGCGGTCGGCCTCACGCTGACGATCGCATCCCTCGACGTGTGGTGGCTGAGCGGCACCCTCTTCTTCGCGGGCATCGGCATCGCCCCGGCACTCGCGGTGCTGTTCGCCATGACCTCGGCCAGCGTCAAGTTCAGCGATACCGCGGAGGCGTACGGCTGGATCGGCACGGGGCAGCTCATCGGCGCCGCGGCCGGATCCGCGGTGGCCGGCTTCCTCATCGACGGCGTCGGGCCGCAGGGCGCCTACGTCGCCGCCGCGATCTTCGCCGCGGCCGGCGCCCTCGTCGCCGTCGCCTGCGTGCGGGCGTTCCCCGATCTCCGGCACCGCGACCCGAGCCCCCTCCCCGACACGGAGCCCACGCCCGTCATCACCTGATGCGAGAGACTCCCCCACCGATACCCGGAAGGGACCGCGAGACTGCACCGACGCGCCGAGACTGTGGGGTTGCCCCGCTGTCTCGGCGCCACACTGCAGTCTCGCGCGGGACAGGGTTGAACACCCCCTTACGGACACGAGAAATCTGCCCCGCCTCCTCTGGAGGCGTCACGGAGGGCAATACGGCGGACCTCGGCGTCGGCGTTCGGCTCTACGCTCGACGTATGCCCGCATCCGTCGTCCTCCCCCGGCTCGCCTGGGGCGATCCCGCAGCCGACAGACACGCCCTGCTGCTCCACGGACTCGGCTCCTCCGGCGCGCTCATGTGGCGCTTCGGCATCGCTCTCGCCGATGCCGGGTGGTACGCCGTGGCCGTCGACCTCCGCGGGCACGGCTCGGCCCCGCGCGCACTCGACTACTCGATCCCCGCCTACGCCGCCGACGCGGCCGCCACCGTTCCCGCGCACCGCGGGGCCTGGGATCTCGTGCTCGGCCACTCCCTCGGCGGCGCCGCGGCGACGCTCGCGGCCGCCGATCGACCGGACTGGGCACGGCGACTGGTGCTCGTCGACCCCGCCCTCCACCTCCTGCCCGCCGATCGCGAGATCGTCCGCACCAGCCAGGAGTCCTCGTTCGCCGACCCCTCGATCGAGGCGGTACGCGACCAGCATCCGCACTGGCATCCGCAGGACGTCGAGCTGAAGGCCATCGCGGCCCAGCAGGCGAGCCGGTGGGCCGTCGAGCAGACCAGCAGCCAGAACCCGGACTGGGATGTCCGGGACGCCGCGGCACGACTCGCCCTGCCCACGCACGTGATCGGATCCGACCCCGACGTCTACAGCCTGTTCACCGGCGACACCGCCGTCGACGTGCTCGCCGCGAACCCGCGCATCACGATGTCGGTCGTCGCCGGCGCCGGGCACTCGCCGCACCGCGACCGCCCAGACGCGACCGTGGCGGTGCTCCTCGGGACGCTGTCATGACCTTCGAGGTGGAGCAGTACCTTCCCGATGCGCTCCTCGAGAGGATCCGCGGGCGCGCGGCGGACGTCGACCGCGACAACGCGTTCCCGCACGACGACCTCGACGATCTGCGCGCAGCCGGGTACCTCTCGATCCTCGTCCCGGCCGACCGCGGCGGCAGCGGGCTGAGCCTCGCCCAGGCCTCGCAGCTGCAGCAGCGCCTCGCGACCGCCTCTCCCGCGACGGCGCTCGCGGTCAACATGCATCTCGTGTGGACCGGTGTCGCCAAGGTGCTGCGCGATCGCGGGATCGACGACCTCGCCTTCGTACAGACCGGGGCCGCCGCGGGCGAGATCTTCGCATTCGGCATCAGCGAGGCCGGCAACGACCTCGTGCTCTTCGGCAGCGACACGGATGCGGCGCCCCGCGCCGACGGCTCGTACGCGTTCACCGGCACCAAGATCTTCACCTCGCTCGCGCCGGTGTGGACACAGCTCGGACTCCACGGGCTCGACACCGCGTCGCCCGATGGCCCGCGCATGGTCTACGGGTTCGTGCCGCGCAGCGACGCGGTCCTCACGCGGGACGACTGGGACACCGTCGGCATGCGCGGCACGCAGTCGCGCACGACCGAGCTCCACGGCGCCGTGGCGCCGGCGGATCGCGTCGTGCGCCGCATAGCGCCGGGGCCGAGCCCCGATCCGATCGTCTTCGGAATCTTCAGCGTGTTCGAGATCCTGCTCGCCTCGGTGTACACCGGTGTCGCCCGCCGCGCCCTCGATCTCGCCGTCGAGGCCGCGAGGTCGCGTCGTTCGAAGAGGACCGGTGCCGCCTACAGCCAGGATGCCGACATCCGCTGGCGTATCGCGGACATCGTGCTGGCCTACGACGCCCTGGGCCCGCAGCTGGCCGCTCTGGCCGACGACGTCGATGCGCAGACCGACCACGGCGGACGCTGGTTCTCCTTGCTCTCCGGCCTCAAGCATCGCGCGACCACGACCGCCAAGCGGATCGTGGACGAGGCGATCCTCGTGGCCGGCGGCTCCGCATACTTCGCCGACCACGAGCTCGGTCGCCTCTACCGCGACGTGCTGGCCGGCCTCTTCCACCCCTCCGATCCGGAGTCGGCGCACGCGGCAGCGGCGACCGCCTGGCTCGGCCCCCTCGAGAACTAGGAGTCGCACATGACCGCGATCGCATCGGTGCAGCTCGGCGACGGCCTCGTCGTGAGCGCGCTCGGCTACGGCGGAATGAGCCTCAGCGACGTCTACGGCGCGGTGGATGACGATACCGCCCTGGCGACGCTGACCCACGCCGTCGACAACGGCCTGACCTTCGTCGACACCGCCAACATCTACGGGGCCGGCCGCAGCGAGCGGATCATCTCACGCCTGACCGCCGCCCGCCGCGACGACATCGTGCTCGCGACGAAGTTCGGCATCGACGGCGGCCGGATCGGTCAGCGCGGGATCCGCGGGGATGCGGCGTACGTGAACGACCAGATCGACCGGAGCCTGCAGCGCCTGGGCACCGACCACGTCGACCTCTACTACCAGCACCGGGTCGACCCGGACGTCCCGATCGAGGAGACGGTCGGCGCGATGGCGGATCTCGTCGCCGCAGGCAAGGTGCGCCACCTCGGACTCTCCGAGGCGACGGCCGACGAGCTGCGGCGCGCGCACGCGGTTCACCCGATCGCGGCCGTGCAGACCGAGTGGAGCGTCGTCAGCCGCGACGTCGAGCTCTCGGTCGTCCCGGCCGCCGTCGAGCTGGGCGTCGGGTTCGTGCCGTACTCGCCGCTCAGTCGCGCCTGGCTCGCCGACGGGTTCTCGGCCGATCAGATCGGCGAGGGCGACGGCCGGCCCAAGTTCCCGCGCTTCACCCCGGAGAACCTGGCGACGAACGCGCCGCTGCGCGACGAGTACCTCGCCCTCGCGGCCGATCAGGATCTCACCGGCGCCCAGCTCGCGCTCGCCTGGCTCTACACGCGCGCCGACGCGCTCGGCATCCCCATCGCGCCGATCCCGGGTTCCCGGTTCGCCGTGCACGTCGACGAATGGCTGCCCGCCGTGCCCGTCCGCCTCGATGCGGCGGCCATGATTGCGCTCGACGGCTTCGCCGACCGGATCGCCGGCAACCGCAGCTTCGACGTCAACTGGACAAGTCAGCGCGGGGACGTCGCCGCCTGACGGCGGAGGCCGTCACTTGCCGGTGAAGTCGAACGCCTTCAACAGCTCGGCGACCGCCTGGTCCCGGTCGTCTCCGCCCGCCTCGAACATGTGGGTGACGTGCGTGCGCAGATGGTTCTCCAGCAGCAGGCGGTTCAGGGACTCGAGCGAGCGCTGGATCGCACGGGACTGCGTGATGATGTCCATGCAGTAGTCCTCGGACTCGATCATCTTCGACAGGCCTCGCAGCTGACCCTCCAGGATGCTGGTGCGATGCAGAGCACGCTTCTTGATGTCATCGATCACGCGTTCAGAGTACGCCGTGCGAGGATGGCGGGATGGCTCGCACCCCGCTCGCTCTGCTGAGCCCCGCCGACCAGGAGCGCCTGCGCGGGCTCCGGCTGATGAAGGGCATCGCCCTCGGCGCGCTCGTCTTCCTCGCGATCGTCTTCGTGATCGCCTTCGCGCTGCAGGCGCGGTATCCGTGGCTCGCCTATGTGCGCGCCGCCGCCGAGGGCGGCATGGTCGGCGCCCTCGCGGACTGGTTCGCGGTGACCGCACTGTTCCGCCGGCCGCTCGGTCTCCCGATCCCGCACACCGCCATCATCCCGACCCGCAAGGACGAGATCGGCCGGACGCTCGGCGAGTTCGTGGAGACCAACTTCCTCTCCGGCGACATCATCCGCACGAAGCTCTCCGCGACCCCGATCGCCGCGCGACTGGGCGAGTGGCTGCGCGACCCGCAGCACGCCGACCGCGTCGCCGCGGAGGGCGCGACGATGGCGGCCGGCGTGCTCGAGGCGCTGAGCGACGACGACGTGCAGGAGGTGCTGGCCGATCTCGCGCGCGAGCACCTGATCGTGCCGGAGTGGGGTCCCCCGCTGGGCGGATGGCTCGAGCGCCTGGTCGCCTCGGGAGCGCACCACCAGGGGGTGGATCTCGCCGCCGACAGCATCAGCACCTGGCTGGACGCCAACCGCGAGGCCTTCACCGGCCTGCTGTCGCGACGGCTGCCGTCCTGGGCGCCGTCGATGGTGCACAACCTGGTCGACGACGCCGCCTACCACGAGGCCGTGAAGTTCGTCGCCGCGGTGCGGGCCGATCCCGAGCACCCGGCCCGCCTCGCGATCGACGGCTACCTGGACCGGCTCGCCGACAACCTCCAGCACGACCCCGCGACGATCGGAAGGTTCGAGGACGCCAAGGGCACCGTCTTCGACTCTCCGCGCGTGCGGGAGCTCGCCGCCGAGGTGTGGACGACGGCGAAGAACGGCCTGGTCGGCGCACTGCACGACCCCGACAGCGGCCTGCGCCGCCGGGTGGCGAGCGCTCTCGCCGAGATCGGCGATCGCCTCGTGACCGACCCGTCCCTCCAACGCCGCGTCGACGGGTGGGTGACGGATGCCGCCGTGTTCCTCGTCGATCGATACCGCCACGACATCGCCTCGATCATCACCGACACGGTCGAGCGCTGGGACGCCGACGAGACCACCGAGAAGATCGAGCTGATGGTCGGCCGCGACCTGCAGTACATCCGTCTGAACGGAACGGTCGTCGGTTCGCTCGCCGGACTTCTGATCTTCACGATCGCGCACGCGGTTTTCGGGGCGTAGCGCGGTAGCCTGTCGCCGTGGCAGCTCCCGCAGACCAGCTGCTGTTCGCCTACGGCGCGCTGCAGCATCCGGATGTCCAGCTCGACACCTTCGGACGGCTCGTCGAGACGGACGACGATGTCCTGCCCGGCTACGCGCTCCTCTACATCGAGGCGGAGGACACCCGTACCGCCAACCCCTCCGGCACGACGGTGCTCCCGGTGCTGCGCCGCACCGATGGCCCGCGCGACAAGGTCGTGGGCATCGTCCTGTCGCTCACCGCGGACGAGCTCGACGCGGCCGACGAATACCAGATGTCCCTGTACCGCCGCACCCCGGTGACGCTGGCGAGCGGCCGGGCGGCCTGGGTGTACGTGGGCCGACCAGGAAGGACCGGATGATCACCCTCGCGCTCGCACGGCACGCGAAGTCGGACTGGGGCGACCCCAGTCTTCCCGACCACGACCGGCCCCTCAACGACCGCGGCCGACGCGACGCTCCTCGGATGGCGAAGCGGTTGGCCGAACGCGGCTTCCGCCCCGCGCGGATCATCTCGAGCACCGCGACACGTGCCTGCTCGACGGCGTCCGCGTATGCTGCGGAACTCGGCGTCGCAGTAGATCTCGATCGCCGACTGTACGGAGCGGACCCGCAGACCCTGCAGGGCGTCGCCGCCGAGAGCGGCGTCGACAGCGTCCTGCTGGTGGCGCACGATCCGGGGCTCAGCTCGCTCGCGTTCGCCCTGAGCCACGAGATCTCGCACATGCCGACCTGCGCGGTCGCGACCTTCGAGTGGGATGCGGACGACTGGGCCGAAGCCCGTGCCACCGCACCCGCGTCCTGGCGGTTCGACGAACCGCGCTGAACGGCTTCCTCGCATGCCGGTGGGGCCGGGCGGACCTGTGGGGGCGAAAGCCCGGTCTCTGCCCTTCGTCTCGGAGCGTTGCTCCTCGCTCAGGGACCGAGAGCGGAGACTTTCGGGTCAGCTTCTCAGGGCCCCTGCGGGACCATCTGTGGGGTAGCGAAAGCCCGGTCGCTGAGCGAGCGCAGCGAGACGAAGCGGAGGACTTCCAGGTCAGTCGGCGTCGACCTTCGCCACGGTCCCGTCGGTGAGGGCCACCAGCTGATCGAAGGTCAAGGGGAAGACCGTATGCGGCGTCCCGCCCGCTGCCCACAGCTCGGCGTGGAGAGCGAGGTCCTCGTCGACGACCGTCGTGATCTTCGCGGGGTGCCCGGCCGGCGCCACTCCCCCGATGGCCTGACCGGTCGCCGCCCGGACCTGGTCGACACTCGCCCGCGCGATCGAGTCCCGGCCGAGCCGACGGGCGAGTGCGGCCGTGTCCACACGGTGCGCCCCACTCGTCATGACCAGCAGCGGCTCGCCGTCCGACCAGAAGACGAGGCTGTTCGCGATCGCACCGACCTCGACACCGAGAGCGGCGGCCGCGAGGGCGGCGGTGGTCGCGGCATCCGGCAGCGTCCGGATCTCGCCGGGGATCCCGGCTGCTCGGAGGGCGTCGTGGACGAGTCGGCTGCGCGGGTGGAGAGCGTCGGTCACATCCGTCAGCCTAGCCACGGGCGACGATCTCGCCGTGCGGCATCAGGAACCAGCCGTCGGGAGCCGCTGCCCACTCGTGCCACCCGCTCGATATCCGCTCCAGCCCGGTCCGATCGGTGACGCCGAGACCGACGGCATGCTCGGCGAACGACGACTCGAGCGCACGCTCCGCCCACGACTCCCCCCACCAGGCGCGCTCCTCGTCCGACTCGAACAACCAGAGCGACGCACTGGAAGCCACCTCAGCGAACCCGGCCTCCCGTGCCCAGGCCTTGAGCTTGCGGCCCGCGGCCGGGTCCCCCGCGACGAGCCGGTGCACGCGGAGGTAGACGTCATGCCATTCGGCGAGCGCCGGGATGAGCGGATACCAGAGCACGCCCTCGTAGTCGACGTCGCGGGCGGCGACGATACCGCCGCCCGCGACGCGCCGGAACTCGCGCAGCGCGTCGACGGGACGAGCCAGATGCTGCAGCACCTGGTGGGCGTGCACGATGTCGAAGGCTGCATCGGGGTAGTCGAGCGCGTACGCGTCTTCGACCGCGAAGGAGACGTTGGCGACGCCCTCGGATGCGGCGAACTCCGTCGCACGCGCGACGACGTCGGCCGACGCGTCGATGCCGAGAACCGGACCGGGTGCCACTCGACGAGCGATATCGACCGTGATCGTCCCGGGCCCGGCACCCACGTCCAGGACCGCGGAGCCGGGATGCAGCTCCGACACGACGTAGGCTGCGGAGTTCTCGACGGTGCGCCATTCGTGTGCGCGCAGGACGCTCGGGTGGTGTCCGTGGGTGTAGCTGTCGGCCATGGTTCGAGGGTAGATGCCGCGCGCAGTGGCATCGTACGTTGTGACGTCACCGCGCTCTCCCGCACCCGACAGAACGACCGCGGGTCGACGCCCCCACTCTGATCGGGGATTCTTCCCGCCACCCTTCATTACGACAGGGGGACCGAGCACAATGGACGACGGATGCCGCGACTCGGCCGCATCCGTCGATGCACGGCCCACGAGGCCCGCGAAAGAGGTACGCGATGACGCACGCTCAGACCCTGCCCGATTTCACCCACGAGCGCGTGGAGGTGACGACGGGCTCGCGCAGCGGCCTGCTCATCGCCGTGGCGCTTCACTCCTCGACACTCGGTCCCGCCCTGGGCGGCACGCGCCTATGGGCGTACCCGCACTGGAGCGACGCGGTGGGAGACGCGCTTCGGCTGTCCGCCGCGATGACGTTGAAGAACGCGGCCGCCGGACTCGACGCCGGTGGCGGGAAGGCTGTCATCGCCCTTGCGCCGGATGTGATTCTGGACGCCGAGCGCCGACGCGATGCGTTCCTGGACCTCGGGGACTCGGTCGAGTCGTTCGACGGCGCGTACCGCACCGCGGAGGACGTCGGCTCCACGACCGACGACATGCTCACCGTCCGCGAACGCACCGCCCATGTCGTGGGACTCCCTGACAGTGTCGGCGGGTCCGGCGAACCGGCAGGACCGACGAGCATCGGCGTCTACGCGGCGATCGGCGCCACACTCGAACACGTGCACGGCACCGCAGACGTGGCGGGGCGACGCATCACGATCTCCGGCCTCGGACAGGTCGGCGGACGCCTGGCGTCGCGGCTCGCCGCCGCGGGCGCCGAGCTCACCGTCACGGATGTGAATCCCGCCAAGCGTGAACTCGCGGCCCAGCTGGGCGCACGCTGGGCGGAGCCGGGAACGGAGCATCTCGTCGCCGCCGACCTGTTCGTGCCGGCCGGTGTCGGCGGCCTCCTCACCGACGCCGTCATCGAAGAGCTCGACGCCCGGGCCGTGTGCGGTCCGGCCAACAACCCCCTCGCGCAGCGAGCGGGCGCGGAGCGTCTCGCTGCCCGGGGAGTCCTCTACACGCCGGACTTCGTCGCCAACGCCGGCGGTGTGATCCACCTCGACCTCGAGGCGCGCGGTGTGGACCGGACCGAGACGACGCGTCGCATCGCGGCCATCGGCGACACCGTGCGGAATCTCCTGGATGAGGCCGACGCACGCGGCATCACGCCGCTCGCCGCCGCGGAGGCCTTCGCCGCGGAGCGTCTCGGAAAGGCATCGACACGCGCCCCCGCCTGACCGTCAGAACAGGTTCGCCACGGCGACGGACACCGCCATAGCGACGGACAGGAGAGTGACGAGCACGGCCGTCGCACCGAGCAGGGTCCGTTCCCGCCTGCTCTCCTCCGCAGGGGGTCGTGCGCGCTCCCTGCGACGGCGACGCTCCGCGGCGGTTGTCCGTCCCGTGTCGGAGCCTGATCGCGGCCTCCACGTCCGACGCGCGGGACAGCCGGCATCACCGGGCTCGTCGTCCGCCGACGCGTCGGCAGCATCTGGACGCACGTCATCCCCCAACATCCGCACCTCGTGTACTCTACATGCGTATGTAGACATGCGAACGCCGGGCCCATTCCGATGCCACTCGGAAGAGACCGCATCTCCTCGAGGGAGAAAAAGCATGTGTACATGCGAATGTCGCGATGCAGGGTGATCGATGCTGGGAGGATGCCCGATGACTCACTCGCCTGGGACGAGTTCGCCCGAGAACTGGGACTCAACCTGCAGAGGGCTCGCGCTCAGCGAGGCATCAGCCAGGAACGCGCAGCGCACGCGGCGGGCATCTCAACCTTCACGTATCGCAAGCTTGAGAAGGGCGAATCCAATCCCGGAACCCCTGCGAACCCTCGTCTGCGCACGCTGCTCGCGCTCGCGGAGGTTCTCGGCGTCGACGTCGCCGCTCTGCTTCCCGAAGCGCCGCACGGTATCGCCACCGGCCGCTGAGACCTGCACGCGCCGCGGTGTCCGAGGTTCGTGAGTCAATCGACTCGTGCCCACCCCCTCGACCCGGAGTGACGGCATGCATGCAAATAGACCGACGTGGCAGCGCGACGAGTGCCCGCCCTGGTGCGATGGCGATCACCGCGAACAAGACCATGAAGAAGACCACGCCCACAGGTCCACGCGAGCAAGCATTGCAGCGATAGCGCGCACCGTCGCACGATCAGCCTCCGACCTGCCCGTCGACGGCGCAGAAGCGGTCGATCTGGAGGTCGCCGTGTGGCAACGCGACGGATCGCATCAGACATGGGTCTACATCGGCTCGGGTCCCAGCCAGTGCATCGAGATCAGCGTCTCCAGCGCTCGACGTGTCATGTCCGCGCTTTCCGCGCTTCTCGGACCGCCGGCGGTGCCGCCCGAGGATCGCTGACTCGACGCGGCCGGCGCCGGCGCGCGTCAGCGAGAGCACATCGTGCCCAATACAGGAGAACCGGGTACGAACCCCTGTGAAAGAGCGTTCGTGCCGGTAATGCAGAAATGGCCACCCATCGTTGGGTGGCCATTTCTGGTGTGAAAAGAAGTCCGGCGGTGTCCTACTCTCCCACAGGGTCCCCCCTGCAGTACCATCGGCGCTGAGAGGCTTA